>CAIRYQ010000078.1 GCA_903882875.1 uncultured Spartobacteria bacterium | reverse complement strand
GGCGGATGTGCAAGGCTCGGAAGGCGGCGTGCAAGGCTCGGAAGGCGGCGTGCAAGGCTCGGAAGGCGGCGTGCAAGGCTCGGAAGGCGGCGTGCAAGGCTCGGAAGGCGGTGCGCGGGGCTCGGAAGGCGGCGCGCGAGATTTGCCAGTCGCCTTCGGCGGTTGGGTGCGTGCGAAGTTCCTCAAAAGCCCGGATGAGTGCCTGGCGTTCCGTGCCGCGCACTGCCCGGAAGAACTCGAAGGCCTGTTCATCAAGGATGAACTTTCAGGCGGGCATTCAGCGGCCCTCGGCGAGAAGCTGTTGGTGGGAGGCGAGGATTTCCTCCTCGGTGACCTTGCGCCCGGAATCCATGCGCTGCATGGCGGTGCTGATTTCCTCACGCACACCCGGATCGTCGAGCCGGTTGAGGGTTTCCAGATACTCGGCGAGCGTCATGCGCTCGGCGCGGTTCATGGATTTCAATTCCGCTTTGATTTCAGCGAGACTCATGGTGAAAAAAAGTCGCAGTTGTAGCGCGGCCTGCCAAACGTTTTTTGCAAGGAGCACGGTAAACCGTGTCTTCCCGCCGCGATGCGGTGAGGCGGTTGAGGGTCGCCTGCCGCAGTTTTTGGTGAAGGATGCGCGGGTCGAGGATGATTCGGGCGATGTGCAGAGTGCCGCGGCAAATGCGGCAGAGCATCATTTTTCCGCCATCGCCTCGTAGTGCAAGCGCGCGACCTGGCCCATGTAGCCGGGGCCGCCGCGGGCGTTGGATTTCATGGATAGGGCGACGGCTTTGGCGAGGTGTTCGCGGGCGGCTTCCTTGTGGCCGAGGAGGTCTTCGTTCAGGCCGATGTAGTAGTGGGCGAAGAACATGACGGCGGCATTTTCGCCGAGGGATTTCTTTTCCATCTCGGCGAGGACTTCCGCGCCGGTCTTTTTGCCGGCGAGCATTTCGTAGATCGCGGGGAAGGGCTCGCGGTCGAAGCGGGTGTAGGCGAGCATCGAGGTGCGGGCTTTTTCGATGCCGACGACGCGGGCGTTGCCGAGGAATTGCCAGACGCCGTTCTCGCGGTCGCGGTCGTCGTAGGCGTGGTATTTTTCAAACTGCTTTGCGGACTTCGCGAATTCGCCGGCGAAGAGATACGCGATGCCGAGGCGCCAGTGTGGGGCGTCGTGCGAGGGGTCTAGGGCGATCTCCTTTTCAAAGTCGGCGACCGCGCCTTTTGCATCGCCGAGGAAGAGGCGGGCGTCGCCGCGGCGGGTGAGCCATTCGGTGCTCGCGGGTTCCTTGGCGAGGGCTTCGGTGGATTCGGTGCGGGTGGCTTCGAAGGAGGCGATCATCTGCGCGCGGATTTCGGCGGGGATGGGGGCGTCGGCGGCGAAGGCGACGCGGGCGATGAGCAGGAGCGGGAGCAGGCGGAGCGGGGAGGGGAGTTTCATCGCGGGGAGGAAGCCGCGCAAACGGCGGTGTGTCGAGCCTGCGATCAAAGGTGATTCTTCCCCGCTAAGACCCGGTGCGGTTGTGCGTTATCATGGCGAACATCTTACCCCCGCATTTTTCCGCTCATGAAACGCATCGCCATCCTCGCTTCCTGCATCGTCCCCACGATTTCCGCATTCGCCGGCTCGCCATCGGTCGGCCAGGTCGTCCCGGCGGCGGGGCAGCGCGGGACGGAGGCGGAGGTCACGCTTTCGGGAAACAACCTCGGCGACGCGCGCACGCTGCTGTTCGACCAGCCGGGCGTCGAGTGCGTCAGCGTGAGCGAAGTGACTGCGGGCAAGTTCAAGGCGAAGCTGAAAATCGCGGCGGATGCGCGTCTCGGCGAGTATGCGTTCCGGGCGATCACAAATTCCGGTGTCGGCGACGTGCGGCTTTTCTACGTCACGCCGTATCCGGTGGTAAAGGAGGCCGATGAGGATCCGAAGGATCCGTACAAGGTGCAGCCTGCGACGCTCGGCACGACTTACTACGGCAGTGCGCCGGGTGAGGATCAGGATCATTTCGAGGTGGAGCTGAAAAAGGGGCAGCGCCTCTCCGCGGAGGTCGTCGGCGTGCGTCTTTCGACGGGGTCATTTTTTGACGGCCATCTGAAAATCACGAACGCTGTGGGGAAGGAACTTGCGGAGGTGGACGACTGTGCGTTCACGCGGCAGGATCCGGCGACGAGCATCATCGCGCCGGAGGACGGGAAGTATCGCGTGATCCTCCGTGACTCGACGAACAACGGTAGCGGCGCGTGCAATTACCTGCTGCACCTCGGCTCGCATCCGCGCCCGACTGTCACATATCCGCTCGGCGGAATGGCGGGCGAGACGGTGAAATTCACAATGCTCGGCGACGCGGGCGGCCCGTACGAGCAGACCGTGAAGCTGCCTGCCGAGCCGCAGGACAAATTTGAAATCATCGCGCAGAAGGACGGCCTCAGCGCGCCGCAGCCGAACTTTGTCCGCGTGTCGCCCTTTCCGAACGTGATGGAAGTGGAGCCGAACAACACGATCGAGACCGCGACGCCGGTGAAGACCGCGCTGCCGGTGGCGCTGAACGGGATCATCTCGGAAAAGGGTGACGTGGATTATTTCCGCATCACCGCTCAGAAGGGCGTGGTGTACGAGATCAACGTCCGTGCGCGCATGTTGCGCTCGCCGCTGGATTCGGTGCTGGAGATTTACAACGAGAAGGGCGCGCGCCTCGCGCTGAATGACGACGCGGGCGGGCCAGACAGCTACCTGCGCTGGACCGCGCCGAATGACGGCGACTTTTTCATCCAGGTCCACGACCAGCTCATGCGCGGCGGCCCGCTGTTCGCGTATCGCGTGGAAATCACGAAGGTCGAGCCGACGCTGATCACGTATCTGCCGGAGATGGTCATCAACAGCTCGCAGCAGCGCCGCGCCGTGCCGGTGCCGAAGGGCAACCGTTACGCCACGCTCGTGCAGCTCAAGCGCGCGGATGTGGGCGGCGAGGCGACCCTCGAGCCGAAGAATCTTCCGGCGGGCGTGACGGCCGCCTTTGACAAGGTGGACAAGTCTGTGGATCGCATCGCGATGGTCTTCGAGGCGAAACCCGACGCCGCGCCTGCGCAGAAGAGCTTCACGATCGCGGCGACGCTCACGGAGCCGCCGAAGGACGTGAAGGTCGGCACGCGCGTCGCGCACCGCGTAGAGGTCTCCGAGAATGGTAATAACAAGGCCTACTACGGCGTGGATGAAAACGCGCTGCCCATCGCGGTCACCGAAGAAATTCCGGTGACGATCAACTGCATCCAGCCGAAGGTGCCGCTGCTTCAGAGCGGCTCGATGGCGCTGAAGGTCGTCGCGCAGCGCCGCAATGACTACAAGGGGCCGATTGACTTCCAGGTGCTCTACGCGCCGCCGGGCGTCGGCACGCCGGGCACGGTGACCATCCCCGAGGGCAAGAACGAGGGCGAGATCACCATCAGCGGAAACGGCAATGCGCCGATCGCGAAATGGAAGACGGCCATCGTCGGCACCGCGGACTTCGGCAAAGGCCCGACGTGGTTCAGCACGCAGCTCTTTGAACTCGAAGTCGCCGCGCCGTTCGTCACCGGGACCATCGTCCGCACGTTCATTGACCAGGGCGGCGAGGGTTCGATGACCGTGAAGATCGAGCAGAAGGCGGAATTTTCCGGCAAGGCGAAGATCGCCCTCGTCGGCCTGCCGGAAGGCGTGATTTCCGAGGAGCGCGAGATCACGAAGGACTCCACCGAAGTGAAGTTCCCGCTCAAGGCCACGCCGAAGGCGCAGACCGGCCAGCACAAGACGATCTTCGCGTCCTTCACGCTGGTGCGCGACGGCGAGACGATGACGAACACGATCGCCAGCGGCGGCATCCTGCGTGTGGACAAAGCCACGCCTTCGACGAAGGTCGCCACCGCCAATCCCTGATCCTGACTGCAAGCGGGCCAAAGAAAACGAACCTGCGCCGATATTTTGATTCCAAGCTGAAACAACGACTCCACCCATGCAAAAAGCCATCCGTTTCCTGCCTCTAGTCTTCACGTTCGCGGGCGCAAGTTTCGCCGCGAACAACTTCGAGGTCTTCCCGTCCGAGGTGAACCTCAAGTTCCTGCGCGACCGCCAGTCGCTCGTGTGCCGCATCACCGAGCCGAACGGCGTCCAGCGCAACGTGACGACGCAGGCGAAGTTCACGCTCTCCGACGCGACGAAGGCACGCGTCGAAAACGGCATCGTATATCCCGTCGCCGACGGCCAGACCGTGCTGAAGGTCGCCTACAACGGCCAGACCGTGGACGTGCCGGTGAAGGTCGAGGAGGCCAAGACCGACCAGCAGATTTCCTTCCGGCTCGACGTGATGCCCATCTTCATGCGCAACACCTGCAACAGCGGCGGCTGCCACGGCTCCGCGCGCGGCAAGGACGGCTTCCGGCTCTCGCTCTTCGGCTACGATCCCGCGGGCGACCACTACCGCCTCACACGCGAGATGATCGGACGGCGCATCAACCTCGCCACGCCCGACGCCTCGATGCTTGTGACGAAGTGCAACGGCGACGCGCCGCACACCGGCGGCAAACTTTTCACGAAGGACAGTGAGAACAACCAGACGCTCCTCCGCTGGATCGAGGCCGGTGCGCCCGACGACGCGAAGGACGTCGCCGAGGCCACGAGCATCGA
Source organism: uncultured Spartobacteria bacterium (assembly GCA_903882875.1). Taxonomy (GTDB): domain Bacteria; phylum Verrucomicrobiota; class Verrucomicrobiia; order Chthoniobacterales; family Chthoniobacteraceae; genus SXWH01. The sequence goes on along the minus strand of CAIRYQ010000078.1, from coordinate 46,433 downwards.
GATTTTGCCGAAACAGCTCCTGCTCGAGGCACCGGATCAGAAATTCAAAATCACCGTGCGTGCGCACTACAGCGACGGCACCGACCGTGACGTGACGAACCTCGCGCTCTTCCTGAGCAGCAACGAGGGCTCGGCGAAGATTGACAAAGAGGGTGTGATCACGACCGGCCAGCGCGGCGAGGCGTTCGTCATGGCGCGCTACGCCACCTACACCGTCGGCACGCAGGTCATCGTCATCCCGAAGGGCCTCCAGTACACGAAACCGAAATATGACGAGCACAACTACGTGGACCAGCTCGTGGACGCGAAGCTCGACAAGCTCCGCATTTTCCCGAGCCCGACATGCGACGACGAGACGTTCCTGCGCCGCGCGCACATTGACATCACCGGCACGCTGCCGACGCCCGAGGAGGTGAAGGCATTCACCTCCGACAAGGACGCTGCGAAGCGCGCGAAAAAGGTGGATCAGCTTCTCGCGAGAAATGAGTTTGTGGACATCTGGGCGATGAAATGGAGCGAACTCCTGCAGGTCCGCACGACGAACAACCAGCAGCAGGCCAGCTACAAGTCCGTGCTCACGTACTACGGATGGATCCGCGAGCAGCTCGAGAAAAATGTCCCCGTGAACGAAATGGCGAAGCAGCTCATCCTCGCCACCGGTTCGAACATGGACAGCCCGGCGACCAATTACTACGAGCTGGAAATTGACCCGCTCAAGCTCGCGGAAAACACCGCGCAGGCGTTCTTCGGCACGCGCATCCAGTGCGCGCAGTGCCACAACCATCCATTCGACCGCTGGACGATGGCCGACTATCGCGGCTTTGTCTCGTTCTTCACGCAGGTCGCCCGCAAGCCGGGCGAAGATCCGCGCGAACGCATCGTCTATAATTCCGGCAGCGGCGAGGCGCGCCACCCGGTGGACAGCCGCGTTATCCCGCCGAAATTTCTCGGCGAGGAGCAGCCCGATTGCACCGGCAAGGATCGTCGGCAGGTGCTCGCCGACTGGGTCGCTTCGCCGAAAAATCCGTTCTTCCCGCGCCACATTGCGAACCTCGTCTGGGCGCAGTACATGGGCCGCGGCATCGTCGAGCCCGTGGACGATTCGCGCCTCTCGAACCCGCCAAGCAACCCCGAGCTCCTCGAGGCGCTCGCCGCGAAGCTCGTCGAATACAAATACGACCTGCGCCACCTCGTGCGCGACATCTGCACCAGCGTCGCCTACCAGCGCGCGACCCGCGTGAATGAGTCGAACGAACTCGACGACCGCAATTTTGCAAAGGGCACCATCCGCCGCATGAGGTCGGAAGTGTTGCTCGACTGCATCACGCAGGTCACCGAGACGAAGGACAAATACAAGGGCCTCCCGCTCGGCGCGCGTGCCGTTGAGATCGCCGACGGCCGCACCACGAGCTACTTCCTCACCACATTCGGACGCTCGGACCGCGAGGAGATTTGCTCGCGCGAAAAAGTCGGCCCCACGCTCAGTCAGGCGCTTCACATGCTCAACGGCGACACCGTCGAAGGCAAAATCACCGCTGGCGGAGTCGTCGCGAAACTCATGAAGGCCAACATGACGCCGCGCGAAGTCGCCGCGGAACTCTACCTCCGCTGCTTCGGCCGCGCTCCGACCGAGCAGGAACTCGTGAAGCTCCAGGAACACTGGGGCGTCACCGAGGAGCAGCCGAAGGTGTACACCGACATCTTCTGGGCGCTCATGAACGCGAAGGAGTTCATGTTCAACCACTGAGCCCGGCAAAAAAATCAAAACGCAAACGCGCCCGGAGGCACACGCCACCGGGCGCGTTTCTCTTATCGCGACCTAGCATCCATGCGTGTTCCGGCATCCATTAAGCAACTTGGGGAGCGTCTGATCACGATTATGTCGAGACATTCTCCGCAGAAATCACGCGGATTTACGCCTCATGCGTCAAGTAATTCATCACCCGAAAAGGCTCGTTTCTCTTCTCGGGTTCAAGAGGCCGTGGGTTTGAATCCCGCCGGCCCGATCAGCTTGAATCCCTGATGGACACAGGGTTTTAGGCTCATCGGCGGAATCAGGCAGGCAATGAGGGCGATATTCATGTCCGAATTCTGCCGATGAAATTTGCCCCGCCCCGAACCGCGCCGGACGAGATCGTAATTGCACGGCGAATCAAAACCCGCTCACGGCCGGAATTCGCAACGCCTTTTCAAAGGCAGCCACCGGGAGCACATGAAGCAGCCGGTACAAAAAAGTGCCGGGCCACTGACCGATTAGCCAATGACCCGGCTGTTCCCCCCAGAACAATTTCACTCTCACCGATCCCCTGCAGATTGCAACAGGAATTTGTGAAATGTTTCACAAAGGTGTGGTCGGCCCCGAATTTGCCGCCGGAACACCGATGCCAACGAACGGCGAAACCACCCGTGAATTCGAATGCCGCCAACACAACCAGCCTGGCGTGCTACGCGAGAATCTCGCGCAGCACATGCCCGCCCACATCCGTGAGGCGGAAATCGCGGCCATTGTGCCGGTACGTGAGCTTCTCGTGGTCGAGGCCGAGCTGATGCAGGATTGTCGCGTGGAGATCGTTCACATGGACTTTTTTCTCCACGGCCTTGTAGCCAAACTCATCCGTCGCCCCGTAGTGGAATCCCCCGCCCCGCGTGCCGCCGCCGGCCATCCAGATCGTGAAAGCGTGCGGATTGTGATCGCGCCCGACCGTGCCTTGCGCGTCGCTCGTGCGGCCAAATTCGCCGCCCCAGATCACGAGCGTGTCGTCGAGCAGGCCGCGCGATTTCAAATCGGCGAGCAGCGCTGCGGCAGGCTGGTCCGTCGCGGCGGCGCACGAACGGTGATTCGTCTCGATGTTGTTGTGGCCGTCCCATGGCACGTCGTCCACCGAGCCGTCGCCGCCGGTTCCGCGACCCGCAAAAATCTGGATGTAGCGCACGCCCCGCTCGACGAGCCGGCGCGCGATCAGGCACTGGCGGCCAAAGGTCTCCGTCGTCTTGTTGCCGATCCCGTAGAGCTGCCGCGTCGCCTCGCTCTCGCTCTGAAAATCGAGCGCCTCGGGTGCGGCGGTCTGCATCCGGTATGCGAGTTCGAAGCTGTCAATCCGCGCCGCGAGATCCGCCTGCGTCGGGCGTGCCTGCGCGTGTGCGCCATTCACGTCGCGCAGCAAATCGAGCGCGGCCCGCTGCTGCTCGTCGGTCTCGTCCTTCGCGCGGAGAACATTGTCAATCGCCTCCTTCCGCCGCGCGTCAAGCGCGAGGGCTTGGAACGTCTTCGGCAAAAATCCCGCGGACCAAATCTGATCATCACCGCGCGGCTTGCGGTCGTGCATCACGACGAATGCCGGGAGATTCTGGTTCTCCGTGCCGAGGCCGTACGTCACCCACGCACCCGTGCTCGGCCGTCCCGGCACATTCGTCCCGCACATGAGCTCGATCGCCGCGGGCGCATGATTGTTCCCCTTGAGATAGCACGAGTGGATGAACGTCATGTCGTCCACATGCCGCGCGAGATTCGGAAAAATCTCCGGCACCCACGTCCCGCTCTGCCCGTGCTGCTGCCACGCGAACGGCGACTTCAGGCACTTGCCGCTCGTCTTGAAAAATCCCGTCTGCGGATCGCTGCCAGGCAGCACCTGGTCGTGACGCTTCTGCAGCTCCGGCTTGTAGTCCCATGTGTCCACCTGCGACGGCGCGCCCGTCATGAAAAGCCAGATCACCGCCTTCGCACGCGGCCTGAAATGCGGCGCGTGTGAGAGCAGTGGATTCGGCGCGGCGGCGCGCGCCTTCTCGTCCAGAATCGCCGCGAGCGCGAGCGATCCGAAGCCATGCCCGACCTGCTGGAGGAAACGGCGGCGCGTGGGAAGGCTGAGTTCACCGGGTGTGTGATGATTGAACATGGGCGTTGGTTTGGAAAAAACTGAGCGCGGAATCAGTCCACGTAAACGAACTCGTTCGTCGCAAGCAGCACGACGCATGTCTCGGCGAACGCCTTCTCATCGCTGCCGAGCAGCGTCTTCTGCCTGGAAAAATACGCGCCGAATTTTGTGCGCTCCGCATCGGTCGGCAGGCGCGTGAGCGCGATCTGAAAGGCCGCATCCAGCGCGGCATCGGACGTCGCTCCCGCTGGCATCGCGCGCTTCGCGAGCCGCGCGGCGATGTCGCGGACGAACGGCGAATTCAGCATTGTGAGCGCCTGCGTCGGTAGCGTTGTCGAGCCGCGTTCCCCGAGCGCATGAGTCGCATCCGGCGCATCGAAGAGTGTGAGAAACGGGATCAGCTCGCTCCGTTTCACGCGCAGATAAATGCTGCGCCGCGGCGACTCCACCGCACTCTCGCTCGGGCCGAATATCCGCGCGTCGAGATTTCCACCCACGGTCAGCAGCGCATCGCGGATCGCCTCGGCCTCGAGCCTGCGCGCGGGCCGCTGCCACCACAGCTTGTTGTCGGGATCGCGCTGCTGGTTCGCGGCATTCGCTTCGCCGCCCTGCGCGTAGGCTGCGCTGAGCATGATCAGCCGGTGCAGCGGCTTCAGTTTCCACCCGCCGCGGATGAGTTCGCCTGCGAGATAATCGAGCAGTTCGGGATGCGTTGGCCTCGCGCCCTGCGCTCCGAAATCATTAGGCGTCGCGACGATTCCGCGGCCGAAGTGATGCTTCCAAAGCCGGTTCACAATCACACGCGCAAGCAGGTGTCCCGCACCGTGCTCCGCATCCGTCATCCACTCGCCGAGCGCCACACGCGGATCGTCTTCCGGCTGCGCGAGCCATCGCTTCGGTTCGGCGGTCGCAAGCACCTGAAGGAATCCCGGCGCAGCCTTGCCCTCCTTGTTCGCGACATCGCCGCGGCGGAGCATGAATACATCGCGTCCGCCCTGGAGCGTCGTGTAGATCTCGGAAAGCTTCGGCCTCGGCGTCTTGCGTTCGTGTTCGGCGACCGCGTCGAAGACCGCCTTCACCTCTGCATCGAACGGGCTCATCCACCGCATCGCATCTGACCGCGCTCCCGCGACGCCCTTCGCATCGAGCATCGCGCGCAGTTCGCGCAAATGCTGCACGTCCGTCTCTCCGCCGAGCGCATCGGGAATTTCCGGCGCTGGCTTTCCATTCTCAACGGGGCGCGGCGGCAGCGGCGAATTCGTCATCGCGAGCTTCAGCCGCCCGATCGCGTCGGTGCGGAACTCGACGTGAAAGGTGAGCACCGTTCCGCCATCGAAGCCGGAAAACCCGCCGACGATCTCGAACGCCGCGGCGTTGTCCACGCCCGGATTGTCCTTCGCGCGCCAGCCCGTCGCGCGGTTTCCGTCCAACACATTTTGGATCGGACTCGTCTTCTCCGCAAAGCGCGCCTGCGCTGGGACGAGCTTCAGCGCCGCAGGCTTCGCGGCGCTGTCAGCGGCGAGCGGCGAGGCGGTGACGATGAACTCGACGAGATTGAAACTCCCGTCCGCCGCAAGGCCGGGGCCGGACTTCGGAAACTTCTTGTCCGCGATCGCATCGAGCCGGATCGCCGTGAGGTTCTTTTGAAAAGTGTGCGCGGTAATCGAGTAAGTAATGTTGTTCGGATCGTCGGTGCCCTGCGCCCGGCCCGGACGGTTTTGGACCGCCTTCGTCCTCCCCGCGAACACGACCGATCCGTCCGCTTCCGTGTCGAGCCACGCCTTGTCCGCGCGTGCCTCGATCGGATCGAGCGTCTGCCAACGCGCGGTGGAGGACAGCGCGGACATCTCCTCGCGCTGCCATTTTTCGAGACGCGCAGGCAGCGCCTCCGCCTCATATTTCCGCAACGCCGCGACGAGCGGTGCGTGCGCGGCGGCGTGTGCTTCGAGCGCCTTCTTCGTCGCCGCGGGATCCGTATCGAGGAGCTCGTTCCCATGCACCGTCCGCCCGAGCGTCGCCGCGAGCGCGTAATAGTCGGGATGCGGAATCGGATCATACTTGTGCTCGTGGCAGCGCACGCATTCGATCGTGAGCCCGAGCATCGAGCTGCCGATCGTCGAAAGCATGTCGTCGAGCTGATCGTAGCGGATGCGCTCCTCGGTCTTCGCCGTGATCTGTCCCGGATACGGCCCCGCCACGAGGAAGCCGGTCGCGGCGCCACCGTCGTAGGTGCCCGGCGCGAGTCTGTCCCCGGCAAGCTGCCAGCGGACAAAATCGCGGTACGGCATGTCGTCGTTCAGCGCGCGGATCACCCAGTCGCGGTAATGAAATGCACCATTGCGGAATCCGTCGAACTCGTAGCCGTTGCTCTCCGCGAAGCGCACGACATCGAGCCAGTGCCGCGCCCACCGTTCGCCGTGGCGAGGGCTGGCGAGCAGCCGGTCCACGAGTTTTGCAAACGCATCCGGCGACGAATCCTTCAGGAATTCATCCGTCTCCGCGGGCGAAGGCGGCAGCCCCGTCAGATCGAAAAATGCGCGGCGCAAAAGTTTTTCGCGACCCAGCGGCGCGGCGGGCGTCACACCCGCGGCCTCCTGCTTTTCCAAAATGAAACGGTCCACCGGCGTACGCACCCATGCGGAATTTTTCACCTCGGGCGGCGTCACTTTTGCGAGCGGCTTGAACGACCAAAAGTCGCGCGACTGCTCGACATTGATCTCCCGTTTCGTGCTGCCCTTCGCGCCGTCGCGCGGATCGGGCGCGCCCATCTCCACCCACTTCGCGAGGTCGGCGATCTGCTGCGGCGGCAGCTTGTGCTTTGGCGGCATCTCCATGTCCGGGTCGCTCCAGCGCACGGCTTTCACGAGCAGGCTCGCGTCCGGTTTTCCCGGCACGACGGACGGCCCGGTGTCGCCGCCCGCGAGCACGCCTTCGCGCGTGTCGAGGAAAAGCCCGCCTTTCAGCTTGCCCTTTTCCTTCGCGGAGACGCTGTGACATTGGTAGCACGCGTCTGCGAGCACGGGCCGGATTTTCGACTCAAAAAATGCGATCCCTTCCGGCGACGGCGCGGCATTTTCCGCGGCGAAAGCCGGAATGCAAAAACGCAGCGCAGCCCATGCCGTGATTCCGACGATGGCACCGCGCGGGATGCGCGTCAGCAATGTCAGGGGTCGTGCGACGGCGCCGATGGAGCGTGGAGTTTCGTGCATCGGAAAAAAATCGGCTGGCCTGCGCATCACGCGAGGATGTCTTTGATCACCTTCGCGCCTTCCACGCCGCTGAGCTTCGCGTCGAGGCCCTGGAATTTGAATGAGAACGACTCGTGCTGGATGCCGAGTTGGTGCAGCATCGTCGCGTGCAGGTCGTGGACGGTCGTCACATTTTCCACCGCCGCGTATCCGAGATCGTCGCTTGCGCCATAGACGATGCCGCCTTTGATGCCCGCGCCGGACATCCACACGGACATCGCCTTGTTGTGATGATCGCGCCCGCTGCCGCCCTGCGACATCGGCGTGCGGCCGAATTCACCGGCCCACACGATGAGCGTGTCATCAAACAGGCCGCGCTGTTTCAAATCCGTGATCAGCGCCATGCACGCGCGGTCAATCTCCTGCGCCTTCTGCGCGATGCCTTCCTTCACGCCACCGTGATGATCCCAGTCCTTGTGATAGAGCTGGATGAAACGCACGCCGCGCTCGGCGAGACGGCGCGCGAGAAGGCAGTTCGACGCGAACGATCCGTCGCCCGGCTGGCAGCCGTACAGCTCCAGCGTCTTTGCGCCCTCGGCGCTCACGTCCATGAGATCGGGCACGCTGGCCTGCATCTTGAACGCCATCTCGTACTGCGCGATGCGCGTCGCAATTTCCGGATCGCCGGTGAGCGCGTCGCGCCGGCGGTTGAGCGCATTGATCGCATCCACGTCGCCGTGCTGCCGCTCTTTCGAGATGCCGGGCGGATTCGTGAGATACAAGACGGGATCGCCCTTTGCGCGGAGCTGCACGCCCTGGAATTTGCTCGGCAAAAATCCGCTGCTCCACTGGCGCGCGGCGATCGGCTGGTTCTGCCCGCCCTTGCCGAGCGAGGTGAGCACGACGAAGCCCGGCAATTCCTCGGACTCGCTGCCGAGCCCGTATGTGACCCACGCGCCCATGCTCGGACGCCCGGCAATCTGCGAGCCCGTGTTCATGAACATGTGCGCCGGGTCGTGGTTGATCGCGTCCGTCGTCATCGAGCGGATGAGGCAGATGTCGTCAATGACCGAGCCGATCTGCGGCAGGAGCGCGCAAATCTCGATCTGGCTTTTGCCAAACTTTGCGAACAGATGCTGCGGGCCAAAGCAATTCAGCGGTTTGCCCTGGAGCTGCGCGAGCTGCTGCCCCTTCGTGAGGCTCTCGGGCATCGGCTTGCCGTCCATCTCCGCGAGCTTCGGTTTCGGATCAAAGGTCTCCAAGTGCGATGGGCCGCCAGCCATCGTGAGCCAGATCACGCGCTTCGCCTTTTGCGGAAGCGGAAGATTTTTCAAAACGCCGCGCGATTGCGCAGCGCCGAGCATTGAAGGCCGCATGAGCGACGCGAGCGCAACAGCACCGAGCCCTTGCGACACCTTGCCGAGAAAGGCGCGGCGGGTGATTTCAGCGGGAGTGAGCGGGTCCATGGGTTACGAACGGGTGATGGTTTCGTGCAGGTTCAACAGCACGCGCGCGACGTGCGTCCACGCGGCGAGTTCGACTTTGTCGAGCGCAGCGGGCGCAGGCGCTAGGCCGACTTTCAGCAGCGCGTCGGCGGATTTTTCCTCCTGCCGGTATGCCGAGAGCCGCTCATTCAGCAGCGCGGCGATCATCTTTTGCTCCGCGGCATCCGGGTCGCGCTGGAGCACCTGCTGCCACGCCCACCGGATGCGCGCGGCGGTGTCGCCCTTGCACTCGCCGAGGATGCGCGCAGCGAAAGTGCGCGAGGCCTCGACGTAGGTCGGATCGTTCAGCAGCACGAGCGCCTGCTGCGGGATGTTCGAGCGGTTGCGCTCGGCGCAGGATTCCTCGCGGCTCGGCGCGTCGAACGCGACCATGCTCGGATGCAGGAAGCTGCGCTGCCACCAAGTGTAGAGGCCGCGGCGGTACTGCGCCTCGCCGGTGTCCGCGGGATAAATCCGCCGCGGGAAGTTCAGGTTGTCCCAGTAGTCTTCGGGCTGGTACGGCTTCGCGCTCGGGCCGCCGATCTTCGGCGCGAGGAGGCCGGAAATGGCGAGCGCATTGTCGCGCACGAGTTCCGCGTCGAGCCGGAAGGGGCTCTGTCGTGCGAGTTCGCGGTTGTATGGATCGGCAGCGAGCTGCTCCTTTGTCGCCGTCGAGATCTGGCGGTACGTCGCGCTCGTGACGATCACACGCACCATGTGTTTCACGTCCCATCCGCTGTCCGCAAATTCACACGCGAGCCAGTCGAGCAACGCGGGATTGGGCGGCGGTTCACCTTGCGCGCCGAGGTCGTCGAGCACCTTGCTCAGGCCCGTGCCGAAGAACTGCTTCCACAGCCGGTTCATCACCGTGCGCGCGGTGAGCGGGTTGTCGCGCGACACGAGCCATTCGGCGAGGTCGAGGCGCGTGGGCTCACGGCCCTCGATTTTTTTCTGCGGGAGATAATGCGGCAGCGCCGCCTTCACGACTTCGCCACTCTCGTCCATCCAGTTTCCCCGCGGCAAAATCCGCACCGTACGCGGCGCATCGCTGTGGATCGAGACGATGCACTTCGGCGCGGCCTTTTCAAAATCCGCCTTCTCCTTTTCAGCGTTTGCAATCTTCGCCCGCAGATCAGAAAGCTCCGGCGCGAGTTGTTTGAACGCGGCTTCGAGTTTCTGCTTCTGCGCGGCGGTGCGCTTCTCCGGCGCGACTTTCAAAACGTCCACGATGTCCTTCGCCGGAAGCGAAACGTTCGGCGCACGAACCGGCTTCGGCGCGGTCGTCGCGCTCAGGCGCAGGCTTGCGATCTCATGATTTTCCCCGCGCGCAAAAGTCAGCTTGAACGTGAGTACCGCATCCGCGTCGTCGAGCGGCTCGGCCAGTTCGAGAAACAGCGCCTGATCCGCGCCCGTGCCACCGAGCACCGACCAGCCGTTGTCCTTCTTGTCCGCGACGCCGTCCACCGCAGCCGCTGCTGCAAATCCCGTCTGCTCGAACGTCGCGCTCGCATGGCCGATCTGGATCGCCGATTTTTTCCCCTCGGTGATCGCGATCTCGCTCAGGACAAAGTTGCCGTTCGATGCGAGCCCGACGCCCGCGGATTTTTCCTTCAGCGCCTCGATGCGGAATCCCGTCACGCCCGCAACCACCTTCGCCGTAATTGTGTAAGTTTCCGTCCCGTCGTTCTGGTTGCGCGCATCGCGTTTTCCATCAATCGCCGCGCGCACCACGCCGTCCTTGTCGGCCTTGAGCGTGAGGTTCTTTTTCGAGGAAGTCGCACTGATAGGTTTCAGCGTCTGCCACGCGCTGCCGCTCGCGATCGCGTCGAGCGCGGTCTTTTCCCACGCCGCCTGCGATGCGGCGAGTTCGGGATGCGGCTTCACAATGTCCGCCTGCAACGCCGCGAGCTGCCCCCCGATGTCCGCAAGTTTTTTCTCCTGCTCCGCGTCGAGCACCGTGATGCCGTCCTCGCGGCGTCCGAGGATCGGCTCCTTGATGTCCGCAAAAAACGCGCCCATCGAGTAGAAGTCGCGCTGCGTCCACGGATCGAACTTGTGATCGTGGCACTGCCCGCAACCGGTCGTCTGCCCCATCCACGCCGCACCGACTGCGCGCACGCGATCGGTGAGCATCCGCACCTCGTAATCCTTCGCCTGCGCACCGCCTTCCTCCGTCGAGAGCAGCAGCCGGTTGAACGCCGAGCCCACGCGCGTCTCCTGGTTCGCACCGGGCATGAGGTCGCCCGCGATTTGCTCGATGGTGAAGCGGTCAAATCGCTTGTTGTCGTTGAAGCTTTTGATCACCCAGTCGCGGTACGGCCACACGTTGCGCGGATTGTCCGAGTGATAGCCGATCGTGTCTGCAAAGCGCACCACATCGAGCCATCCGATCGCCATGCGCTCGCCGTAGTGGGGGCTCGCGAGCACGCGCTCGACGAGCTTCGCATACGCATCCGGCGACTGATCCGCGACAAACTGCGCGACCTCCTCCGGCTTCGGCGGAAGCCCGATCAGATCCGTATAAAGCCGGCGGATCAAAGTGCGGCGATCCGCCTCCGCCGACGGCTTCAGTCCGATCTCCGCGAGCCGCTTTTGCACCAGCACATCCACGCCATTCTGCCCCGCGGGCACCGCCGCCTTCACCGGATTTTCATACGCCCAGTGCCCCTGGTATTCCGCGCCCTGAGCGATCCACTTTTTCAAAATCTCCCGCTGCCGCGCCGTGAGTTTCTTCTGCGAATCCGGCGGCGGCATCTGCTCGTCCTTGTCGGTCGAGAAAATGCGCTTCACGAGTTCGCTCGCGTCGGCTTTTCCCGGCACGAACGCTTCGCTTTTCACCGCCTCCTCGCGCACGTCGAGCCGCAGTTTCGCCTCGCGGTGCTTCGGATCATTGCCGTGGCAGAAGAAACAGTTGTCCGAGAGGATCGGCCTCACGTCGCGGTTGAACTCGATCTTCGCCGGCAGCGGCAGCTCGGCGGCGCGCGTGACGCCCGCCGTCAGCACGCAAAGGAACAGGGACTTTTTCATGGAGGACATCTTCATATCAGTGACTCGGTGTTGCCCGTTTTGTTTGGGCTGCGTCGCCAGCGCCGTGCGCTATTTCACATCGAGAAAAGTCACGTCGTCGCACTGTGCCTTCGCGTGCGGAGCGCCGCGGTCGGGCGTGATCGTGAGCGTGTGCTGGCCTGCGGCGATGGCTGCGTCGGAGCGTCCGTCCTTTAGCGCGACGGGCTTGCCGTCGAGCCACGCGGACTTCACGCCGGTGAGGATGAGCGGCTGCTTCGTCGCAGTCGCGGCGCTGAAGCGCACGCTGGCATACGGCTTGTCCGGCATGTCCTCCTTGCGAAGCTGACCGTTGATCAGCGTGGTCACATTCACCGGTTCATCTTTCGCCGCCGGGCCACCGGGCGACGCCGCCGTGAAGCTCCAGATTCTGGCGACGTTAGCCTTGCTCGCATCGAACGGGCCGGGCCGCCCGATCTGGCTGAGGAATGCGAACAGGTTCCGCTTGTCGCCCACGCTGAGCGCGTCCACGAGGCCGGGCAGCATGAGGCTGCCGACGTTTTCCTTCTTCACGATGTTCGCCTTCACTACGGGCATCTCCACGCCGGGGCCGGGACGGATGATCACCTCGGTCGCAGTCTCGCGCGCTGGAATTCCGGTCAGCACGTTTCCGTCCTTCATCGTGAATGCGAAGCCGTGGTAGCCTTCCTTCACTTTCGCCGCGGGATCCAGCGTGCTCTCGATCAGGTAGTCGAGCGGCGCGCTCGCGCCGATGCTGGAAAAGTCGGGGCCGAAATTTCCTCCGACACCGCCGATGGCATGGCACGCAACGCAGCCTGCGCGGCGATACACGATCTCGCCGTCGGCGCTGTTGCCGCCCTCGGGGACGGATTTCACGAACGCAGCGATCTCGGCCTTGAAGTCGCGCGGGGCAACCTTCGCACCTGCGAGCGGCTGAAGCGCGGCGACGAGCGCATTTCCGCCGCGGCCAAGTCCGCGTGCAGCCTGCAGCGCGTCGGAATATGCGGACGCGGGCAGAGTCTTTGGCACCCTGTTGGCAAACTGATTCGCGAACTGCGCATTTTGGAAAAGCTCGCGCCACAGAGCCTGCGATTCGGACTTTGTAGCGGTCTGCTTCAAGATGGACGGTAGCGCGGCGATCGTCGCGTCGCGCGAATGGGCTGCGAGCGGGATCAGCGCATCGCGACGTACGTTCGCGGGACGATCCTCGGCGACGAGTTTTTTCAAAGCCTCGACAGCGCCTCCGCCGCCGATCAGCCGCAACGCGGCGAGCGATTCGCGGCGCAGCTCGCCGTCCTTCGCATCGCCGGAAAATTCCGCGAGCGTGCCGATCATCCCGCCCTGCTTCCACTCGCCTGCGAGACGGATGCTCGCGAGTTGCAGCGCACGGTCGGGCGATTTCACAAGGGCGGCGATCGCACCGAGATCGCCCTGCGGAAGCAGCCGCCGGATTTTCGCGGCTTCGGCGAGCGCCTTCGCTGCACGGACGCGCGCGGCTGGCTGCAGTTTGTCGTCCGCGATGAACGCCTGCGAAAGTGTATTGATCTCCGCCTGCCCGCCGGACTTGCCGATGAGTTCGATCCACGGGCCGGTGCCCGCGGCATCAATCGTGCGCCCTGCAAACAGCCGCTGAATGTACGGCGCGGCGATGACGGGATCCACGATGCCTGCGAGCGCGGTGAGCTGCTGATCGCGGCCTGCGATTTTTTCGGGATGCGTGGCGATTTCCTCGAGCCACGGGCGCGCGAGTTCGTTCACGGAAGTCCACGCTGCGAAATCGAGGAAGCTGTCGCTCGCATCGGTCGGCAGATTGCGCAGCACGACATCCGCGCTCTCGAAAGTGCGCACGCGGGCGAGCGCGCGGAACGCCTCCAGCCGCACGCGCGGATGCTGATCCGCCGCGACAAATGGCGAGATCGCACCGATGTCCGTGCCGCCCGAACGTCCCTGCGCCTTGCCGAGTTCGCGCAGCGCGACTTGCACGCTCGCGTTGTCCGACGACTTCGCATCCAGCAGCGCGATCAGATGCTTCGTGTCGCCCGTCCGCGCACTCAGCAGCCACGCCGCGTGACGCCGCGTCGTTTCATCTTTGACCCAACCCGCGAGCGCCTTTTGCAGATCGGCCACGGGCACCTTCGCGAGTTCGCGGCGCGCGGCCTCGAAGTCCCAGCGGTTCGGCGAGAGCAATTTTTCCAGCAACGCATTCACCGGCTGTCCCGCGACGGGCTGCCACGCGAGCGGCTGGCTGCCTTTCGGCGCGATGCGCCAGATGCGGCCATGCTCCTTGTCGCGGCGCGGATCGCGGAAATCCACCTCGCCGTGATTGATGATCGGGTTCGTCCAGTCCGCGACATACAGCCCGCCGTCGGGCCCCATGCTCAGCGCGATTGGGCGGAATGTCGCGTCGCTCGTGCGGACGACGTCGGCTTCGACTTTCGTCACGTAGCCGGATTTTTTCTCCGACTTTGAGAGATCAGTGAAGCTGAACCGCACGATACGATGCGCGCGGAAGTCGTTCGTGATCGCATTGCCCTGCCACTCGGGGCCGAAGAGCGGGCTGTTCACGAGTTCGAGGCCGGCGAATTTCGGATACGAGCCGGGGCTGATGCTCGTGATCGTGCGGCGCGCGCCTTCGCTCGGCGGAAGCACCGCGCCGGGGAAACTCCAACTCACGCCATTTCCATCCGCGCCCGACGTGAGGAATGTCTGCCCCGCCGCGTCCTCCTGCTGGCCCCAGCAATTCACGAGGCCCTTCGAGTGGACTTCGAGCAGCTCGGTGTTTGGATCGTACGCGAACGCCGTGCCTGAGTTCGCACGAACGAGTCCCCACGGCGTCTCGATGTGCGAATGGATGTAGATCGTCTGCTGGAAATAGAGGCGGCCATCAATGCCCCAATGCAGACCGTGGATGATGTGGTGCGTGTCCTCGGTGCCGAAGCCGCTGAACACGATGCGCCGCTCGGAGAGCAGGCCGTTCGCATCGGGCTTTGTGAGGTGCAGCAGCTCGGTGCTCGCGCCAACGAAGCAGCCGCCCGTGTTGTCCGGCGCGACGCCGGCGGGGATGAGCAGCTTGTCCGCGACCACACGCGAGACTTCCGCGACGCCGCCGTGATTCGTGTCTTCGAGGACAATGATGCGATCGTTTCCCGTCGAGGGGCCGAACTTTGCGGAGTTGCCCTCCATCTGCGCGCCGAGATCGTCGGGGTTCACCTGTGGATAGGTGTTCGACGATGCGACCCACAGCCGGCCCGACGTGTCGAAGTTCATGCCGACTGGCTTTTGCAGCAGCGGATTCTCGGCGAAGAGCGTCATCTGCAAACCTTCGTCCAGCGTGAACTCCGGCCGCGGCAACGGCGGCAGCGAAGGCAGCTTGGTCTCGCTCTTCGGCTCCGGCGCGAGCGTGCTCGGCTTGCCCGCGGAGATGCCGATCACATTCGCCTCCGCCTTTTCAACAAGCGGATCGAACTTCGGAATCTCCACCGCATTGCGCCCCTGCTCGCGTTTGCGGAAGCCGAAGATGTAAGTGTAGTTCGCGGGCCGGCTGCGGTGGAAAAAGAGCGAGTTCTTGCGCAGGATCGCCTCGCGCAATGTGAGCTGCGCAGGCGTCTCCATGTCCCAATTCGCCGCATCCGTCTTCCAGCCGAGCTGCGCGCAGAAGCTCTCGGCGAGCGCGCGATAGCCGCGCTGCGTGAGATGGATTCCGTTGTCCGTCCCCTGCGGGAGATTCACGCCAGCGTTCTTCCATTCGCCGCGCACAAATGGCGCGTGCTTCTCCGCCGCGAGTTGCTCGACGACTTTCTCGTACTCGGCGAGCACCGCATTGTGCTCCTCAGGATCAGGCAGGCCGGGACGCGTCGCGCGCAGATCCTCGTGCCGGATCGGACCGACAAAGACGAAGCGCACTTTTCCATCCGGGCTCGCCTTCACGATCAGATCCATCAGCGCGAGAAGCTCATTCCGGAATTTCGCGGGACTGTGCTCCAGGCCGTAGCGCACAGGATCTGGATTCAGCACGGGATCATTTTTCCGATAAGTCAGATCATCGAGGCTCGCCGCCATGCCGTAGCCGAGGATGGCGACTGTCGGCTTCACCACCGCGAGCTGTTCCTTCAGCGAATCTTCGCCCTTCGCGACTGGATCGAAGCTCGCACGCGATGCACCAAGCGGACTGTCGCCGCTGTAACCGAGATTCCTCACCGCAAAGTCGCGCCCCGCAAACTCACGCCTCATGCGCGCCTCGATGAGGCCGTAATTATTTTCCCGCTCGATGAGCACGTCGCCGATGAGCAGCACGCGGTCGCCGTCTTTGATATCGAGCTTTCGCTCGGCGGCGGAAAGCGGAAGGCACACGAGAGCCCAAAGGCAGGTGATGGAGAGGATTCGCGGGATGTTCATGATCAGTGGGAAATAGAGGAGGCAGCGTGCGAGTTCTTTGGTTCGCCAATGGCCCGATGGAAATGTTTTTCCGAACGGTGATGCGTGGCGGCATCGAAGCCGGTGGTGCCTCTTGGTGCTCTTGCCGCGCGTTTCATTGAGGCATTGCACGGAGACAGGATGGAGCTTCAGACCGGCCGGACGAAAAATGGGCGCGCGGGATAGTTCGCAAATACACCAAAGGCACGACAAGCAGTTCATTCCATTCGTGCAGTCCGTGTGTTTCGCAGATCATCCATTGCACCACCACAGTCCGTTTCCGTGGGTGACAGCCATCCCATATCGCCGCCCGGCGATCGGCAATCAGCCCATTGAAGAAACAAGTCCCTGCTCGCATTCATCCTGAAAGGCCGGATGCGCACAGCCTTTTCAAATACCCGTCCGGCTTCCTTCATTGCAATGCGCCGGCCGAGAAGCAGCCGAGGCCGCATATGCGGACTTACACTGCGCCCTATTTTGTTATTGAAACATACTTGACGTATTCTTGTAACATGCTACGAATGCCATCCTATCCATGTCACAATCCACACCTACCCTCGCACAACTCCAACGCGGCCTCCAAATTTCAGAACAGATCGCCGCACTCCAAGCTGAACTCGGCGCGCTCTTCTCCGGATCGTCCGCCCCGAAGGCCGCAGCAGCCCCCGCAGCCAAGGCTCCCGCCGGGCGCAAGAAAGGCGGAATGTCCGCCGCAGGCCGCGCGCGCATCGTCGCCGCACAGAAGGCCCGCTGGGCTAAGATCAAGGCCGGCAAGGCTCCCGCTCCGAAGGCCCAGGCCGCAAAGCCTGCAAAGGCGGCCGGCAAGAAGACGCGCGTCGTCTCCCCCGAGGTGAAAGCCAAGCTCGCCGCAGCAATGAAGGCCCGCTGGGCAGCCGCAAAGGCCGGCAAAGCCCCCGCACCTACCGCCAAGAAGTAAGAACTCCAACCTTTTGCGATCAGGCCGATGCTCATCCTATTGGGCATCGGCCTTTTCATTTTCCTCCCCGGCTGTGCCCGCCCAGAAAGGCTGTGGGGAAACAGTCCGCGGCAGTGCGGGAGTGCAGGTGTAATCGCGCGATACATCCAGCTTCGACAGGCACCGGGTTTCGCTTTCAATGTGACCCCTCTAGCGGTTCTGGATTCAGGATAGTCGCGAATGAGGGACTCCGGGGCGGGCGCTTCTGGTAGCCTGTCCCGAATGGCACTCGGATAAGGACAAAGCTCGATACAGGCTCCCGCCCTTCTTCTCCATTGGGCGACAGACTGCGGCACTGCACCGACTGCAATTCCAGTCCCTCGCTTATCCCAGTCATGCCAAAAAATCCTCAAATCACAGCTTGACTCCGCTTCATGGCAGGGGCGCAATTTCCCCGCCATGCCCGAGCGCCCACCCCTCAGAATGGATATGACCCTCCCCGACGGACAACCGCTCCGTTTCGACATGGGGCCTGAATTCACCTGGGACGGCAAGGTGCCCGAGCGCTACTACCAAAACCAAACCAATCCCTCCATGTCCCAAGACCTCATCTCCGCAGATCTCGCACAAACCCTCGCCGATGAAATCATCACCGACTTCGCCGCCATCCGCGCAAAGATGGACTTCCTCAAGGCCTACACCGCCGAACAGAAATCCCACTTCCCCAAACTTGGCACCGGCAATCTCGCCTTCGAGAACATCATGCGTGCCGCAGCCGACGAAAATCCCGGCAAACTCGCCGGCGACTTCTCCCTCGCCAAATGGGATCAGGACCGCAACTTCAGCGCCACCTTCCGCCCCGTCGTCGCCGTCGCGCAAAAGCTCACCAGCGACATGGAGGACACCCTCCTCGCCGCCGACAGCGATTCCTACGACGCTGCCAACGAAGCCTACAACGACCTGAAACGCGACGCCGTCGGCCCAAAAATTGACGAAGCCCGCGCCATGCGCCGCGAACGCGCCCGCGGCAACACCCCCAAGCCTCCGAAAACACCGAAACCCTGATGCCTGAATGCCCTCCCAAGCTGGCAAAACGACATCTGAGGCTCTCAAAACGACAACCCAAGATGGCAATTCGACAGTTCGGGCTGGCAAAACGAGAACTCAAGCAGGCGAATCGCCAGCTCAGGCTGGCAATCCGACAGCCCGAGATGGCAAAACGGGAACTCAGGATGGCAAATCGAATACTCAGGGTGCCCACGATGGACCGCCGCAAAACCGGCCGCCTGAACGTCCGCCTTGCCATCGTCGAGCACGGCTGCCAGGACTGGTATGGCGAGGCCACGAAGGTCTTGGTGGAAGGCACCGAAATCGGCGACCTCATTCGCGCGCAAGTGCCCACGAGCAGCGACTACAACCCGCCCACGCCCGCGCCGCCAGCCACGCCGCCGCCTGGGCCGTAGGAGGTCATGGGAGGCACATACATTTGTGCGTTCACCTCAGCCATTGGATTCAAGATTATGAGAAACCGATCAGACCGCAGGACTTATGCACGACTCGATGAGATTAATTCCGCCGCACTGCATTGGCGGGACGAACTCCTAGAGGCAGCCAAGCAGCCAGACACGGCTGCGAGTGTCCAACTGCAAAATCTGCGCATGAAACAGATCGATGAGGTCATGACGACAAGCCTGCGTCAGCTTCGCGAAATCTGCCGGCCGGACAATGACGAGGCAGCGGAAGAAGACGAATGGGGCGCCGGATATTTCACGGAACTGGATCTGATCTGGAAAAAAATCTCGCTCAATCTATGGTCGCCAAGTGCAGATAAGCCCGCGGCGGCCATCGCCATAATGCAGTCCTGCGCGGCGGAATTGGATCGGATGGTCTATATTTGCATGGATATGCGGCTGACGCCGGTCATGAACGGCGTCCTTGAGAATGTGGCCATAGGACAGCCCCTCGACATCGAATTTAAGTGGGGCAAGGAATTCCCACTCGACCCGGCCATGCGCAAGAACCTGATTTTCGGAGTCGCTCAGGAGGGCGGTGTATTGAATTCCGCCGTTGTGGACGCAGCCAACGGCATCGTATATCGCATCCCGCCAAAATCGGAATGGTGGAAAGGATATGTGCAACCTGTGATTCTCATCGTGCTGTTCGGGCTCGCGTGCGCGGGGTTGCCCTATGTGAAAAAATGGATTCCTACCTGGCCCATCGAAGTCGGCACCCAGCAGGACATTCTTGTCGGTTACATCATGTGGATTGTCGGTGCCGTGATGCATGTCTTCATCGCGGCCCTCCGTCAGAGCCGTGATGCCACGACCCCCGCATTTGCCGCAATGAACAATTGGGCGATTTGGATCAACGCAAAGAAGAGCGTCATCCTTACGAGTATCGCGTGGATCGGGATTGGCTATATGATCATGGTCTTCCTCAACTTGGGGCTGAAGCTGGACTGGAAGGCGATGCTCTTCGCGGGATATAGCGCCGATAGTTTTACGGAGCTGTTCATCCAGCGCTTTGAAAGTGCTGCAAGCATGGCGAACAAGGCGCTCAAGGGGCAACTGAACCCTGAGGCCAATTCACCGAAGGGCAAAGGTTCCGCAGCGTCCTGATTGCCCTTTGTGATCGGAAGAGGAAACGGGAGCAGGGCGCTCTATTCCGATTCTGCACCGCCATTAACCGAACAGCTCCCCATCCCGCCTCGGCACGCTGATGCCGAGCTTTTTGTAAGTGAGCGGCATGGCGACGCGGCCTTGCGGGGTGCGCTTCAGGTAGCCCTGCATGATGAGGTAGGGCTCGTTCACGTCTTCGAGCGTGCCGGAGTCCTCGCCGACGGAGACGGCGAGGGAGCTGATGCCGACGGGGCCGCCCTCGAATTTCTGCACGAGGGCCTCGAGGATGCGCTTGTCCATTTCGTCGAGGCCGTCGCGGTCAATGTCGCGCATGGTGAGCGCGGCGTCGGCGACTTCGCGGTTGATGTGATTGCCCGCGCGGACTTGCGCGTAGTCGCGCACCCAGCGGAGCAAATTGTTCGCGACGCGCGGCGTGCCGCGACTGCGGGCGGCAATTTCGAGCGCGCCCGCTGCGTCAATCTCCGCGCTGATCAGCCCCGCGCTGCGGAGGATGATTTTCTGCAGCTCCTCGGCGGTGTAGTAGTCGAGCCGACAAGTCATGCCGAAACGCGAGCGCAGCGGCGCGGTGATCATCCCGGCGCGCGTGGTCGCGGCAATGAGCGTGAAGCGCGGGAGGTTCAGGCGCACGGAGCGGGCGTTCGGCCCCTGGTCAATGATGATGTCCAGCTTGTAGTCCTCCATCGCGGGGTAGAGGTATTCCTCGATGATGCGCGAGAGCGCGTGGATTTCATCAATGAAGAGGATGTCGCCGCGTTCGAGGCCGGTGAGCAGGCCCGCAAGGTCGCCGGCTTTTTCAATCGTGGGACCGCTCGTGCATTTGATGTTCACGCCCATCGCGTGCGAGAGGATGTGCGCAAGCGTGGTCTTGCCGAGGCCAGGCGGGCCGCTGAGCAAAATGTGTTCGAGCACATCGCCGCGCTGCCGCGCCGCCTCGACCATCACAAGCAGTTGTTCGCGCACCTTCTCCTGCCCGGCAAATTCGCTGAATGCGGGCGGGCGCAGCGAAATGTCGAACGGCGTGTCGGGCGCTTCGGCGATCGTGTGGGCGTAGTTGTCGGGCACGGACGGAAAGGTGTGGCGTGACACGGTGCGGTTGCAACTCCCAAGCTGCACGGCGTGCGCCATCGTTCCGCAGTCCTGCTCCTCGTGATCACCTCGGTGCTGTGGAGCCTCGGCGGCGTGTTGCTGAAGCAGGTGGAATGGCACCCGATGGCGAAGGCGGGTGCGCGCAGCGCGATCGCGGCGGCGGTGATGTGGCTGTGGATGCGCCGTCCGAATTTCTCATGGTCGCGGTACCAGATTATCGGTGCGATGGCGTACGCGAGCACGGTCTCGACCTTTGTGATCGCGACCGATCTGACGAGCGCGGCAAACGCGATTTTCCTGCAATACACCGCGCCCGCATACGTCGCGCTGCTCGGCGCGTGGATGCTCGGCGAACGCACGCAGCCGCGAGACTGGCTGTGCGTGGCGCTCACGATCGCGGGTGTCGGCATGATGTGCCGCGACGGGCTCGCATCAAACAGCTTCGCAGGGATCGCGGCCGGCCTCGCAAGCGGTTTCTCGATGGCGCTGATGGTGCTTTTTCTCCGGCGCGAAAAGGACGGCTCGCCGGTGGCCGCGCTGCTGCTCGGCAATGCCGTGACCGCCGTGATCGGGCTGCCGTTCGGCTTTGCACACGGTGCCGGGAAAATGCCGGACGCCGCGGGATGGGCCGCGCTCCTGGCGCTCGGGGTGCTGCAACTGGGCCTGCCCTACATCCTGTACGGAATCGCGATCCGGCATGTGACGGCGATCGAGGGCATCCTGCTCCCGACGCTCGAACCGGTGCTGAATCCGCTCTGGGTTTTCATTTTTCTGCATGAGCGTCCCGGTGCCTGGAGTATGGCGGGTGCGGCACTGGTGCTCGGAGCGGTTTCCGCACGCGGATTGCTCGGATTGGGGAGGGGAAAAGCAGGGCAAAATCAGGCGCGATAGCTGCTTCCTAATACGGCATAGCCAACCTCTGATGCTCACCTACGGAGCCCCAATCCCATTTTCCGATGTCCCGACGCAGATCCTGCGTCCAATGCCCGGTCCGAATGACGTGCCGGGGTTCGAAGTGCTTTTCGATCGCGCGCCGCTCCCGATGTGGATCTGCGACGCGGAGACTTTCCGGTTCGTCGCGGTCAATTTTTCCGCGCTCAAATCGTACGGGTGGACACGCGAGGAATTCCTCGCGATGACGATGGATCGCATTCTTCCGCCGAAGGACATGGAGGCATTTGTCGAATACCGCAAGCAGGTGGAGTCGCACGGCGCGGGCATCAACCAGACGCAAAACTGGCGGCACAAGACGAAGTCGGGCCAGGTGGTCGCAGTGCAGACCTCCTCGCAAAGCGTGACTTTCCACGGTCGGCGGGCGCTGCTCGTCACGATCCACGATCGCAGCGGCCACCTGCGCGCGGAGGAGGAAAGCCGCGAACTGGCCCATGTGCTCAGCCTCGCCGCGGATGCGATCATCGTATGCACGCTCGAGCGGGAGATCCGGTATTGGAACAAGGGCGCTGAGCGCGTGTATGGGTGGAGCGCCGCGGAGGCGATCGGCCGCCGGGCCGATGATCTGCTGAAGATTGACATGGAAACGTGCCTCAAGTGCATGTCCGGACTGTTGGAAAAAGGCGACTGGAACGGACAGATGACGCACAAGAAGCGCGAAGGCAGCGACGTGATTGTGAACAGCCGCTGGACGCTCGGCTGCGATGAGGAGACACGCCAGCCGAAGTCCGTTTTGCTCATCAATTCCGACATCACCGAGACGAAAAAACTCGAGTCGCAGTTTCTCCGCGCGCAGCGGCTGGAGAGCATCGGCACGCTCGCAAGCGGCATCGCGCATGATTTGAACAACATCCTTTCGCCAATCCTCATGGCGACGGGCATCCTCCGGCAGACGCTGCCGAAGCACGACCAGCAGATGGTGGAAATCATCGAGACGAGTGCGGAGCGGGGCGCGGGAATCGTAAAGCAGGTGCTCACTTTCGCCCGTGGCGTGGAGGGCGAGCGCGTGCTGCTCCAGCCGAAGCATCTCATGACCGAGATGGTGAAGGTGATGAACCAGACCTTCCCGAAGAATATTGACATCAAGACGCAGTTCGCACCCGACCTGTGGACCGTGCAGGGCGACGCGACGCAGCTCCACCAGGTGCTCCTGAACCTCTGCGTGAACGCCCGCGATGCGATGTCACCGAGGGGTGGCATGCTGAAGGTGTCGTGCGAAAATGTGGAGGTGGATCAGCAGGTCGCAAGCATGAACCCCGGCGCGACCGTCGGCCCGCATGTGTGCTTCTCGGTGACGGACACCGGGACGGGCATGACGCCCGAAGTGATGGAGAAAATCTTCAACCCATTTTTCACCACGAAGGAGCAGGGCAAGGGCACGGGCCTCGGCCTCGCGACCGTGATCGGCATCGTGAAAGGCCACAAGGGATTCCTCGCCCTCCAGAGTGAAGTCGGCGTCGGCACGACGTTCCGCGTCCATCTTCCCGCCAACTGCGAGGGCCGCTCCGAGGAACAACATGCCGAAAGCCTCGCCGATCTGCGCGGCAACGGCGAACTCGTGCTCGTGGTGGACGACGAGGCGCCGATCCGCGAGGTCATCGTCGGCACCCTCGAGGCGCACAACTACCGCTGCTACACCGCCGAGGACGGCACCGATGCGCTCGCGATGTATTTCGAGCGCCGCGCGTCCATCCAGCTCATCATCACCGATCTCCACATGGGAATGATGGACGGCATCACGCTCACGAAGTCGCTGAAAAAACTCACGCCGGACGCCAGGGTGATCGTCTCCAGCGGCCACATCCAAAAGGAAAACCAGACGATTCTCGAGGGACTCGGCGTGAAGCACTTTCTCGAAAAGCCGTACACTGCGGAGAAACTGCTGACCTGCGTGAAACAGGCGCTTGCAGCCGCACCCGCCGACGGCGCGGCAGGCAGGTAGGCGCGCGGCTAGAATCTGTTGATCTGTTCGAGCAGCCCGGACTGCGACAGCGACTCCGAAATCCAGTAGTCGCCGCGCTTGCGGAAGAGCACGTACAGCGGCACACCGGCGCGTCCCATCTTTTTCAGCGCGGCAGAAATGTCCGGAGGCGCGGCGGTGTAGTCGGCCTTCACGAAGAGGACGTTCTTCGCCTTGAACGCGTCCTGCACGGGCTGCGTGTGCAGCACCGTGTTCTCGAAAAATTTGCAGTTCAGGCACCAGTCCGCGGTGAAGTCCACGAAGACGGGACGGCTGTCATTCAGCCCGCGCTTCACCGCGGTGACGAGTCCCGACGACACTCCAGGCGGACGCTCCACCTTCCCGCGGACGAACACAAACCAACCGCCGACTGCAAGCGCGAGCACCGCGGGCAGCGCCCATTTTGCCTCGTGAAAAGTGCCGAGCAGCCACGCGGCGAAACCGAGCGTGAGCAGGAAGCCTGCAACCGTGACGACCATCGCGGCGCTCGGCAGCGAGTTCAGCAGCCACACCGCGAAGCCGACCATCACGAAGCCGAGGATCTGCTTGAAGCGCACCATCCACATGCCGGGCTTTGGCAAAAATTTCATCCACGCGGGCTGCCACGTCAGCAGGAAATACGGGAGCGAAAGTCCCGTGGCCACCGCGGCGAACAGCGCGAAAATGCGGCTGCCCGGCTCGTTCACCGCGGCTCCGATCACCGGGCCGACGAGCGGCGCGGTGCATGAAGTGCCGAGCAGCGTGGTGAAAAATCCGTGCACGAACGCACCGCCCGCGCCCTCCTTGTTCGACGCCTCGCTGAGCTTCGATTCCGCGCCGCCGAGCGTGATTTCAAAGACGCCGAGCAGGCTGAGGCCGAAGAGGAACATCACCGCGACCATGACGGTGAGCGCGACCGGATTGGAAAACTGAGCGCCCCAGCCGAGCGACTTGTTCGCCGACGCGAGCGCGAGCACGAGCAGCGCGAGAACGAGGAAGAATCCGAAGACGCCCGCGCAGAATGCGAGGCCGAGTTTGAACACGCGGTCGCGCGATTCCCCGGCCTGCCGCACGAAACCGAAGATTTTCAGACTGATCACCGGCAGCACGCACGGCATGAGATTCAGTAGCAGACCGCCGAGGAATCCGCGGATGAGCCAGCTCAGCAGACTCGTGGACTGATTGCGTCCCTTCTCGCCCTTCGCGATGTCGTCGAACGGATCCCACGCGTCGCCGTCGTCCTCGGGCGCAGCCGTGAATTTCTCGCCCGGCGTCTCCGTTTCGACGGGCGGAGGGTCGCCGATGTACCAGCCCTTGCGGACGCCATCCGCGCCGGTCGTCACGAGCAGTCCGCTCCACGTCAGATCTTCGTCGAACGGGTAGGTGAACACGCGCACGCCGTCGGGCGACGTTTCACCGGTCAGCTTTTGCGTGCTGTCAAACGGCGCACCGAACCTGCCGAGCGGCCCGCCGTATTTCAGAGGCGGGATTGCGAAAAATTCGACCTTCGTGTCCGCAGGGATCCCGCTGATGCGCACCGTGAGTTTTTTTCCTACGAAATCAAATTTCACATCCTTTGTCGGAGGCGGAGTGGTGAGCGGCATCCGTGCATTCCAAGTTTGGAACAGCTCCGCATTCGCCGGCACCGGCGTGCCCACAGGCAGATTCATTTCCACGCTGTCGTTGCCCGGCACGCAGATGTCGGCGCACACCTGCCATGTCATTTTCGCGCCGATCTTCACTTCCTTGCCCGTGATCTTTTTCGGCGGAGTGATTTTTGCACGAAAAAGGACCTCGTGCTCGTACGCGTAGAAGACCGTGCCTTTCCCGTCGTCCTCAAGCACCGGCAGCGGATACTCGATGTCTTCCGCCTGCCAGCCGGGCGGCAAGTCCCACTTTGCAATCCTGAACGGCTCTCCGGGACCGCCGGGAAAGCGCCAGTAAAGATGCCAGCCCGCGGTGACTTTGAAGTGGAAGCCCACAAAGAACGGCTTCCCCTCTTCGACCGCTGCCGTGTCCGCGAAAAATGTGCGTGTCGTGATTTCCTTCTTTCCGTCGTTTTGCGCGCACGCGTTGGAAAACGGAAACGCCGCCAGCAGGCAGGCAACGAGGATGCGGAGAAGGGAGCGGTTCGGCATGATGCGGATTTTTCTGGAAGCTAGCGGTCTGTGTCGGAAATCCAACCCTGCACCGTGCGACATCTCAGGCGCCGACGAGCGCGGGCCAGATGATTGCGAGGGAACGGGCGTTGATCGCACGCGCTTTTTCGGGATCGATCGGCGGCAGTTTTGGGCGGTCGAAATTTGCGGCAAACTTCTGCTTCCACCGCGCGTATGCAGGCTGAGACCACGCGCCGCACACGTCGCCGCCGACGATCTCCGCACCGCCCGTGCGGAGGAGTTTCAGCGCGTCGGCGATGTCGTCCGAGGTGAAAAGGCCCTGCTCCCAATTCGTCACGGCGTCCTCAAGTCGCAGGCAGTCGGTATCAATCGTGACGTACACATTTTTCCCCCGCAGCTTAGCGGCGAACTCCGCAAACTGCCCGCGCCAGTCGTCGCGCGAAATCACCGGCCAGTGCTCGCGCACGCGCTCGCTCATGCGCTCCTTCCACACATGCACGGCGAGCGTGCCGTCGCCGAGCGCGCGGTGGTTTGCGAACCAGCGGTGCGGCCAGTTGAACTCGAAATTCCCGCAGCCCCACACGGTCGCGGACTGCACGTGCGGGAGTTCGAGCGCGCGATTCACCCAGCCACCGCAGCCCCAGTGCGGCGGGCGCACGTCCCAATCGGGATGATTGTCGAACGACACGAGCACCAGCGGCTCGCGAAACTGCCGGAGCCACAGCGCGCTGAGGTGGTGAAATTCGCCCGAGCCGTAAAGCGTGAACGGCGCGAGGCGCGGCTGCACTTCGGCGAAAAATTTTTCCATTTCCGCGCGCGGCGCGGAAAAACGGAGGCGCGGGCCCCATGCGCTGGCATCGAGATATTCCGCACCCTTCACGGCATCGCGCGACCACGCGCCGTCGAGGTCGAGATGCAAAGCGGAATGGGCCACGAGGCAATGCAAGCGCAGCGGCGCAGCGGCGGCAAGCGCGCATGGATGAAAGCATTCCGTCTTGAAGGTAATCCGCGCCTTCCTTCAAAAAAGTTTCGGGGCCGCCGGTATCCATAGGACCTTCCGGCGACCCCGAGTGTTCCCCCCAGAACAATGAGTAAGACCGGCAGGGGCCAGTTCCGTTAGAAAAAAGTGCGGGATTTTTTCGGACGAATATTTCTCGGCGCGGCGCAACGCGATTGACACCGCACAAAACATCCCGCGTGATTCACGCCGCATGAACAACCCACAGCCTCCTCTCTCCTCCCGTCGCGATTTCCTGAAAACCTCCGGCCAGATCGCCGCGGCCTCCGCGCTCGCGGGCGTCTCCATTCCATTCGTCCACGCCGCCAGCAGCGAGACGATCAACATCGCGCTCGTCGGCTGCGGCGGACGCGGCACCGGTGCGGCGAAGAACGCGATGGATCAGACCGGCCCGCCGATCAATCTCGTCGCGATGGCGGACATTTTCGAGCACCGCATGAAGGGCAGCCACGACTCGCTGAAAAGAGCCCTGCCCAACAACGTGAAGGTCTCAGAGGACACGAAGTTCATCGGATTCGACGGCTACAAGAAGGCGATTGACTGCCTGAAGAAGGGCGACGTCGCGATCTTCACGACGCCGATGGCGTTCCGTGCGGTTCACTTCAAGTACGCGATTGAAAAGGGCGTGAACATTTTCATGGAAAAGCCGGTGACCGCGGACGGCCCGAAGTCGCGCCTGATGCTGAAGCTGAACGAGGAGGCGCTCAAGAAGGGCCTGAAGGTCGGCGTGGGCCTCAACAGCCGCCACAGCCGCGCGCTTCAGGAACTCCACAAGCGCGTGCAGGACGGCGAAATCGGCGACATCATGCTCATGCGCGGCTACCGCATGTCCCCACCGATCGGCTCGGCATTTTCGGAAAAATATCCCGGCCCCGATAACAACCTGCCCGGCAAGCCGACTGAGTTGCAGTGGCAGATATCCCGTTTCCACAGCTTCATCTGGGCGAGCGGCGGCTGCTTCAGCGACTTCTACATCCACCACATCGATCACCTGAGCTGGATGAAAAATGCGTGGCCCGTGAAGGCCCAGGCCCTCGGCGGACGCCACTACCGCGACAACTACGTGGATCAAAATTTCGACAGCTATGCGGTCGAATACACCTTCGAGGACGGCGCGAAACTCTACATGGACGGCCGCTGCATGATCGGCGCGAACCAGATCTACTCGAGCTACGTGCATGGCACGAAAGGCATGGCCATCGCCGCGAAGAGCGGTGACACCGGGCTGCCTTCGAGCACCTTCAAGGGGCAGAACCCGAGCAAGAGCAACCTCATCTGGACCTCCGACGTGCCGAAGAACGAAGTCGAGTCACACTTCAACGAGTGGACCGATCTCATTGACGCGATCCGCAGCGACAAGCCGTTCAACGAAGTCAAATACGGCGTCGAGGCCAGCGTCGTGACCTCGATGGGCCGCATGGCCGCGCACACCGGACAGGAAATCACCTTCGACGAAATGCTCAACCACGAGCACGAGTACTGCCCGAACGCCGACAAGCTCACGATGGACAGCCCGCCGCCGCTGCTCTCCGACAAGGACGGAAAATATCCCGTGCCAACGCCCGGATTGAAGAAGGGGAAGAACTGGCAGGAGTGGTATGTGTGAGCAGTGGCAGGCGTTTTCAACGCACTCACTGAAATGCCCAGAGCAAACATCACCGCAGGCGTCTGGTTCCGAAACGTCAAGTGGCCAAGTGGCAGTCATTGGCGCACCGACATACCAACCTCTGTCTTCGGTGATCCTCATGTTCGCGCGGCTCGCTACGCCCTGAGTGATGGTCCTGTAATTCAGGTGCCCATGACTGAGGTGCGACGCGCTCTGGCCAATTCACCCGAGCGAGATCTTGGGCGCAAGATCGGCCCATACAACATCGATCCATTCGCAAAACGCATCGAGGATTGCACAGTTCAGATGACGTTCGGCCCGTTTCTCGATCTAGATTTAGCCGAGATTCATGAGTTCCATCGTCGCGAGCGCGGCAACGTGTCGCGTCCTTCGGTGCCTTACGAGTTTTACCGAATGGCCGACATAGTTCTGGAGCGCATCCATTCTGGCCGCATCAGCTACGGTCAGTTTATCGAGCGCGTTCAAGAGTTGAATCCCAGCTTGACCGTCGTTCGTTCGAGCGACGGATCTGTCTCACGAAGCGAGATCGCCTATGTTCTTCGCGTCAACCACCTCCGTGCCGTAAAGAATTTCGAGGATGAGCTTCTCTACGGCACTCAGCCGCAAGCCGAATCCTGACGCTGTCGGAAAACAGATGCTGTCATTTTGACCGAGAAATTACCGCTTGAATCTCACCCGCTGCCCGTGGCCCACAAAGCCGCTCGACATCCACTACCACGACGCCGAGTGGGGCGTGCCGCTGCACGATGACCGGCGGCTTTTCGAGATGCTCATCCTCGAAGGCGCGCAGGCGGGGCTGAGTTGGTCCACGATTCTCGCGAAGCGCGAAAACTACCGCGAGGCGTTCGATGATTTCGACGTGGAGCGCATCGCGCGCTACACGCCGCGCAAGGTCGCGCAACTGCTCGCGAATCCCGGCATCGTCCGCAACCGGCTGAAGATCGCGGCGGCGATCCAGAATGCGAAGGCGACCATCGCCGCCGTGAAGGAATGCGGGAGCCTTGATGCACTGCTGTGGAGCTTTGTGAATGGCCGCCCGATCCAAAACAAGCGGCGCAGCATGAAAGACGTGCCCACCCGTACGGCGGAGTCCGACGCGATGAGCAAGGAACTGCTGCGGCGCGGATTCAAGTTCGTCGGCTCGACGATCTGTTACGCATTCATGCAGGCGACCGGGATGGTGAACGATCATCTCACGAGCTGCTTCCGGCATCGCGAAGTGTCAGACAGCAAATAGGGCAACCATTTTTTCAGGCATCCAAAACCGCAGCCCGGACGATCTCATTCGGAAGTGTCGCCGCTCAAAAAACCGCTCAAAGATTCGCAACTTCCGAGCATTTACGCTCTTTGATACTTGCCGCTCACGCGGCGGGTAAAAACCCTCACCGCTTTTTCCCCACAAAGGGCAAAGCCAAACGACAGAACCAACAACCAAAACCAACATGAAGAAACTGCTCGCACTCCTCGCCACCGCATTCATCGCCGTCAGCGCACAGGCCGGTGAATTCCCAGACATCAGCATTGATGAGCTGAAGTCCGCCATCACGGCCAAGAAAGTCACCGTCATTGACGTGAACGGCACCGACTCATTCAAGGCCGGCCACGTCCCCGGCGCGATTGATTTCCGCGCACAGAAGGCGGAACTCGCGAAGGTCCTGCCCTCCGACAAGAGCGCGCTCGTCGTCGCCTACTGCGGCGGCCCGACGTGCAACGCCTACTCCGCCGCCGCCAAGGCCGCGAAGGAACTCGGCTACACGAACGTGAAGCACCTCTCCGCCGGCATCTCCGGCTGGAAGGCCGCGAACGCGCCGCTCGAAGCCGCGAAGTAATCCTCGCTCACGCGAAAATTCACGGGCGTCTCCTGCGAAAGTGGGAGACGCCCTTTTTGCGTACAGAAATGATCACCAGCCAGCGGGCAGATCAGGCAGCGTGCCCTTGAGGATCGCTCGGATCGCCTGCTTCTCCGCGGCAGGCATGTAGGCGTAATCCTTCGCAGGTTTCTCCACACTCAGTGCTTCGCGCAGACGGATGTAAATCTGCTGCTTCATCCGCGGCGGCAGACCCTGGAATTCCGGGCTGTAGATCATGTAGCTGCACCGGTATTTGAAAAGCCGCGTGTGCAGATCAAATTCCCGCAGCGACGCACCGCTTGGCGCCACGCGTGCAGCCTTCACAAAATCCGTCCTGAACGCCGCGTCGCCCTCGATTCCGCCGGTCGGCAACGGCACTTCATCGGCGAACAGAAGATAACGGACGACGTTGCGCGCCTGCTCATCCAGTTCCGCGTAGTGCGCAGGAGTGAGGCGGTCTTTGTCGTGATAGAACGCGGTGCGCGCACGATACGATGCCTGAAGGATCCGGTTCGCGGCTCCGGCCTGATGCTCGTGCACGAGCTGCGGGAGGATGTCAGTCGTCGCGACGGGATACTTTGAAAAATCAAACAGCTCGCCGGGCTTCACGACAGTCTTCGCGATGTCATCGCCCGAGTAGTGTCCGATGATGTTCCCCCACTCGCCCGCGATGCCGCGGTCGCCGGTCACATACCATCCGCCGAAACGCTCGCTGAACGGAATGTCGTGCCCCGTGCGCTCCTTGCGAAATGTCTTCAGACTGCCGCCCGTCGGGCCGGGAATCACGGACTTGATCACCAGCCCCGGCACGAAGCCCGTGTCCTCGCGCGTGTGGCAGTTCACGCAACGCTCGGATCGCTCGACGGTGATCGGACGCGATCCGCTCGGGATGTCGAACATGTAGAAAATCGCGCCAAGCTCCGGATCCATCGAGAGAATCTCGATTTTCGCACCGGGGATGTAGCCGACGTAGAGACCGTCGTTGAAAAAAATCGCGCGCGGATTCCGCGGGGTGATGAAGCGGAGCTGGAGGCTCGTCGTGGAGAAAACGAGCATCTGCGAAGACGCGGGAATATCGAGCGCCTTGAGCAGACTGATCACAAAGGCCTTTTCACTCGTTCGGTCGAGCGGGATGCGGCCCGATTCCAGATCGGCCCTCAATTTTGTGAAGCGATCCTTGAGCGGCGCCGTGTGGTAGTTGTGCGGCGGCTCGTCAAAATCCTTGTAGGTCGTCTCCGCGCACACGGACACGGCAAGGAGAATGCCGGGCAGAAATGAGAGGAGCCGGAAGGACATGGACGCGCGGAATGTAGTCGCTGGAAACCGGCGGACAAGGCTGTGCTTCCGTGGCAGCAGCCTCTCAGAACATTCTGGCTGCAACCGAAAGGGAATATCGAACGGGAGAGTCAGTGGAGCCCTGAACTTTTGGCGCCGCGCTTTCACAGGCGCACCTTTTTCCATACGCGTCGTCATCCCATGCCTCTCCCTCACCTGCTCACATGCGGACATCATGCGCCTTGGGGTCTGTTGTCCTTCCTGCGACGGACGACATCCAACGGCGGAAAATTTCCGCCGGCGGCAAATATTTGAAAATCGCACCGGCGCTCACGCCGACGCCGCGCGAATCGCTTCCAACTCCTCCCATCGCGCGAACAGCGATGACGCGCGTGCTTTCGCCGTTTCGAGCTTCGCCTCCCACTCGGGAAACTCGCGTGAACGCGAGACGAAGAATGCGGGATCGGCCAGCATCTTCTCGATGTCGGATGCCTCCTTTTCCGCGGCGTGGATCGCGTCCTCGATGACTTCGAGTTCCTTCTGCTCCTTGTAGCTGAGCTTGCGTCCGCGCGCCTTTTGCGGCTGCTCGACAAGCTTCGCGACTGGCTTCGGTGCTTCCACGAGCACCGGCTTCGCGGCGGTGCGCTTCTTTTCGAGGTAGTAGTCGTAGTCGCCGACGTTCAACTCGACACGCCCGTCGTCCTCGAATGCGAGGATGTGCGTGCAGACGCGATTGAGAAACCACCGGTCGTGGCTGACGACGAGCACGCAGCCGCCGAATTCCGCGAGACCTTCTTCCAAAATTTGCAGCGTCGAGAGATCGAGGTCGTTCGTCGGCTCGTCGAGGATGAGCAGGTTGCCGCCGCGCAGGAGGATTTTTGCAATCGCGAGACGGCTGCGCTCTCCGCCGCTGAGGGATTTGATGCGGCCATTGATCGCCTCGTCGGTGAAAAGGTAGCGCTTCAGGTAACTGCGGACATGCAGTTTGTGGTCGCCGAGCACGACCCAGTCGCTCTTTCCGGAAATGGCTTCCATCACGCTCTCCTCGTCGCGGAGGACTTCGCGGTTCTGGTCCACGTAATTGATCACCGTCTTCACGCCGAGTTTCACTTCGCCCCACGTCGGCTCCTGCTCCCCGAGGATGATGCGCAGCAGCGTGGTCTTACCCGCGCCATTGCGTCCGACGAAACCGACGCGCGCGCCGGGAGGAAGCTCCAGCGAGAGGCGGTCGAAAAGTTTTCGCCCGCCCATTTCCACGCCGACATTGATGAGATCGAGGATCGTGTTCCCGAGTTTTGGCGGCGGCGGGATGATGAGGTCCACATCCTCCTCGCGCGCCGGGCCGGCCTGCGCGGCGAGTTCGTGGTAGCGCGCGATGCGGTCCACGCTCTTCGTGCGGCGCGCGCTCGGGCCTTTGCGCACCCATTCGAGTTCGCGTGCGAGAAATTTCTGCCGCTGGCGCTCGCTCGACTCCTCACCCGCCTCGCGCTCGGCCTTCGTCGTGAGGTATTGCTGGTAGTTGCCCGGATAGGAATAGAACTGCCCGGCCTTCAGCTCGACGATGCGCGTGGCGACGCGGTCGAGAAAGTAGCGGTCGTGCGTGACGAGGAAGCAGGTGCCGGGATAGCTGCGCAGGAAATTCTCCAGCCACTCGACGCTCTGCGGATCGAGGTGGTTCGTCGGTTCGTCGAGGATGAGAAGCTCCGGCTGCGCGATGAGCGCGCGGCAGAGTGCGACACGGCGTTTTTCCCCGCCACTCATCGGGCGCACGATGCGATCCGGTGCAGGCGCGTGGAGATTTTGCAGCAGGCTTTTCAGGCGCGAATCGAGATTCCAGCCGTCGTGCCGCTCGATCTCATCGAGCAAGTCCGCGCCGCGGTGCGAGTCGCCGGGCGTGTTCTCGTATTCGGCGATGATGTCGAGGATGTGCTGCGCGCCGCTGAGGACGTTGGCCTCCACGGTCGCATCCAGATCGAGATCAAACGTCTGCGACAGGAAGCCCGTCATGATTCCGCGACGGCGCGAGACTTCGCCCTCATCCGGTTCCAAATCGCCTGCGATGATTTTGAGCAGCGTGCTTTTTCCGCAGCCGTTTCGCCCGACAAGGCCGACGTGCTCGCCCTCGTGCAGCGCAATGGTGGAGCCGCCGAGCAGCGTCGTCGCGCCATAGCGGACGACGAGGCCGTTGGCGCTGACGACGGGTGTGGAGTTGGCGGGTGCGGACATGGGAAGTGATTTTGGGAAAAAGAAAACGCGGGTGGTGTGCCCGCGTTTTCGAGGAGCGTTTGTGTGCGCGTCGCGACTAGCCGCCGACGGCTGCGCGGGCTTCCGCAGCGAGCGCGGTGGAGAGGTAGCGCTCGCCAGTTGAGCAGGCGACGGTGACGATGAGCTTGCCCTTGTTCTCCGGGCGCTTCGCGATCTGGATGGCGGCCCACACGTTCGCACCGGAGCTGATGCCCGCGAGGATGCCCTCGTCCTTCGCGAGGCGACGGGCGATGGCGAAGGCGTCGTCGTTGCTGACCTTGATCGCCTCGACGATCTGCGGGTTCCCCGCGCTGTCCTTGAGGTGGAGATTGTTCGGCACGAAGCCCGCACCGGTACCCTGGATTTTGTGCGGGCCGGGCTTCACAGGTTCGCCTGCGAGCGTCTGCGAGATGACCGGCGAATCCGCGGGCTCCACGGCGATTGAGGTGAACGACGGCTTGCGCGGCTTGATGACCTCGGTGACGCCGGTGATGGTGCCGCCGGTGCCGACTGCGGAGACGAAGATGTCAATCTTCCCGTCGGTATCCGCCCACAGTTCCTCGGCCGTCGTCTTCTTGTGAACCTCCGGATTCGCCGGGTTGTTGAACTGCTGCGGAATCCACGAGTTCGGCGTCTCCTTGTGCAGCGCCTCGGCCCTCGCGATGGCGCCCTTCATTCCCTCGGCACCGGGTGTGAGGACGAGCTTCGCGCCGAGCATCGCGAGCAGCGTGCGACGCTCGACCGACATCGTCTCGGGCATGGTGAGGATGAGCTGGTAGCCCTTCGCCGCCGCGACAAATGCGAGCGCGATGCCCGTGTTGCCGCTCGTCGGCTCGATGATGACGGTGTCCTTCTTCAAGATGCCGCTCTTCTCCGCGTCTTCGATCATCGCCGCGCCGATACGGTCCTTCACGCTGCCGAGCGGGTTAAAGAACTCCAGCTTCAGCGCGATGGTCGTGCTCGGGTCCACGCCTTCGGCGGCCGGGATGCGGTTCAGTTTTACCAGCGGCGTGCGGCCGACGGTCTCGATGATGTTGTTGTAGATGTTGCCCATGATGAGAGTGAGTTTGTCGAAAGGAACGCTGTGTCTAGCGAGCCGGACGCAGAGCGGCAAGGCGCGAGTTTTTTGACTCTCGATTCTCGCCCTCAATTCTTCAACGCCGATCGCGTCTCTTCCGTGATGAATCGTCGCGTAGCAGTCAGGACAAGCCGGACGTAAATCGGCAATCGGAACGGTTTTCGCCCGTGCGATTACGATCTGGGCGGCTGGGCCGGAACGCTCGGAATGATTAGGTTGGAAAACAGAACCGGGCGCGCAACGGTGAAGCTGCGCGCCCGGTGTGAATGCATTCGGTTATTTCTTCTTCTCGTCCGCTTTTTTCTCAGCGGGCTTGTCCGCCGGCGCAGCCTTCTTCTGGCCGAGCGGGTTTTCCTTCAGGATGTCCTCCACCATGTAGAAGATGTTGCGGTCCTTCACCTGCTCGCGGATGCGCTTCACGTCCTCAGCCTTCACGAAGTTGAGATCATTGCCGAAGGACTGGCGCACGTAGGAAATCACGGCGGCGATTTCCTCGTCGTTCGCGAGCGGGCCGAAGCCGATCATCGGCGGCGTGTTGCCTGCCTTGCCGTATTCCTTGCCCTGGAATTTCAGCGGACCGAACAAGCCCTTGAGGACGATCTTAATCATGCGCTCGTCGTCGTCGAGCCACTCGCTCTTCGCAATGGGCGGATACATGTTCTCGATGCCCTTGCCGTCGGCCTGGTGGCACGTCACGCAGTGTGCGTCGCGATTGAAGACCTCCTTGCCGAGGTCATACGCCTTCTGCTCCGCCCCGGTGAGCTTCTTGCGCGTGGGGCCGAATTTCGCGTCGGGCGCGGCGCGGAGGCGCGCGGCGAGGATGGGATCCTTGCTGATGAGGTCCTTCGCCTCGGGGAGCGAGCCGAGCTGCTTCATCGTCTCGCGGAAGCAGTAGTCAATGTAGTAGTCCTTCTCCATCATCACGAGCTTCGCGAGTTCGATGGCCTGCGGCACGTCCTTGCCCTTGATGAAGCTGAGCGCGCGCACGGCTTCGAGGCGCACGCGGGGCGCGCTGTCCTTCATGGCCGCGTCGAGCAACGCCATCGTGTTCGGCACGCGGTCCATCCAGTAGCAAAGGACGCGCACGGCCTGCGCGCGGGCACGCGGCTCGGGGGACTTCAGCACGGCGTTGAGAAGGTCGAGGTTCACGACGTTGTGCCACTGGTGGACCCACAGCGCTTCGAGGCGGTTGTGCTCGTAATCCTTGCCCTTCTTGTCGAGCGCCTTCTCCCATTTCTCGACGGCGGCGATGACCTGCTTCGTGTCGTGCGTGTCGAGTTCGATCTTCGCGCGCATCCGCACATTGTCCTCATGCTCCTTCAGCAGTTCGAGCAGGTTCTCGATGCTCTCGCCGGCGATCTTCTTCGGCTGCAGCAGCGGACGCGAGGGATACGTGATGCGGTAGATGCGCCCGTAATCGTGGTGGCGGTTCGGATCGCGAAGATGATGCTGGAGATGGCCGATCAGCATCTGCGACCAGTCCATGAAATACATCGAGCCATCCGGCGCCACGGCGATGCCGCTCGGGCGGAAGTTTGGGTTTCCCTCGTGCTCGTCGTCGCCGAGGAGGCCCTCGACGAGCGGATCAATGGTCTCGCCCTTCAGCCCCGAGCCTTCCTCGGAAACCTTCGCGCGGAAGATGCCCTGGAAGCCGATCACATTCGTGTCGAGGAACTGCCCCTGCCAGTCGTCCGGGAAGTGCCCGCTGCTGAGGAGCGCCGTGCCGGGGGTCGGACGCGACGGGCGGTTCCAGAATTCCTTCATCTTCGGATGCGCGCCGCTGTCGAGATGCCCGCTGAATGCCGGGGCGAAATACGACGCGTTGCCGGTCGCATCGGTGATGATGTCATTGCCCCAGTAGTCAAACACGCGGCCATGCGGATTCGCGAAGCCGTAGGGCACGTAGCGGTCGAAGCGCGACGTGCGCGGCTCGAAGCGGTAGATCGCGCCGTTGGTATTGCGCACGGGGCCGTTCAGCGTCTCGACATTCGTGCGGTGGAAAACACCGTCGCTGAAATACACCGCGCCGCCCGGCTCGTAGCAGATCGAGTTTGTCTCGTGATGCGAATCCGCCGCGTCGAGCCCATGCACGATGCGCTCGCGCGTGTCGGCGTGTTCGCCTTTGCCCGTCGAGTCGCGCAGGAACCACATGTCCGGCGACTGCATGACGATCACGCCGTCCTTGTAGAGCTGGAAGCCCGTGGGGCAGTTCAGCCCGTCGGCGAAGGTCGTGCATTTCGTGAACTTCCCGGTCTTCGGGTCAATGTCGAACACCACCAGCTTGTCGAACACCTTGGTCGTCGGCGTGGTCTCGGGATAGTTCGGCCACACGGCGACCCACAGCCTGCCGCGCGTGTCGAAGTTCATCTGCACGGGATTGATCAGCTCCGGGAATTCCTTCTCCGACGCGACGAAGTCCACTTTGCAGCCCTCGGGCACCTTGATGAATTTCAGCGTGTCCTCACCCTTCTCGATGAAGGGACGCAGCGGCGATTTCGGCGAAGGCTTCGCGTTGGTCGTGTTCACCGCAGCCGCCTGCTTGCTCTCCACCGGGATCGGCCCGTAGCGGTTCGGCGGCACCGGGTCCACCTTCGGAAGATTGTCGTCCTTCACCACAAACTTCTTTCCCTGCGCCACGGCCCACACGGCCTTGTCGCGGTTCGCCACCTTCACGTCGCGCTGCGACAGCTCCTCGCCCATGATCGTCGCATTGTCCGGCGCGTTCTTCGGGTCATCCGGCGCGGCGTACTTGATGCGCGAACGTCCGCCGAAAATGTTGTATTGATCCACCGTCCGGTAGCGGTGGTGCCACTGCACGTTCTTTTCCAGCACCGCTGCGCGGATCTTTTCCACGGCGGGATCGGTCGTGCTCGGCGCTTCCTTGCCAAAGATGGCCTTGAACTGCACCGGCGCGAGCACCTTGTCGCCCTCCTCGGTGAGATGGATGCCATTGATCGTGAGCGGACGCGCCGCGCCCGCGTAAAGTTGCTGCGACGGCGCGAAGAGATCCACAAACTGCACGCCATTCGCCTTAGCCACCTCACTCATCGCCGCCGTGTAAAGCGCGAGGTTTTTGTTGTTCGCCGCGCCATCCGGGTAATCGGGGCTCTTCACATTCTCATGCGCGATGGGCGAGAGCAGCACCACGCGCGGCTTGCCCTTCCCGTAATCCGCGCCCGCGAGTTTTTTCAGATACTCGTCGAGCGCCTTCTTGAAATCCGCGATGCCCGCCTCGCCCTTGAACGACTCATTGAAGCCCCAATACGCGAGGATCACATTCGCATGGAAATCCGAGCCCCAGTGATACGTCACCTCCACGCCGCCCTTCAGCTCACGTGTGCCATTCGGCTTGCTCACCTCGCTGGCGCCCACCTTCACCGTCGTCGTCCCCGGCTTCATGTTCAGGAACTGCTCCGTCGTCGGCACCTCGTCGCTGCGCGGATGCACATTCACCTCATCCGCCGCAAAGCCGAGGTTGCGCACCGTGAGTTCGAAATCGGGATACGCCTTGTGAATCAGCGACTCCAGCCACGCATGATGCTGCTGCCGGTCCGCCAGCCCGCTGCCGACGATGGCGATGTGATCGCCCTTTTGCAGCACGAGCTTCTCCTGTGCAGATGCAGGCGCGACGAGGACGGCAGGCGCGACACACGCGATGATTGAGGTGGCGAGGAACGGGAATGGTCTCATGGGATTTATTAGTGAATCAGGAATTGCGCGGGATGAACCCGCATGAACGCGTCGGCTTAGTGCCAATGCAGCACCGGCGCGTTTTGCGGGGCGTGGGTCATTGCAGACTTGCCCCCGCAACGCAATCCCCGCATCTCGGCGGCCCGACCCGCCCGTGATTGACGGCGGACATCGCCACGGCTATCCAATGCCGGAATGATCACCCCGCGCCTTCACTCAGTCATCGTGCTGCTCATCGTGCTCCTTTCCACGGTCTGGCAGGTGTTCGCCGAGGAGCTGCCTCCGGAATTCACTCAGGCAAAGGCTTCCTACGAACGGGACGTGGAGTTTGCCCTCCGCCCGATCCGCGACCGGTATCTCTTAAAATTGGAGTCGCTCAAGCGCAGCTTGGGCGCGCGCGGCGATGTACGGGTCGCCCTCGTGGTTCAGGAGGAAATTGACCGCATTAAGAACCTCTCAGCCGCCGGCGGCGATGTGGCCCGCCTGGCCGGGGACTGGAAAATCACTTTCAACAACGGGCGCACGCGCCACTACTCGATCTCCGCGGATGGGACAGTCACCTGGGATGAGGAAAATGGTGAAAAGTTGACGCCGAAGAAGGCCCGGATCTCCCGGCAGGGCCAGCATCTCCTTCTCGAACTCGCGGAGTTCGAAATTGAACGATTGAGCATCAGGCTGGGCCAGTTGCAGGTGGAGCATTTCTGGCCGAAGAACACTTATCCCAACGGTACGCCTCAGATGACCGGTCGCGGCGTCCTTGCGTCTCCAAAATAGCAGACAACTGAAAGCATCTCCGACCGCTTTCCCGTTTGCCAACCTCCATGCAGCCGAAAATATCCGCGGTTCATTTTCATGATCGAAATCCTCGCCCATCGCGCCAATCTCAGCGGTCCCGATCCGGCGCGTGAGAATTCGCTCCAGGCATGCGCCGACGCGCTTGCGCAGGGATTCGGCCTCGAAATTGATCTGCGGCGAACGCCTCGGGGATTTGTGATCAGCCACGATCCCGCGCCTTTTTCGGAGAGGAATGACCTGCGCACCTATGCCGCGTTGTTCTCGGGGCACCGCTCTGCGCCGCTCGCCGTGAATATCAAGGAACTCGGATACGAAATCGAATTGGTCGGACTTTTTCAAAAAGGCACATTCGGCGACGCCGCGTTTTGCTTCGACTTCGAACTGCTCGAACCCCGGACTCCCGGTGAGGCACAGCGGAATGTGCGCGCGCTTCCTGGCGGCAGCGGCGTGCGCCTCGCGGCACGGTTGAGCGACCGCGGCGAGCCGCTCGGGCAGTGTCTCGCGATTCCAGCGGAAGTCGTGTGGGCCGACGAATTCGACCGACTGTGGCTCACGCAAAAGGAGATCGCCGCCATCCACGGCGCGGGGCGGAAAGTGTATGCCATCTCGCCCGAACTGCACGGCTTCAGCGCCGCGGAACGCCGCGCACGCTGGGCCGATTTCAAGGCGTGGAAGGTGGACGGCCTCTGCACGGATTTCCCCGTCGAGGCCCGCGAATTTTTCCAATCCTAGCGCATGGCCTTCGAACTTCATCGTCTCACCGATTTCACCGGCGGCTGGTTCGTCGGACGCTTCACGCCGACGCTCATTCCGTCCGAAGACGTCGAGGTCGCCGTGAAAAATTACCGCGCAGGCGACCACGAGCCGGAGCACCATCACCGCGTCGCAGTCGAACTCACCGTCGTCGTCGCGGGCCGAGTGCGGATGGCCGGCCGGGAATTCACCGCCGGCGACATCATCCGCATCGCACCCGGCGAGGCGACGGACTTCACCGCGATCACCGACGCGATCACGACGGTTGTCAAGATGCCCTCAGTCGCGGGCGACAAATATCCCGGCCCGTTTTCCAAATGAAGATCAAAGCCGTCTTATTCGACCTCGACGGCGTGCTCGTGGATGCCACGGAATGGCACTACGACGCGCTCAACCGCGCGCTCGCGCTCTTCGGCTACACCATCGCCCGTTACGAGCACCTCACCATCTACAACGGCCTGCCAACCCGCAAAAAACTCGAGATGCTCTCCGTCGAAAAGGGCCTCCCGCGCGGGCTCCACACGATGATCAACCGCATCAAGCAGAAATTTACCCGCGAGGAAATCCTGCGGCAATGCACGCCCGTCTTTGAAAAGGAATACATGATCCGCCAGCTCCGCCGCGACGGCTACCGGCTCGGCTGCTGCTCGAATTCCATCCGCGACAGCCTCGAACTCATGCTGCGCGGCAGCGGCATCCTCGATCAATTTGAAGTCCTCGTGAGCAACGAGGACGTGCAACACCCGAAGCCCGACCCTGAGATGTACCTCAATGCGATGTCCGCCCTGCAACTAGCTCCCGGCGAAACGGTGATCGTCGAAGACGCCGACCACGGTGCCGAGGCCGCGCGGCGCGCAGGCGGCCACCTCTGCCGCGTGAGCGGCTTCGGCGAGGTGGAATACGAGCGCATCCGCCGATTCATCGCCGACATCGAGCAGGGAAAAAAGGAGGCCGCGTAATGCTCCAGATCGTCATCCCGCTCGCCGGCCGCGCCGAACGCTTTCAGGAACGCGGCTACACTTTTCCCAAGCCGCTGATCGAAATCGGCAAGGAGTCCATGATCGAGGTTGTCCTCCGCAACCTCGCGCCACCGCAGCCGCACCGCTTCGTCTTCATCTGCCGCAAGGAGCACCTCACGAAATTTTACCTCGGCGACATGCTCCGTCTCCTCTCGCCGGGCTGCGGGATCATCCCGCTGGAAAATGAGACCGCCGGCGCGCTCTGCTCCGTCCTCCTCGCCGTGGACGACCTCGATCCCGACGCCGAACTTCTCATCGCCAACGGCGACCAGTTCATCGCCAGCGATCTCTCCGCCTACTACGCCGCGTGCCGCGAGCCGGGCGTGGACGGCTGCATCCTCACCTTCGGCGCCACTCACCCGCGCTGGTCCTTTGTGAAGACGGACGCCGTCGGGCAAGTCACCGCCGTCGCCGAAAAGCGTCCTATCAGCCGTCAGGCCACTGCGGGGCTCTACTATTTCCGCACCGCCGGGACATTTTTCAAAGCCGCCGAAAGCATCGTCAGCAAGGGCCTCACCACCGCCGGGCAGTTCTTCGTCGCACCCGTGTACAACGAACTCATCCTCGCAGGCCAGCGCGTCGTCGCCCACCACCTGCCCGATGGCACCATGCACAGCCTCGGCACACCCGAAGACTTCGACGACTTCGTACAACGCCAGCGCGCAGGCACCATCCCCGGCCGATGAAACCATTGCAAATCGTCATCCCCATGGCCGGTCGCGGCTCACGTTTCGCACACGCCGGCTTCACCGATCCAAAGCCGCTCATTCCCGTCGGCGGACAGCCCATGATCCAATGGGTCATCAATAACATCCGTCCGCAGCGCCCGCACGTCTTCACCTTCATCTGCCTCGCCGAGCATCTCGAACGCTATCCCACCCTCGCACCCCGGCTGTGCGAAATATGCCCCGGTGCAAACATCATCCCGGTGAAAACCGTCACCGAAGGCGCCGCCTGCACCGTCCTCCTCGCACGCGACATCATTGATTCCGACGCCCCCCTCATGATCGCCAACAGCGATCAGGTCGTCGAGGTCGCCATAGACCAATACCTCGCCGCCGGCGACGACCCTGCCGTGGACGGCTGGATCATGACCTTCGGCTCCGACCATCCTAAATGGTCCTACGCCCGCCTGCGCGCCGACGGCACCGTCTCCGAAGTGGTGGAAAAGCAGGTCGTCAGCAACGAAGCCACCGTCGGAATCTATAACTTCCAGCGCGGCTCCGACTATGTCCGCGCCGCCGATGCGATGATTGCGGCTAACTTCCGCGTGAACGGAGAATTCTACGTCGCCCCGACTTATAACCAGCTCATCGCAGAACATAAGAAAGTCATCGTCCACCGCATCGGCGAGGAATTCGACACCATGCACGGCCTCGGCACACCGGAAGACTTGGCTATCTTTCGGAACACCGCCTTTTACAAAAAATCGGCATATGACCGTGCATGAGCCACGGGGCCCCGGCACCGATCCTGACAACTTTTCATGAAATTCGCCGAACTGATCCGACTCGTCCGTTCCTCGGAACCCCGTGATCGGATTCTACTCAGGCAAACGCTCCACGGACTCCCGATCATCCGAAGCGTGCTGGCGCGAATTCAACGGCTGAAGGCACGCTTCACCCAGCGATCCCCGGACGACTATGTCCGGATGCAAAAGTCCACCTATGAGGCATTCGCCGCAGCGGATCATGTGGAGCCCGGGTTGATTGATGGAGATTTCGTCGTGGGTTCCTGGAGACAGCACGACGAATGGGAGGATTTCGGCACGTACCTCATGAAATATGTCCCGCCTGGGAACTCGTGGACTGCAATCGAATACGGATGCGGACCGGGGCGAAATATCCGCCGTTGGACGGACAGCTTCGCACGGATTGACGGGGTTGATATTTCCGCAACGAACCTCCAAAATGCCCGGACCTTCCTCGAAGGCCAGATCCTCAGGGCAAAGATGCCCAATCTGTTTCTCACCGACGGCATGGACTGCGGAGAGGCACCGAAAGCCGCCTACGACTTTGCATTTTCCACCATCTGCCTGCAACACATCTGTGTCTATGACGTGAGGTTCTCCATCTTGCGCAGCCTGTTCGAATGCCTCAGGCCCGGCGGACGACTCAGCATCCAGATGGGGTTTGGCGTGCCATCCCCGCAGACCGTCCCATACCGCGCAAATTTTGTCCAAGCTGCGGCAACTAACCGGGGCTGCGATGTGGCAATCGCCTCACCCGATGAAGTCGGAGGCGATCTGGCCGCGATTGGCTTCACGGATTTTGAATGCTGGATTAGACCGACTGGCCCCGGGGACTATCACCCTAACTGGATCTTCTTTACGGGCGTGAAGCCATTGACACCAGCCGTCATCAATGCGCCTCAAGCCTGATCCTGCAATCCTTCGTGCGCTCATCTATGGCAAGACGACCTTTGTCACCCAGGGATTCAACCTAGTCACGATTTCAATCATCATCAGGGCCTTGGGAAACGATCAATTCGGGCTCTATCAATACGCCCTGGGGCTCATCGGAGTCGCACTTATCGTGGGCCATGTCGGCACCGATGCCATCGCCTTCCGGGAATTCAGCATGCCTGTCAGGCACGCATGCGGGGCTCTTCCCAGGGTGCTGTTGATTCGACTGGGAGGAATCTCTGCGAGTCTTGCGGTGATGTGGCTACTGGTGATATTGGGCATCTTTCCGGTCCCGCCGGGCCTCTTCGGTGCAGTCGCGGCCACCGCCACCGTGGAGTCATTTCTCCGCGTTGGAAATGGATGGCACCGCGCCCGGCACAAGGCGTGGCTGGATTTTTGGACATCCACTGCGCGCTCGGTTTTCGTGCTCGCCCTCGTCATCATCATCGTCCCGTGCCATCCGAATCCATTCGGGATTGCCCTGGCCTATGGAACAGGAGCCATCGTCATCCTGCTTTCGCTGTTATGGCAGTGGCGTCGCATCCTCCGGGTCGGCTGGAAGATTCGCTATCCTTGGCGGCACCTCCTTGATGCGGCTCCCGCTTTCTTTTTCCTCGATCTGACTGGAAACCTCATCGGAGTGATTCCGATTTTCATCATGGGGTATCATCACGCATTCGCGGAAATCGGCCGCTATTCGGTATATTCCAAATATCTGGCACCGTTCGCCCTCGCCGCCACGCTCTATGTGCAGTCTCTCCAGCCTTCACTGGTGAATGCATTCCACCGCGGGACTCCCGTGCGCCCCCTGATCCGGAGCGGCGCGGGTGTTGTGACCGGTGCCGGGCTCTTGGGCAGCCTTTGCTGTTTGTCCATCGGGGCAATGTTAGTTTACTATCTTGGGCATCAGCAGCCACTCGATATCCAGCTCCTATGTATTTTGGCGGTCTTCCCGCTGGTATTCGGCTGGGCTTCGCTCGCTGGCTCCGTGCTGGGATCGGCGCGCAAGGAACGTTCGTTCATCATGTCTCGAAGCATGGGCTTTATAGCATGTTGTCTCATTAGCATCATATCGTGGGAGAAAGGCGCCGTCGCGGCTGCCTGGGCGATCATAGCAGCCTTTTCCATCGAATCCCTTTCCGGCGCCCTGTTTGCAAAGTCACTCTGCCCGAAAAACGCCCCATGAATCCCGAACACATTTCCGTAATCGTGCAGGGGCCAGTTTTTCGGGCGGCCTCTGCGGACGATCGCGGAAGCACCCTGCGCTGCATCGCCTCTGTGCGACATC
The DNA here is from genome assembly GCA_903882875.1 of uncultured Spartobacteria bacterium. Lineage (GTDB taxonomy): Bacteria > Verrucomicrobiota > Verrucomicrobiia > Chthoniobacterales > Chthoniobacteraceae > SXWH01. The sequence goes on along the minus strand of CAIRYQ010000078.1, from coordinate 1,760 downwards.
ATCTTCCGGGTGCCGAAGTGATCCTCTCGACTTGGAGAGGCGCGGATTTTTCCGGATTGGCGTCGGATCGCGTGCTCGAAAACGAGGACCCCGGTGAAAATATCCGAATGGAGGGCGGCGTCTTGAAGCCGGCGGCTAACATCCGCCGCCAGATGGTGTCCACCCGTGCGGGACTTCGCGAAGCCACCCGTCCCTATGCCATCAAGCTCCGCGCGGACGCGGAACTGCGCAGCACGGCATTCATGGAACTCCAGCAGCGGTATCCCGCAAGGAGCGATGATCTCCGGCTGTTTCAGGAACGTATGGTCGTTCCCACATTTATTTCATGGAACCCGGACCGGTTGGAGCCGAGGCTCTTCCATATCAGCGACCTGTTTTTCTTCGGACGGACCGATGACTTGCTGAGTCTTTTCTCCAGCCCGATGCCCCCTGTGCGCTGCGTGCCGGAGGAGTTTGCGCCGGACGACCCCGAGCGGGCCAGGGCCGATTTTCAGGCCCGGCAAACTCAGGAGCAATACCTGCACGCGAGTTTTCTGCATGGTCACATCCATTTGCCCTGTTCGGACTTGATCCAGCCCGTCCCCACAATGCGACGGCTGCACGATCTCTATCTGGCTAACAACTATGTCCTGGCGAGCCTGGGCCAGCTCGGAGTGTACGTGCATAAGTTCCATCATCATGGCGGCCTCGCTAAGGTATCCCATTACACTATCGGCGAATGGCAGCGGTTATATGCCCGCTTTTGCGATCCCTCATTCCGGCCTGCACCCGACTTTGAGGCGTGGCTGAAACGGATGCTGTGCCCGCTCGTGAAGCTGAGGGATTTTTGGCGAGAAAGGAGAGGCGGGAGCCCGGCAGCGGGGAGTTAGCCGCAGTCCACCAGCCCCAGCCTCACGGCGGCGCGCGTGAGGCCCTGCGGGTCATGCACGTCCAGCTTGTGCATGAGGCTGTCGCTGCGGTTTGCCACCGTGCTCTCGCTGATGCCGAGGAAATGCGCCATCTTGTTGCTGTAACTGTCGGCGAGAAGCTTGAGCAGCTCGGTTTCCTTCGGAGTCATCGCATCCGTCATCGCACCGCGTTCCGGGTTCTACGTCGATGATCAATGCCTCGACCATGACCTCTGCGCCCATCTATGCCCCAAGAACTTCAAACGCGACGACGAGGGTGGGCATTATTAAGTCTATCAGCAGCCGGAGACACCCGAAGAGATTGCGCTGTGTCTTCAGGCTGTTGAGGCATGCCCAGTCGAAGCCATTGGGTGCGACGGAGACCAGCCACATCCACCCGAACAGCAATTGCCGAAGCCGTGGTGGCGTTTTTGGTAGTTCCATTATGCACTGTGTTTTCCCAACATCTGCAACGCCTAACTGTTGTACCTCGACACTTTGTCCGCAAAAGCTGTGAGCCTGCGTGAGTGTGGCATCCGCGCGCCGCGCTACGTCGTGCGGACGCCGACGGTGAGCAGCACATTCGCCCACAGCGCCTGGTCGGCGGTCTGGATCGTGAGCACGTGGTCGGACGACTCGACGGCCTTGTAGAAGTCCCACTTGGAAATCGGCTCGATGGTGACCTCGGTGCGATCCGCACCCTTGCTCGCGCCGGCTTCGGCGGCGATGGCGCGCAGTTCCTTCCACACGGGCGGCTCGCCGAATTTCGCATACGGATCATCGGCGGGGATGCCCATGGTGTTGATGGCGTCGAAGGGCAGCACGCTCATGAGCGCGCGGAGGACTTGCGCGACGGTGGGCACGCCGGGGATG
>CAIRYQ010000077.1 GCA_903882875.1 uncultured Spartobacteria bacterium | reverse complement strand
CGTCTCCGGTGCGGCGGGCGCGAAAGCAAATTCCTAGCAGTCAGACCCCCTCACTCCCCAACGCCCGTCCACGTTCTGACCGTCTCCGGTGCGGCGGGCGCGAAAGCAAATTCCTAGCAGTCGCGAAAGCAAATTCCTAGCAGTAATGCTGGATGAATGAATTAAATCAGTTTTGATTTTTCTGTGGAGCAATCACACCCGTCCCAAAACGCATGGAAATGCTGTTCGCCGTTGCTCTCTCCTTTCATCCCGCACGCGTTCACCGCTGACGACGCATGACTCGTCTGCGGCTGCATGGCTCCATGCTCTGCCGTGCGGGATTTCTACCCGCTGGGCTCCTTCTCAGAGTTCCTTCTTTTTTCACTGCTTTCTTTCACATGTGTTTTGACTTCCTCTCTGTCGGTGCTTTGCTTGGCGCAATGACCCCCTCACTCCCCGATGCCCGCATGTTTCGTTGTCAGAAGGAATGGAATCTGCGCTGTTACGCACTGCTGCCAACGATACTTGCCCGACGAAATCCAGGAGCCGAAAGGTCACTCATGAAACACGTTATAGCGCTCCTCATCGCCCTGCTGCTTGCTCCGGTGGCCCCGCTGCACGCCACCGAAGCGAAACCGGACAAACCGAACATTCTCGTGATTCTCTCCGATGATCAGGGCTACGCGGATGCCGGCTTTCAGGGTTGCAAGGACATCCCGACACCGAATCTCGACCGGCTGGCAGGCGAAGGCTTGCGCTGCACCAGTGGCTACGTCTCGCATCCCTATTGCAGCCCGAGTCGCGCGGGTCTAATGACGGGCCGGTATCAGGCACGTTTCGGATGGGAGCATAATCCGCCTTACAAGCCGGACAGTCATAATTCCGGGGTGCCACTTACCGAAAAGTTTCTCCCGGAGTTTTTGAAACCGGCTGGTTATGCCACAGGCTGGATTGGAAAGTGGCACCTTGGCGCTGCGACAGAATTTCTGCCGGAGAACCGCGGATTCCAGGAGACATTTGGGTTCATCAGCGGCGGCCACGACTACCTCAACTGGACGCCAAACCCGAACGACGGAGAAGTGGCTCCGATCATGCAGGACGGCAAGGCCGTGGATGTGAAGGAGCACCTGACGCTGGCATTTGGACATCGGGCCGCCGACTTCGTCCGTCGGCACAAAACGGAGCCATGGTTCCTGTATCTCGCCTTCAATGCGCCCCATGTGCCCAATCAACCGACGCCGGAACGCCTGGCTAAGTTTGGTAACTTACCCAAGAAGCGGCGCGCCTATGCCGCGCAGGTGAGCCTGCTCGATGACGCGATCGGCGAGACGCTGGCGGCTTTGCGCGAAACCGGCCAGGAGCGGAAGACGCTCGTGTTTTTCTTCAGCGACAACGGCGCGCCGGTGGGGCACAGCGGCGGACGGGGCAAGCCCAACGGCGGCGTAAACGCCCCACTGCGCGAAGGCAAGCACAGCGTCTATGAGGGCGGCGTGCGCGTGCCATTCGTGGTGAGCTGGCCGGGCCGGCTCCCAGCGGGGAAGGATTATGCCCAGGCCGTCAGTTCGCTGGATGTTTTTGCGACAGCTCTGGCGTGCGCTGGTGTTCCAATGCCGACAGATCGTCCCTATGACGGGGTGGACCTGATTCCTTACTTGAGCGGTCAAAAGGCCGGAGCCCCGCATGGTGAGTTATTCTGGCGTCTGAATGAGAGAGAACAGACCGCCGCGCGAGTCGATGTGATGAAGATCGTGCATGATGGCGAAAAACCGGAGCAATTATTCAACCTCTCGACCGACATTGGCGAATCTAAGAATCTGGCAGCAACAAATGCGAAGGGCGCCACCGAACTAAACAAGGCCCTCAATGCGTGGCTTAAGAAGATGTCCAAGGATGTCAATCATGATGGTGATGGACTCGAACGTGAGTGAACCGGAATCCCGACAGACCCCCTCACTCCCCAACGCCCGTCCACGTTCTGACCGTCTCCGGTGCGGCGGGCGCGAAAGCAAATTCCTAGCAGTCAGTCTGACCGTCTCCGGTGCGGCGGGCGCGAAAGCAAATTCCTAGCAGTCGCGAAAGCAAATTCCTAGCAGTCAAAGCGAATCGCGGCGCTCGATGCGGAGCTGGCGGAACTGAAGACCGAAGCGGCACGGCTGGCGGCGGAGATCGAGGAACTAAACGGCGAGTCCGCAGCGGGCATCGAGTAGAACGCTCCTAACGCGCGTCATCCGCAGGAACGCGCACCAAGCCGCACCCCCGCAAAGACTTCGCCATTTTCCGTTCCGCTTCGTTCCGCTGGCCCACAACTCCGCTTCACTGCAAACGGCGAAGACTTTGCCACCGCTCGCCGAAGACCAACCGCGAAGATTGAATCGCTCCGCGGAGCTACGACGATTCAAACTTCCCACGGGCCAACCGCCCACCATGCACAAATCCCGCCCGTCGCAGCGCCGGTCATGATTTCTGCCGCACGCCACGCGCCGGACAAAGTGCTTCGCTGTTCGGCGGCCTCAGAGGCAAGGAGAGGCCGCCTCTCGGCTCAGGAGCGTTTTCAGTGCGCTCATTGCCGCGCGGGCTAGAGAGAGTGAGAGGGGATCACTTGTTGCTGGCAAGCCAGCTTCCAACGAGGTCTCGAAAATCCGTGAAGGTCAGTTCCGCAGCCGCAAGTTTCGTCGGCGCGCACAATCCGGGCAGTTCCTCCGTGAAACTCTCGTAGGCAGAGCAGAGATGCGAGCCGCCGGGCAGCAGCGCCCCGGTGACTCCACGGCGCAACCAGTCACGGACTGCACGAATGGCGGCACGCGGTTTGTTTTCGTGAGCCTTGATGTCCTGCCCGGCAATGTCCGAGATGAATTTCTGAAAGCGGTAGCGCTCGCGATCCAGCACCAGACAGCGCTTCGCCTGATGAGGTTTCCCGCCGAAGCGTTTTGACCCAAGGAAAACGCCAAGCTCCAGCGGCATGTTGAACCGTGGTAGGTGGTTTTCGGAATCCAACTCCGTGCGCGAAACATCGTGAATGCTCAACGCCGAGTCCTCGATGAGCCGGTAGATTTTCTCAATTCGCACCTGGCTCGCATCATCGTGTTCCAAAGTGCATCGCGGAACGTATCCACACGCCGACACGGTGAAGACGACCGCCCAGAATATGGGGCGATACTCGTCGTCAAACGGGCAATTGATAAAGACGCTGTGCGAATACAGCGATGGAGGGGGCTTGCGCTGCACGAATCAACCCTGCACGATCCGCACCTCACGATGCGCATGCTTTTTGAGGAATGCCCTGTAAGCAGCCGGATCGGTTTTCCGAAGCGCGGCCAACTCATCCACCGCCTTCTGAATCGCGCGCTGCCGTGACGGATTGCGCCCCTTGAGAATGATTGGACGGAATGCTGTCTGTGCCATGCTGGGAATGTATCGCAATGCTGCGTGTTCGTCAGTCGAATTCTTGCGGAATGTTTGCGACATGCCCGATTTCAAAACGGAACCGCGACCGTTGCACCCTCGATCAGTTCCTCCCGGCAACACATCCACAGGGGCTTGCCGCCCGGTCCGCAGCCATCCATCCAGCCCTCGACGGCGGAACGGAATTCCAGCCACGCAACAAACTTCATGCGCTCGAAAAAGCCTTTCTTGCCCGTCCACCCGAGCCATTCCTTGCACGCCCGGTAAATCGTCGAAAAACGGGACTGGGTGATCAGGTCTTTGATTTTCGTCCAATCCCACTCGCCGAAACCTGCCCACAGCCGCCAGCGTTTCAAGCAAGGCGGGCGTTCCTTGCTCAGATATTTCCCGAGGTAGGCCGCGCGCTCAATCGGGATTTGCTTCACATCAATGCGACCCCATCCCGCCTGCTGCGCGAGCCTCCGGGCTTCGTTCACGTCGAGGAACCGGTTTGTCACCAGATGAACGTGCAGCCCGTGGAATTCGTGCATTTCAAACACCCGCAATCCGCACATCAGCGGCCAGAGCGCCCGCATCAGGGTGAGCAGATGATTCCACCGTTTGCGCGTGTCCTTGATGGAGAGCACCTCCTTAAAGGTGAACGTCCACATGTAGAGGGACTGCTTGCCGAGGATTTGGGTGGAGATAAGGAAGGCGGATTTGCTCTTGGTCATGGTGTCCTTGGAGTTGTTCGGAGTAATACAAGACTAAGGGGCGTGCCGCCCGAGGCCGCGCCTAGCGGCGCGTCCACGGGCGTCCCGCCCTCTGCTGATCCGATCTGCTCCGGTTCCGCCATCCCCATGCGCGCAGAAACGAAGCCGTGCTTCCATTCCACGCACTCCACCTCGAAGGCGTAGCACTTTCCCCGTTCCGCTCCGGCAGGGTAGGACAATGGATCAGCCGCGTCCCGAGGAACGCGGCGCGTGATCTTGGCGACGAGAAATCCGTTTTCCCGTGGCAGTTCGACGAAATAGACGAGCAGCCAGACCGATACCTTGAGGCCGCTGTTTTTGTCCACGACGCCCGATTCCTTGATTTCCGCACTTCGCACCTCGCCGACGAGCATGACGTGACCGGTGCAGACCTTGCGAAGCAATTCATGGGCGTTCATGGTGCGGTTGTCTCTGCGGTTGGAAGTTTGCCGGACTGGTCCTTGTTCATGGCGCAGTTCGCCTACGCCACGGCCTTGTGCTCGAATCGCAGGAGCGCCTTTTCGACTTCCGCGAGGACGAAACGCACGGTGCGGTGTCCGAGGGCCAGGAACGGGATTTTGCGGCGGCGCATGAGTTCCTCGACGCCGCGCTTGGTCAGGCCCAGCTCATGCGCCAGCTCGCATTTGGTGAGATATTTTTTGCTCATGGGCGCAAGACATAGCACATGATTTTTGACGCCCGTCCGAACCGCCGATTTCGATGTTGTCTGGAAGCGTCAGGAAACGCCTGGAAGCGTCTGGACGTGCCGAAAATTTTTGTTGACGACTTTCAGTTGTGTCCCGTTTCGGCGAAAAATCGGTCGGGTGCGATTGCGGCAAACTCAGCGCGACTGCATGGCTGGCCGGTGTGGATCGCTCAAAAAGGCGCGGGGGTGATTCGTGCCAGCGGTTGCAGATTGCCTGCTCACGCGTCCATTTTGGGAAACGGCAGCGCCAGCGAGTGCCGTTTGAGTGCCGCTTTTATACGTGAAAACGGCACTTTTTGCGTCTTTTTCCGTCCGTATGCGAAACCGTGTGAATCGCCTTGGAACCCTCTATCCATCAGCTTTCCAGAGTGATTGAACCCATGCCGTGATGGTTGCCTCACTAGGATTTGAACCTAGACAAGCAGATTCAGAGTCTGCTGTGCTACCGTTACACCATGAGGCAGTGCGGGGCGGGGAAGCTAGGCGGAGGCGACGGCTTGTAAATCGTTTTTTGCCATTGGATCCCGCGGCGGAGGCTGCGCGCGTGGATGGATGGGATCGTTTTCCGGCCGTGAAAGGGCATCGGCCTCATTCCCGCCGCTCACGGATGCCATTCCCAAAATTGCGCGTCCACGCCTCGCGGGATCAGCGTTTCTGCGTCACGGGATAGCCTTTCCAAAGCCACTCCAGCGCGTGGGGCAGGATCTGCGGCTTCGCGGGGCCGACGCCGTGGCCGGTGTTGAGGCAGTAGAGATATTGATAGTGATAGCCTTTTGCTTTCAGCGCGGTGGCCATGCGGTTGTTCGCCTCCACCCAGTCGTGCATGCCGTCGCGCATGACGTTTGGGTTGAAATTATCGCGGTCGCCGACGGCCATCCAGATGCGAAGCGGTTTGGGCACGCTCTCGGGGATGAGCTTGTTATGAAAGCCCCACGCGCCATCCGGCGTCTCGGGATTGAAGGGCCACTGCTGGTTCACGAAGGTGCCCGAGAAAGTGAGCACGCGATGATAAAGCTCGGGGTGATACCACGCCATGATGAGTGCCGCCGAGCCGCCGGAGCTGTTGCCCATCGTCGCGCGGCCCTCGGGATCTTTCGTCAGCTTCACGCCGTAGTTTTTTTCAACGAGCGGCAGCACTTCGTTTTCGATGAACTCGGCATACAGGCCGGACATCGTGTCGTATTCGCGTCCGCGCTCGTGGCCCTGCGCGTCGCCGCCGCCGCTGGAGATCATGATGGCGATCATCGCGGGCACGCGCTTTTGCGCGATGAGATTGTCGAGGATGCGCGCGAGGTTCATGTCCGGCTTTCCCATGCCGGGCCCGTCGTGTGTGACGATGAAAGGCGCCGCGGTGCCGGGCACGTATTGCGCCGGGACGTAAACGGTGACGGTGCGCTTGTAATCAATCGGATGCGTCTCGACGATCAGCGTCTTCGGATTCTTCGGATCGACGGTGCCGAAGACATCCCGCGCGATGCCGGGGTTGAAAAGTTTGCAGTCCTTCGAGTCCATGCTGAACTGCTGCACCTTCCCCTGCGGCACGCCTTCGATGGCCTTCGTCTCGGGAGCCGCGATGTATTCGGGACCGACGAGAAAATCACCGTCAGCGTCCACCGGCGGATTCACGCCGGGCTTGCCATCGAGCCGAGTGAACTTCGGCGCATCAGGCGTATCAAACGGACGCGTCGGTGGCTGCGGGCGATCGGTTTTTTTCTGCGCGGGCGGCTGCTTGTCGGCGCCGGATGCGGAGATGGTGAAGGCCGTGAGGCCGAGGATGAGGGCGTTGCGGAGGTGGATCATTGGGAGCAGAGGAGTGGTTGGCGATTCCGGTATGGCACATCGCGGCACACATGTCATTCGCCTTGCTCCCAACGTCCGCGCCCGCTCTTATCCGCGCGCCTGTGGAAAAAACACCCGAACAAAAACGCAGCCGAGCCACGCTCGGACTCATTTTCCTGACGCTGTTCATAGACATGATCGGCTTCGGGATCGTCATACCCGCACTGCCGCTCTTTGCCAAAGGCTCCCGCATCGGCGCCAGCGCGGATCAGCTCGCTTGGATCGTGGGCATTTATTCGCTGCTGCAATTTGTTTTTTCCCCGCTCATCGGCAAGCTCTCGGATCGCATCGGGCGGCGGCCAGTCCTCGCCGTCAGCATCCTTGGCACCGCCATCGGCTTCGCCGTGCTCGGCGCAGCCACCACCGTCACCATGCTCATGATCGGGCGCATCATTGACGGCATCAGCGGCGGCAACATCTCCACCGCGATGGCGTGCATCGCGGACAGCACGACGCGCGAACAGCGTTCCCGATCGATGGGAATGATCGGCGCGGCGTTCGGCCTCGGCTTTGTCATCGGCCCCGCGCTCGGCGGCTGGCTGCTCCACTTCGGCGTCTCCGTCCCATTTTATTTTGCCGCCGCCCTCGCGCTGATGAATGCGCTCCTCGTCCTCGCCCGGCTCCCCGAGACGCTCACTCCCGAGATCCGCGCCCATGCCCGCGAGAAGGCGACCATCGCCGAAGTCTTTCGCGGGCGCAGCGGCACCATCACCATCACGCTCCTCAGCCAGATCGCGGGTGTCACCGGCTTCTCCGTGATGACGGCCCTCTTCGCCATCTTCTGCTCGCAACGCTACCACCTCACCGCCCCGCAAATCGGCAACGTCTTCGCCTTCGTCGGCATCGTCGGCGCTCTCATGCAGGGCGGCGTGGTGCGGCGGCTCCTCCGTCGCCCCATCGAAAAACCGCTGGCCATCCTCGGCACCGCCATCCTCGCCGCCAGCATGGTCGCACTCGCCATGACCCCGAGCGGCAGCAGCGGCTGGCCCATCACCATGCTTCTCCTCGTCTGCGCCGGCATGTCCATCGGCAACAGTCTCTCCACTCCCACGCTCAACGGCATCGCCTCCCGCAGCGTGGATCCCCACTGTCAGGGCACCCTCATGGGCCTCATGCAAAGCGCCGGAGCCCTTGGCCGCTTCCTCGGCCCCATGCTCGGTTTCAAGCTCCTGCGCTTCGATGCGAATGACACCAGCGCCTACGGCCGCACCGCGTTCTTCGCCAGCGCAGCGCTGCTCGCGCTCGACTGCGTGCTGCTGTGCTTCCTCCATGTCCCGCCGCCCGCTGCGGCGGAAGGCGAAGTGAGCGCGTGATCATTCCGATCCCATCTGCCACCTTGATCCTGTCGTCCGCGAGTCGCTCGCGCCGATGCCTCATCATCACCCAATCTGTGAATTTTTTCCCATGCGCCTGAACCGCTTTCTAGCATCCGCCGGCCTCGGCTCACGCCGCAGCGTCGAGGAACTCATCACCCAGGGCAGCGTGCGCGTGAACGGCCAGATCGTCACGAATCTTGCGACGCTGATCGGGCCGACCGATTCCGTGAAAGTCGGCAGCAGGCTCATCCGCGCCGAGCTGCCGGTTTACGCCGTGCTGCATAAGCCGCCGGGCTTCGTCTGCACGGCTGACGACGAATTCGAGCGGCGCACCATTTTCGAACTGCTCCCGCCGAACTGGCCGCGCGTGCATCACGTCGGGCGGCTCGACCTGGAAAGCGAGGGCCTCATTTTCGTGACGAACGACGGCGACCTCACGCATACGCTCACGCACCCGAGCCACGAGGTCGAAAAAGAATACGACGTGCTGCTCGACAAGCCGCTCCTGCCCGACGACCGCGACAAGCTGCTGCGCGGATTCCGCATCGAGCACGGCTTCGCAAAGTGCGAGGGCATCGAGAGCATCAAGCCCGACCGCGTCCGGCTCGTCCTCGCGCAGGGGCTCAAGCGGCAGATCCGCCTCATGCTCTACAAGCTCGGCTACGAGGTGAAACGCCTCTTCCGCATCCGCATCGGCCCGATCTTGATCGAAGGCCTCGCGCGCGGCAAATGGCGCTTCCTCTCGCAGAAGGAAGTCACCGCCCTGCGTGATGCAAAGCCCAAGCCCAAGCCCAAGCCCAAGCCGAAATCCAAACCGGCCGCAGCCGCCAATCCGCGCCCGCCCGTGGTGAAAATCTATCCGACACCGCGCGGTCCTGCGACGCCGAAAAAATCCGCAAGGCCGGGACACCCGCCAGTACGAAAAAAGGTTGCCTCGTGGGACAAATCCCAACGCCGTCCGAAGGCATCGCACCGCCGCGGCTGACTTTTCCGAATAACTGCTTGCGGCACCTCGGCAGGCTGCGCATAGTCGCACCCCTCTTTTTTCAAAGAGACCCTATCGTCCAGTGGCCTAGGACATCGCCCTTTCACGGCGAGAACACGGGTTCGAATCCCGTTAGGGTCGCTTGGATTTATGCGGCTTCCAGGGCGATCGGCTTGCTTTCACGACAAATGCACGACAAAGTGGCTGCACCATGCCCCGCAAACGCAGATCCAAAAAAGGTGCTCCGCTGATCGTCAAAGTGGGCAGTGCGGTTGCAAAAATTTACCGCGACAAGAACCGGGGGAGCGCACGTTTCACAGTTTCCTATTACGACGCAGCCCGTCGCCGTCGCCGTGAATTCTACACCGACGAGGCATCCGCGAAGACTGCTGCGCGACTTGCCGCCACGAAGTTGCAGAATGGAGAAGTCTCCGCGCTGGAGCTCACAAACCAGGACCGCAGCAATTACCTCCATGCTCTCGGTCTTCTTGGGCCGCTCAAAACTCGGATCGATGTGGCGATCTCGGAATACGCGGAAGCACGCAAGGCTCTGGGCGCATCCGGGTCCGTGCTCGAAGCTGCACGATTCTACGCAAAGCATCACCCGACATCCCTGCCGCGAAAAACAGTTCGCGAGGTGCTCGACGAACTTCTGGCATCCAAGCGAGCCGATCACATGAGCGAGCGCTACATCAGCGACCTGGACAGCCGAATCGGCAAGTTCGCAGAATGCTTTGATCGCCCCATCTCTGAGATCACCGGCGACGACATGCAAAAGTGGCTCGTCGGTTTGAAACTCGCGCCGCGTGGGCGGAACAATTTTCGCAACAACATCGTCCTGCTTTTGAATTACGCCCGCAAACGCGGCTACCTGCCGAAGAACCAAGCGACCGAGGCAGCAGAGTTGACGAAGGCAAAGGCTGGCGAGGCCGACATCGAAATATTCACTCCCGAACAGATCTCGACGCTGCTCACCCACGCAGATGAGAGCCTCATTCTCTACATCGCCATCGGCGCGTTCACCGGCTTGCGCACCGCCGAGCTTCAGCGATTGGAATGGTCGGAAATAAAATTGGACCAGGACGTGATCGAGGTTACTGCGAAGAAGGCGAAGACGCGAAGCCGGCGTCTCGTGCCCATTCAGCCGAATCTTCGTGCGTGGATTCTTCCGCACATCCGGCGGCAGGGTCCGGTTTGCTGGCTCGCGACAATCAACCAGAAGGCGTACGACTTCGCCCGTGGACTGAAGATCGCATGGCCGCAGAACGGGCTACGACACAGCTACGCAAGCTACCGCCTCGCCGACATTCAGGATGCTGCCAAAGTCGCACTGGAGATGGGGAACAGCCCGCAGATGGTCTTCCAGCATTATCGCGAGCTGGTGACACCGGCTGACGCGAAAAAATGGTGGGCGATAGCGCCGTTGCAGCCGGGCAAAGTTGTCGCGCTCCCCGCGTAGTGATCTTTCCACTGAATCTGGTCCCCGCCCTTCCCATTACGGACGACGGAGATCGAGGCACACCAGATCGCCGTCGTTGCTGCGGCACAGAAGGCGGTGGTGTGAGAGTACCGGCAGCACCCAGCATTTCCCATCGAGAACCTGAGCGCGTGCCAGCACATTGATGCCGGTCTGCGACGGTTTGCAGAGCAGGACCGCACCCTTCGTACTCAGCACGATGAGATGGCCGTCGCTGAAAATGGCGGTTCCTTTTTCCACGTCGCCCGATTGCCATAGGGCCTTGCCGGTCTCCAGATCAAGGCAGACCATGTCGTCCACCCCGCGCACGGAATCGTTGAAGACCATCAGCGCATTCTTTCCCAGCGGCACGCCCGAATTGTAGAGCATGCCGAGGTCGCGCACGTTCCATCTCCGCGTGAGCGACGATCCGTCGAATTTCAATCCCGTGGAGCCATCGCCGCCAGTGTGCGAAATGAAGATGTGTCCGTCCGCCGTGATGGCGGGCGTTGCGCAGTTGCAAAAATCAGTCGTTCTCGTCGCGTAGCTGGCCATGGCGCTGCCATCCTTGGGATCGAGCACCGCGAGTTCGCGTCCCTTGAACATGAGCAGCCGGTCCTGACCGGCCATTTGCGCGATCACGGGTGTCGAGTAACCCGCCTCGCCCTTGCCCTTCGCCCAGATCGTTTCGCCAGTCCCCGCGTTGAGACAGACCGTGGAACCGTCCTCCCCTCCCGCGTCAAGGAACAGCCTGTCCTGCCACACGACCGGACTCCCGGCGTAGCCGTACACGGGGCGGCGGCCTTGGAAATCGCGCACCATGTACTTCTGCCAGACCAGCGCACCGGTGGCGGACTCGAGGCAGAACACATCGCCCTCGCGGCTGATGGCGAAAACGTGTCCGCCGCTCACGCAGGGCGTGGCACACGGGCCGCCGGGAACGATGGACATCATGTGCGCGGCGCTCTTGCAGGGATAGTCGTGCCGCCAGACGGTTTTCCCGGTTGCGAGATCGAGGCAGAAGATTGTGTCCTGATCGTGGCCATCGTTGCCCGCGGTGAAGACCCGATCTCCCACGACCGCAAACGACGCCAGCCCCGCGCCCACCCGCGCTTTCCACAATGTCGGAGGCCCATCCTGCGGCCAGTCTTTGCGCCAGCCGGTTTCAGAGGCCGTGTTGTTGTGCGCCGGCCCGTGGAACTGGGGCCAGTCCGTAAACATCGCGCCTTCGTCCGCCAGCGCGTGACGGTTCATCATGGCGAAAGTGAGCAAAGCGTGCGCGAACAGATGGCGCAAACGGATCATGAGAAGCGGGAAGGCGATGTTCACCGGGCGGGCGGGCTTTGTTCCACCGTGACGATCTCCACATCATCCATCGGCTTGCCGCCAGCGGTACCGCCGATGGCCATGAGATGCGTGGCATCGATCACGATGAGCTGGTGAAAGTATCTCGGCTTGGCGAGCTTTCCGCATTCCACCCAGCCCTTCGCATCCGCTCCGATGCGATACACCTTTCCGCCCTCGGGGCTCACAAACAAATTGCCGCCCGCCACACATACCGCACAGCCGAAGGCCTTGGCCCGGTCGGTCTCGGCCACCGGCGGCGCGGTGCTCCATTGTTTCGCCGCGGGATCATAGACGTCGATGACCGACGACAATTCGTTGTCCTCGGTCATGCCGCCGATGCACCAGATCTTCCCGGCGAACACGACCGCGGTCAGTGCGCGCCGCTGCCACGGTTGCGGAAGCGACTGCCACACGGGAGTCGGACTCGCGAGATCGAGCGTCGCCATCGTGTCGTGATACCCCTTCGCTGACGACGTGCCGGCCTTGGGTTCCGGGCCACCGGAGTCGAGCGGCCATCCGCCGATCGCGTAAAGTTTGTCACCCATCACTGCCAGCGCATGACTGGACCGCGGTTCGGGCAGCGGAGGAAGGTTCTGCCACGCGTTCTTCGCCGGATCGAAGAGCGCCGCATGATTCAGCGACAGCAGGCGCCCCTTCGAGCCCGGCTCGTTCTGGGACTGCATTCCGCCCGCAAGGAAGACCTTGCCATTCCACGCTGACATACCCGGCGATTGCAGCGGCATGTCGCCCGGCAATATCTCCCACGCATCAAGCCGCGCCAGCGAAAGCCGCCACATCGCGCCGCTGACCGTTGCTTTCGAGTAGTCATGGGCCTTGCCCATGTGACCACCGTAAACATACACCGCGCCATCGCAGGTGGCGGCGCCGAAGCTGGTCAGGGCTTTGGGCAACGGAGGCGGCACAGCCGGAAGCAACGAGGAAAGGGCAAGCAAGACGGCAAGAGCGAGGCTCCGGATCATGTGATGACTATCGCGAGACTCCTTTGCGCAGACAAGGTGCATTGGCTCAGCATGTCCGCGGTGCTGATGACTCTCGTTTGTCTTCTTTCGGGCGAAACTTGGCCCTAATCTAGTAGTGGAGGGTCTTATCTACTGGTGAGGTCTCTCCCTACCCCGTGTCGATTCCGGCGCGGCATTCATCAACCGAAAAGGAGGTTTCATGGCGCGTGCGCCCTACTACTCTCCGCGCTTGGATCGCGATTTGATCTCGCAGCTCTATCACACGGCAAAGTGCCGCCGTGAACCGATGACCAAACTCGCCTCTGCACTCGTGCGTGAGGGCTTGGTGCGGCTCTCGGGAGGCAACGACATGGAATCCGCGACCGTTCGCGAAGAACCGCCCGCGGACGATCCGCGCGGGCGGCAAGACTGATTCAAGGATCACATCACCGACGCGAGAGCCCGGCTGCGAAAAGCGGCCGGGCTTTTTCGTGTCTTCACACAAAAACCCAAACCGAAAGGAAACCCAAATCATGGCCATCGTACTGGAAGCCAACTACGCGAAGAAGCTCGGGCTGCCAAACTTCAGCTCGCATCAATACTCCGTGACCATCCGCACGGAACTCACCGACCTCTCGCAGGTCGAAGCGGAAAGCGCCCGGCTCTACCGGACGCTGCAGGACGCCGTGGATCGCGAAATCAAGGAAGTCGGGTTCATGCCCGACGCCGCGACCTACGGGATGAACAAGCCCGCCGCCAACGGCGCGAACGGACATGAAAAGTCTCGCGGCAACGGACCCGAGACGCGTCCTGCGCAAAACGGAAACGGCAACACCAACGGGGAAGCCTGGAACTGCTCGCAACGACAGCAGGAACTGATCGAAAAAATCGTGCGCGAAAACCACCTCGATAAGCGCGACGTGGAGAAGCTCGCGACCGACATGTTCGGCGTGGGCGTCAAGCAGCTCGACAGGCTTGCCGCCTCCGGGCTCATCGACGAACTGCTCGAACGCCACGGCGGCGGACGGCGCAACGGCAAGCGGCCCTACCGCCGCGAGCCAGCCCACGCCCAGACGCGGGGAGGTGGGGAATGATCGCCGCAGCCGACCCCACACAGCCCGCACCCGTTGCGCCGCCGGTCTCACCGACGGCGCGACGGGGGCGCACGAAGGAAGAATTGCTCGCAACGGTTTCACCGTCACGTCTCGGGACGTGGCTCGTGTGCCGGCTGAAGTTTTTCTTTCGCTACGTCGCGGGCATCACGAAACCGAACACCGCGGCGCGGCACACGGGCAGCGTGGTTCACGCAGTCTTGCAGCAGTGGAATCTCGCACGCTGGCGTCGCGCTCCGCTCGTCGGCGAGATGGTCACCACCGTCTTCGAGAAGGCGTGGACTGCCACCAACGAAGGCGAGGCCATCAAATGGGATGATGACGAGCCGGAAGCGGCGGCGAAGGCCGGCGCGCTGGCGTTGCTCGAAATGTATCTGCGCGAGTCACCCATTCCGGCGGACGAACGTCCCGAGGGCGTTGAGGTGACGGTCGAGAAGGATCTCTCCGCGCACGGGCTGCCGAAGCTCATCGGCATTCTCGATCTGGTCCGCGCTGGCGGGCGGATCGTGGACTTCAAAACCACAGGCAAGACGCCGAACGCTGGGCTGACCCTCCATACCAATGACGTTCAGCTCAGCGCCTACGCGATGCTCTACCGCGAGGCGACAGATCGGCGCGAGACCGCGCTGGAACTGCATCAGCTCGTGAAGTTGAAAACGCCAAAGCTCGTCATCACCGAGAGCGGTCCCGCGACTGAGGTGCAGACCACGCGCCTGCTGCGTCTCATCGAGAGCTACGTGCGCGGCGTGCAGTCGGAAGACTACGTGCCTGCGCCGAGTTTCGCCTGCGCGGGCTGCGAGTTCTTCAACGAGTGCAGGAGGTGGAAATGAATACGCTCACCCGTATCGGGCGGCTCCGCGTTCTGCGCGGGGCCGCTCGCCTCGTCGAATCAGAGTCCCGGCAAAAACCGCGACACCGAGATTTTGAGCACTCCGGCGAAACGCATCAGAACGTCCAAGGAGACATTCTTCTCACCACGTTCCACCTCACCGAGGTAGTTCGGATGGACGTCAGCTTTCTCCGCGAACTTCTCCTGAGAAAATCCCGCTGCCTTCCGCGCCTCTCGGAGAGCATCGCCAAGGATTTTCCGGTGTTTCGGACGGGCTGGCACAGCCAAGAACCGCAACAGCCCGACGGCATTTCCACCACAGTCTATAGCTTGTATTTCACTCGACACCCACGGAGGCCGAGAAGTAAATCTTCCGGGAGCCGTCAATGGCCACCATACACAGAAGGGAGACCCTACATGAAACCCTCACTCATCCTCCTCATTGCGGCCATCCTCGCGTGCTGGAATCCTGCGGCGCTTGCGCAAGCCCCGCTGGCAGCTGATTCCGCAAAGCGTACCAGCACTCCGGTAAAAAGAGGCTCTGTCGTAAAACTGAAGGCTGGAACGGCGCTCAGAGTTCAAGAGCGAGTCGTCCAGCTCGCCCAGCCCAACGAAGAGTTCGTCGTGCTCGACGTGCGTAAGGACCAACAAATGATTTACGTTTCTGGCAAAGACAAATCGGGAGCGGAAATTGCCGTCGCCGCCCCATTGCCAACCGCGACGGTTCTTGACTGCCCCAATGAGGAAGTCGCGAACCTGATTTCGCTAGCCGCAAGCAAAGACCAATTTGCCAGTGCGCTGGCACTGGCTGACAATTTGGCTACGACGCCGGTAAAGCGTGGAGAGGCAATCGCAGCAATCTACCGGATGAAGTCCTCGGTTGCAGCGTTGGCATCGGCCAAGATCGCCACAAGTGCAGCCCAAGCCGAGGCAAAAAGGTTATCGACGAGCAAGAGCACGTCTTCGACTCTGCGCTCTTGGAAGCAAGAGGCAGAAAAGAACGTCAGAGCAACACAAGCAATGCAAAGGGAGGCTGCGGCGGGAAGAGAGACCGCGCACAAAACACTCCTGGCCAGCCTCGAACTCGATTCGCTGCCTCGTGTCGCTACTCAAGAGCCACCTATAGGAAAAACCGCATTGTCGCCAGAAGAGGCAGGAACACTCAATAAAGCTGCAGCAAAGTGCTTCTTGACGACTCCGGCCACTGAAAACGCCTACACTCACCTGGCTACTCTAATTGGCCGGTTCGACGGACTCGCCGTTTCAAAAGGGCTCAAGATTATCGAACGCATCAAGGGAACCAGAGCGCAGGTGCCAAATCTCACAGACGATCAATTTTTCGCTCTTTGGAATAAATTGAAGATGGTGTGGAAAGTAACCCGAATCGAAGACCTGCAATTCCTCTCTGAGCAGGTCGCCGATTCGATTTCGGTTGCTGCCGCCGCCGGCGGAGCCGAACTTACGCTGGGATCCGTAGAAAGCGCGTCCGTATCAATGACAAGCACGAAAATAGAGTATCTTGGATCAGAGGCGTTCGGGCGAGCCGTAGCCCTTGTCAATATTTATTTGGAATCCAACGACACCGATCGCAAGACGCCTACGCGCTCTTTGGATAATAGGACTATGGAAGACATGATCATCGGTCCAAAAGGACTGGCGAAGTCGTTGTCGGACGCCGACTCTTGGCGCTTTTCCGGCGTATCTAAAATCGAATTTGCTTTTGGCGGCCCAAATGCCTTTGGAGAGCGACTCTTCGCGCAAATTGGGATAAGAGCTTCCAAATTTACTCCGAGCGAATACATCAGAGCTGGAGAATACCTAGATTACTCCAAACTTTGGCCATTGAGCGCCGATGCGGGGCTTAACGAGGCAGCTTTTCGAATCAGGGAGTTGGGTGGTGTATCTGATGAAATCTGGGAAGCGATCGGGACATTGCAAGGCATGAGGAAGCTGATGGGAGAAGCAAGCACCCCAGCGGCACTTTCAGCCCCAAACCTTGTCCTCGAAAAAGGACGCAAGCAGTTTCCGAATCTTTCAGAAACAATGCTTCGCGATCTTGCCTCACATGTCGCGAAAGGAATGGAAGAGTTCATGAAAGAGATTAAAACAAAGTAAGTAGAAACCTCAACAGTAGCGTCACGCTACTTCAACGAAAGGCCCGGTCGCGAAAGCGTCCGGGCCTTTTCGTTTCAACCCAAAACCCAAAACGAAAGGAGAAACACCATGGAGAGCATCACGCTCTATTTCCGGCAGGGCTCATCTGACAAAGTGTATCAGGCGGGCATTGCCCCACAGGACGGCGGATTCGTCGTCACGTTCGCATACGGCCGGCGCGGCACCACGCTGCAGACCGGCACCAAGACCAGCACGCCCGTCACTCATGACGAGGCGCGTCGCATCTACGAGAAGCTCGTGGCGGAAAAGACCGCCAAGGGCTACACGCCCGGCGAGTCCGGCACCCCGTATCAGCACACCGAACGCGAACAGCAGACCAGCGGCATCCTGCCGCAACTGCTCAATCCCATCGAGGTAGAGGCAGCCGCACGGCTCACCACGGACCCTATGTGGTGCGTGCAGGAAAAGTTCGACGGACGGCGGAGACTCATCCGCAAACACGCGGATGGTGTGGACGGCATTAACCGGAAGGGGCTGATCGTCCCGTTGCCCGAACCCGTGGCGCTCGCCGCCGCGGAACTGCCTGGCACATTCGTGCTCGATGGCGAGTGTGTCGGCAACACGCTGGTCGTCTTCGATCTGCTCGAACTCCACGGCACCGACTACCGCGGCCTGCCGTATCGCAACCGGCTCTTCACGCTGATGCAGATTGTGCCCGGACACGGGCCGCACCTGCGCAGCCCGGAGACGGCCTTCGACACCGCTCACAAGGTCGAGTTCATCCAGCGGATGCGGAACGACAGCAAGGAAGGCATCGTCTTCAAGAAGCTGGGCGGTGCGTATCTGCCGGGCTGTCCGCAGAGCGGTGGGGACGCGCTGAAACTGAAGTTCGTCGAAACCGCCTCATTCATCGTGAGCGCGATCAACGCGAAGCGCAGCGTGAGCCTCGGGCTGTGGCGCGGCAATGCGCTCGTGCCTGCGGGCAACGTCACCATTCCTCCAAATCAGGAGGTGCCCCGCGCAGGTGCGGTCGTCGAGGTGCGCTACCTCTACGCGTTTTCCGAAAGCGGCTTTGTGTATCAGCCGGTTTATCTCGGAGAGCGTGACGACATCGCGCCTGCCGAGTGCGTCGTCTCACAGCTCAAATTCAAACCGGAGACGCAGGCGGCGTGAGCGCCGAAGTCCACACGCGGCTCATCAGCCGCAAGCACGTGAAAGCCGCCGCTCTCGCGGCTGCTGCAAAGCGTGCCCACAAGTTCACACGGGTTGGCAGCGAGTTCTTCGTGAAGTGCGAGGCGAACTTGAAAGAGTTCATCCGCAAACACGTTGCAGCCCTGCCCAGCAAAGGGAAGACGATCCTCTAAACCCGAATCCCAACACAGGCGCGACCCGCCCGCCCGCCGTCATGGTGAGCGGGCGGTCGCGCTTTTCAGAAAGGAGGTAGAGCCCATGAAAAAGCTCCTCACCATCACACTGACCGCCACCCTGCTGATTGCAGGCTGTCTCCCCGAAAAAGTCAGCGACGCCTCCGCGCAAAATGCCGCCGCCGCAAAGACTGCGGCAGCGGTTGAGCAGCGCGCCGCACAGGAACGGCAGCAGGCCGAAACCAAACTTCGCGAACAGGAGGCGCGCACTGCGCGGTGGCAGCTTGCGGCAGTGCTCGCGGTCAGTATCGCGGCATTCGCACTCCTCATCGGAACCATCCTCGGCTCACGCGCACGCCATGACTCCGACAAATGACTCCGCGCCACTGGCGACAACGCCACCACCGGGGCGCATCGTGCGGGCGACTCAATCGCTCGCGCACGGCTTCCGGCAAATGATCGGTGCGCAGGCAATTCCAACGCCAAGCGTCGATCCACAGTTGGTGCGGCTGTCCGTCATCGAAAGATCGGCGGAAGTCGTCCGCTACACGCTCTGGCGTGCCGAACACTGGCTCTCACCGGGCGGCACCCTGCGTGCCGTGCTGCGCCTGAGCACCAAGCTCGCGCTGCTCATCGGCATTCCGGTGCTCACCATCGGGCCGGTCGTGCTGCTGCTCCTCGAAGGCGCGGCAGCCGCATCGGCATCGCTCGTCGCCATCGCCGCGAATCTCGCGGCCATGAGCATCTCGCTCATCGCAGCGGTCCTCGGCTTCGCCGTGCTGACCGCCCTCCTGCGGACATTTCTTCGCAGGAAATAACTAAACCACATGCGGCTTGCGGGCCGGGTACGCTTTCGCGTGCCCGGCCTTTGCCGTGTTCACAAACCAAGAAAGGAAATCCACAATGAATCCCATCATCCTGCCAGTGGCAGAGCTGAAGCCGGCACTCGCCGGTCTCGGCAAAATCATCAGCAAACGCATCACGTTGCCGGTGCTCGGCTGCGTGCGCATCGAGCGGACCCGCGAGGGCCACATCGAACTCACGGGCACCGACCTCGACCGCAGCGCGACCATGCGCTTCGCGTCACTTCAACAGGGCGAACCCGTCACGATCCTCGTGCCGTTCGATGACCTCGCCAATCTCGCGAAAAGCGCGGGACGCGACGATTCACTCGCGCTCACGCGGATCGAGAAGGACAAGGCGAGCATCCGCTTCCCGGTTGCCGGCCAAGTCCTCGAACACCAATGCGAGTCGATCCCGGCTGTGGAGTTCCCGGCCATCGAGGAAGTCACCGGCGCTCCCATTGCACTCGACGAGAACCTGCGCCAGGCCATCCACGACGCGCTGGCCTGCGCCAGCACCGATCCCACGCGCCTGATCCTCAACGGCGCGTGCCTCGACGTGAGCAAACCCGGCGCTCACTACATCGTTGGCACGAACGGAAGTCATCTGTTCTCCGCGAACTCGTTCGCGCTCCCGCTGAAGGAAACACTCGTTGTTCCCAATCATCCGTTCATCGGCTGGCGCGGGTTCAACGAGGATGGCGACTGGGAGCTGCGCGTGCGCTCCGGTGCCGAACATCGCCCGCCGTTCTTCGAGCTGGCGAGCAATCACTGGCGCTACATCAGTCGCTCACTCGATGGCCAGTATCCGAACTGGCGGCAAATCGTGCCCGATGGAAACGGAATCTCCGCAACCATCGACATTGCACCCGAGGGCGTGGAGGCCGTCCTGCAGACGATCACGCGTCTCCCCGATCACGATGCGCTGAATCACACCATCGGGATCGAAGTGAAAGACGGTCGCGTGCATCTGCTCGGCAAATCCGCGAAGGACCAGCCGTGGACGCCGTTTGAGGCAGGGGACACGAAAGCCCGCGGCGGAGACGTCACGGTTTTCCTGAACCGCGTCTATCTGCTCAAGGCGCTCCGCTTCCGCCTCACGCGCATCGAACTGATCGATGCCCGGTCTCCGCTGCGTTTCAGCGCGGGAGGACGGCAGATGATCGTCAGCCCGATTCGCGCCGACGCATCACCCGCGCCCACACAACCAGCTCCCGCACCAGCCCCGGTTTCACCGGCGGCAGAGGCACAAACCAACCCTCCGCCACCACCGGCGGAACAACCCAAGGAGGAAACACCCATGCCCGAAAACAACGGCAACACCACCGGCGCAAAACGCGCCACCGAAACGAAAACGGAGGAACCCAAGGCGGCACTCGATCTCGCACTCGCGCAGCTCGAAGTCGTTCGCGGGGATTTCCGCAACGCCATCGCCGGCCTGAACAAGCTTGGCGAACTGCTCCGGCAGTCGCAGCGCGAAACCAAGGCCAGCGACAAAGAGATTCAGTCCGTGCGCGCAACGCTCCGCTCGCTCCAGAGCGTCCGGATCTAGTCCGCAAATAGATCGCGAAGGCCGCACACGATGCCCGGGCCGGATGAGCTTCACCGCTTGTCCGGCCCGGCGTCGTTAAATTTCAGAACATCAACCCGCGCCGGCATTCGTCGGCGCGACCACCGAAAGGAAATCAACATGGCCGACTACTTCACCAATTTCAGTCTGATCGTGCCGCTGCCGGACGAAGCCGCCGTGCAATATGCGCTCGATTTGGCCGAGCAGGCTTTTCACATCCACATGGGCGACGAAATGCCCGACGACTTCCCCGCGTCCCTTCGCGACGTGATCGAAGACTGGCAGTTCGACACGGACTCCAACGAGCCCTCGAATGGCCGGGGACTTTGGCTGCGCTCCAGCGACGGCGGCATTGATGCAGTCTGCGCATTCATCCAGCACCTCCTGGGTCGTTTCAGTCCCGAGGGACACGTCACGCTGGAATGGGCGAACGACTGTTCCAAGCCCCGCGTGGATGCCTTCGGCGGGGGAGCCGCGCTCATCACGGCGAGGAAAATCAAAAGCATCAGCACCGGAGAATGGCTGCACCGGCAGGTCTCCCGGCTGCCCAAACCGCAACCGGAGGCATCAGTCGTCGCGTGAAACTCCACGTCAAACCCAAGGTGGAAACCGGCTCTTGGGAAATCCACGATGAGTGCGGATTTCTCTGCAAGCTGGAGAGCGAATCCGCCGCGGCGCTCATCGTCCACGCAGTCAATGTGCTGCCAGAACTCGTGGCGGCACTGGAGATGGCCGAGCCCGCAGTCGCATACCACCACGAACGGGAAAGCTGCCCCATCACGGTGCAGACCGTCCGCGACGCCATCCAAAACGCCAATCACATCAACCCGCCGACGGCACTTCGCCGTCGGCACAACCAGAAAGGAAGACAAACCCATGGTCGCACTTCTTGACCAAGCACCACCACCAACACAGCGCCCGCGCCCAAACCTGCTGCTGCACTGCGGCGCACAAAAGGTCGAACGCAAGCAAGTCCAGTTCGTGCCCACGCCACGCGCCACGAACACCTGGACTCCCATCCCGCATCTCGATCTCGTCACACAGGTCGAGCAGACCATCCGCGCCAACGGCCTCGCCATCGGCACGCAGGCCCACAGCCTCAGCCACGAGGGCATGCGCTACTTCGGCCTCATGGAAATCCAGCGCACGGAATCCGACGGGGATTACTGCTGGGTTCTCGGCCTGCGCAACTCGCACGACAAGACGTTTCCGGCCGGGATCGTCGCGGGATCACAGGTATTTTGTTGTGACAATCTCGCGTTTTCGGGGGAGGTGAAACTCGCCCGCAAGCACACGCGGTTCATCACCCGCGATCTGCCGCAGCTCGTCCAAAGCGCCATCGGAAAGCTGATGGACCGCTGGCATCATCAGGACACGCGGCTCTCGATCTACAAGCTCACGGAGATCGAAGATCGCATCGCGCATGATCTCGTGATCCGGGCCTGCGATGTCGGAGTGTGCCCGAACAAACTGATTCCTCGTGTGCTTCACGAATGGCGCGAGCCGCGTCACGAGGCGTTTCAATCACGGAACGTCTGGAGCCTGTTCAATGCCTTCACGGAGGCGCTGAAGGGCAACCTCAACGAGCTGCCGCATCGCACTGAAGCGTTGCACGGCCTGCTCGATACCCACGTCGGCCTTGATGCCCCGTCGCTGAACTGAGCCGCACACGCGGCCGGTTCAGCGCGGGCATCGGGTCGGCGGAGAAAAGATCCGTCGCCTGCGGGCGGGTCTTTTTTTAGCCATCAGTCCCTTTGTTGTGACACGGGGCTTCAAAGGGGCCGGTCTCGTGAGAGTGCGGAGAGTGACGCACCGCGCGCCGGTCATTCGCGACACGCCGCACTTCAACGAGGCCACACTCATGAGAGCGCGGAGAGCTCGGCGGTTCGCGGTGGGGCTTTCAGCAGACGGGCGGCTTCAACGGGGCCGCGCCACGGGGGGCGCGGAATTCGAGTGACCTCTACCGGCTCATCACCTGCGCGTGCGCTTCAACGGAGCCGCGCCACGGGGGGCGCGGAATTGCGGTCATGTGTGGACGATAAGCAAAGGGTCCGCACCGCTTCAACGGAGCCGCGCCACGGGGGGCGCGGAATTAATTCGAGCTTGCGGCAATGCGGGCCGTGAACCTCCAGCTTCAACGGAGCCGCGCCACGGGGGGCGCGGAATTTTCTCGCGGTCTGCAATGACGGCGGCAAGCTCGCGCTGCTTCAACGGAGCCGCGCCACGGGGGGCGCGGAATTGTGGACGATTTGATCGTGTCGCTTTGCTCCGCATACAGCTTCAACGGAGCCGCGCCACGGGGGGCGCGGAATTCCGCCCCTGATATCCATGTCCGCTCGTCCGTCAGCGTGGCTTCAACGGAGCCGCGCCACGGGGGGCGCGGAATTCTCGCGCGTCTCGCAATCCCCACGCTCATCGAGGTCGCTTCAACGGAGCCGCGCCACGGGGGGCGCGGAATTATACAGCGCCCAAGCGTCAAATCGGCCTTCCCGCCCTGCTTCAACGGAGCCGCGCCACGGGGGGCGCGGAATTCAGAATTAGCAACTGCGCGCG
>CAIRYQ010000076.1 GCA_903882875.1 uncultured Spartobacteria bacterium | reverse complement strand
CTTTGACCGTGACCTCGCTAATCCCGATAGATGCGCCGATCTGCTTGTTGATCTTTCCCTGGATGACGAGTCCCATGATCTGGCGCTCGCGCTGGCTCAGGGACTCGTACGCGCCCTGGACCTGGGCCAATCCTCGCATTTTCACGCGATAGACCTCGGATACCTCTAGCGCCTGCTGTACCGCATCGAGGAAGGCTTGGTCGCGGAAAGGTTTGGTTAGAAAATCCAACGCCCCGTCCTTCATCGCTTGGACAGTGATCGGGATATCGCCATACCCGGAGACGAAAATCACGGGGATGCGGTCGTCGGCGGAGCGCAGCCGCCGTTGGAACTCCAATCCGCTAACACCCGGCAGCCGCACATCGAGCACCAGGACGGCCGGTGATTCCATCTGCAAGCGTTCAAGGCAATCCTCTACGGAGGGAAATCCCTCCACGATGTGGCCGACGGAGCGCAGAAGATTCTGCACGGACTCGCGCACCACATGATCATCGTCAACAAGGAAAATCTTATTCGTCGCCGCTATCGTCATTGATCTTCGCCCCTAGCCCGTCTCTGAATCGGCCCACCCCGTTCGGCCGTCTGCGCACTCTTTTGAAACTCATCCTGCATACCAATGTCCTGTGAGCGGGCGGGTGGGCTGCTTCATTGAAGCGACGCGCACCAAAGCAACGCGATGTCCTACTCAACGGCGACTCCTTGATGGTTACTCTACGAAACGATGGCATATCGGATTGGTAGTTTCGACTAATTCCAACGGCAAATAGCGCACCAAAACGTCGAATAGACGTACACTGACGGATGGTGCCAATTCCGTTTTAGCAGTTTTTCACGCTAGTTAAATTATCCTTTAGGATCGATTTGAAAAGGGTTTTGGCAGCGCATGTGACGTGCCCGTACATAACAGCTCCCGCGCGCGCGGAAGCTGTCCGAAGGTCGTTGCTTCGGAGGTGGTAGGCCTAGCCCGGGTGTCGCTCACAGCACCGGCTATGCAGCGAGGTAGCTACTTTGCCGCGTCACGGGCATGAGAAACGGCAATAGCAACCGAATTTCGGCGCCCGCCCCCGCGCTGTTAGCTGCCTCTATCTTTCCGCCGTGCTGTTCGACGATTAGACGACAAAGAGCCAAGCCCAAGCCCACGCCGTCCGCGCGTGTCGTAAAGTAGGGGTCGAATATGCGCGGAAGGATTTCCGGCGCGATGCCTGAGCCCGAATCGCGCACGGTGATGGCAACGGTATTGCCACCCGCATAGCCGCTCTCGACTTGAATCCAGCCGGGCCCGCCGGTCTGCCTGCGTTCAACGGCCTGCGCCGCGTTCATTAGCAGATTGATGACGACTTGCTGGAGAGGAATCGCGCGCCCGCGCACGTGAGGCAAGGATGGCTCCAGGCGCAGACGGAGCGCGATCTGGTGTTGGGAAAGATTTGCCTCGATGGCCTTGACCGCTTCCTTGATCTGCCAGTTCACATCGAGCAGGTCATCAAGCGCCGGATCATGCCGCTGCATCGCGCGAATGGCCGAAATCACCGCGTCCGACCGCAGGCTGGTCTCCTGAATGCGCCGAAGCGTCCTGGTAGCTTCCTCGATATTCGGTGGATCTTGGCTGAGCCACCGCAAAGCCGCGCCCGCGTCGGACGATATCGCTGCAAGCGGCTGACGCAGCTCGTGCGCGATGGCAGACGACAGGATGGCAGTCGTCATCGGCGTCACTGTGCCCGCCTTTCCGTCATGCCCGCCGGACCACATAAAACCCCCATTCAAGGCCGTCCTATACGAAGGTTTAGGACGCTTAAGCCTAATTCAAATGTGTACGCCAAGTAACATTTCTTAGAGATATGCCGATGATCCGTTGGTATAATTTCGATATTCGACCTGTGTAGTACTTTAGGACAACGTCCTACGTTCCACCTCCGGACAGTAACGCCACCCGCGACGCGCCTTCGCCATTGGCGATCGCGTATGCAGTCGCGGGGAGGGCAAAATTGCCTACCCAGCCATATGTGACAACCGTATTAGACAAAGTAGCATAAATCAAATGAATTGGAATTATAATAAACATGCAGGATATGAATGACCTGAATCGCCTGGACCTTAATCTCCTCACCGTGTTCGCGGCCGTCGCGCAAACTCGGTCGGTCACGCTTGCCGCTCAGCGACTCGCGCTCAGCCAGCCAGCCGTGAGCCATGCGCTTGGCCGTCTTCGGAAGGCCTTTGATGACCCGCTTTTCGTACGAAGCCGCGAGGGGCTTGTACCCACGGTGCGTGGCCGGACGCTTATGGCGCCAATCCAGGCAATCCTGGATTCGGTAGGCGGCCTTTTTCACAGCCCTCCTTTTGACCAGGAAACGAGCCGCCGCGAATTTCGCATCGGCGCGAGCGACTACGCGATTATGACGGTCGCACCGCGGCTCATTCGTGCCGTCCATCTTGACGCCCCGCACGTAAAGCTCGAGATCACGCCAATCTGCGAGCACCCCCTGAGGGCACTGGAAGCGGGCGATCTCGACGGCGCGCTCTGGAATACCTCGTCATCGGGTGGCAATTTCTGCGGACAGGAGCTTTTCCGCGAAAAGTTTATGGGCCTTATATGGGAACGGCACCCTCTTGCGGCGAAGGCACGAAAGGGCGCGTTAAGCGTCGAGGATTATCTCGCTTAGCCCTTGCCGCGATAATAGCTCGTCACCGCGTCGGCGATGGCATTCAGGTCCTCGATGCTTGAACCGTCGGCCTTGAAGCTCGGAAGGGCGTTCGCGAGTTCGGCACTCGAAATCGCGGAATTGCCACTGAATAGGATTGCATGGACTTGGACACGCCCGCCGGGCCCGCCGGTAAGATGCCTCACGCCTTCGTCGAGAACACTTGGAACGGCTTGATCGCGAGACGGCTGTTGCACGCTCGGCGGCATCGCTTGAATTTGCTGGTTGAGCTGACCACCGGTGAGCGCACTGCTTGCCACCTGCGCGAATGCGTTAGCGCAAAAAAGCGCGAACGCCGAGCCGCAAAGAAGCGTCGCCGCAACGTACCCGCAGCCACTTACAAACGTCCTATTAGATTTCAATGGTAGCCCTGCTCCATAGCTATCGCCTTGATAGGTCCCGCAATCCGCCCAGCTAGAGCAGGTGAGACTTATGAAGAACGCGAACTAGAAGCGCGACTATGCATTGGGATATGAAATGTACCCTGTAGGTATCGTGCAGCGATACCAACGGATAATCTATGAGCCACTTCTCACGAGTCGGGTGGTTCGTTCGTCTTCATGCGTGCGACGCCAGCACCGGACGCCGGACCGATGAAGCCTTGCACCGGATAGGCCCGCCCGCCCCAGGCGCCGCGCTGGATGTTCCACACCCCGTACCAGACTCCAATCATTGTCCGCGCTGACATCGACCACAGGGTCGTTCACATAGATCGCGCCGTCATCGAGCCAGTTGGCGTGATCGACACGAATCTCCCGCGGGGAGACGAGGCGCCGTACCACAGCAAGATGGCCGCGCTCGGGGCCCGCATAATCGAAGAGTACCATGACTGCTCCAGCCGAGGGCAGCGCCTTCCGCGGATAGCGCCCCGCCGCCTGCGTCCACCAGGTGTAGGCGTCCCCATAGATCACCACGCCCGAATGTAGCCGCGCGTAAGGCACACATTCTAATCTCCCGTCGAGCGATGCCGTGTTCGCCGCACGGCCGGCCCCATCCGCTATCACGGACGTACACCCGCCAACCAATAGCGCCGCCATGAGTGCGATAGCCTGTCCAAATACTCTCCCCATGCCGGTCAGAGATTCAGATGACGAGTCGGGACGCAATTATCCCGAAGTATCATCCCGCAACCCGATCAGCCCGGTTGTCGCCTGAGGCAAACCGATGGAATCCATACCTTGGTAGCGATACGAAACTCCAAAGGACAATGGCGGACCGAAGTTCCGCGTGCGCAAAATGGCACGTATTGCGGAGAACCCGATGAGCCGGATCGTGCCTATTGTCCAGGCCCCACGACCGCCGAGCATGGACGACGCCACTTGGCAGGCGCGCAAGCGCCAGCTCGAAGCTCTTTTGGGCGCCTCCCTCGAAGAAGCGCGCGACGATCACCATCGCGGGCCATTCGGACTGCGCGGGCTCCTGCTCACGGTCGGAGGGAGCGCGATCCTGTGGGCGGGATTGTTCTGGGCGGCACGGTCATTCTAGGTGACGATGCATTGGGTCCGGCGCGTGTTGCGCCGTGCACGATGGCAGGACATGCGCCATCCCCTTCGGGCCGCCATCGGTCGCCATCCGCCCAGGAGTATGCCGTT
>CAIRYQ010000075.1 GCA_903882875.1 uncultured Spartobacteria bacterium | reverse complement strand
GTTCGAGCGTCACCTGCCGCGCCTTATAGACAGCGCCCATCCCGCCCTGCCCAAGGCGTTCAAGGATTTCAAATTCGCCGAGGCGCTGGCCTTCGAGACTCATGCGGCGCGGACGCTGTTCGAGCGTCACCTGCCGCGCCTTATAGACAGCGCCCATCCCGCCCTGCCCAAGGCGTTCAAGGATTTCAAATTCGCCGAGGCGCTGGCCTTCGAGACTCATGCGGCGCGGACGCTATCGGGCGCAGCCGCACCGTGCGAGCGTTAAATGGCCGGAGCCGCGCGCCGAAAATGTTCAGCGCTCGAATTTCCCCAGCACCACCGTCGCATTGTGGCCGCCGAAGCCGAAGCTGTTGTGGATGGAACACGCGTTACTGATGCGCAAGTTGAGGACGGGGCGGGCTCCGGTTTTCCGGGGCCGCAGGTCCCTCCCGGCACAAACGGGTGATGGAATCGGGCCGCTTGCGGTGTGGCGGAGGGGCGCGCGCGTTTTCCCGGAATCACCGCTTGGCAAGTGCGCGGAGACCGCTATTTTCGCCGCCCTTTAATTCGCCCGAATCCATCCGAAAACACACATGAACGTCGCATTTGAAACCCTACCGAACTGTCTCGCGAATCTCACCATCGAGGTGGCTCCGCCGGACGTGCAGAAAAAACTGGGCGAGATCACGAGCCAGTACACGAAGCTCGCGAGGCTGCCCGGCTTCCGCCAGGGCAAGGCGCCGCGCGCGGTGGTGGAGAAGAAATTCACGAAGGAAATCCGCGAAGAGGTGACGCGCCAGGTGCTCAGCGACGCGTGCCGCGACGCGATCAAGGAGCGCAATCTGCGCGTGCTCCAGCTCGCGGATGTCGAGGACGTGGAGTGGGGCGATGACAAATCGCTGAAGTTCCGCGCGCAGCTCGTGCTGCAGCCGGAATTTGACGTGCCGGACTACAAGGGCATCCCCGTGAGCGTGCCGACGACCGAGGTGTCGGAGAAGGACGTGGACGATTCCATCGAGAACCTGCGCGAGCAGCAGGCGGATTTCCCGGACGTGACCCCGGCGCGTCCGGCGGCGATGGAAGATTACGTCGTGGTGGATTACGACGGCACGATCGAGGGCGAGCCCGTGCATGTGAAATTCCCGAAGGCAGGCAAGCCACTTTCGCACAACAAGGATTTCTGGATCAAGATGACGGACGAGGCGTTCTTTCCCGGCTACTGCAAAAATCTCGTCGGCGCGAACATCGGCGAGACGCGCGAGTTTGATGTCGAGGTGCCCACGGATTTCCCGGTCGAGGGGATGCCTGGCGCAAAGATTCACTACAAGGTGACGCTGAAGGAGCTGAAAGCGCGCGTGCTGCCCGAGGTGAACGATGAGTTCGCAGGCAAGATCGCGAAGGACAAGACGCTCGCCGAACTGCGCACGCTCGCCCGCGAGGAACTCGTGCGGCAGAAGCAGCGCGAGGCCGATGCGGCGAAGCGCAGCAGCGTGATGGCGCACCTCACCTCGAAGGTGGAATGCGAGCTGCCGACGAACCTCGTGCGGCAGCAGACGCAGAGCATCCTTGATGACATCGTGAAGGAAAACCAGGAGCGCGGCGTCGCCGACGAAATCCTGCGCGAGCACGAGAAGGATCTCGTGGGCAGCGCCGCACAGAGCGCGCGCGAACGGATCAAGGGCACGTTCATTTTGCTCCGCATCGCGGAGAAGGAGAAAATTTCCGTGACGGAGATGGACATGCGCCGTCGCATCGCGCAGCTCGCAGCGCGCTCGAGGATGACGTTCGACAAGATGCTAAAGGAACTCCAGAAGCGCGGCGTGATCGATCAGATCCGCGAGGAGCTGGTCAC
The DNA here is from genome assembly GCA_903882875.1 of uncultured Spartobacteria bacterium. GTDB lineage: Bacteria > Verrucomicrobiota > Verrucomicrobiia > Chthoniobacterales > Chthoniobacteraceae > SXWH01. Next base: position 43,940 of record CAIRYQ010000075.1, on the reverse strand, counting down.
TGCGAAGGCGCTCGACTTTGTCGCGAGCCAGGCGGCGACCACCACGCCCGTTGTGGAGGAAAAGAAAGAAGAGGCCGCGCCTGCGGAACCGCAGAAACCTTGACCGATCGCACGCGAGGCACGATTGAAAATCACACCATGATCATCCAACCCAACAGCAGCATCATACGTCCCCCGACCAATATCCCTTTTGTCCCGATGGTATGGGAGACGGACGCGCGCGGCGAACGCGGGCACTCTGTTTTCGACCGCCTGCTGAGGGATCGTATCGTCTTCATCGGCACGGCGATTGACGAAATGATCGCCAACATCGTCGTTGCCCAGCTCCTCTTCCTCCAGATGGATGACTCGAAGAAGGACATCCATATTTACATCAACAGCCCCGGCGGCAGCGTGACAGCGGGCCTGGCGATTTACGACACCATGCAGTTTGTCACCTGCGACGTGAACACCTACTGCATCGGCATGGCGGCCTCGATGGGCGCGGTGCTGCTCTCCGCCGGGACGAAAGGCAAGCGTTACGCGCTGCCGAACAGCGACATCATGATCCACCAGGTGAGCGGTGGCGCGCAGGGCCAGGCCAGCGACGTCGAGCGCACGGTGGAATACATGTTCAAGCTCAAAAAGCGCCTCATCAAGATCCTCTCCCACCACACCGGGAAGGATGAGAAGAAGGTCCACGACGACTCGGATCGCGACTATTACATGAGCTCCTACGAGGCGAAGGAATACGGCCTCGTGGACGAAGTCGTGAACTCCCGGAAGGACATCCCGAATTTCGCCGAGCTGACCAAGCCAAAAAACGACTGATATCGGGAACAGTTTCCGCTTATAGTAGGCAATAATGGCCCGCGCTTCCAATCTCACCATGTGCTCGTTCTGCGGCAAATCGCACGCAGAAGTGCGCAAGCTCATCGCAGGGCCGGGCGTCTATATTTGCGACTCGTGCATCAATGTCTGCAAGGGCATCCTCGACAAGGAACTCAACGAGGAGGCCAAGCGCACCAGCACGCAGCTCCGCGTTCCGAAGCCCGCGGAAATCCGCCGGCAGCTCGACAACTACGTCATCGGCCAGGAGTCCGCGAAGAAGACGCTCAGCGTCGCCGTTCACAATCACTACAAGCGCATCCTGCACAACAGCACGATCGGCGGCAGCATCGGCGGCGGCGACGATCCGCTCTCCGAGGTCGAGATTGACAAGAGCAACATCCTGCTCATCGGCCCGACCGGCAGCGGCAAGACGCTCATGGCCCGCACGCTCGCGCGCATTCTCGATGTGCCATTCTGCATCGCCGACGCGACCACGCTCACCGAGGCCGGCTACGTCGGCGAGGACGTGGAAAATATCATCCTACGTCTGCTCCAGACATCCGATTACGACGTGAAACGCGCCGAGATCGGCATCGTTTATATTGATGAGATCGATAAGATCGGGCGCAAGACCGAGAACGTCTCCATCACCCGCGACGTAAGCGGCGAAGGCGTGCAGCAGGCGCTTTTGAAAATCCTCGAAGGCACGACCTGCAACGTCCCCCCGCAGGGCGGACGCAAGCACCCGCAGCAGGAATACATTCAGGTCTCCACGGAGAAAATCCTCTTCATCTGCGGCGGCGCATTCGTCGGCATGGACAAGATTATCGAGCGTCGCCGCGGGAAAAAATCCCTCGGCTTCAGCGGCGCGCACAAGGGCGAACAGGACATCCGCGAGGCGGAGATTCCCGCCAGCGAACTCCTCCGCCACTGCGAGCCCGAGGACATGCTGCGCTTCGGCATGATTCCGGAATTCGTCGGCCGCCTCCCCGTCGTCACCGCCCTCGATCCGCTTTCCGAGGACGAACTCGTCTGCATCCTCACCGAGCCGAAGAACGCCCTCGTGAAACAGTACTCGAAGCTCCTCGCGATGGAAGGCGTCGGCCTCAGCGTCACCCCCGACGCCCTGCGCGCATTCGCCGAGCAGGCCGTGAAGCGCGGCACGGGCGCACGCGCGCTGCGCTCGCTTTTTGAAAAGGTGATGCGCGACGTGATGTACGATGTGCCGAGCCGCGAGGACATCGCGGCAGTCACCGTGAATCGCGCAGTCGTCGAAGGAAAAAAGACCCCGCTCATCCGCCGCAAGCAGGACAAAGACGCGGCATAACGCGGACGCTTCTCGGTTGCAATTTTCCCCGCTAACGGGAATCACCGTGCGGTCAGGGAACGAGGAATCACGAAATCAGGGACATCAACCAATCGAAATCGCACAGCCTTTCATGAAAAAAGCACTCATCACGGGAATCACCGGACAGGACGGCAGCTATCTCGCCGACCTGCTCATCGAAAAGGGATACGAAGTCCACGGCATCATCCGGCGCGCGTCGTCGTTCAACACTTCGCGGATCGATCATCTCTACCAGGATTCGCACATCCACGGCGTCCGTCTTTTCCTCCACCACGGCGACCTCTGCGACTCACTGAACCTCACGCGGCTCATTGACCGCATCGGCCCCGATGAAATCTACCACCTCGGCGCGCAGAGCCACGTCCGCGTGAGCTTCGACATTCCTGAAAACACCGGCGACATCACCGCGCTCGGCACCATCCGCATTTTGGAGGCGATTCGCGAATCGCGCGTGCAGGCGCGCTTTTACCAGGCGTCGTCGTCCGAGATGTACGGAAAAGTGCAGGCCGTCCCGCAAACGGAGACCACGCCCTTCTGGCCGCGCAGCCCTTACGCCGTCGCAAAAGTGTACGCCTACTGGGCCACCGTGAACTACCGCGAGAGCTACGGCATGCACGCGAGCAACGGCATCCTCTTCAACCACGAGAGCCCGCGCCGCGGTGAGACGTTCGTCACGCGCAAAATCACCCGCGCAGTCGCCCGCATCAAACTCGGCATCCAGAAGGAACTCTACCTCGGCAACCTCGACGCCAAGCGCGACTGGGGCTACGCTAAGGAATACGTCGAAGGCATGTGGCGCATCCTCCAGCAGGATCAGCCCGACGACTACGTCCTCGCCACGAACGAAACCCACACCGTCCGCGAATTTTGCGAAGTCGCCTTCGCGCACGTCGGCCTCGACTGGAAGGAATTCGTCAAATTCGACGCCCGCTACGAGCGCCCCGCCGAGGTGGACCTCCTCATCGGCGACTACGCAAAGGCCAAGCGCGTCCTCGGCTGGGAGCCGAAGGTGAAGTTCCACGAACTCACCGCCCTCATGGTGGACGCCGACCTCCAGCAGGCGAAGCACGAGAACCGATAGCGCGTTGCCATGAGATGGCATGAGGCCGTGCCATTGTCACTCCTCTGCGCGCAGAGCGTGGGCAAAAAAACCAGTCCTGCGCGCATAGCAGGCATCGTCTGCGCCTACCGCCTGCGCTACTCGAATTTCAACTCCGTCTTCGGCAGCAGTGCCTTGATCTTCGCCTGCACCTCCGGCGCGTAGGGCTTCGGCCGGTTGAGGAGTTTCAGCGATTTCAACAAGGAGAACACCTTCAGATGCTCCACGCGTTCGTCGGTGAGTTCGATGCCGGTGAATTCCAGCATCTGCACATTGCCCATGCCGGCGATCTGCTTCAGGTCGGCGTCGGTGAGCGCCTTCGCATTCGTGAAGGTGATGCGGTTCAGATTCGGGATGGCCTTGATGTACGGGATGCTCGCCGGCGACTCGAATCCCTCGCCGACCTGGAGATATTCCAGCGGTAGTTTCGCGAGGTGCTGCAGCGCCTTCGGCGTGGCATTGTGCGTGCCGAGTTCGAGGCTCTTGAGCTTCGTGAGCTTTTCCAAATGCACCGCGCCGGCGTCCGTGAACTTCGCATGCGCGAGACTGATGCCTTCGAGGTTCGGCAGGTGATCGCAGAGTTCCATCAGGCCCGCGTCATCAATCGAACTGCCGCGGTGGCTGACTTTGACGAGCTTCGTGAAGCCGTCGAACTTCGCATACGCACGCCCTGTGATCTGCGTGCCGACAAAATTGAAGAGCTCCAGATTTTTCAACCCCGCAAGCTGCTCCATGCCCGCATCGGTCAGCTTGCCATTGTTCGTGAAGCGCAGCGTCTTGAGGTTCGTGAGCTTCGCGATGTTCGGCATCCACTCGTCGTTGAATTTCGTGGAGATGATGTTCAACGACTCCAACGTGGCGATGTGCCCGAGATGCTCGAAAAATGCCGCGTCATACGGATCATTCTCGCGCTTGTCGTGCGGCCCCGTGTTTGGCACGGCGAGATCCACGAGCTTCAGGCTCTGGCCGTCTTCCGTCTTTTCCACCTTTCCTTTCGCGCCCTCGACGATGCGTGTGACGGCTTCGGCGTGGGGATCCAGCGCAAAGATTGCACCAGTGGCAAAGGGCAGCACGAACAGGGAGAGCAGGAGTTTTTTCATCGGGGTTGGTTTGGTGTGTTGGTAAAAAAGGGGCGGTGCCACGTCAGCCGGACCGGGCGTCACACGATCGCACTGACAGGCCCGAGGCTGTCCACAAACTTCCCGGCCTCCACGTCCATCTTCTGGAGCATCGTCAGCAGCACGTTGTTGAGCCGCGCCTTTTCGTCCTTCGGTTTGCCGCAGAGCGCGCGCCATTCGTCGTAGCTGAACGTGTAGTCGCCCTTCATGTGCGGGCGGTTGTAGTCAATGTGCTGGCCGTGCTTCAGGCCGAGCCCTTTGCCGCCTGCGAGCAGGATCGGCAGGTTGCTGTTCGCGTGGCTGTGGCCGTAGCTCATGCCGCTGCCGAAGAGCACCATCGTACGATCGAGCAGTGCCTCGTCGCCGTCCTTGATGCTGCCCAATTCATCCAGGAAATGCGCGAACTGCTGCATGATGAACGCATCGCTCTTCGCGAGGCGCTCAAGCACGACGGGATCGCCGTTGTGATGGGACAAATTGTGCCGCGCCTGCGTGATGCCGATCTCGGGAATCGCGAGGCCGTTGCCCTCGCTGCCATTCATGTACGTCACCACGCGCGTCATGTCCGTGCGCAGCGCGAGCACGATCATATCGAACATCGTGCGCCAGTACTCGCCCGCCTGCGCCTTCGGCACATCGCGCTGGAAGGGCGCGGCGAGCTTGATGTCGAGCTTGGGCTTCGGAACGTCGAGCCACGCGTCGAGACGCTCGGTGCGCTGCTCCACGTCGCGCACGGCGTGCAGGTATTCGTCGAGCTTCGTGCGGTCGTCCTTGCCGAGTTCGCGGCGCAGCGCACCCGCGTCTTCAAGCACCTCGTCCAGCACGCTACGGCGCTTCGCGAGCCGCGTGCGCTGAGCGGCGATGCCGCCGGGTTCCTCGCCGAACAGGCGGTTGAAGATCGTCTTCGGATTGTCCTCCGCCGGCAGCGGCACACCGTCACGCGAGAAGGCGAGCGTGTTCGTTCCAAACGGATGTCCCGTGCCCGATGAGATAGATAGTTCCAGCGACGAGAAACGCGTCTGCTGTCCTACGGTCTCGGCCATGAGCTGATCGCACGACACCGTGTTCTCGTACTTGCGCCCGCTTTGCGCATCAATCTTCGCGCCCGTGAGCCATGTGTCCGCGCAGACGTGCGCCTGGCCGAGACCGTTCGGATGATGCAATCCGCTGAATACCGTGAAGTCGCCCTGGTGCTTCGCGAGCGGCTTCAGCGACTCCGACAGCTCGTAGTCGCGTCCCGACTTTGCGCACTGCCAAGTCATGCCATTTACGCCATTCGGAATGTACACAAAAACGCTGCGCTTCGGCTTTGCGAGTGCAGCCGCACGCGCGCGCAACGGGATCATCGCGTCGAGCAGCGGCAGCGCGACCGTCGCGCCGAGGCCGCGCAGAAAATGACGGCGGTTCAGGAGCCAGCGTTGGGCGAGAATGTTCATGGCGATTGTCCTACACTATATCCTGCCGACCACAGTTTCTTGACGAAACATTTCCGCCGCCAGCATTGGACGGCGCGTTAAAGTTCACTGGTGCAGCGGCAACTGTGCTGTTTCCGAGAGCGCCTTCGCGTTGCCGTAGGGATTGAACACCCAGACCTTTTTTCCGGCACGATCTTCATGGCGCATCGTGTAGTGGATGCCGTTGATTTGCGCCGTCACTTTCGGCGCGGTGGAATCAAGCACGATCTCCGACGGCACCCAGCCGGTGCGTTGCGCGCGCTCCAATCGTGTGTTGCTGCCGGAAAACGGCTGGTAGCTCGCGTCAATGTCCACGAGCAGCGAGTGGTCGGCGTTTTCTTTCAGCACGAGTTTGCCGAAGGGAAAACGCGCGGCCGTGAGATGGCCGGCGGGAGTGGTCAAATCCACGGGCAGTTCCTGCTCGGCGTTCGGCTGGTAGGCGACCCACGTTTGCGAAGGCGCACACGCGAGCAGCCACATCGTTTTGCCCGGCGTGGTTTGCAGCGTGGCGTCCTTTACGGCGAGTTTGCCGGAGTCGCTCACGGCGAATTCCGGCGACTGCAAAAAGCGCACCCACGCGTCGTCGTGACCGCTGATTTTGCGGCTCGCGTATTCCTCGGTGTAAGAATGCCAGCGCATGTCGAGGCTGCGATCCCCACGCTGATATGCGACGTGGCGAGTGAAGCCGTCGGCTTCGTCGGTGACTTTGCCCGCGAGAATTTGATCCTGAAATTTCGTAAACGATCCGTGCTCGGCTCTGCTGCCCATCTCGACGACGAAGCCGCTGCGCGCCTTGACCCACTCCTCGTCCGAAATGCCTTCGATGTTTTCCGCGGCGACATTGTCCTCGTAGAGCACGACGTGGCGCGTGCGTTTTTCGAGGATCGTTTTGCCACCGCGCAGGCGCGTCGTTTCCAGCGGTCGCACCGCGGCGTAAACATCGCCGTCCTCGATGAACCACCAGTCGCCCGGCTTCAGCTCGACGGGCAGTTGCTTCACCGGCTCGCGATTCACGAACAGGCCGTCCGTGCCGTCCGTCCAGCGCATGAGAAACATCGCGGCGGACGCGCGCTGCACTTTGCTTTTCACAAGGTTCCCGTAATGCGTGCCGGGCTTCGCCGTGTAGCTCGCGATGAGCATGCCGCGATCCTGCACGGTGCCCATGCGCCCAAACTCGATGAACTCGCGCATCCACGGCCCGCGCGGCCCGCCTTTGTCGTCGGCCAGCGGCTCGCCGGGCTTTTTGGATTTGTCGAAATAAATGTCGCCTTTGTCGAGAAAGCTCATGCCATTGAAAACGTAGTGCGGATAGAGCACGCAAAATTTTTCCGGGCTGCCGAGCGGCGCGGCAGCGGCGCGGCTGTTGTTCCAGAACGCGCACGCTTGCACATTGCAAGTGTTCACGCCCCACGACGAAGTGGCCGAGCCGAGCGTGTAGTTTTCGGTTTGATAATTCACGTATTTCATCGGCCGCGCCACGTCGCCGTCGGGCATGTCGAGGTGCGGATAATTCGTGATCGGGATGTGCGTCAGCGCGCTTTGCATTTCATTCGGAAAAATTTTCCGCCACGCGAGATCCTGCAAATACGACGGCAGATCGGGCACCATCGCGGTCGTCTCCGTCGCCGGCCAGGTCATGTGGGCGGCGCGCACATCCCACACACCCCACGGCACGAAAAGATTCAGCCAGATCGGTTTTTCCAAACCAGTCGCGAAAAGGAAACGCTCGTTGTCGCAGCCGAGCCATTCGCTCGGAGCCATGCGGCTGCCGGGGCCGGTGTTGCGCTCGACCGCGGACGACCATGTGAGAAAGCGATTGATCCACACACGCTCCGCGATCATCCGCGCCATGCGCTTCAACTGCGGATCGCTGATGTAGCGCTTCATGATTTCCCAATCAATCGTGCCCGTCCAATGGCTCTCGAGCAGATTGAACTCCTCCACGTCGCCGGTCGAATTCATGTGATCCAGTTCGCGGCGGAATCCCCCGAACGCCGCGGCACGCGCACGGTCGTCGTGGATCAGCTCCGGCCCGAGCGCGAGCGGCGTGAGATGACCGTGAACGTTCGCACCGTTGCCGCCGGGCGTTTCAAGCCAGTTCACATAGCCGCTGTCGGGATGGGTCAGTTCCATCTTGCTCAAAACTTCCTCAATCGCGCGATGCGTCTCCGGCGTGAGCTGATCGTGCGCGCGCAACGCAAGGATGATCCACATCCACGCCGCACGCGCGCCCCTGTTTTTGCGAAACGCCGCAATGTCTTCGAGCGCCTTTTTGCAGTCTGCCAAAATCTCCGCGTTCACCTTCGCGATGTCCGCGGCATCGCCGCTCCACAGCCGCTCAAACTGCGTCCGGCTCATCCCCGGCTTGTCGTGTCTGCTGCGATAATCCGTGCTCTGCATCCAGAACGTCAGCGCATCCGCGCCGCAAGCCGTGCGCCCCTTGAAAAAATCCTCCGTGTATTCCGGCATCGCCCACTGGCTGACATCGTAGCGATCCGGCTTCGGCGGCTCGGCTGCGTGACACGGGACGATTGTGCGAAGCAAAGCGAGCGCGCTGAGAAAAAATGCGGGGATATGTTTCATGGCGGATGGTTGTGGCGGTTCGGTGCGATGGCTTGAGCTATTTGGCCGTGTGCTGCGGAGTGGTGAATTCCAGCCACGGCCCGATGTCATCCGTGCCACGTCGCACCGCGGCGCGTGCTGCGGAATCCCAGCCGCTTTTTTCCGCGAGCAGCGCGTCGATCGCCGACAGCTCGGTCTCAGTCACGAATCGGGGCTGATAGTCCGTGAGCTGGTTGTCGCTCACGATGGGATACACGCGCAGGCTTGTTTGCAGGTGGCCGTCCTTCATCGAAAAATCCACGACGAGCGGGAGGCTGAAGGGCGGTGCGTGGTGCGCGGTGTAGCGGCCCTTCGCATTGAACATCAGATTGCCGACGCTGTAGAAAATCCAGCCGCGCCCGTCGTGCTCGACTTCCTGCATCATGTGCGCGTGCGCGCCGACGACGAGGTCCACGCCAGCCTCGCGCAACGCGTGCGCCATCGCCACTTGCTTCGCGTTTTTCCAAACGTAGTTGTCACCCCAATGCACGAAATAAACGACGAACGCATCGGGCTTCGTGCGCCGCAGTTCGGCAATCGCCTTTTTCACCGCGGGCACATCGGTAGGTGCGGCGCCGGGATGGTCGGCGTCGGCGTAGAAGTGAAATTTCTCGTCGTATTCCTTGCGAAAATCGAACGCACCGAAGATGGCGAGCGTGAACGATTTTCCGCCCAAACGAAATTCCTGGAGCAGCGGTCGCGCAGCCTCGGTGAGATTGCAGCCTGCGCCGAACCACGATGCGCCCGCCGCGCTGAGCGCGGCGCGGGTGTCGTCGAGTCCCTCGGGGCCTTGGTCCATGCTGTGATTGTTGGCGAGCGAAACGGCAAGCGGGCCGAACGGCGTGAAGAGCGCGGGCAGCTTCACCGGATCGCTGTAGTGCAAATAGTCCTTGCCCTTGAGCGGGCTGTCGTGGCGCGCGGTCAGCGGTGTTTCGAGATTGAAGACGCGAAAGTCCACCGCCGCGAGCAGCGGGCGGAGTTTCGCGAGGCCATACTCGTAGCCTTTTTGCGTGAGAATGTTCACGCCACCCTGCTTCGCGTATTCCTCCTGGTAACTCTCGCCGCCGCTCGTGTCGCCGGCGAAGAGGATGCGCGCGTGCGCGGGATCGCGCGGCACGATTTGCGGCTGGCCGAACAGTTCCTTCACTGCAAACACCGCCATGCCTTTGTCCTCGTGAGCCACGCCGGGCGCGGTCGCGAGCTGCCAGCCGAGCGGCACGCCGAGCGCCGCAGCCCGGCTTTTTCCCGCTGCGAAAAAAGCGTGCCCGCGGGCGAAGCGATACGGCCCCTGCGCCATCGCCTCGGGCGTGCGGCGCAGATGAACGTGATTTGGATCAATGTCCGCAGTGCCGAGCAGCACCGTGAGCGGACGCTGCAACGCGGATTTGAGCGCGGCGTCATCCACCGGCGAGTTGTGCAGCCCGTAAGGAAAATCAATCGCGGGATCGGGCATCGTCCACCAGCCGGCATTCGCGGCCACGGCCTTCGCCACGCGCGCCTGCGGCACGAAATAAAGAAAGCGATGCACGAACTGCGCGCCCGCCGAGTGACCGTAAAGATGATAGCGCTCGCTGCGATTTCCCGTCGCTGCCTTCACCGCGTCGAAGACCGGCTCGATGAAACCGAACGCGCCCTTCACGCCCAGCGTGTAGCCGTCGTCGCCGGGAAACGCCTCCTTGGAAAATTCGGGCGCGACGAGGATGAATCCGTATTTCTTCGCGTGCGGCGTCCATTCGTCGCGATAGCGGTCCGCGTCGCGATTGACGCCGTGCATGACGATGAGCACCGGCGCGTCGGCGCGCACATTTTCCGGCAGGAAATACCAAACGGGAATCGTGCGGCCGTCGTGTGAAACTTCAAATCGGCCCGCGCCGGGTGCGAGCTGCGCAGCCTGCGACTGCGACGCTGCGAACAGCGCGATGATGAACATGAGCACGGTGAGCGTGTGGGTCTTCATGTGCTGACAAAAGGCCATTTGAAATTGCAGCGTCAGTCTTTCTCCCACGGCGCGCGGAGCTTTGGCTTCTCGGCAAGAAAGTCGAGACCGTCGCGCAGCTTTCCTTCCTTCGTGAAAAACGGATGGTAGCCGCCGCCGTTGATGCCGTTGCCATCGGGCAGATCGCGCCGCGTGGCGATGGCCCTGCCCTCGCGAATCACCCAGCCCATCCAGCCGAAGCCCGCAGCGGAAAGCATCTCCGCATGAAAGCGCACGGCCTCCGCACGCACAAGATCATCGAGCGCACCAGGGATGGCTTCGTTCACCATGAATGGTTTCCCGATTTCTTTTTGAATGGCCGAGTAGCCCGCAATCATCACCTCGAGCGCCTTGCGATTGTGCGCGTAAGGATGGCCGTTCAGCACGTCCATGAGCGGTGCGAATGTGGTGATGTTCTTGCCGCGCATCGTGCCGATCGTAATGGGCTGCCGTGCTCCGCAGCCGCGCACCGTAGCGGCGATCTCGCTCATCCATTTGAACTCCTGCGTGCCGGCATCCGTCGATTTTGGCTCGTTGCACAGTTCCCAGATCATCACGCGATCATCGTTCACGAGCGGCGTCACGAGTGCTTTCACATATTCGCAATACGGCGCCCAGTCGCCCGCCAGCGGAGTGCCGCCGTAGTCCAGCTTCTTGTCGTGCCAGCGATTGAAAAGGCACGGCATCACTTTCATGCCTTTCTCCGCGATGCCCGCCACTGCATCGAGAAAACGCGCCGTGATTTTCTCCGGATCCGTCTTCCACGCCACGAACTCGATCCACAGCCGGATGCAGTTGCAGTGAATCTTACGCGCCAGCGCGACTTCCTCGCGGAATCGCGCGCCGTCGTAAAGCTGCCATGCCTCGACGATATTCGCGCCCCACGACGGCACGATGCCGAGGCCACGCAGCCAGCCGTAGTTGGGAAAAACGTTTAGCGAGGGCTTCGCTGCGGCTCCATCCGCAAAGAGCGTTCCCGAGGAAATGCCGGCACCGATGAACGCGGATCCGAGCGCCTTCAAAGCTTCACGGCGCGTGGTGTTCATGGTGCGGCGATGCGGATTTTCAGTTCGGTCGGCGTTGTCGCCAGCGGAGCTTTTGGAATCGTGAGCAGGCCTGCGGCATCAGGACTGGACTTGCCCGATGCAAGCACGCCACCGCCGCGGGAAATCTGCCACGCATAATTTTTGCCACGCTCAATTTTGAACTGCTGCAAGCGCCGCGGCGTGATGTCCGCCGTCGCGGCGTTCGGCATCGCCGCCGTCGTCTTGATTTCGGGATGCGCGATCCAAATCTGCATCGCAAATTCAGCCGGAGTGTCGCACTCATTTTTCCAGCGGAACCAGGCGTTCATCTGGCCCGTGTTGTCGTAATCTGCGGGTGCGTTCAGCCACGGTGAACGCTGATCACACGAGGCGTGGGTGAAGACCGGATACGCCTCGTTTTTCCGAATCTCCAGCCACGGAAAAGCCAGCACGACATCGCACGGTGGATACTTCGCAATCAGCGAACTGAAAGTCACATGGCCGAACGGCCCCCAGCCCAGCACGAGCGGCAGGCGTCCGCCTTGCGCGGCCTGCAAGAGCGCGGGCTGCGTGACGGACCAGTTGTCCGTCTGCGAGGAAAAATCCACGATGACCGGCGGTTCCGGCAGACCGACACCCGCCGCGCGCAACATCCATCCATCGCGCTCCGCCTGCGATGCATCGGACGCGGGCGACGGCGCAAAGCCGCCCATGCGCGCGGAGGCGTAGCCCGTGCCCGCAGGCACATCGGCGCGAATGGCGGCGAAGATTTCACCGTGCGGCATCCCGAGCCCGAGCGTGCCGCAGCCGCCCATCGAGACGCCGCAGAGGTAGATGCGATTGCGGTCAATCTTGTGCTTCGCCACGACCCACTCGATCGTGTCGAGCACACGCTTCTCGGCGGACGTAGCCGTGTTGACGCGCTTCGACTCGTTCAGCCTTGCCTCCTTCCAGCCCCACCATTCGGCGTTCGTCGAGCTGAGATAGAGCGAGTAAAAACCATCCGGCGAATTCGTCATCACCGTCGCCGGATCTTCGCGGTTCTCGATCTGCCGCCCGAGACACGCGAAGCCGAGATAATCAAACGCCGTGCGATTCGCCGAATGCAGCACCACGCACAGCGGCGCGTTCTCGCGCGGATGCTTCGGCGCGACGATGTAAAAGCAACAGTGGTTCTGCTGATCGACGCCGGTTTCCCGATCCGGCGGTGTGCTCCATGCCGCGTCCTGCGCATAGCCCCATGTTTCGCGCGGCCCATGCGTGTATCGCGCGACGGTGCGCCCGTCCTTCGTCTGCGTCGTCGTGTTGACCGGGTCCATCGCCGGTGGCCACGCACCGTGAGCGTGAGACCACGCGAATATCGCCAGACAAAGTGTCAGCGGAAAAATTGCCGGTTTCATTGGTGAACGATCAGCGTTTGAGAAAAAGCTCGCTCGTCACGATCTCCTCGATCAACGAGGCCAGCTTGTACTCGTCCACCTTGGATTGCTCGGTGATGCGCTTCATCTCGGCGCGATCCGAAAAAGTCGTGCCGCGACGCAGGGCATACGTCGCGAGCTTCTCCGTGACGGCGGAGGCAAACTTGTCGGCGTCGGCGAGCAGCAGCTTTTTCAAATCGGCGGCATTCTTGAATGTGCGTCCGTCGTTCAGCGTGCCGCTCGCATCGAGCTTCGGATCCTCGCCGACACCGTCCTTCACCGCCTCGACCGTGCGCCAGCGGCCGATGGCATCGTAGTTGTCGAACGCGACGCCGAGCGGATCGATCTTCGTGTGACACGCATTGCAGTTCGGATCGGCGCGATGCTGTTCGAGTTTTTCACGCACGGTGGTTTTCTTTTGATCGGCAGCCGGAGTATTGAGCGCCGGGACGTTCGCGGGAGGCGGAGGCGCGGGCTTTCCGATGATCGAATCGAGCACCCAGACGCCGCGATGCACAGGGCGATGCCGCGTGCCGTCGCTGGTGAGACTGAGCACGGAGCCCTGCGTGAGCAGGCCGCCGCGATGGTCTTCGGGCTTGAGCGACACGCGCTGCATGTCGTCACCGCGCACGCCTTCGAGGCCGTAGTGCGTGGCGAGCCGCTCGTTGAGCATCGTCCAGTCGGAGTCGAGGAATTCGCGCAAGCTCCCGTTGCGATGCAGCACATCGGCGAAGAACGCGAGCGTCTCGGCGACCATGCTTTCCTCGAGGTTTTCATCGTAGTCGGGATACAGCACCTTGTCCGGCGGGAACATCCCGACGCGGCGCAGTTGCAGCCACTGGCGCGGGAAACTATCGGCAAATGCCTTCGCCTTCGGATCGGCCAGCATGCGTTTCACCTCAGCCTGCAAATGCGCGCGCAAGGTGTTCGTGCGCGCGAGTTCGGCGAGGCGCTCATCGGGCATCGTGCTCCAGAGAAAGTAGGACAGGCGCGAAGCCAGCTCCCAGTCGTTGAGCGTCGGCGACGCCTTTTTCGTGCTGCCCTCCTCGAGGTAGATGAAGCTCTTCGAACTCAGCACGGCAACAAGCGCCGTGCGCACCGACGCCTCGAAGTTATCTCCGAGCGACTGCGCTTTTTCGACGAGCTTCATCAGGCGATCTACCTCGCCGCTTTGCACGGGTCTGCGCCATGCGCGTTCGGCAAACTTCGACACGATTTCGCGCGCGTCCTTGCTCGCGAAGATGCGCTGATGCGCCGCCGTGGGCCACGAATCCACGATCGGGCCGTCCCATTCCACACGATCAATGATGAGCGTCGGCTGGATCGGCTTGCAGTCGTCGTCCGTAAGTTTGATCTGCCACGGCACGCGGTTGCGCGTGTTCGTGAATGCATTCGGCGTGCCGCTGTGCCGCGACCGGCGGCCCTCGGGATTCGGGCCGGGCACGCTGTTGATGATTCGCACGGGGTATTTTCCCGCGATGAGATGCACGCGCTTCTCAATGGTGACGGGCTTGTCCTCGGCGGCGTCCACGTCCTGCTCGATGAGCGTCTTGTCCACGTTTGAAAGATACACTTTCAGCCGCGGCGCGCGTCCGCCCTGCGCCCGCAGGCCGCTCAGCTTTACGCGCACGAGGTAGTCGCCCGTGGTCTTCACATCGAGGTTCCAAGTGTCGGTCGTGTAGTTGTTCGGCACGATTTCGATGCGCACCTGATCGGCGATGCCGCGGGCCTCGTATTCCTTTTGGAATCCCTTCCAGCGCATGTCCCATGCGGTCCACACGATGGCGTCGCGCTTCGGTTCGGGCCGCAATGACAGCGCCTCATCGAGCACCATCTCCGCAGCCGCGAGATATTTTTCGACGTGCGTGGGCGAAAGCGTGAGCACGGAGCCGATGCGCTCGAAGCCTTTCCAATCCGGATCCTCCGGCAGCCCGGCCGCGCCCTTGACCTCGAACGTCACGCCGAGCAAATCGCGGATCGTGTTCGCATATTCCTCACGCGTGAGCTTAAGGAAGGCGACCTTGTCCGTGCCGGACGCCTGTCGCACGGCTTCGCCTTCGCGGAGCTGACCGGCGATCCACTCCGCGACGCTGGCGATGTCGTCAGGCTTGGGCCGTTTCTCCTTCTCGGGCGGCATGTCGCCGGAGTTGATGCGGTTCATGATCTCCTCCCAGTTGCCCATGATTTTCGGCGAGGAAAAATCAACCATCAGGTTGTCCACGCGCAGATCGCCCTTCTGTTTTTTTTCGTCGTGGCACTTGTTGCAGTGGGCCTTGAAAAAGGTCGCGACGTGCGGCTCCGGCGCAGTGGCGGCGACGCACGGGAGCGCCCCGCACACGACAATGAACCCGATGATCAGAAACGATTTCATGGCATCACTTTTTCGCGGCCTGCCTGTTCGGCGCGGACACCTGCTTGATCGTCTCCTCACCGACCCAGATGTCGGTGCATTGCGCGGGTTCACCGGGAATTTCCGCGGTGGTGTTCACGAGGATGAGATCGTTCAGTCGCAAGTCGCGGATTCCGATTTTCGTGTCCAGCTTCCACACACGCGTGTCCTTCGTGACGCGCAACAGCGAGCGACCGATTGGCTGCGGACGCTCCATGTCGCCATTGTAGTTCTTCACCTCAGGCAACAGCCACGACGCCTCCACGCGATCCTTTTCCAAATGCAGCGCGTCTATCCGCAGCGTCACAGAATTGCTCGCACGCTGGCTGAAGTCGTCGCTCACGAAACCGGCCCTCGTGAATGCGCCCTTCTCGTCCTGATACAAATGAAAACGGCAGCGCGTGCCGGACGGGATGTCTTCGAGCTTCGTATCCTTGCCGAGGTAGCGAACCTTCGCCTTTTCGATCAGCGTGAAGTCCGCCGCTTCACCTGTGTGCTCCGTGAGAAACTGCCCCGGCTTCACCAGCGCGCCGTGGACGACGTGCTCCGAAAATGGCGGCGGTTCCTGTCCGGGTTTCAACTGATACCACGGCAGCTTTTCGTTCGCGTAGTCGGTGCGAAACGGGAACTGCTCGGGGTATTCCTTCGCCACGTTCTCCACGAGTTCCTGATCGAGCAGTCGGCCGTAGCCGTAGCCCATCAGGCTCTCGCCATAGAGCTGATCGCGCGCCTTCCAGCCATCGAGGAACACACGCACGACACGTCCCCGGCGATAGCCTTCGAGCATGTTCGGCACGGTCACGACCACGCGATAGCCGCTGCATCCGATGCGATCCGCCGGAATCCTTGTGACCTCGGTGATCGATCCGCGCTCGCCGTCCACGCCAGGATTCCAAGTGCGCAGTTCGTCGTTTGCCACGCACACTCGGGCCTCCTTGCCTTTCACGAGCAGCGCATCGTAGCGGTCCTGGAAACTCACCGGATCGCCGGTGAATAATGTGATCGTCACCTGCCTGCCCTCGGTCCTGTCAATCCACCCCGCCACACCGCGAGCCTTCGTGAAGTCCTCAAACTTCTTCCGCAACGATGCGTCGGCTTCGCCCGGAGACTCCGTCGTCACCAGCCGGGAAAATTTTCCCTGCGCATCCGGCAGCAGCACAAACTCCAGCTTCGCGCCGAGCGGCACATCGCGCAGGTCCGCCTCGGCGCCCTGGAACTTCATGATGCCGTACGGCGGCATTGTGAAATCCGTCAGCTCGCCTTTCTCCGTGCGAAATTGCCCGGCCCGATGAATGAAATCCGCGCTGACCAGCTCGCCACGCACGCGCTTCGTCTTGTCGAGCGAAGGGAACTCCGTGTCCGCCGCTTGCACGGACACAAGCAAAGCGAAGCAAAGCACGGCTCTTGAAAACAAAGAAAACACCTGCGGCAAATTCATGGGTGTCAAGCGGGCGGCGGAGGGGAAGAAGTGGGGTTGCGCAATCCTTTCCGGAAAAATGGCTGCGAAATAAGATCGCGGCAATCTGCGTTCACTCTCGCCCCTGAAACTGCTCCTCCCTCGGCAGGGCCTGGACTTTCCACGTCGCGGGATAAAAGCGGATGACTCGGCGCGGACGGTATCCCTCGAGCATCATGTCCACTTTCACGCGGATCTGCACGCCGCTGCTGCCGGGTTCGGCGGGGATTTTTTTGATGTCGAGAATGTTGCCGCCCTTGCGGTCGTTCACCGGATCGTAGGTCATGAGGCTCTCGCGCGCGACGGCGATGGTGCCTTTCGGCGCGGAGGGATTTTCGGGTTCCTTCGAAAGCGGCCAGCCGATCTTGTCGCTGTTCGTGAGCGTGAGTTCGTCGAAGAGCTTATCATCCACGCCGCCGAAAAACGTGATGGTGACGATCTGCGACTCGTCCTCAACAGCGGTGACATAGCCGGCGAGCCCGCGCTCGCGGATGTGGTTGCGGTGGCGTTCGAGCTGCTGCCCGGTGGCGAGCGCACGGCTCGCGTCGTCCACCCACACGTCCGTGATGCGGCCCGGCCCGTAGAGCGTGGCCCATGTGAGATTGATCTGAACGATCTGTCCGGCTTGCAGCGAAGTGAGTTCGGCGAAACCTTTGCCCTGCATCACGCGCGTGCTCGAGAGGAGGTCGAAATTCTTTGCCTTGCCATCGCCGACGGGCTTGCCGTTTTCGATCAGTGTGGCGGCGAGCTTCTTCGCCTCGATATCCACGCTCTCGATTTTCCACTGCTGCTTTTGCCGCGCGTGAAAAGTGAAGTCGTCCTCGATGCGGAAGCAACGGCGGAAATCGTATTCCGGCGTCTTGCGGCCGTACGCCGTGGGCGGCGCGGGCGTCTTGTCGTTCGGATCAGCGAGGTAGAAGAGCCCGTGCAGATGCGTGCCGATCGGGATGTCCTGCAACGCGGCGGATGCATCGTGAAAATAGATCGTGCCGTACGGCAGCATCCCGGCATCGAGCGGCAGATCCCACACGCCGCGATCCTGGCTGTCGTTGCGATCCACGCGGATCTGGAAGCGACGCTCCAAGTGATCCACGGACGTGAGTTCGCCCGAGATCGCGTGCGCCGATCCCTCGGGCGGGAACTCACCGTCCACAGGCAGAAACCAGTCGGGCTTGTCACCGGGCTTCCGATCCTTCGGATTTTTTCGCTTCTCGTCCGCCTTCACCGGGCCGTCGGCATCGGTGCGGAATTTTGGCGCGTCCGCCGCATGGAGCAGCGGCGCGATGAGGAACACACTCATGGCGGCGAGTAGCGGGCGCATCAACGTGCGCGTGCGGAACGGCACTGCCATCACGCGACCAACTCCGTCAGCGGACGGATGCTGTCCTGAAATTTTTCCGCCTTCACGTCCACGCGCTGGAGCATGGTGAGAAGCAGGTTGCTCACGCGCGCGTCACCATCCACTGGGCGCGAGCAGATGCGGTAGTGCTCCTGCGAATTCGTCACGTCGTATTTCGTGACCTTCGGCAGGTTGAAATCCACATGCTGGCCGTGCTTGTAGCCGAGCGCTTTACCGCCCGCGAGGATCATGGGCAGGTTCGCGTTGCCGTGGCTGTGGCCGTATGCCATGCCGCTGCCCCAGAGCACCTGCGTGGTGTCGAGGAGCGGGCGTCCGTCTTCCGAATGCGACTTGAGCTGATCGAGGAAGTAGCTGAGCTGATCGATGAGGAATGTGTCCGTCTGCGTGAGGCGGCGGAGCTGCTCGGGGTCGCCGTTGTGATGCGAGAGGCCGTGGCGCGTCTGCGAGATGCCGATCTCGGGGATGCCGCTCGTGTTGCCCTCGCTGCCGATGCCGCAGGTGATCACGCGCGTGGAATCCGTGCGCAGTGCCATGACCATGAGGTCGTAGAAAAGGCGGTAGTATTCCCCGGCTTCGGCCATGCTCAGTTTGCGCTGGAGACGCGCGGCCTCCTCGGAGGGAATTGCGGGCTTGGGGACGTTCAGCCACTCGTCGGCGCGGCGCGTGCGCTCCTCGACCTGGCGCACGGCGGTGAAGTATTCGTCGAGCTTCGAGCGGTCCTCGCCGCCGACTTTTTTGTTCATGCGCTTCGCATCATCCGCGACGAGATCGAGGATGCTGCCACGGCGGCTGAGGCGGCGGCGGATGGTCTCCTTGCTGTCCTTTTCCACGCCGAAGAGCATGTTGAAAATCTGCTGCGTGTTCCGCTCCGCGGGGATCTGGATGCCGTCCTTCGACCACGCGAGCGACACACCCTCGATGGCCATTTCGAGCGAGGAAAAGCGCGTGGACGGCCCCTGCACGTCGGCCATGAGCTGGTCGGCGGAGACCGTGTTGCGGAATGCGCCGCCGTCGCCGGGGACATTCGCGCCGGTGAGCCACACGCGCTCGCAGTTGTGATGCTTGCCGATGACCATCGGGTGATGCAGGCCGCTGATCGGCGTGACATCCGCACGATGCCGCTCAAGCGATTCCATCGGCTTCGAAAACTGGAAATCGCGCCCCGCCTTTTCGATCTGCCAGGTGAGCGTGTTCACGCCGTTCGGGATGTAAAGAAAGACGCTGCGCTTCGGCTTCGACGGCGCAGGCAGCACGGCCATGCAGTCGAGCAATGGAAGGGCGATGGTGGCGCCGATGCCGCGAAGCATCTGACGGCGGCTCATGCGCCAGCGGTTGAGGATGAGGTTGCTCATGGTATTTTGGTCTTGGTGTGAAAGGTGCGGCTTTGAATTTGGCGAAAGAATTTTCAGGTCAGCTTTCTGCCGGCAGGATAGCGCCTGATTACTTGAGGAGCGAGACTGAAAATCATTGGAGAGAAACGCTCACCGCTTCTGGAAAAGCTCCGAGCACACGAAAGCCTCCATGAGATCGCGCATGCGGCAGTCCTTCGCCTTGCTTGCCTTTGCGATCACGGCCAAATCGTCGCGGTCGCTGAAGGACACGCTGCGGCGCAGGCCGTAGGTCGCGAGCTTCTCGATGAATGCGGCGTTGAATGAATCGAGGCTGCTGAGGAGCAGCCTCTTGAAATCATCGGCATTCGCGTATTCGCGGCCATCAGGAAGTTTGCCGGAGGGGTTCACCTTCGGGTTCTCACCGGTGCCGTCGGTGACCTCCTCGGTGCGCCAGCGCCCGATGGCGTCGTAATTTTCAAATGCGAGCCCGAGCGGATCGATCTTCGCGTGGCACGCGGCGCAGCTCGCGTCGTGAATGTGCGCCTCGAGTTTCATCCGCAGCGTCGCCTTGGGCGCGTCCACGGGATTCGTCGCGATGGGCTCGACATTCGCGGGCGGAGGCGGCGGCGTCTTGCCGAAGATCGCCTCGCTCAGCCACACGCCGCGATGCACCGGGCGGTGCCGCGTGCCGTCGGACGTGAGCGAAAGGATCGCCGCCTGCGTGAGGAGGCCGCCGCGCTTGCTTTCCACCGGAAGTGACACGCGCTGGAATTCGTCGCCCGCCATGCCCGCAGCCGGCAGCCCGTAGAATTCCGCGAGGCGCGAATTCATCATGCTCCAGTCGGAGTTCAGAAATTCGCGCAGCGTCAGCCCGCCGTTCAGCACCTCCCGGAAGAACGCCTTCGACTCCTCAATCATACTTCCCTCGAGATGCTTGTCGTAGTCGGGGAAAAGCTTCTTGTCCGGCGGGAACATCCCCACCTTCCGCAGCCGCAGCCATTGAGTCGCAAACGAATCGCTGAACCGCGCCGCACGCGGATCGGTGATCATGCGCGCGAACTGCCGCCGCAGTTCCTCCTTGTCGCGGAGCTTCCCTTTTTCCGCGAGCGAGAAAAGCTCGTCGTCCGGCATCGTGCTCCACAGGAAATACGAGAGGCGCGAGGCGATTTCCCAGTCGTTCAGCGTGTCGCGATTCGCGCTTTCGTCGCCCTCGGTGATGAAAATGAAACTCTTCGAGCAGAGGATCGCCAGCAGCCCGGCCTTCACCGCGTCGGGAAATTTTTCCTTCGCCTCGAGTTCGGATTTCACGATGCCCACAAACGCATCCACCTCCTCCGCCGAAACCGGGCGGCGGAATGCACGCCGCGCCAGCCGCCCGAAGCATTCGCGCACCTGCTCCATGTTCCCCTCCTCGGTCGGCATGTAGGCCACGCGTCGCGCCAGTTCCTCGTCCGTGATGATCGGCCCGCGCCATGTGATCGAATCCATAATCAAAAACGGATACCGCGGCTTGCCCTCCTCGTCGGTGAGCTTCAACTGCCAGGGAATGCGGCCCATTTTTGTGCTGATGAAAGGCACGTCGCCGTGACGGCCCGAGCGCGGCAGATTCGACGGCCCCGGCACGTCGTTGTACACCTCGATCGTCGGCCTGCCCTTCGGCAAATGCGCGCGGAAAGTGACCGTGGTCGGCTTGTCCTCCGGGGCGATGATGTCCTGCTCGAACAGCACGCGATCCAGCTTCGCCTCATACACCTTGATCCGCGGCGCGAGCCCCTTCTCCGGCTTCAGCCCGCTGAGCGTGTAGCTGATCTCGTAGATGCCCGACTCCGGCAGCGGATCCTGCAAATTCGAATAGCGGAAATTGTCTCCCGGCCACATTTCGTAGCGCACCTTGTCCAGCACCCCGAGTTCGCGCAGCCGCTCGCGGTGACGCTCGGGCACCTGGGTCTCCAAAATCGCGCGCTTCGTGCCGCCAAACGGCTCCGGCGGCTTCTGCCCTTTCCGCAGCGGCGGCGGCGCGGGCGGGTACGCCTCCGCGAGAATCGTCTCCGCGGCGCCGAGATATTTTTCGATGTTCGACGGCGAGAGCGTGAGCACCGAGCCGATGCGCTCGAAGCCGTGCCACTCCGGATCATCGAGAAGTGCGCCGGGATCCTTCGCGTCGTACTGCACGCCGATCAGATCGCGCACCGTGTTCACATACTCGTCGCGCGTGAGGCGGTTGTAGGACACGCGCCCGCGCGCCGCCATGCGCGCCGCCTCGCCTTCCTTCATCCGTGCGGAAATCCACGCCACCACACTCGCGCTCTCATCAGCAGCCGGATGATGTTTCGCCTTCTTCGGCGGCATCTCGCCGGAATTGATCCGCTCCATCATTTCGAGCCACTGCGGCGTGTCCTCGATCCCCACTTTCGCGGACAGCTTATCAATCCGGAAATCCGTCTTGTCCGACGAGCCATCGTGGCAGTTCACGCAATTCGCATCGAGGTAGGCCGCCACCTTCGCATCCAGCTTCACCGCGTCGGCGGCGATCCCTGCGGGGGAAAGCCACGCCAGCACCGAGCCCGCAAGACACGCGGCAGTTCCCCGCAGGATCGGCGGGCGGCTTCGTTTTGAATCGGAGGGATTCATCCGGTCTGTCAGTGGGTGTTCGTGCATTGCTGGGTAAAAATCGGGCATCGGTGGCGAGCAAAATGAGCAATCCGCCCTGCCGGGTGTTCTTTGCCCCTTCATCATGCCATCTCTGAACACGGGCATCCACCGAAAATTCATTTTCAACGCAAGGATGCGGAGAACGGCGGCGGCTCAAACTGCCAGTGCATTTTGAATCACTCGCCGGCGCGCGGCGTGCGGCTGCCGTCAGTAGCGCGGCACCGATGCGTCCACTTCCTCGGACCACGCATCAATTCCGCCGGCGAGATTGGTCACGTCGGTGAAGCCCTGCTGAATCAGCCACGCGGCGGCGCGCGCGGAACGCGCTCCGTGGTGGCACTGGATGAGGAGCGACTGCGATCGGTCGGTGAGCTTTTGCAGCGCGACCGCGGGCCACTGCGAGAGCGGGAGCAGTTCGGCGCCTGGGATTTTTGCGGCGTCCCATTCGTCCTGCTCGCGCACGTCCACGAGACGCGGCGGATTTTTTCCGGCGAGCAATTTCGCAGCTTCGCTGACCGAGATTTCCGGGACTGCGTGGCTCACGGCGAGATGCTCACGGGCGTGCCGACGCTGACGTTGTTGAAGAACGACTCGGCCATGAAGCCGGGCATGCGGATGCAGCCGTGCGACGCAGGATAGCCGGGCAGGAAGCCCTCGTGCATGCCCACGCCGCCGTTCACGCGCATGAAAAACGGCATCTTCGCCCCGTCGTATTTCGCGCCTTTCGGCATGGGATCCTTGTCGCGATCAATGTCCTTCCTGATCACCTCGCCCGTGGCCGCGCTCACGTAGTCGCCGAAGCGCGATGAGACGTGGTCCCTGTCCTTTTGCTGGATTTTGAAACTGCCCGACGGAGTGCCGAATCCCTCGCGCCCGGTGGAGATGATCGAGATGCCGACGAGCTGGTCGCCCTTGTAAAAATAGGCCTTCTGTTCGCTTAGCTTGATCGCGATGCGCGGCGAGCCGGTCGCGTGGTCGCCGTCCCAGTACGACACGTTGTCGTAGTTCATGCGTTTTTCCTCGCCGGCGCTGCGGCCGCTCGCGACGCGGCGCCCGCCGAGATAGACGGTGTCGCTGCTCAGGCGCGGATCGGTGGCGCATCCCGCGAGCAGCGTGGTGAGTGCGATGGCAAATGAAACGAGCTTCATGGAGACGGAGCGCGGGGCATATAGAGCGGAAGGGCGCGGCGTCAAGCGCGTCTGCGCGGAGCCGACACCGAAACTCAAACGACCGACGGCGAAAAGAATGCGCCGCGGGCAATCACTGCGAAGCTTGCGTGCGCAGGCTGGGGACGCTTCATTCGCCCTCTTATGTCCAATTCGCTCTGGGGAAAATTTCAGCAGTCTTACATCGCAGACGGGGACCTCGGCGTGTCGCTCGATGTGAGCCGGATGCGGTTTGACGACGCATGGCTCGCCGGCATGGAGCCCGCGGCGCAGAAGGCGTTCGCGGCGATGGCGGAGCTGGAAAAGGGTGCCATCGCCAATCCCGACGAAAACCGGATGGTCGGCCACTACTGGCTGCGCACGCCCGAGATCGCGCCAAACGACGAACTGCGCGAGGAGATCGTGACGTGCTATGCGAACATCAGGGAGTTTGCGCTGCGGACGCATCAGGGCGGGAATTTTTCCGATGTGCTCGTGATCGGCATCGGAGGCTCGGCGCTCGGGCCGCAATTCGTCGCGGATGCACTCGGGACGCCCGATGACCGGATGCGGCTGCACTTTTTCGACAACACGGACCCGGACGGAATTGACCGCACGCTCGCGACGCTCGAACACCGGCTCGATCACACGCTGGTCATCACCATTTCCAAGAGCGGCGGCACGCCGGAGACGCGCAACGGGATGCTGGAGGCCGAGGCGGCCTACAAGCGCGCGGGGATTGATTTCGCATCGCACGCAGTCGCCGTGACGGGCGCGGGCTCACCGCTCGACAAGTACGCGACTGAGAAAAAATGGCTCGCGCGTTTCCCGATGTGGGACTGGGTGGGCGGGCGCACTTCGGTGATGAGCGCGGTGGGCCTGCTGCCGCTTGCGCTTCAGGGATTGGATGTCGGTGGGATTTTGGAAGGCGCATCGCTGATGGACGAATGGACGCGCGGCACCGAGACGCGGAAAAATCCCGCGATGATGCTCGCGCTGAGCTGGCATTTCGCCGGCGGCGGCAAGGGCGCGAAGGACATGGTCGTGCTGCCGTACAAGGATCGGCTCGCGCTTTTCTCAAAGTATCTCCAGCAGCTCGTGATGGAGAGCCTCGGCAAGAAGCTCGATCTTGATGGCAGGGAAGTTCACCAAGGCATCGCGGTTTATGGCAACAAGGGCTCGACCGATCAGCACGCGTACGTGCAGCAGCTCCGCGACGGCGTGAACAATTTCTTCGCGACATTCATCGAGGTGCGCAAGGCGCGCGCGGCGGCGGGCATCGAGGTGGAGCCGGGCGTGACTGCGGGGGATTATTTGCAGGGCTTCCTGCGCGGCACGCGCGAGGCGCTGTTTGAGAGCGGGCGCGACAGCGTCACGATCAGCATTCCCGAGGTGACGCCGCAGACAGTCGGTGCGCTCATCGCGCTCTACGACCGCGCGGTGGGATTCTACGCGACACTGGTGAACGTCAACGCGTATCACCAGCCGGGCGTGGAGGCGGGCAAAAAGGCCGCGGCCACCGTGCTCGCTCTCCAGCTCAAGGTGCGCGCGACACTGAGCAAGGAGCCGAGGACCGCGGAGCAGATCGCGCAGGCCGCAGGCGCGGATCCGGAGGCCGTGTTTCACGCGCTCACGCATCTCGCCGCGAATGACGCGCAGGTGAGCGGCACGGCAGGATCGCCGGCGCAGCGGACGTTTTCGCTCGCGTAACGGGCACGCACATTTTGCAAAAACCGATGCGACGTTTTGCGAAGGTTCTCGCGGAGATCGAGTCCCGCCTGGATGCGGACGGGCAAGCCTCATTCGATGCCCGTGTGGCCGCGTACCGGAGGGCGCTCCGCGTCGAGGAAAAGTGGCTCGATCTCCGGCACCGGAGCATGACCGGCGGGATCGAGGCCGGCCACCTGCGGGCGGATACGATTGATGATTTCATCTGCCATCTCATGGACGCCGCCGTCACGCGCCTACGCTCGCAGGGCATCAGGCAGCCGAAGCTCACGCTGATGGCGATCGGCGGCTACGGACGGCGCGAACTGAATCCGAAGAGCGACATTGACATCGGCTTTCTCCACGCGGGACGCACGAAGCTGCCGGAGGGCGTCGAGACCGTGGTGACGGATGTGCTGAACCTGCTTTTCGCGTGCGAATTCACGCCGGGGCACTCGACTCGGAACCTTAGCGAGACGATTGCCGAGGCGAACAAGGAGATGCAGTCGAAGACCGCGATGCTCGAGGCCCGGCTGCTGTGGGGCGACAAAGATCTCTTCGCGGATTTCCAAAAGAAGTTCATGAAGTCCTGCGTGGACGGGCACACGGAGGATTACCTCGCCGCGCGTGTCGCGGACCAGGCTTCGCGCCACTCGAAATACGGACAATCCGTTTACATGCAGGAGCCGAACATCAAGAACGGCTGCGGCGGCCTGCGCGATTTTCAGAATTTGCTCTGGATGGCGTACTTCAAATACCGCGTGCGGACGACCGGCGAGCTGGTGAAGAAAAAGTACCTCGACGAGACCGAGAAGCGCGAACTGGATCGCGCGTACGATTTCATTTTCCGCCTCCGCACGGAGCTGCACTACCTCACGGGGCGGCATGTGAATCTCATCCACGTCGGCAACCAGAAGTATCTCGCGGACCGTCTCGGGTACAAGGCGAAATTCCCCGACGTGCTGCGCCGGACGGAGGCGCTCATGCGCGACTACTACCGGCACGCACGCGCGATCTACGAACTCACGGAACTCGTCTCCGAACGCCTCGCGCTGCCGACGGTGGAGGAAAAAAAGCCGGGCGGATTTTTCCGGTTCATCCCGTTTGTGCGGAGGGCAAAGTCGAAGCGCGAGGAGTTCGACGGGTTCGTCGCGGGCGGCGACCGGATCGGCTACCGCGACCGTCAGATTTTCAAGGAGGACAGCGCGCGCATGATGCGGCTTTTCCAGCATGTGCAGTTGCGCGGCCTGCGCATCAGCCCGGAGCTGCGGCAGCTCGTGCGGCGGCGGCTGAAGTATCTCGACAACACCTTCCGCTACCGGAAGGTGAACCGCGAGGTTTTCGCGAGCATCCTGCGGCACAAGGGGCAGGTCGGCCACATCCTGCACGCGATGCACCGCGTGGATTTCCTCGGCCGCTGGCTGCCGGAATTCGGAAGCCTCACGGCGCTCGTGCAGCACGAATATTTCCACCGCTACACGGTGGACGAGCACACGCTCGTCTGCGTGGAGAAGCTCGACAGCCTGCTCGACACGGAGGAGCCTCGGCATCAGGGCTACCGCGAACTTTTTCAAAAGCTCGAGGATCCGTACGTGCTCTATCTTTCGATTCTTTTGCATGACACGGGCAAGGCAGCGAACGTCCGCCACCACGCGATCGAGAGCACGATCAACGCGCAGAAAGTCGCGCGCCGCCTCCAGCTCACGGGTGAACAGCGCAGGCTCCTCATTTTTCTCGTGGATAACCACGACCTCATGTCGCGCACCGCAAGGCAGCGCGACCTCTCGGATCCCGCGACCATCGAGTCCTTCGCCGCGCTCGTGGGTCACCAGGAAAACCTCGACGCGCTCATGCTCCTCACCGCGGCAGACGGGCTCGGCGTGGGCGACGAAAAAATCTGGAACGGCTGGACGGAATCGCTCTCGTGGCAGCTCTACCGCGAGGCGTCGCGCTGCCTCGCGGACAGCGAGGGCTTCCGCAGGCAGCGTAGCGTCGAGCGGCAGGAACTGAAGGCCGCGGTCGCGGAAAAATTGCCGGCGGATTTCGGGCTGGAGATCGAGGCCCATTTCGCGTCCCTGCCCGAGCGTTATTTCCAGACTCACAAGCCCGAGGAAATCGTCGGCCACCTGAAGCTCGTCCGCGAATTTCTCGAAAAACATTTCGAAGCCGAGGCGGGGACGCTCGAACCGGTCGTGCGCTGGATCCCGCACCCGAACGCCGGACACAGCGAACTGTGGGTCTGCACGTGGGACCGGCACCAACTCCTCGCGCGCATCTCCGGCGCACTCGCGGCGAACGAGCTGAGCATCCTCAGCGCGGACATCTTCACGCGTCACGACGGGCTCGTGCTCGACATCTTCCGAGTGACGACGCCGCGCTTCCATGCGGTCGAGGACGTGCGCGACATGCAACGCGTGAAGAAGCTGCTGGACGAGGCGCTCATGGTGGAACGCCACGACTTTGCGCCGCTGCTCGCGAAGCGCCTGCGCCGCGCGCAATCGTGGGAGCGCACGCTCGAATTCCCCGTCCGCATCACGATCACACCGGACATGAATCCGAAATACACCGTCGTGGACATCTCCGCGCCCGACCGCATCGGCCTGCTCTACGAAATCCTCCGCGCGGTGAGCGACGCGAAATTTCTCATCGCCGCCGCGCGCATCACCACGGAAAAGGGCGCGGCCATTGACAGCTTCTACATCACCGACCTCAACGGCGAGCGAGTCACATCGGCATGGCAGATCCACGAGCTGAATGCCGCACTGCGGAAGGTCACGGAGTATCGGCCCCCGGCGCCCTGATTCTTTTTCCGCCAACTTTTCGCCCATCGCTTGACGCGCATGACATTGCCCCGTATCTCCGCCGCCTGCATCGCGTGAACCACCACCACCCGAAACACGAATGCGGCGTCTTCGCCGTCTTCGGCCATCCCAATGCCGCGATGCTGACCTACTACGGTCTCTTCGCCCTCCAGCACCGCGGCCAGGAAAGCGCGGGCATCGTCACAGCCAACGGCTCGAACACGCAGTTCATCCGCCACGTGGACATGGGCCTCGTCTCGCAGGTCTTCAAAGGGCCCGAACTCGAGCGACTGCAAGGCAGCCGCGCGATCGGTCATGTGCGCTACTCGACGACCGGCAGCAGCAACATCACGAATGCGCAGCCGCTCATGGTGGACTGCGCGCGCGGGCAGATCGCCATCGGCCACAATGGCAACCTCGTGAACGCCCATCTGCTCCGCGAGGAGCTCGAGGCGAAGGGATCCATTTTCCAAACGACGGTGGACAGCGAGATCATCCTGCACCTCCTCGCGCAGCCGACCGCGGGCAACGTCCTCGACGCGCTCCGTCGAGTGCAGGGAGCGTTCTCGCTCGTGATGATGACCGAGACGGAAATCATCGGCGTGCGCGATCCGCACGGCTTCCGCCCGCTCTCGCTTGGAAAGCTCAAGGAAGGCGGCTACGTGCTCACGAGCGAGACGTGCGCGTTCGATCTCATCGAGGCCGAGTTCATCCGCGACATCGAGCCCGGCGAAGTCGTCATCATCGGGGAAAAAGGAATCCGCAGCGAGCGTCCGTTCGACGATGTGCGCAGCGCGTTCTGCATGTTTGAGTATGTCTATTTCGCTCGGCCCGACTCGAAAATCTCCGGCGTCAACGTCGCCCGCGTCCGCACGGAAATGGGCCGCCAGCTCGCCATTGAAACACCGGTCGAGGCCGACATCGTCATCCCCGTGCCCGACAGCGGGAACTACGCCGCGTTCGGCTTCGCCGAGCAACTCGGCATCCGCTACGAGCAGGCGTTCGTCCGCAATCACTACATCGGCCGCACCTTTCTCCAGCCCTCGCAGCTCATCCGCGATTTCAATGTGCGCGTGAAGCTGAACCTCATCCAGGAGATGGTGCGCGGGAAGCGCGTCGTGATCGTGGACGACAGCATCGTGCGCGGCACCACCGCGATGGCCCGCGTGGAGAGCCTCCGCGAATCCGGCGCGAAGGAAGTCCACCTCCGCGTGAGCTGCCCGCCGCACAAGCACGCGTGCCACTACGGCATTGATTTCCCCGATCCGAAAAAGCTCATCGCCAACCAGCACACGCCCGAAGCCATCGCCGGCTACCTCGGCGCGGACAGCATCGGCTATCTCAGCGTCTCCGGCATGGTGAAGGCCACCGGACTCGCGAAGGAAAATTTCTGCCTCGCGTGCTTCGATGGGCGCTACCCCGTCCCCGTCCCCGAAGGCGCGGGCAAGGACGTGATGGGCAAACAGCGCAAAAGCCTCGCCCCCGAAGCCAGCCCGCAGGCGGAGCTTTTTGGGAAGTTGAAATAGGGCGATGCTGGGCCAATGAGCATCGAACTGCCGAGTGACTATATTGCCTACATCGAAGGTGACGGTGTATCCGAAGGTTTTACCGACGGGGAGCCCGGCTATTTCATGCTTTGGCACCCTGACGAGATTGAGGCATCAAATATTTCACTCAACATCTCTACTTATGCACCCGGCTTTCTCGGCTTTGGCAGTGATGGCGGCGGGGAATTGCTCGCCTTCGATTCGACGGGAGCGGTGTTTATGCTTCCGATGGTTGGGATGGAACCGAAGTATGCACAGAAAATAGGAGATTCT
Source organism: uncultured Spartobacteria bacterium (assembly GCA_903882875.1). Classification (GTDB taxonomy): domain Bacteria; phylum Verrucomicrobiota; class Verrucomicrobiia; order Chthoniobacterales; family Chthoniobacteraceae; genus SXWH01. Next base: position 14,431 of record CAIRYQ010000075.1, on the reverse strand, counting down.
TGGAGCGAAGTCGCACAACGAATCAGAAAAGACGCGGGCGCATCCTCTTGAACCATCCCCAAAAAGCCGCTACCTCTCCCGCATGAACGCCGAATTCGCACCGCTCCTCAAGCTCGCACGGGCCGAGCGGATCCAGCTTGTCGAGGACTTGTGGGACAGCATCGCGCAGGAGGATGCGCAGTCGCCGGTGCCCGATTGGAAGCGCGACGAACTGCGGCGGCGCAAGGAGCGCTTCGCCGCGCATCCCGCATCGGGCCGCACATGGGAGCAGGTGAAGCAGCGCGCTCGTTCGCAGCATGATTGAGCGCGTCATCTACACGCCTGAGGCTGACGACGACATCGGCGAATCCTACGACTGGTATGAGAGCCGCGAACCGGGGCTCGGCGAGGATTTCCTCCGCTGTGTCGAGGCCTGCGTGCTCGGCATCCAGCGTCACCCGGAGCTTTACCCCGTCGCCGTGGACGAATTTCGCCGCGCGCTGATTCGCCGTTTCCCGTTCGAGATTTTTTACGAGGTGGCAGGCGATCACCTCACGGTCTATTCCGTATTCCACTGCTCGAAAGACCCGCAAAAATGGCGCAAGCGCCTTGGTCACGAATAAGCTCCCATTTTCCCAATGTCCAAAAACCCCAATTCCAAATCCGCCCCAAAATCCAAAAAAGCCTACGCCGCCGCCGGCGTGGATGTGGACCTCGGCAACCGCGTGAAGAGCGGCATCCAGGCGCTCGTGAAGGGCACGCACGGGCCCGAGGTGCTCGGGCGCATCGGCGGATTCGGCGGGCTGTTCCGGCCGGATTTCCGCGGGATGCGCGACCCGGTGCTCGTCTCCTCCGTGGACGGCGTGGGCACGAAGCTGAAGCTCGCCTTCATGACCGGCCGCCACGACACGATGGGTCAGGACCTCGTGAACCATTGCGTGAACGACATCGCCGTCATCGGCGCGCGCCCGCTGTTCTTCCTCGACTACATCGGCGCGGAAAAGCTGGAGCCCGCCGTCTTCACGCAGTTGCTCAAGGGCTTCGCGAAGGCGTGCAAGGCCGCGGGCTGCGCCATCGTCGGCGGCGAGACCGCGCAGATGCCCGGCATGTATCAGCCCGGCGAATACGATCTCGCCGGCACCATCGTCGGCGTCGTGGACCGCCCGAAGCTCCTCGACGGCTCGCGCATCCGCGTGGGCGACGTGATCCTCGGCATGGAATCCAACGGCCTCCACACGAACGGCTACACGCTCGCGCGCAAAGTCCTCTTTGATCAGATGGGCCTCAAGCTCACGAGCAAGCTCGACGGCGTGAAGGGCACGCTCGCGGATGAACTGCTGCGAGTTCACCGCAACTACCAGCCCGCGCTCGCGAAGCTCATGGATTCGCAATCCGCGAAAGGGCACGGCATCATCAAGGGCCTCGCGCACATCACCGGCGGCGGCCTCACGGACAATCTCCCGCGCGTGCTCCCGAAGACGTGCGACGCCGTGATCAAGACCGCGAGTTGGAAAGTCCCCGCGATCTTCCAGCACATCGAGCGCGGAGGAAAAGTGGATCACGCGGAGATGTATCAGGTCTTCAACATGGGCATCGGCATGACCGTGGTCGTCGCGGAGAAGGATGCCGCGAAGGTCGCGAAGCAGCTCAAGGCGCGGGTGATTGGCCTCATCGAAAAAGGCAGCGGAACCGTGCGCCTCCAGTAGCCGCCGTCAATCCACACGTCCGCGACGGTGATGAAACCGTCTTCGCATCCCAGACGAACGATGGCGCAGGATTGCGCTTCATTTTCCCGCGCCGAATTTCCATTCTCGCACATGGCCGAAATCGTCTGTTTCGGCGAAGTCATGCTTCGCCTGACCACCCCGCATTTTTCCACGCTCGCGGATGCGGCGTCGCTCGATCTCGCGTTCGGCGGCGCGGAGGCGAATGCCGCCGTGCAGCTCGCGCAGTTTGGCCGGAACGCCGCGTTCGTCTCGCGACTGCCAGAGAACGGCCTCGGAGACCGCTGCATCGCGGAATTGCGCGGACGCGGTGTGGACACGGGCGCGGTGCTGCGCGGCGGGGCGCGCATCGGCGTGTATTTTCTCGAGCCCGGCGTCGGGCAGCGTCCGGGGCGCGTGAGCTACGACCGGCAAAATTCCGCAGTCAGCGAGATGCAGCCGGGCATGGTGGACTGGGACGCGGTACTCGCGGGCGCAAAATGGTTTCACTGGAGCGGCATCACCGCGGCGCTCAGCACGGGATGCGCGGCAGTCTGCGCGGAGGCGTGTGCGACTGCGAAGCGGCTCGGCCTCACCGTGAGCTTCGATGTGAACTACCGCTCGAAACTTTGGAGCCGCGAGGCCGCCGCCGCCACGCTGCGTCCGCTCATGCGGCACGTGGATATGTGCGTTGCCGGTGAAAGCGACGCCGTGGACATCCTCGGAGTCCCGCAGCAGCCGGGCGACGAGGAGCAGCGACTGCCGGCGACCGCGCGGTCGCTCGCGGAGATGCACGGCTTCCGCACCGTCGCGATGAGCTGCCGCGCGGGCGACAGCGCCTCGCACACCACATTCCGCGCGATGATCCACCGCGGCGGCGCATCCGCATTTTCGCGGCGGCACGAAATCACCGTCGTGGATCGCGTCGGCGCCGGCGACAGCTTCACCGGCGGGCTCATCCACGCGCTGCTCCGCGGCGATGAAAATGCGCGCGCGATCGAATTCGCCGCCGCGACCGCAGCGTGGAAGCACACGATTTACGGCGACTGGAATCGCGGGAGCGTCGCCGAGATCGAGGCGCTCGCAGGCGGCACGGGCGGCGGACGCATCGGGCGGTGAGCGCGCGCGGGGATCGAACCGATTTTTCTCGGTACCGGACGTGGCCGTGCTTGAGGTCTGGCTTCGGTCGTTTGATGTCTGGCCGGTGCATCCGCGACTCCGCCTTTCATTTCAGCACGCATCGGATTCATTCGTGAAACCCACGATGCCCTTCGCGCGCACATCCATTTTCCTCCTCGCCGCAGGTGCAGCCTCCGCGGCGCCGCTGCCGCCGGAGCAGGCCGAGTTTTTCGAGCAGAAAATCCGCCCCGTCCTCTCAAGCGAATGCACCGATTGCCACGACGCGAAAAAGCAAAAGGGAGGACTTCGACTCGACTTCCGCGACGGCTGGAAAAAGGGCGGCGACTCCGGCGATGCCATCGTGCCAGGCGAGCCCGCGAAAAGCCTGCTGATCAAATCCATCCGGCACGCCGATCCCGATCTGAAGATGCCGGACAAGCGCCCGAAACTCAGCGATGCCGTCATCGCGGACTTTGAAAAATGGATCACGCTCGGCGCGCCCGACCCGCGCGACGAACCGCCGAAGGCCGCTGCCGCCGTGCCGTGGGAAAACCTGCTCGCCGATCGCAAGACGTGGTGGAGCCTCCAGCCGATTCGGAAAACGGAACCGCCCGCGGTCAAGAACATCGCGTGGTCCGCTCATCCGGTGGATCATTTTCTCCTCGCGGAAATCGAGAAGCGCGGCCTGAAGCCCGCCGCCGACGCCGATCCCCGCGTGATCATCCGCCGCCTCACCTTCGCGCTCACAGGCCTGCCGCCATCGCCGGAGGAAGTGGACGCATTTGTGGATACCGCCGCGCACGACATGAAATCCGCAATCGGCGAAGCCGCCGACCGCCTGCTCGCCAGCCCGCGCTTCGGCGAACGTTGGGCGCGGCACTGGATGGACCTCGTGCGTTACGCCGAGACGCACGGTAGCGAAGGCGATCCGGAAATCCCCGAAGCATGGCGCTACCGCGACTACCTCATCCGCGCGATTAATGCCGACGTGCCGGTGGATCAACTCATCCGCGAGCACGTCGCCGGCGACCTGCTGCCGAATCCGCGCATGAACCGCGACGACCAATTCAATGAGAGCATTCTAGGCACCGCGCACCTTCGCTTCGTCGAGCACGGCTTTCAGCCGGTGGACACGCGCGACGAGCAGGTGAAGGTGACGGACAGCCAGATTGATGTCGCGATGAAGGCATTCCAAGGGCTCACCGTCTCGTGTGCGCGCTGCCACGATCACAAGTTCGACGCTATCAGCCAGCGCGACTACTACGCGCTCGCCGGAATCTTCGAGAGCAGCCGACCCGCGATGGTCGCGATCGATCCGCCGGAACTGCTCGCGAAAAACAAAGGCGAGCTCACCGCGCTAAAAAAACAGATCCACATCGCGCTCGCAGAAGCGTGGAAGGACGAGCCATAACGAATCGCCGCACGGCTCATCGCCGAGGACGATCCCGATCCGCGCACCGCCGCCGCCGCGGAGAAAGTGGCCGCGCTCGAAAAGCAGATCGCATCGCTGGATCAGATGGCACGCGAGCGCATCGAAAAATCGCCGGTCGCGAAAGCCATCTCCACCGCGCCGCGTCCCCTCGCCCGCTGGAGCTTCAACGGCGACACGCGCGACTCCGCGGGCACGCTGAACGGTGAATTGATCGGCGGCGCAAAAATCCGAAACGGCCGCCTCGTGCTGAACGGCACCGACGCGTGCTTCCGCAGCGCGCCGCTCGCGCACGACCTGCGCGAGAAGACGATGGAGGCTTGGGTGAGCCTCGCGAATCTGGATCAGCGCGGCGGCGGAGTCATCACCATCGAGGACACGAAGGGCAGCGTCTTTGACTCCGTCGTCTTCGCGGAAAAGGAGCGGCAGCACTGGGTCGCTGGCAGCAACAATTTCCGCCGTTCGCAAAACGCAGGCGGCCCCGAGGAAACCGCAAAGCCCGGCGAACTCATCCACATCGCCGTCGTGTATCGTGCCGACAGCACCATCGCCGTCTTCCGCGACGGCGAGATTTACGGCCAGCCGTGGAAGTCGCCGACCGAAAGCCCGATCACTTTCGCGGCGGGGAACGCGCACATCCTCCTCGGCAAACGTCACAACTCCGGCGGCAAGGCATTCCTGGCCGGAGAAATCGAGGAGGCGCGCCTTTACGAACGTGCGCTCACGGCTGACGAACTGCGCGCATCCTTCCGTGCCGGGCCGGATGCGGATTCCATCGATCCTGCCGCGCTGACGAAGGCGCTCACGCCCGACGAACGCAAGCAGCGCGATAGACTCGCGCACGATCTCACCGTCGCACGCGTGGAGCACAGCTCACTCACGCTCGGCTCGCAGGAAAAAGAATGGCGCGCAGCGCTGACGGACGCGAAACAAAATGCGGCGAATCCATTCCACGCATGGGCCGCGCTGCACAAACGCAGCGGCGATGAATTGGCGAAAGCGTGGAATGAACTTGCGGAGCCAACACACGCGAGGACTGCCAATGCACCGCCAACCGCACGCCGGTGGGACTTTTCAAAATCACGCGCCGACTTTGACGAGTGCTTCCACTACGGCACCGGCATCGCGGATGCACCGGGCGGATGCGGTGACTTCGCCGTGTCCGCTGCGGGCGACAACATCATCACGGGCCTCATGCCCGCGGGCGTCTCGACGAACGGCCTCACGGCAAAGCACAACGGCGTGCTCACGACGAACCTGTTCCGCGTGGACACGGACTGGATTTCCGTGAAGGCGTGGGGCGGCGGCGGCGCGCAGTGCCGGCTCATCGTGGATGGCTACCCGCTCGGCACGAACCCGATTTTCCCGCGGGCGCAGCTCGCAAAGGACGAGCCCGGCTGGCTGAAGCTCGACACGAAATATCGCAAGGGCTCGCTCGCATATCTCGAATTCGCCACGCTCGCCGACCAGACGCGCCGCGACAAAAGCGTGAAGGACAAGGGCGCGCATGAGCCGTCGTGGTTCGGCGTGAGCGAGATCGTCTGCCACAACGGCGACGGGCCGCGCGACCGCGAAAGCGCCAGCACCACGGTATTGATCGGCAATGCACCGCGCACCACGAAGGAACTCGCGGACCGCTATGAAAGCGCGATCCATTGCGCGCTCGTCGCGTGGCACGACGGCACGCTCGATGAGCCGCACCGGCAGTTGCTCGACTTCCTCATCCGCCGTGGACTGCTGCCCGCCTCTCTCACAAAGCTCGCGCGCCTCGGCACGGTGAAGCCGCTCGTGGAAAAATACCGCGCGCTCGAATCCGAAGTCCCCTCCGCGCGCCACGCGCCCGGCGTGCTGGAGTCCGTCGCGCTCGACGCCGCGCTCCTGCCGCGCGGCGATCACCTGAAACCCGCCGAGCGCGTGCCACGCGCATTTCTCAGCGTGTTCGGCGGGCCGTCGTTTCTGACAAAACAAAGCGGTCGTCTCGAACTCGCGCTCGCGATGACAGCGCCGCAAAACCCGCTCACCTCGCGCGTGATGGTGAACCGCATCTGGCTGCATCTTTTCGGACGCGGCATCGTCGCGACGCCGGACAACTTCGGCCACATGGGCGAAAAGCCGACGCATCCCGAGCTGCTCGACTACCTCGCCGCACGCTTCGCGGAAGAGAACTGGTCGCTGAAAAAGATGTTCCGCTTCCTCGTCACCACACGCGCATTTTCGCTCAGCACCGACGCCTCGCCCGAGGCGCGCGAGCACGATGCTGCCAATGATCTGCTCTCGCACGCGCGCGTGCAGCGGCTTGAAGCCGAGGCGATCCGCGACTCGCTGCTCGCGGTATCCGGCAGGCTCGACGACACGATGTCCGGCCCCAGCCTCCCGAACACTGCGAGCGGCGAGAAGCAGCGCCGCAGCGTCTATCTCACCATCCGCCGCACCGCGCTGAATCCCTTCCTCGAAGTCTTCGACGCTCCGAAACTATTCACGACCACGGGCCGCCGCGACGCGACGAACGTCCCCGCGCAGTCGCTCACGCTGCTCAACGATCGCTTCGTCATCGAGTGCTCGCACGCATGGGCCGGTCGCCTCGTCGCGGAAAAGGCCGACGCAAATCCTGAGCAGCGCATCCGGCGGATGTTCGCCGCGGCATTCTCCCGCGAGCCCTCGACGCACGAAATCGCCGTGACAAAAAAGTACCTCGAATCCGCTGCAACAGGCGACACGCTCATGCAGTCCACGGCAGCATGGGCCGACTTCGCACAGTCACTTTTTAACGCCAAGGAATTCATTTTCCTGCGATAGCAAAATCCCTTGGTGGAGCATGCGCCTTGCGTGCCCCGACAGGAAATCGTCCGGCTCACGCGACACCGAGAATTTGTCAAACTTCAGGACAGCCGAAAATCCATCCGCACCGAATGGCGCTGGCACACAACACTCTCCCTGCCCTATTCACCGCGGCGCATGTCCATCATCGAACGTCTTCTCAACATCGGGTTCATCCGCAAGGCCATCTGGCGGCTGTGGTATCCCTTCCTCACACGCCGGCTCCGCGGCGACGAGGTGCTCTTCCTCAACTACGCGTTCGACAGCGAGCCGCCCGTCGCACTGCCGCTCGCGCCTGATGACGAGCCGAATCGCGCAAGCATCCAGCTCTACCACCACGTCGCTTCGCAGGTGGATCTGTGCGGAAAAAATGTCCTCGAAGTGAGTTGCGGACACGGCGGCGGAGCATCGTGGATCACGCGCACGATGCAGCCCGCGAGCTACACCGGGCTCGATCTGAATCCGACGGGCATCCGCTTTTGCCAGCAGCGGCACGCGGTGCCGGGGCTCAGCTTCATGCAGGGCGATGCGCAGAAACTTCCGTTTGCCGATGCATCATTCGACGCGGTGATCAATGTCGAGGCATCGCACTGCTATCCCGATTTTCCGCGCTTCCTCCGCGAAGTGGCGCGCGTGCTCCGCCCCGGTGGACATTTCCTCTACACGGATTTCCGGTTCAGCGAACTGTTCGCCGAATGGGACCGCGACATCGCCGCCGCGCCGCTGACCGTCGTGCAGATGCGCGACATCGGCCAGAACGTGCTGAAAGGAATGGAGCGCAACGCCGAGCGCAGCCTCGCGCTGATCCGCGAGCGGCTGCCGCGCTTCATGCACGCGCTCGGGCGCGACTTCGCCGGGGTCCCCGGCTCGCGCGTTTATGTCGCCATTCAAAAAGGCAATCTGCGCTACCGCTCGTGGTGTTTCCGCAAGGACTGACGGCTCCCTGTTTCTCATTCCGATTCCCCTTCCGTCCGCGATGCCGCACGGCTAAAATCCCGCCTAACTTATGAACATCCCGATCCTCCTCGCAGACGCCGGCAGTCTTCTCACGCATCCGGTCACCATCGGCGTCATCGTCGTCCTCCTCCTCGGCGTCGCGCTGATCCTTTTCAATTTCCTCGGTGTATGGGTCCGGGCGAAAGTCGCCGACGCGCCCGTGGGCATGCTCACAATGATCGCCATGCGGCTGCGCGGCGTGCCTGTCTCGCAAATCGTGGACGCACGCATCACCGCGACCAAGGCCGGCCTCCTACTCGAAACCGATCCCATCGAAGCGCACTACCTCTCGGGCGGCGACGTGAACAACTGCATCCTCTCGCTCATCGCCGCGCACAAGGCGGGCATCACGCTCGACTGGAACCGCGCCTGCGCCATTGACCTCGCGACGAAAGGCACTGGCAAGACCGTACTCGAAGCGGTGAAGACGAGCATCAATCCGAAGGTAATTGACTGCCCGAATGCCGCGAGCGGGCGCACGACGATTGACGGCGTTGCGAAAGATGGCATCGGCGTGAAAGTGAAAGCGCGCGTGACGGTGCGGACGAATCTCGATCGCTTCGTCGGCGGCGCGACGGAGGAGACGATCATCGCCCGCGTCGGCGAAGGCATCGTGACCAGCATCGGATCATCGGAGACGTACAAGGACGTGCTCGAAAATCCCGACCGCATTTCCAAGACCGTGCTCGCCAAGGGCCTCGATAGCGGCACGCAGTTTGAAATACTTTCGATCGACATCGCCGACGTGGACGTGGGCGAAAATATCGGCGCTAAACTCCAGGCCGAGCAGGCCGAGGCCGACAAGCGCACCGCACAAGCCCGCGCCGAGGCGCAGCGCGCGCAGGCCGTCGCCACCGAGCAGGAGATGCACGCGCGCACGCAGGAGATGCGCGCGAAGGTCGTCGAGGCCGAGGCGCAGATTCCCCTCGCCATGGCCGATGCGTTCCGCAGCGGCAACATGGGCATCATGGACTACATGAAGATGAAAAACGTACAGGCCGACACCTCGATGCGCGAGACCATCGCCGGCACGCCGCGCGGCCCCGAGGGCGGAAAATGAACCTCGCCGCCGCCATCGAGCCAAAGCTCATCTTTGTGGCCGTCGCCGTCGTCATCGGCATCGTCAACGCGTGGCTGGAGAAGAAAAAGAAGGATCGCGAATCGGCAAATGGCACGGCGCCGACTCCGCCCCGCCAGCAGGAATCGGCACCCCGCGGCGGTTCCGAGGAACAGGAGCGCCTCCGCCGTTTCCTGGAATCGCTCGGCGTACCGCAGCCTGCACAGCAGCCGCCGCAAGCCCCGAGACCCGCACAGGCCCCGACTGTGGCGAGGCCGCAGCAGCAGATTTCGAGGCGCACCGTACAAACTGCCGAACCCCGGCTGCACTCAACAAAGCCCGCCGTAAAAGCCCGCGGAAAACCGGTCTCGAAACCGCTATTCGCACGCCAGCCCGAGGAGATGCCGCGCGCAGGACGGATCGAGGAAGCCGCATCATCCATCGAGAATATCTCCGGTGAATTCGGCACGATGAACGTGCGTGTCGCGATGGAACCCATGAAGCCTCTCGATCGGCCCGCGCACCTCGCAAGCGGCGCGGCCGGAACCACGAGCGTCACCGAACGCGACGTCAGCCCGCATGTGGCGACCGTCCGCAGACTCCTGCAAAAGCCCGCCGACCTGCGCGCCGCATTTGTGGTCATGGAAATCCTCGGGCCTCCGCGCGCATTGCAAGGGTGAGCCCGTTTCCTAGCCGCGCGTCCTCACGCTTCCGCCTCCGCGACGGGGCGGCACAAATTTCGATCTGGATGCGATCGTTGGTTTTCGCATTCCTCTGCCTGCTGCCCGCATTTGAATGCCCCGCTCAGGAGGTGAGCGATAACCCGACGAAGGGGGTTCCGGTGAGCTACCGGCTTCCGACCACTGGATCGCTGCCGCAGACCTACCGGGTCACTCTCGCTATCGTGGATGCGAAGAATCCCGACTGGATCATCAGCCAGTTTGCCGCGGGTGTGGCACGCACGGTGACGGCTGAGAATGGCGGGACATTTGCCGAGATTTGGAACGGGCTGGACGACAATTTCATGCCCGTGCCTCCAGGCACTTATGCGGTGAAAGGTATCTATATGCCGGCCGCAAAATGGGACGTGGATGACGAATATCATTCCATCGTCCCCCGCTACATCACCAGCGCGGACGCATGGCGGCCAATGCCGGGGGAAAACCGGGAGCCGATCCTCACCAGCGATCCCGTCAACAGTCCAATCGGCGATGTGGACATCGGGGCGAACGGCGTCGGGGTCTTTTGCTATTCCTATCTTGAAATCGTGCGGAACTATTTCATCGCCGACTTCAACAAGCCGGTAAACTATGAGCAAGTCACCGGTTATTATGGATCAGGCGGCACAGGCGGGGCGCAGACCATTGCCACCGATGGCATCACGTCATGGGCCTTTGCCGACGAGGGCTTTGTATTTCGGACGGACAGGAAACCATTCGGCCAATCTGAAAGCCGCTATTTCCACCACTCCTATTTACCGGAAGGCCACATCACGGCGATGGCCGCATGGCGCGACAATGCGGCAGGCAGGTCATTCATCTATCTGGCCGAGCGCGGACGCATGCTGGAGCCGCTCCCGAAATCCATCAACCGCAGGGAAAGCAATACAGAGATGACTAACAAGATCGTCGTGCTTGATGGCGATTCCGCGGAAGTGAAGGCCGAGTTAAACGTTGCCGGACCGATCGGTATCGTGGCGCGATGGGGAGACCGGCTCTGGGTACTGCACAGGGACGGTGAAGGCTATGCAGTCAGTGCGGCTCCATTGATGGCAGGCATACCGGCCCCGCATCTCACGCGAGTGTTTGCAGTGCCGCGCGGCATCCTGCCCAGCGATCTTGAAGTGGACAGCCACGGCCGCATCTATATCGCGGACGCGGGCGTGAACAAGGTTCACCAGTTCTCAACGAGTGGCGTGGAATTGCGGGTGTTGGGACGGCTTTCTGCGCAGCGCCCAGGCACCTATGATCCCGAGAGCTTCATGTCGCCGGAAAAGCTCGCGTGCTGGCGCGACGCAGCCGGTCACGACCGGCTGGTGATCGTGGAGCGCCACGGCCCGCAGCGCGTGAGCGAATGGAGCGCGGACGACGGAAACCGGCTGCGCGAATGGCTCAGCGCGCAGACTTTTGCAAATACCGGCTACGCGGTGGACCCGCGGCAGACGGATCGATTTTACATCCAAGGACATGGCGGCTGGCTCACGCGCTTTCGCGTGAACTATGCCACAGGCGAATGGAAGGTGGAGGCGGTGTGGCCGGACGTTTGCACAGGATGGTTCCATGACGAGCACTATGGTTTTCCCCGCATGATCTACCGCGGCGAGCAGCGTTACCTTGCCTTCGGGCGCGGTCAGTTCCTCTATCGGGAGGACGGGAACCGCTGGCTGCCTTCGGCTGCTATCCTGGCCCAGGGAACAGGAAATGAGAAGAAGCACTATATTTGGAATGACGCCAACGGCGACGGCAAAGTGCAGGAAAATGAATATGTTCCCTATCCAACAAACCCGCCGCCCGGCACACTGCGTTACTGGGGTGAGACCTGGCTGGATGACCTTTCATTGGTGGCAATTCAGGGCGGCACCGCCGATGTATGGCGGCTCGCACCCGAGGATTTCGATGCCCATGGCAATCCGATCTATAACCCGAAAGGATGGAAGAAGCTGCTCACGGATCCGATCCTGACCGCGCGCCAACAAGGAAATGCGACGGCAACTTTTGGCGGCAATGAAACCACGAATGCTTTCAACAATGACTGGTCCCTCGTGGAAGGCTCGATGAGCACTGGTTTTTATGTGAACCATCGCGGCCTGCCCAACATCGGGGCGAATTTCGGTGGGCAGCAAAAGCTCTCCCGCTACGTCCCCGACGGAAAGGGCGGCTACAGACTCCTCTGGCGCGTCTGTCGCGCCGCCATCAACGGCATTGCGGAGCCCGGTGAAGTCTATGGTTCCTTTCACCTCACTCCTCCCATTGGCGGACTCGTGGCGCAGGTGGATCAGACGCGCATGGGATTGCTGCTATACAACGAGGAGGGACTGTATGTGGACACGCTTCTCCCCGACGAACGCAAGGTGGATCGGAAAAAGGCCGGCCCCTACACCCAGCCCGGCGAATACTTCACCGGCTATGCCTTTGCCAACACCACCGACGGAAAGGTTATTCTGGCACTAGGCAAGACGACTCCGATGTTATTTGAAGCAGTCGGCTGGACAGGCACTGCCAATCCTGTCCGGCATCTCGATACCGTCCAGAAGGCAGTGACGCTCTCCGCTGCCCAAACGGCGAGGCCGCCGGAAGTCGCCCTTAGCTATCGCGGCGGTGCAGGCACCGCAAAGGTCGTGCGCTTTGCACCCGCGATGGGTGAGGTTGCACTCGATGGCGCAATCAGCGGCTGGGAATCCTGCGAACCAGTGAAATTTCAGGCGGACAAGGATGAAACCATCGAGGTGCGCTGCCTTTACCGTCCCGACCAATTGCTGCTGCGCTGGCACGCCCGATCGGCAAATAAATTTGTCCCCAAACCGCTCCATGCGGCGGAACAAATCTTCACGCATGAACATCCGGCCGATACGTTCAGCTTCTATTTTCAGGGCGATCCCGATGCTGCTCCTAATGGCCGGACGGAGGGGCGCCCCGGCGATGTCCGGTTTGTTTTCGGTATTTTTTCCACTCAAAACAACGTGCGTCCGCTGGCACTTGGAATGTATCCTGCGTGGCCGAAGGGAAAGAAGGCGTCCCCTAAAACTTATAAGTCGCCTGTTGGAACGGCAAGTTTTGCCCACGTCGGCCCCGTCGAAGGTGCGCAGCTCCATCATAGGATGGACGAGGATGGCCGGGGCTTTGTGCTGACCGCAGTCCTGCCACGCACGGCGATTCCGCATCTTACGAAGCAATTTGGAAGTGACTTGAATACCTTGGTCAATTTCGAGGCGACCTTCGGCGGTCACAATAAGTTCTGGTGGGCTAATAGTGACGGCTCCGCAAGCCGCGAAACCTATAACGAACCGACCGAGGCCCGGCTTTATCCGGGCTCGTGGGCAGCCGCGCAGTTTCGCGGATTCGAGGAAGGTGTCACCGTCCGCAATTGGCTAACATGCGGCCCGTTTGGCGGCACGGGTACGGAACGGTTTATCCAAGACCCAAACGGATACATTTCGGGGACGAAGACTGACATGAAGCTGGCTGTGGTCGAATTTTGCGAAGCCGGGAAATATCCTCCCGATGACGGCAAGGTGAAACTGGATGCCATCTATGCCGGAGATATGATCCGCGGTTACTGGCCCGATCCGCGCGAGGTGCGCTGGAAGCCCGCTACCATCGCCGACCTCGACACGCGCGTGAAACTCGGGGATGGCGGGCAAGTCTGGTATGGTGCGACGTGGATCCATTCGCCCTCGGATACCGAGTTGGATTTCCACTTCCAAAGCCATTTCAACCAGACGCACATCCGCTGGTTCCTGAATGGCGAACGGCTGCAGATTCAGACTGCAGATTACGTGGTTCAAAAGAACGCCAAAATACCCACAGCCACAAGGACGCTGAAACTGCATGCCGGCTGGAACCAAGTCATGTTCCGCGCCTATTGCACCGGCTATGCGCCATTTCTCGTCGGACTGAGCCTCAGCGCCTCACCCGAAAACCTTTGGCCGCTGAAGCTATCCGCGCAACCGCCGGAAAGCGCCGTTCGGTGATGACGATCCCCGCGACGGTTCATTCAGTGAAAGAACTGAAGTAGGACAACTAAAGCGTACTGCGTTTAGCATACTGTTATACACGTTGCACCTCCGAAAGTGCCTTCTTACATTCACAATGTTCCAGCATGCATAACAGGCTCTACGCTGGGGCGGTAATAGGCAGAAAACTTCCATCGGTGAGTGCATGAAGATGATGCCGTCTCGTCGGGCTGATGTCCATCCTCCGTAGCCGCCGAGGAACCAAAGCGAGTTGACTGCCAACTCGGCCTCGGAATTCCGATCCACGACCCAGAAAGATTGCCCGTCGGCTACCATCAATGGCAACGACGGAACGCAGTGGCATTTCGTCGGCACGGCCTCCTGCATCTCACCACACGATTACCGCCTACGGAAACAGGCCCTTTCGGCTTGCTCTAGAAAATCATACCTGCTGAAATTTGGTTTGCATCCACGCAGTTGATGTTGCAAGCTCATTAGGTCTCTCAAGGCCGGTTTTTCGGCCCGAGGTGCTCTTTGAAAAACTCTTCGGCAGCGAGGACAACAAGACGCTGGCGGCGGCCAAGCAGGCGATGGCGCAGCGCGCGAGCCTGCTCGACTCGATCAAGGAACAGGCCACGGCGCTTCAGCGTCAGGTGGGC
>CAIRYQ010000074.1 GCA_903882875.1 uncultured Spartobacteria bacterium | reverse complement strand
GACGCTCCTGATGCGCCCCGGGTTCGCCTTGATCCACGCGACGGGATCCGCGCCCGCCTCCAGGCATGTGCCCACATCGAGCTGCAGCACGAACTCCTTCGGCGTATTGGCCGCGACGATGTCCATGATGCGCTGGTCGCCTTGCGTTTTGGTGCGCGCGGTCTTGTCGATCGGCTGCCATTCCGTACCGCACTTCGGCCGGCCCTCGTCCCACAGCAGCTCGGCGAGGTCGGGTTTCACATCCTGTGCATTTTGCGGGACGCCTGTAAGAAGGCGTAGATCGTGTTCACCGGCAGATGACGCTTGCTGCTGCGAAAATGCGGCGTCCGTCTGGCCAGTGGGCTTCGGCTTCGAGCCAATGTTCGCCGGGTTTTCCGGGCGTGAATGTGAATTCGTTGCCACCGAATACGGGATCCTGATCGAGCGCCTCCCACACGACGACCGCGTCTTTCAAATCGAGGTCGGCGACTTCCAGGCGGACCGTGACGGGAACAAACGCCGCCGGCGCGCGCGACTTGACAACGATCTGCGCAGGCAAGGACTTCCAGTGTTGATCGCGCAGGCCACTTGTGGCCGCGAGCGCGGCGGTGCAGGCCAGACCGCGCGCCTGATTCACCACGACGGCCTCGGTGGTGAGATTGAATGTGTCGGCCCATCGGTCGTAAAATGGGAACGGTGCCTTGCTCGCTTCATCCGGCGGAAAGGTGAGCGCGGTGAGTTCGCCGCCGTATTTTTTCAGCCGCGAAAAGCCGGTCTGGATGTTGCCGATCGGAAGGCCGGACGGCGGAAGGACGCGCCGCGAATTGTGCGCGTGCTGGCTCACGATCTCGTGCTGGCGGTGCGCACCGAGCCCGGTGATGAAGGGCATGTTCACGGGGTTGCAGCCGGACTCGTAGTTCAGGTTCGTGAGGATGGCGTCGAGTATTCCGGCTTCGGACTGAGCTGGTGCGCGACGGTGAGGTCGAACGCGCGGTCGCCGCGGCGGACGCCGTGCTGCACGGCAGGCTCGGCTGGAAAGGCCCGTCCGATGCGGCGAAGACCGGCAAGCTCCAGCTCCAGCCCGGCGACGACTGGCTGAACGGAGATCAGAGCGCGACGCGAAACCAGCCGGGCCGCAAGTGAGGCACCCCGGCCAAGAGGCCCGATGAAGCTGCGCAGCGCCGGTGGAGCGCGCCGCTCCCCGCGCGCTTCCTCGGGGTGCAAGCAAGCCTTGCAATCCACGCCGAAACGCGCGGGGAGCGACGCGTTCCACCACACGACTGATCCCCGAAGCATGGCGGCTGCTCTTTCACTGAACCCGCCCTACCGCCGCAGGGCGGTGATCAGCTCGTTGATCTTCGCGCGGAGCGTCTCCATGTCCCCGACGGTCGGGGGATCATGGGTGAAGGGAGAGAACAGCGTGTCCACGGAGTTGGAATTGGCGGAGGAATTGGAGGCGGCGGCGGAGAGCGCCGCGGCGATTGCGGCGTCCAATTCGGCACTGGTCACATCGCCGGGCATTCCCTGCGGGCCGGGCGGGCCCTGGGGGCCGGG
>CAIRYQ010000073.1 GCA_903882875.1 uncultured Spartobacteria bacterium | reverse complement strand
GGTGATGATGTCCGCCCTCGCGGTCCCCGTGGCCAAAGCCGTGGTGGTGATGCTGCCAGCCGCCACGGTCATCGCGGCCAAGCCCGCGATGGTGATGATGTCCGCCCTCGCGGTCCCCGCTGTCAAAGCCGTGGCGGTGATGCTGCCAGCCGCCACGGTCGTCGCGGCCGGATTCGTGATGTCGCGCCCAGGCACGGGGTTCGTCCCTGGGGCTACGCTGCTGCCACTGTCCGCGTTCACCGCTGCCCTGCCAGTGTTGCTGATGTTCACGCGGTTTGCCGGGAGGCGCGGATTTCGAAGCATCGGGAGCCGGTGCAGGAGTCGGGTCGGCGGTGAGCACTGGGGGCAGTGCGATTGCGGCCATGGCGGCCAGCGTGGTGAATAGTTTGGCGGGAGTGAGTTTCATTTTTGGTTGGAGTAATGGTTGTTCACGACGATTTGAAATCCGGCGTGTTCAATGTCTGATGACAGCGCCCACGCAGAAAAGTTACACCGCTCCTCAAATCGCCGTGGAGTCCCGTGCCCGCGCAACTTTTTCAAATCATCGCCCGGACCTTTCCATGCTCCGCGTCCGTCGCCACTCCCACCCCGCCTGCATCATGATGAAGATCAGGGCCGGCGTGAAAATCAAAAACACAGACACCTTTGTAACTTTCCCCGCCTCCGCCTGTCATCAGATCATGTGGGACACAATTTTCCATCATGCTTGAATCGGTCTTCGACATGGAGACCTGCCTCGCGCTCGTCCGCAGCGGTGACGAGCAGGCTGCCCGCGAGTGCATGGAACAGCTTTACCCGCTCGTCCTCAAACTGGTCCGCGCCCATCTCCCGCGACGCACCGCCGAAGAGGACATGTGCCAGATGATCTTCATCAAAATGTTTTCCAGTCTTTCATCCTTTTCCGGCAAGGTGCCCGTCGAGCACTGGGTCTCGCGCATCGCGGTCAACACCTGCCTGAACACGCTGAAATCGGAATCCATCCGCCCCGAGATCCGCTGGTCCGACCTCAGCCCCGAGGAAATCAGCGTGATCGAATCCCTCCGCGCCAGCGACGGCGAACTCGATCCCTCCGAGTCCGTCGCATCGCGCGAACTGCTCGACACGCTGCTCGCCGGACTCAGTCCGCAGGACCGTCTCATCATCAATCTTCTTCACATCGAAGGCCGCACGCTTGCCGAAGCCTGCGACATCACCGGCTGGAATCTCGCGCTCGTGAAAGTGCGCGCATTCCGCGCGAGGCAGCGATTGAAAAAGGCGCTGCATCTGCTCACAAACGAGGCCGTGACATGAGCGATCCCAAAGACAACCTCGACCGCCTGCTCGCATCCGCCGCCTCCGCACCGCGCGACCTGCCCGGCACGATGCCCTACGGTTTCGCCGCGCGCGTTCTCGCGAATCTTCGGCCTGACGCGACGGCGGAGGAAAACGCCGCATTCGCCGGGATGATTTTCCGCCGCGCGCTCGTCTGCGGATTCGCACTCATGTTCATCGCGCTCGCCGTGAGCTACGGCACGCGCTCCGAGTCCGAGAGCACCGAAATGTTGGTCGCAAACTCCGCCATCGAACTCAGCCTGCCATGATCACCGCATTCGCAAAATCCAAGGCCGTCGCATACGTCGTCTCCATTTTCCTCGTCGGCGGCATCACCGGCGGCGTCGTTGCCGTCGGCGTGAACCGGCACGCGCAGTCCGCGCAGCCGCATTCGCACGACATCGCCACGCACCTGCGCGACCGGCTCACATCGTCGCTCGACCTCACGCCCGAGCAGCTCCAGCAGGTCAATCCCATCCTCGAAAAATCGAGCGAAGAGATTCAGAAAATCCACGCGGAGACCATGGAACGCGTCGGCGGTGTGATGACCGGCAGCTATGATCAAATCTCCGCGCTCCTCACGCCCGAGCAAAAGGTGAAGCTCGAGCAAATGCAAAACGAGCGCGGCAATTCCCAGCACCGCGGCCACCATTTCCGCCCGCACACGTCCCCGCGAAGCGGCAGGCCGCCGCAACCCGACGGCGGGCAGTTGTAATTCTCGCACGTCCGGTACGGCGCGTAGTCGGCGGCACTTGGATGAAGCGCCGCCGCATTTCACGTATGCCTTCCCACGTCTCAATTCGGTGCTATTTTCAGCCTTATGGATGAAAAAATCGAGCAGCCGCAGGGATTGGAAGTCCGCACCTATTTTGTGCGCGGGCGCAATGCGCTCGTGGCGCGCGCGGACTTTGGCGAACTGTTTGTGGACTACTATCTGCATCAGGGGCAGATCGGCCGGCAGAATCCCCCGGCGGAAGACACGATGATCAAGGAGGCGCTCGCGGCGCTGACGCTGCACTGCGCGTCGCGCCCGCGAAATGAGACGACGGCGTGGACGATTCATTTCACAAACCCGCTCGTGAATCTGTTTGTCACCGGCGACAACAACCGCGGCACGGTGGTCGGCCAGCTCTTCATCGAGGACGTGAAGGACGACGGGCGCAACCTTTTCATGGGCGACACAGTGCGCGGCGGCATGGACCCGCGACGGAGCGTGGTGGAACTGAACGGCGCGGATGTCTTCTCCGGTGTCGAGCGGTTCTACGCGCTGAGCGAGCAGCGGCCCGCGAGGCTGCTCCGGCATGGCGATGAGGATTTTGTGATGGTGAGCGCGCAGCCGGATTGCGACATGGCGTGGTTCGATGCGCTGGACGACGCGGCGATCCGCGCGATGGATCAAAGCGAGACGCTCACGCTGCTGGAGAAGCGTTACTACCGCTGGGAATGCGGCTGCAACGAGGGGCGCATGATGGACATTCTCAGTTCCACGATGAAGCAGGACGCGGACGCGCTGTTCGGCGACGAGCCGGTGATCCGCATGAGCTGCCCGCGCTGCGGCGCGCGCTACATGATCCGGCGCGAGGCGATGGAGGCGCACATCGCGGTGAAATGACGGGCGCGGGTGCGATTCATAATGTGGCGGCATTGGATGCCGATTACGTCGCGCGCTTCGGCGGCATCGGGCGACTCTTTGGCAATGCTGCGATGACGCGCCTGCACGCCGCGCATGTGTGCGTCGTTGGCATCGGCGGCGTCGGCTCGTGGGTCGTCGAGGCACTCGCGCGAACCGGCATCGGCGCGCTGACGATCGTGGATGCGGACGACGTGTGCGTGACGAACATCAACCGCCAGCTTCCCGCGTTGAGCGACACTGTTGGTCGTCCGAAAGTCAGCGTGATGGCAGAGCGTGTGAGGCAGATTTCGCCATCGTGCCGCATTGAGGCGCGCGCGGAATTTTACACGAAGGCGAACGCCGCCGAGATGCTCGCGCCGCCGTTCGATTTCATCGTGGACTGCGTGGATCGCATGTCCATCAAGGCGCACCTCATCCACGCGTCGCGCAGCCTCGGACGGCGCATCCTCACGTGCGGCTCCGCAGGCGGACGGCGCGATCCTTCCGCCGTGCGCGCAAGCGATCTCGGCATCGCGGGAAACGACGAACTGCTGCGCCAGGTGCGCCGCGAATTGCGCCGCGAATACGGCTGGCCCGTGGGCCGTGGCGGTTGCCCGCTTGCGATGGATGTGCCGTGCGTTTTCACGGGTGAAAAGCCCGTCTATCCGCGACCCGACGGCACATGCAGCGTCGAGCGGGAGGAAGGCGAGAGCCTGCGGATGGACTGCGCGAGCGGATTCGGCGCGGCGACGTTCGTCACCGGCGTGTTCGGCTTCGTCGCGGCGTCGGAGGTCGTGCGGGTGCTGCTCGCGGATAGGCATGATTTCAACTGAAACCATAGCCGCATTTGCGGCGTTGCTGAACGGCCCGGAAAGCCGATGGCCAGAAGCAGGAGGCAACATCCCCGTAATTCGTTTGAGAAGGGCATCTGCCAAGGAGATGCGGCGAAAATAGTCAATTTCCCGGCACCGCCTCAGAGCCTGTGTGGAAGGTCGTTTTGCGAGGAAGCGAACATGGCTGGAGGCGGTCTTGGTTTCGCAGTCTCGGGCGCGCAGCACGGGAGGGAAAATCCTGGGCGCACCGGCACGATCAGAGACATCGGCACCGGTAACAATGAGGTACAGAATGGGCACCGGGCTGTCTGCCACCGGATGCCGTTTGCAGGATTTGCGGGGCCTGCGGCGCACCCTCTGTCAGAAGGGGCGCACGCTGGCTCCGAGAGTAGGACTCGGGCGGCTTTCCAGTGTTTAGAAAGCACAGTTTCAGAGGTAAATCGGCGCTACTCAAGCCAAATCTGCCACTACTTTTTGAATACATTTGCGAGCCATCTGCACACAGTTTTAGGCACACCTCTGCGGACTCTCGCTCAACCGTTGCAAGGTGGTCGTCCACGAACAGTGCGAGGTTGAAACCATGCTGGAAAAATCCGACGTGCGAGGTAGCCTGCCGCGATGAGCATCACCATAGACATCTCTGACGAGAAGCTGCGCGAGGCCGAGGAGGCTTTGAACATCCACGATCCGGCAAAGCTTTTCCTTTCGTTGCTCGACGAAAAGCTCGCCCGTCATGCTGCTCAACGTCGTCTGTCCGCCCTCGGTGGCACCATGCCCGATCTTGAACTCCCCCCACGCCAGCGCCCAACCCCGGCGCAGGACTGAGCCGTGCTCGTCCTCGTGGATACATCGGTCTGGCTCACTCATTTTCGATCTCCATCGCCGGAAATGGTCGCTCTGCTTGGCAGCGGAGAAATCGTCACGCATTCCGTCGTGCTTGGTGAACTTGCGGTCGGCAACCTCCGCCACCGTCCGCAAACGCTTGCGGACCTCCGTGCGCTGCTCGATGCCCGCGAATGTCCGCCGCTCGATGTGCTCGATTTTCTGGAGCGTCATCGTCTCTTCGGCCTCGGCCTGAGTTGGTGCGATGTGCAACTCCTCGCCGCTGCCGAGCTGAACCGCGTTCCGCTCTGGACTCTCGACATTCGCCTTCGCACCTCTGCGGAAACACTCGGCCTCGCGTGGACTTGCTAGGACTGTACGTTTTCCCCTCCATGTTTGGCTGCGAGAATGCCCAGGCAGATACCTTTCGGTCACGAGCAGCCGAACACGAAACACGGTCTGCGGTGGGCGCAAAAACCGTGACACGAGTCTGCGAGTGGCGGGGTTTCTGCCGCGGAGGCGGTTGGGTATCTCGGGAAGTTTGAATCGTCGTAGCTCCGCGAAGCGATTCAATCTTCGCGGCGGGGCTTTCGGTGGGAGAGGCGCAAAGTCTTCCTCCTTTGAAGCGGAGCGAAGTTGCGGGCCAGTGGTGACGCAGCGGAGCGGAAAAGGCGGAAGTCTTTGCGGCGGTGTGGCGGTGTTTTGGCCTTCCATCCGATTGCAAGAGCCGACATGGTCTCGCGGTCGGCACCCAGGAACATGACCCCGGAAGAAAAAGCCCGTGAGCAAATTGATGCGATGCTCGTTGCCTCGGGCTGGATCATTCAGGATTTCAAGGCGGTGGATTTTTCCGCCGGGCGCGGCATCGCGCTGCGGGAAGTCCCGCTGAAGACCGGCCCTTGCGATTACCTGCTGCTGGTGGATCGCACAGCGGTTGGTGTGATTGAGGCGAAGAAGGAAGGTGCTACGCTTTCCACTGTCGCCGATCAGTCGGGCCGCTACGCGACGAGCCTGCCGGATTTTCTCGCCGCTGGAGTGACCGGCGTTGTGCCGTTCCTCTACGAATCCACCGGCTTGGAGACCTTCTTCCGCGATGAACGCGATCCCGATCCTCGCTCCCGCCGCGTCTTCTCCTTTCATCGCCCCGAGACGCTCGCCGAGTGGGCTGCGGAGCCCGACACCCTGCGCGCCCGTCTGAAGGCGATGTCGGCCACGCACCCGCTCGCCACGAATGGCATGCGCGATTGCCAGATCGAAGCCATCACCGGCCTGGAGCAATCCTTCGCCGAAAACCGTCCGCGCGCCCTCATTCACATGGCCACCGGGGCGGGAAAAACTTTCACCGCCTGCGCCGTCGCCTATCGCCTGATCAAATACGCCAAAGCTCGACGCATCCTCTTCCTCGTGGATCGCGCAAACCTCGGCGAACAGGCCCGCGATGAATTTCACCGTTTCCGCACGCCTGACACGGGCCGCCTCTTCACGGAACTCTACAACGTCCAGCATCTCACCTCGCCCCATATTGATGACGTTTGCCGCGTCACCATCTGCACGATCCAGCGCCTCTACTCGATCCTGCGCGGCGAAGAACTCGCGGAGGGTGCGGATGATCTCTCCGGTGCGGAACTCGCCGCCGCACTCGGCAGCACACGCACGCGCGATGTTGCCTACAATCCCGCCGTGCCGATCGAGAAATTCGATTACATCTTCGCCGACGAGTGCCACCGCTCGATCTACAACCTCTGGAGGCAGGCGCTTGAATACTTCGACAGTTTCCTCGTGGGCCTCACGGCCACGCCCGCGCCGCAGACCATCGCCTATTTCCACCAGAACCGCGTCGCCGAATACAACCACGAGCGCGCCGTCGCCGATGGCGTGAATGTCGGCTACGACGTGTATCGCATCAGAACCCGTGTCACCGAATCGGGCGGCAAAGTTGAAAAAGGCTTCCTCATTGATCACCGCAGCAAGGCGTCCCGCGCCGCCCGCCAAGCCGTGCTTGCCGATGATCTCGACTACACGCCCGCCGACCTCGACCGCTCCGTTGTCGTACCCGATCAAATTCGTACCGTGCTGCGCACTTACCGCGATGCCGTCTTCACCGAACTTTTTCCCGGCCGCACGCTCGTGCCCAAGACGCTCATCTTCGCGAAGGACGATTCCCACGCCGAGGACATCGTTCACCTCTGCCGCGAAGTGTTCGGCAAGGGCAACGACTTCTGCAAAAAGATCACCTACCAGGCCAAGCATCCCGTCACCGGCAAGCCCGCGAAGTCGAAGGAACTCATCAAGGAATTCTGCCTCTCGCCCACGCTCCGCATCGCCGTGACCGTGGACATGATCGCCACCGGCACGGACATCAAGCCGCTCGAAGTCCTCATCTTCCTCCGCGATGTGCGCAGCCGTGTCTATTTCGAGCAGATGAAAGGCCGCGGCACGCGCGTGCTCACCTCCACGGATCTGCAATCCGTCTCCGGCGAGGACGCCCACGCCAAAACCCGCTTCATCATCGTGGATGCCGTGGGCGTGTGCGAAAGCGACAAGACCGAATCCCGCCCGCTCGATCGTCAGCCCACAGTCCCGCTCAAGACACTGCTCCAGCGCGTCATCTTCCCCGGTGGTCGCGATGAAGACACCCTCACCACACTCGCCGCGCGCCTGGCCCGGCTGGACCGCGAACTCGAACCCTCGCAGCGCCAGCAAATCGCCAGCGCTTCCGGCGGGCATACGCCTGCCACGCTCGCGGGTGCGCTGCTTCGGGCTTACGATCCCGACGCCATTGCCGAGCGCGCCACCGGAAAATTGGGAGCTTCACCCGAAGAAGTTGCGCCGGAGAAATACGAGGCCACGCGCCAGGAACTCATCGCCGCGGCCTGCGCGCCCTTCGACAAACCGGCGCTTCGCAAAACCCTTGAGGATCTCAAACGGGAAACCGAGCAAGCCCTCGACATCTACACGCCGGACGAAGTGCTGAGTCAGGGCTTCGATGAAGCCGCGAAAACCAAGGCCGCTGGCCTCGTGCAGGCCTTCCGCGACTACCTCGCGCAAAACCAGACCGAGATCGACGCCCTGCAAATCCTCTACAGCCGCCCGTTCAAACAGCGGCTCACCGAAACGATGCTCAAGGAGCTGGAGAAAAAGCTCCGCGAGAATCACGCCGCATGGACCGAGGATCGCCTGTGGGACGCCTTCGCCGTCACCGCGCCTGCAAAAGTGAAGGGCCGCTCGCAGGCCGGACGCTTTGCCGATCTCGTTTCACTCGTCCGCTTCGCACTGAAACAACAGCCCGTGCTCGCACCGTTCGCCGACTCCGTTTCAGAGCGGTTCAGCGAATGGCTCATGGACAAAGCGAAGGCCGGTGCAGTCTTCACGCCCGAGCAACTCGGCTGGCTCAAACTCATCCGCGATCACATCGCCACGAGCCTGAGCATCGAGCCCGACGATTTCGACTACGCCCCGTTCAGCCAGCGCGGTGGCCTGGGCAAAGCGCATCAACTTTTCGGCGAACAGTTGCCGCGGCTCTTGGAAGAGCTTAACGAGGCCCTCGCCGCATGAGCAAGGAACCCATCAAACCGAAAAAACTCCCGGCGGCTGCCAGCTCTTACGTCGGTCTGCTGACGGACATCAAGGAGCGCATCCGCACGGCCCAAATTCGCGCCGCTCTCGCGAGCAATGCGGGCATGCTTCAGCTTTATTGGGAGATCGGCTGCATGTTGGCTGAGCGACAGAAAAATGAAGGCTGGGGATCTGCCGTCTTGCCTCGGCTTGCTGGTGACCTTCGCAACGACTTGCCCGAGGTGAAGGGTTTCTCCGCTCGCAACCTGCGACTGATGATTCAGTTTTTTGACGAATACCCCAGCTTTGGTCCTATTTGGCAACGGCCCGTTGCCAAAATGCCGGATCAGCCGGGCGTCGATGAAAAAGGGCCACAGCCCGTGGCCCAATTGTCCACGGAATCCGACACCGCTCAAATTTGGCAACGGGCGGTTGCCCAATTGCCCTGGGCGCACAACGTCATCCTCATCCAGAAGGTCAAAGACCTCCCCACCCGCATCTGGTATGCGCGGCAGGCATTCGAGCACGGCTGGAGCCGCGATGTCCTTTCGCTCCAGATCCAGAGCCGCGTCCATGAGCGGCAGGGAAAGGCCGTCACCAACTTCGCGCACACGCTCCCGCCTCCGCAGTCCGACCTCGCCGCGCAACTGCTCAAGGACCCCTACCTCTTCGATTTCCTCACCCTCGAAAAACCCTTCCACGAGCGCGAACTGGAAACCGGCCTGCTCCGGCATCTCCAGGACTTCCTCGTCGAACTCGGGGCCGGGTTCGCCTTCGTGGGCCGGCAGGTTCACATGGAAGTCGGCGACGATGACTTCTACCTCGACCTCCTTTTCTACCACCTCAAGCTCCGCTGCTTCGTCGTCATCGATCTGAAGGTCGGCCCGTTCAGGGCCGAGTATGCGGGCAAGATGAACTTCTACCTAAACGCCGTGGACGACCGTCTCCGCCACGCCAGCGACCAACCG
>CAIRYQ010000072.1 GCA_903882875.1 uncultured Spartobacteria bacterium | reverse complement strand
GTGGCCCGCGATTCCCGCATCCGTCTCCACGCGCACGATGGTGCTGTCGAAGACCGTGACGGATTTGCCGCCGCTCCATTTGTAGGTGGTTTCGATGAGCGGGAGTTCGACGCGGTACGCGAGGATGCGGGTAATTTTCATGACGGGAAACGCGGTGCAGCTTGCCCGGCGGCCCGCGAAATCCAACTCTCTTTCAAGACATCGCTCCGACTCCTCCGCGTGTCATCACGCAGGCGAGGCGGCAATGGGGGAACGCGCGCACTACGCCTTCAGTTGAGCCGACGGACTTTCAATGTAGCGCCCTCGAAGAGCTGCGCCGGCGGATGGAAGATGGCAGGGTCACCGCATTCCTCAATGCGCCGGTGTGCTGTCTGATTTCGCGCTCGTGGTCGGCAGCACGAATCTGAACGGCGCACGCACGAGGCGCTTCAGCAGCGCGCGATAGAAGAGGTTTCGCTCCGGGCCGCGGACGTTCCGGGCCCTGATGGCCACGAACAGGGCGAGGCTGAAGCTCACCAGGACATTGAGCACACCGATGCCGAGAATGCCGAGGATGATCCAGAGCGTCGAGCGTTGCCAAAGTGCATCAATACCCTGCGCGGCAAATGAAGCGGTGACCTGGCCGGTGGAGAGCGTGACGTGACGCACATCGAGGCCGAGGCCGAAGAACCCGGCGATTTCCGGAACCATGCCGAGCATGAGACCGAGGGAAATGTTGCCCGCCAGTCCGGCGACATTGCGCTCGAGCCAGACGGCCAGTTTGCGGGTTCGCGTGGGGCCCATCCATCGCTGCAATCTGCGATGTTGCGCCAGTCCGGGACCGAGCTGGTGCAGGACGAACCAGTTGTCCGTCCACGCGGCAATCACGCTCGACAGCCAGAGCAATCCGCCCGTGAACACGGCGAAAATCCAACATGCGCTCCAGGGGGAAACGGATTCAAAAATGGTGGTGGCCTTGTGTGCATCCACGAGGTGATGGCCGCTGAATTGCGTGCAGAGCACGTCGAGCAGCAAGGTGGCGGGGATGACCATCGCGATGTTCCCGAAGATGGCGGCGACTTGGGAGCGGATGAGAAAGACGACTTCGTCCACGAGCGCTTCGAGCTGCGGGACCGTGTGCAATTCACCCATGCGCCGGGCGAGAGCCGGCGCGGTGGTGGCAGGCTGCTTGGTGGCGACGGTGCAGCCGCACAGTTGTATCAGCACGAAGCTGATCGCGTAATTCAACCCGAAGTATGCGCCCTTGAAAAAATTCGCGAGCGCGAGCTTGCCCAGCAGGAGCTTGACGACCGTGGTGATGCCCATGATGGCCCCGCCGCCCGAGGCGCGGCCCAGCATGTCGAGGTATTCGGCGCGGTTGCGCGCGACGTAATGTTCGCCGGTCTCCGCATTGCGGTCCACAATGCGGCGGGTGAGCAGGTGCAGATTCTGGCGGAACAATTCGCTCACGCTGCGGCGCGCATGGTTCTGGCGGACCAGATCGGCGAGGATGGTGAGCGTGCGCTGGGCATCCAGATTCGGCGTGGACCAGGCCTCCAGCAGCAGTTCCAGCCGACTGATCTGTGAGCGTAGCCGTTCGATGTCGTAAACGAGCGCCGTTCTCACGCCGGTCTTTTCCAGATTGCCGATAACTTCATCCATCGCGTGATCGCACGCATCGGCCATGGCGCGGACGACGTTCAGTTCGGCGGTCAATTCACCGGCGGGCGCGCCGGCACGGTAGCGATGGAGCAGGTTTTCCAACGATGCCGGGAGCTTTTGGAATGGCAGGTCGCGAAAGGGGGTCTGCTCCATGCGCCTGCGCATCTCGCGATGCGAACCTGCCACGCAAATCCCGGCCGACAGTTGCATCATGGCATCCTCCAGATCGGTATGAAGCGAAGCCCAGCCTGCCTCCTCCGGTGTCCGGTCTTCATAAAAAAGGGCGACGATGCGCTGAGCCACGTCCGCGTCCAGTTGCTCCAGCCATCGGGCATCGGAACCGCCGGGAAAAAGCCGGTCGAAGATGTCGGCCAAATCGCGCGTGTCCGGCGGATGGGGCAGCACCCGGAACGTGATACGCGACATCATTTCATGCACGAACGCCGTTCCGCGCGGCAGCCCGGTGCCCGCAAACAAATCCAGCGCCTGCGTATCCCGAACGAGCGAGCGGAGTGTACGGGCGAACCGTGTGCGCGCCTCCGGCTGACGGTCGAGAATCTGAAACAGCAGGCGCAGCCGGGTGGCGGGCACATCCCGCCGGACCCAGATCAACAGATCCTCCGCCCACATCACGCGCTCCGCCAATGATTGATCGGGCTGTGCCTGCGCCACCAGAGCGTCCAGCGCCGGTCCGCTGCGCATCGCGCTAATACGCTCCCTCAGTCGTGTGTACCAATTCATCGTTCCCTCCAAAAAGTGAGGCCCCGATCGTCGGGCTGGTGGATGCGCCCGTCGGGATGCCCGGGATATTTCCGCGTTACTGATGCTTGTGCTGGTCCACCTTCTCGTGATGCGCCGCCACCGCCTCCTGAATCGCTTCGACTTCGTGAGCAGCCGCTTCTGCGCGCTCGGTGGCCGGGTCTTCGTGGGCGTGGGGATGCTGCATCGCCGGCTTTTTTCCGGGCTGCACCGTCTCCGCCGCACCTGCTGCGGGATCCTCGTGGTGATGTTTCTTCTCGTGGATGACTTTCTTGTCGTGAGCAACGTCGCGTGGGTCTGACATACAGCTAAGGAATCGCTGTCCGAGGCGGCCTCAGCCGTCTCTTTCCAAGGAAAAGTGGCCGGATGAAGGACATGCCGATGAAGAACTTCACCAGCCGTGAAAAGCACACCGAGCGACCTTCACCACGGCTCCTGCAGCCGGGCACTACGAGATCGCCTTCGCAATGCCAAATGCGACGCCTGCTGCGAGGCTGCCGACCAGCGCAGTCTGCCATGCGCTCTTGAATTTCGATACGCCGGTGAAGTGGCCTTTCACAAAACCAAACACCGTCAGCGCCAGCAGGGTGACGGCGATGGAAATCATCAGCGCCTGATGCGCATCGGCCGCGAGCATGTAGGGCAGCAGCGGGATCATCCCGCCGACGATGTAGGAACCCGCGATCGTGAAAGCGCTGCGCAATGCGCGCTTCGGATCGGGAGCGTCGAGGCCGAGCTCGAAGCGCATCATGAAATCGCGCCATGCCTTCGGCTCGCGCCGCAGGGCAGCGACGACCGGCGCGGATTCGCCCTCGCTCACGCCGTAGTCCTTGAACAGGTCCGTGATTTCCTGCGCCTCCTTTTCCGGCACTTCCACGATCTCGCGCTCCTCGCGCCGCAGTTCGCTGTGATAGTGCTCGGCATCTCCGCGCGCGGCGAGAAATCCGCCGAGGCCCATCGCGATCGAACCGGCGGCGACTTCGGCGAGGCCGGCAGTCACCACGATGTGCGCCGAGGCGATGGCCCCGGAAATGCCGGCGGCGAGCGCAAAGGGAACGGTGAGCCCGTCGGCCATGCCGATGACGACATCGCGCACGGTATCACCGCCGGAGAAATGTTTTTCGATGTGTTGCATGAGCCCGAGCCTGCCGACCTGCGCTTCTTAAAGCGAGCGACACATCGGTGGTGCCCTGTTTTGAATTTGGCTTCATGGCTTCCAAATCGGGACACGGCCCGCCGCTGACTCCCATTGTCAAAGCGCCGATCCCGGCTACCCTTCGCGCCCTTTTTCATGAGCAAAATCACGAGCACGAGCACGCCAGTCACCGGACAACGATGGGTCAGCGACACCGAGCCGGAGCTTGGGCTCGGGATCATCTTGAAGGCGGGCTTCGGGCGCGTGGAGGTCTTCTTCCCCGCGGCGAATGAGCACCGGCAATATGCGACCGAGTCCGCGCCGCTGCGTCGCGTGAAGTTTGCGGCGGGAGACAAAATCAAGTCGCGGCAGGGCGCAGAGCTGCTCGTGGATGCGGTGGAGGAAAAAGGCGGTCTGCTCGTGTACCGGCACGCACGCGGCGAACTGCCGGAGGCGGAACTTTCCGACGCGATCAGTTTCAGCAAGCCCGAGGACCGGCTTTTCGGCGGGCACACGGATGATCTGCACACCTTCGATCTGCGCACCGAGGCGCTGAGGCGGCGCTGCGAACTGCGGCGTTCGCCGGTGCGCGGCTTTGTCGGCGGACGCGTGGATCTGCTGCCGCACCAGATGTTCATCGCGAGCGAAGTCGCTGGCCGCCTCGTGCCGCGCGTGCTGCTCGCGGACGAGGTTGGCCTCGGCAAGACGATCGAGGCGGGGCTGATCCTGCACCGACTACACCTCACGGGCCGAGCAGAGCGCATCCTTGTGCTCGTGCCCGAGCCGCTGGTGAACCAGTGGTTCGTCGAGCTGCTGCGCAGGTTCAATCTGATGTTCAGTATTTTCGACGAGGAACGCTGCGCCTCCATCCAACAGCATGAGCCGGATGCGAACCCGTTCCTCGACAGCCAGCTCGTGCTCTGCAGCATCGCAATGCTCGCGGCGGACACGCAGCGCGCGCGGCAGATCACCGAGGCGGGATGGGATCTGCTCGTCGTGGACGAGGCGCACCACATGGAGTGGAGCCCCGAGAGCCCGAGCCGGCAGTACGCGCTCGTGGAGGATCTCGCCAAAAAAACGCAGGGCCTTCTGTTACTCACTGCGACTCCTCAACAGCTCGGGCCGGAGGGACACTTCGCACGCCTGCGCCTGCTCGATCCCGATCGCTATTCGGATCTCGCAAAGTTTCTGGAGGAAAGCACGCACTACGAGGAAGTCGCGCGCGCGCTCGATCGCCTGCTCGCCGGAAAACCGCTCACTGCGGAGGATCGCGCGCTTTTCGGAAAACAGTCGCCGCGTGTGCTCGCGCATTGCGACGAACTTTCCAAAGGCGGCACCGATGCGCGCACGCATCTCGTGAGCGAGCTGCTCGACGCCTTCGGCACGGGCCGCGTGATGTTCCGCAACACGCGTGCATCGCTGCCGGGATTTCCAAAGCGCCAGGCGAAGCTGCATCCGCTCTCCGGCGAACGCGACGAGATCGGCACCAAGGTGCGATGGCTGGCGGAACTGCTGAAGGATCTCCCGACGGAAAAAATCCTGCTCATCTGCCGCACGCGCGAACTCGTCGAGGAAATCGCCGCCAGCATTCAGCGCGCGGTGAAGGTGAACTGCGGAATCTTCCATGAAGGGCTCACGCTGCTCCAGCGCGACCGCAATGCGGCGTTCTTCGCGAGCGATGAGGGCGCGCGCATCCTGCTCTGCTCGGAGATCGGCAGCGAGGGGCGCAACTTCCAGTTCGCGCACCACCTCGTCCTTTTCGATCTGCCGCAAAATCCCGAGCTGCTCGAACAGCGCATCGGCCGCCTCGACCGCATCGGCCAGAGCGCGACGATCCAGATCCACGTCCCGTTCGTGCCCGGCACCGAGGGCGAAGTCCTCGCGCGCTGGTATCACGAGGGACTGAACGCCTTTGAAAAAAATCCGCACGGCGCAAACGAGATCGCCCGCGAGCTGCAGGATGATCTCACGGTGCTGTGCGACGCGTTCACCGCGAAAAAGCTCGCCGCATTTCTCAAGCGCACGCGCACGCTGCACGCGGGCGTCGCTGGAAAACTCGAGCGCGGGCACGACCGGCTGCTGGAACTCAACTCCTCAAAACCCGAGCGAGCCGCCGCGTTGATCGCGCAGATCCGCACGGCCGACAGCGACGCGGGTTTCGAGGAATTTTGCGTGGGCCTGCTCGATCATTTCGGCGTGCAGGTGGACGACCTCGGCACGCGCGCCTACCTGCTGAAGCCCGGCCACCTGCTCACCGACGCCCTCCCATCGCTGCCTGCGGATGGCATGTCCGTGACATTTGATCGCACGCGCGCGCTCAGCCGCGAGGATCTCGGGCTGATGAGCGGCGATCATCCGCTCATCGGCGGCGCGCTCGATTTGCTGCTCGGTTCCGAGCAGGGCAACACCGCGTTCGGCGTGTGGAAAAATTCCGGCGGCGAATCCATCCTGCTCGAAGTCCACGCCGTCGTGGAATGCGTCGCGCCCGCCGCGCTGCACGCGGACCGCTTCCTTCCGCCGACGCCGCTGCGCATCGTGATCGATCACATGATGGCAGATCGCAGCGACGATGCCGCCGTGCGATCTGCGCATCTCGAGAAGGGCGACATTTTCCGCCTGCTCGACAAAGGCCCGATGCGCAAGAAACTCCTCCCCGCGATGCTCGCCGCCGCGCAGAAGCTCGCGACGGAACGCATGGCCACCGTCGCCGCCGACGCCGTGCGCGCGATGGACGTGCAGCTCCAGAATGAAATCGAGCGCCTCGAAACACTGCGCACGATCAACGATCACGTCCGCCCGGAGGAGATCGCTGCGGTGCAAAAACAGAAGGCCGATTTGCACACCGCGCTCTCCGCAGCGAATCTCCGGCTCGATTCGCTGCGGCTCATCCTCGGGCTGAAATAGGACGCCGGGCGAACGCAATCCCGGTCATCGTCTTCCGTTCAGGCGGACATTTGCACATCACACGCGTCCCTTTTGCCGTTGGCGACGGGCCTATTTCTTCACGCGGTACAGCGGGCTGCCCGGCTGCTTTGTCTGCAGGCTGAGGAGCAGCCGCCCGCATGTGATGTAGAGCGTGCGCCCGTCCGCGCCGCCGAATGCGCAGTTGGTGATCGTGTCCTCCGGCGTGCGCACAAATGCGACGAGCCTGCCCTGCGGCGTGAGGACGTGGATGCCGGGGAGGGTGTCCAGCGTCTCGCTCGTGCCGCGCGTCTTGTGCATCCCGGCGGCGATGTAAAGATTGCCCGCGGCATCCACGCGCATCCCGTCGCCGCTGCGGCCCGGATAGAAATCGTGGATGATCCGGTGATTCGACACCGAGCCGTCCGGGCCGAGGTCGTAGGCACGGATGCACCGCGCGCGCTTCTCGCGGCCATCGGCATCAATGAGAATGAACGTCCGGTTGTCCGGCAGGACCGCGAGGCCGTTCGGCATGTCAATGTCCGGCGCGGCGAGAATTCGCGCGACCTTTCCATCCGGATTGATACGATAAACGGCATTCACATTTCCGGTTTCCGGATTCGTGTTCGGCAGCCGCGAGGTGAAATAAATCCTGCCTGCGCCGTCCACGCAGATGTCGTTCGGCGCGCCGAGCAGGAAGCCGTTGAAGCTCTCGCAAAGCACCGTGATTTCGCCGGTCTTCATGTCCGTCCGTGTGACCCGTCCGGGTTTGCCATCGGGCGCCTCGCAGACGAGCAGCCGGCCTGTGGCGTCGAATGCCATCCCGTTCGCTCCGTTGCTCGGCTTGCGAAAGACTGACAGGCGGCTGGCCGCCGGTTCCCACTTCAGGATCTCGCCGACATTCGTGAAAAAAAGATTGCCATCGGCGTCCACGGCGGGGCCCTCGGTGAACGGCTTCCTGCCCGGCACCGTAGTTTCCACGCGCAGCTCGCCGAGGTAATTTGCAGTGTCGAGATCTGCGTAGCGATCGGCGGCGGACACGATTGGCGCGAACATCAGCGCGGTGCCGAGTGAGAGGAGCGAGGATGGAATTTTCATGGATGAACTGAGGGCGCGTCGCGACGATCTTACGGACGGGCAGCTTTTTCTCCGCCGATGCTGATGAGGTGCTTCTCGGTGCGGACGTACATGCGCCCGCCCGCGATGGCGGGTGTGGTGTGGCAGAGTTCTTCGAGGGGAAAACGGTGCAGCACCTTGAACTTGTCGCCCGCCTCCACCACCTCGAGTTCGCCGGTTGTCGAGACACAGAAGAGCCGTCCGTCCACCCACACGGGCGAGCCGAAGAAATTGCCGCCGACACGTTCCTGAAACCGGATTTCGCCCGTCGGCGCATGGACGCAGGTGAGGATGCCGGCATCGCTCCAGAACCATGCGAGGTCGCCCACCGCGACGCCCGTGGGCACGTAGGGCGCAGACTTTTTCATCTCGTACGCCAGTTCCGGTTTGCCGGATGCGAGCGAATCACCCGCCTTGATCGCGACGACGTAATTGCCGCCGCCGCCGCTCCCGCACGAGCCGAAGATGATGTTCCCGGCGATGAAGGGCGAACTCACGCTGCGTTTCTTGAACGCCTGATCGTATTCCCAAAGCACATTGCCGGTATCCGGATCCACGGCGTAAATGCCGTGCGCCTGGCTGTTGAAAATGAGCGACTGCTTTCCGTCCGCAGCCTCGCGTATGCAGGGCGTCGAGTACGCGACCACGACGCTGTGGCGGTCGGTCTGCCAGACGGTGTCGCCGGTCTTCGCATCCACGGCCACGATGAAACTTTTGCCGCTGCGTTCACTGCCGGGGACGAATTCCTGGCCGTCCTGTTCGCCGCCGAGGATGATTTTGTCGCCCACGACGATCGGCGAAGTGCCGCACGCGTGCTGGCTGACGAACGCTCCGAAATCCCGCTGCCAGATCGTCGCGCCGCTGTGATCCAGCGCGGCGAGAAAATAATGCTCCGGCTCGTTCCACACGACATAGACGGCCGAGGCGGTCACCGAAGGCGTTGCCGAGGCGAAGCTGTTGAGCTTGTGCCGCGTGAATGGCGCGAGCGGAAAATCGCGACGCCACACGGTCTTTCCATCCGCCGCATTGAGACAGAGGACGCTCAGCCCGCCGGCATCGTCGCCGGTGCTCGTCAGAAAAATACGCTCGCCCCACAGCACCGGCGATGAGTGCCCCACGCCGGGCAGTTCGACTTTCCAGTTGATGTCCGACGCCGCGATATTCGTCGGGATCGTTTTCGCATGGCTGATGCCCGTGCCGTTCGGCCCGCGGAAGCGCGTCCATTCCTGCGCGGACGCGGGCTGCGTGAATTCGGCGAGCGCAACGACGAGGACAATGAGACGGAGGAATTTCATGCGCTCCGTGTGACAGACGCCGCACCCGCGGGCAATCTTGGACCCGCAGCAGAAAAATCAGGCCGGAGCGCCGGGCCCGTCTTCCTCGATGATCTCCACCGTCGCACGACCTCCGTGTTTCGATGCCGCCGCATCGAGCAGATTGCGGATCGCGGAAATCGTCTGGCCGTATTTTCCGACCACTTTTCCGATGTCCGACTTCCGCATCTGAAGACGGAAGATCGTCTTTTTCGGCGCGTCCTCGCGGATGATGACGAGCTCATCGGGAAACTCGATGAGCTGCCGCAGGACAAAATCAAGAAAGCGTTCCATGCGCGCGTTGTTACCGCGCCATGTGAAAACGGAAAAGCGGAAAGTTCAGGACATGCCCGGACTTTCCGCTGAAATTTTTCCGCTGCGTCCGCGTCCGCGGCGCAGAGGGCGGCTACTTCGCGGCGATCGCCGCGGCCTTGCGTACCTTCTTGATCAGGCTGCGCACGGTGTCGCTCGGCTTCGCACCCTGGCCGATCCAGTAGTCGGCACGGGCGAGATCGATGTTCGAATTCAGATCCTTCTTCTTCGGATCGTAGTTGCCGATGATTTCGATGAACTTGCCATCGCGCGGGCTGCGCTGATCGGCGACGACGACCTTGTAATATGGCGAGTTGGTTGTGCCTTCGCGGCGGAGACGGATTGCGACCATGATTTGTTTTTTGTGTGCTGCTTGGTTTGGTAAATTTTACTGGCCGCCCCGCTTGAAGAGTCCGACGCCCTTGGATTTGGACATCATTTTCTGCATTCGGGGCATCTGCTTCATCATCTTGCGCATCTCATTGAAGCGCGTGATGAGGTCATTCACTTGGGCGACGGTGTGGCCGCTCCCACGGGCGATGCGCTGGCGGCGGCGGGCGTTCAAAATGTCCGGCGTCGTGCGCTCCTGGGGAGTCATCGAAAGGACGATGGCCTCCACCCGTTTGAGCTGCTTTTCGTCAAGCGAAAGGTTTTTGAGATTACCCATGCCTGGCAACATGCCAAGGATTTTTTCCAGCGGCCCCAGCTTGCGCATGAATTTGAACTGCTCGAGGAAATCGTTGAAGTCGAAGGTCGCGTTGCGAATCTTGGCCTCCATCCGCGCTGCGTCCTCCTCGTCAATCGCCGCCGCCGCACTTTCCACGAGCGTGACGACGTCGCCCATTCCGAGGATTCGCCCCGCGAGACGGTCCGGGTGAAAAATCTCGAACGCGTCCATTTTCTCGCCCGTGCCGGCGAATTTGATCGGCCGCTTCGTGACCTCGCGCATCGAGAGTGCCGCACCGCCGCGCGCGTCGCCGTCGAGCTTCGTGAGGATGAGCCCGGTGATGTCGAGCGCCTCGTGAAAATGCGTGGCCACGCTCACCGCCTGCTGGCCGGTCGCCGCATCCGCGACGAGCAGCACCTCCTGCGGCTTCAGATATTCGCGCACACTGCGCACCTCGGCGATGAGCGCCTCGTCAATTTCCTGCCGTCCCGCCGTGTCGAAGATCGCGACGTTATGCGGCGTCTGCGCGAGCCACGCAGCCGCGAGCTTCGCCGTCACGAGCACATCCGTCGCGCCCGGCGGCGGGACGAAGACGGGAATCGCAAGCTGCCGCCCAAGCGTCGCGAGCTGCTCGATCGCCGCGGGCCGGTAGAGGTCGAGCGCGATGAGCACGGGAGCCTTGCCCTGTTTTTTCAAAAAGTTCGCGAGCTTCCCGCAAGTCGTCGTCTTGCCCGCGCCATTCAGGCCGACGATGAGCACGCGTCCGGGCGGCGTGATGTCGAGCGGCGCGGAATCCCCGCCGAGCAGCGCAGTGAGCTCGTCGTGAAAAATTTTCACGATCTGCTGGCCGGGCGTCACCGATTTCAGCACCGCTTCGCCGAGCGCCTTCTCCTTCACCCGCGCGATGAAATCCTTCGCGACCTGAAAATGCACATCGGCCTCCAGCAGCGCCATCCGCACTTCACGCAGCGCATCGGTGACATTCGATTCCGAGATCTTCCCCTTCCCGGTGAGATTGCGGAATACGCCCTGAAGTTTGTCGGCAAGCAGGCTGAACATGAGGGCGCGGAGATTAGCCGTGAACGCGTGCTTGTCCAGCGGGTGCGCGACAGCGGGGATGTCCCGGATTTTCGTTTAGCGTCGGTTGTCTGGATGTTGAGCATTGCGCCGCGCGTTGGCGCGGCCGCAAGCGGCGGCGACCGGCACGCAAGACGCCAGGCGACATCCGGCATACAGCCCCCCTGCACGACTGCGCTGGCAATGTGGCGGCGTCCGTGCTTTGAATCATCACTCCCACGCACACCGCCCCATGTCCGAAAACCTCAGCGCACTCTCCTTCCGCAAAAGCGCCGACAAGAATCTCTTCGAGCGCATGGTGGATGCCGCGGAAAAATCCGGCACTGCCGCGGCACCGAACACTGTGCGTGCGCTCGGTGAGGATTCGCTCTTCGGCGACGCGATCACGCTCGGCGCGGTTTCGTTCTACGACTTTCTGAAAAAGGAAAACGCGGGGAAAAAGGTGTTCGTGTGCAACGGCTCGGCGTGCCTCACGGCGGGGACGCAAGGCAAGCTGCACGGCGCACTCGGGCGGAGTTTCAAGCACGAGGAAATCGGCCACATCTGCTGCCTCGGGCGCTGCCATCAAGGCGGAGCATTTCAGTTCGATGGCCGCAATTATTCCGGGCAGTCGGATGTGGCGCTGGGCGAGCTTTTCTCCAGCGGCAAGGGCGACGCGGAGGATCGCTACAAGGTCGTCTCGCACCTGCAACCCGCACAGCTCACCGCGCCGTTTCCCGGCATCGAAAATTACTTCGCGCCTTTCCACGAACTGCTGAAAAAAGATCGCGAATGGCTCGCGGGCGAACTCAAGGACTCCGGCCTGCGCGGACGTGGCGGCGCGGGATTCCCGCTGCATTTCAAATGGTCCTCCTGCCGCGCGAGCGAGGGCGCGGTGAAGTATGTCGTGTGCAACGCGGACGAGGGCGACCCAGGCGCTTACATTGACAAGTATCTCATGGAGCAGCGCCCGCACTCGGTGTTGCTCGGCATGATGGTCGCGGGATGGTTCGCCGGCGCGGAAGTAGGCGTGCTGTACATCCGCGCGGAGTATCCCGATTCGATTCGCATCGTGGACGAGGCCATCGCGGAACTGCGCGCGGCAGGGCTGCTCGGGAAGAACATCCTTGGCAGCGGTTTCAACTTCGATCTGAAGACGATCAAGGGCGCGGGCGCATATATTTGCGGCGAGGAAACGGCGCTGCTTGCGAGCATCGAGGGCCAGCGCCCGGAAGTGCGCGTGCGCCCGCCTTTCCCCACGGTCGAAGGGCTGTATCGCAAGCCGACGATCGTGAACAACGTCGAGACGTTCTCAAACATTCACGCCGTCCTCACGCTCGGCGGAATGGGCTACGCAAAAATCGGCACCGCACAAAGCACGGGGCCGAAGCTGCTCTCGCTCGACAGCCATTTTGCAAAGCCCGGCATTTACGAAGTCGCGATGGGCACACCGCTCGCCGACGTGTTCGCGCTCGCGGGCGGATTCAAGACTAAGATCAAAGCCGTGCAAATCGGCGGCCCGCTCGGCGGCATCGTGCCGGTCGGGAAGATTGGTGAACTCACCGTGGACTTCGAGTCGTTCAAGAAGGCGGGATTTTTGCTCGGCCACGCGGGCGTCGTGAGCATCCCGGAGTCGTTCCCGATGATCGAATACATCCAGCACCTTTTCCAATTCACCGCCGACGAGAGCTGTGGGAAATGCTTCCCCTGCCGCCTCGGCAGCACGCGCGGCCACGAACTCATCGCGAAGGCACGCAGCGACAGCAGCTACAAAATTGACCGCACACTCATTGACGATCTGCTCGACACGATGGAGCAGACTTCGCTCTGCGCGCTCGGCGGCGGCGTGCCCTTGCCGATCAAGAATGCGCTGCAATATTTTGAGGAAGAACTTCGTCCTTTCCTAAGCAGCGCACCCGCCCGGCGCTAACTCATCACGACCATGGTCCAGGATCTCGCCACTATCACTGCCTACATCGACGGCACGCCGCACCAGTTCCAGACCGGCGACACGTTGCTGAATTTCATTGATCGCCACCGCGGGCGCGGGCATGTGCCGACGCTCTGCGACGCGCCGCAGCTCAAGCCTTACGGCGCGTGCCGCGTGTGCTCCGTCGAGATCGCGCAAAGTGCGGACGGCCCGCGCCGCGTCGTCGCTTCGTGCCACACGCCGCTCGCGGCGGGGATGCACATTTTCACCGAGTCGCAGAAGGTGCGCGGGCTGCGGAAAAATATCGTCGAACTCGTGCTCACCGATCATCCGCTCGACTGCCTGACTTGCGAGGTGAACGGCAACTGCGAACTGCAGACCGTCGCGGCGAAAGTCGGCATCCGCAGCGTGCGCTATCCGGCGGGCGCGAACCATCTCGATCGCAAGAAGGATCTCTCGCACCCCTACATGACTTCGGACCTCTCGAAGTGCATTAACTGCTCGCGCTGCGTGCGCGCGTGCGACGAAGTGCAGGGGCAGTTTGTGCTCTCGATGCACGGTCGCGGGTTCGATGCGCGCATCATCAAGGGGCTCGACTCCACGTTCGACGACTCGCAGTGCGTGTCGTGCGGCGCGTGCTCGCAGGCGTGCCCGACCTCGGCGATTTCGGACACGTTCAAATCGAAAGCGATCGAGGCCACAAAAAAGACGCGCACGATCTGCACCTACTGCGGCGTGGGCTGCAACTTGGAGGTCGCCACGAAAGGCAACGAGATTTTGTCCATTCAGGCGCCGTTCGACGCCGAGGTGAACGCGGCGCACACCTGCCTCAAGGGCCGCTACGCGTTCAAATTTTACAACCACAAGGATCGCCTGCGGAAGCCGCTCATCCGCTACAATGGCCACTTCGTCGAGGCGACGTGGGACGAGGCTTACGATCACATCGCGGAGAATTTGAAGCGCATCAAAGCCGAGCACGGCGGCGATGCGGTCGGCGGCATCTCGTCGGCGCGCTGCACGAATGAGGAAAACTATCTCATGCAGAAATTCATCCGCGTGGCGTTCGGCACGAACAACATTGATGCCTGTGCGCGCGTCTGCCACTCGCCGACGGCGTGGGGAATGCAGAAGGCCTTCGGCACCGGTGCGGCGACGAACTCGGTGATCGATCTGCAATTCACGAACTGCATCCTCGTCATCGGCGCGAACCCGACCGAAGGCCATCCCGTGACCGGCGCGAAAATCAAGCAGCGCGCGATGAAAGGCGTGCCGCTCATCATCATCGATCCGCGCGAGATCGAGATCGTGAAGTTTGCGAAATATCACCTCCAGCTCCGCCCCGGCACGAACGTCGCGGTGCTCGACATGTTCGCCTACTACATCTGGGAAGCCGGACTCGTGGACCGCGACTTTATCGAGAAGCGCTGCGAAAACTGGGCCGAATTCGAGGCCGGTCTGCGCTCGCTCGACCTCGACGAATTGGAAAAAATCCACGGCGTCGATCGCAACCTCGTGAAGGCCGCCGCGCTCGAATACGCAAACGCGGAAAACGCGATGGCCTTTCACGGCCTCGGCGTCACCGAGCACACGCACGGCTCGAAGACCATCATGCTCATCGCCGACATCGCGATGATGACCGGCAACATCGGCCGACGCGGCGTCGGCGTGAACCCGTTGCGCGGACAGAACAACGTGCAGGGCACCGCCGACATGGGCTGCCAACCGCACCAAGGCGCGGGCTATTTGCAGGTGAACGATCCGGCGAACCACGCGATGTATGAGCAGTTCTACGGCGCGAAAATGTCCGACCAGATCGGCCTCAAGATCCCGCAGATGTACGACGCCGCGCTCGCGGGAAAATTGAAAGCCATGTGGGTCATGGGCCAGGACCTCGTGCAGACCGACCCGAACACCGAGCACGTGAAGAAGGCGCTCAACTCGCTCGAGTTCCTCGTCGTGCAGGAAATCTTCATGAGCGAGACCGCGAAGTTCGCAAACGTCGTGCTGCCCGGCGCGTCGTTCTTTGAAAAGAGCGGCACCTTCACCAACGGCGAGCGCCGCGTGCAGCGCGTGAACGAAGTCATCCCGCCGCTCGCCGGCACGAAGACCGACGGCCAGATCGTCGTGGACATCATGAACCGCATGGGCATCCCGCAGCCCGACTACACGCCCGACGGCGTGCTCGCCGAAATCGCGCGCGTCGTCCCATTTTTCAAAGGCGCCGTGTGGGAAGAACTCGGCGACAACGGCAAGCAGTGGCCCATCGGCGACGGCTGCACGAGCACCGAGATTTTGCACACGGAGACGTTCAAGCGCGGCCTCGGAAAATTCCACTTCTTCCGCTTCCAGGAATCGCGCGAGATCGTTAAGCACCACGGCGAATTCCCCTTCATCCTCACGACGGGCCGCGTGCTGGAGCACTACAACTGCGGCACCATGACCCGCCGCACCGGCAACGCCCGCATCGTCACCGAGGACCTGCTCGCGATTCATCCCGATGATGCGAAACGCAAAGGCATCGCGAACGGCGATCTCGTCCGCATCTTCTCCGCGCGCGGCGAAGTCCGCATACACGCCAAAATCTCCACCGAGGTGAAACCCGGCATCCTCTACACGACATTCCATTTCCCCGAGCACCTCGTGAACGAAGTCACCAGCAGCGAGTGCGACGAAGACACCATGTGCCCCGAATACAAAGTCGTCGCCGTGGATGTGGAGCGGGTGAGCGCCGCTGCGGAAACGAAGGCCGTGCAGCCAGAGATGGTCGCAGCAAGGTGAGCGAGGCGCCTCCAGTACGTCACGGCTTCCCCTGTTCGCTTCGTCCAACGACACCAATAATTGACACGTAGTTTAACTCCATGCATCATCCGAGCTGATGAAAGTCAAAAACAGCCAATCGTTTCTCTCGCTCTACTATGAGGCGGGCGCGGTCGAGGTGGCTACTGGCGAGCTTCGCGGGGACTCCGGCGTTGAAGCATGGAGTCGGAACACGAAATCTCTCGGTCAGGTGGAGACGCCGCGTCCCGTGGGGGATTTGATGGCGCGCTGGGTCATGTCAACGAAGCCGGGCAGCGTGCTAGATCCCGCGGCTGGTCTCGGCACACTCTTGGATGCGTGTCGTCGGGAATGTGCCAGTGCGCAGCTTGTCGGAGTGGAGCGCGATGCCGAAACCCTGGGTCGTGCGAAGGTGCAGGCACCGCGCGGGACGAAGCTCATCCTCGCCGACTACCTTCTCGCAGACGCTGGATTGTTTGAAGGCATCATCGCCAATCCGCCTTACGTGAAGGCGCAGCGGCTCGACTACACAGAGGCTGACTGGCGCTATTTCGAGGAGCGGTTCGGCACACCGCTTGACCGGCTGACAAATCTTTACGCTCTTTTCCTGCTCAAAATCTGGGAAGATCTCGCACTGCGTGGACGCGCGGCGGTGCTGCTGCCCGCCGAGTTTCTGAACGCGAACTTCGGCGAGGAAATCAAAGAGCGACTCGTGCGTGAACTACGCCCGGCGGGGATCGCCATTTTCTCCCCGTCGCTCAATGTCTTCGCTGACGCCTTGACGACGAGCGCCATCATCTTTCTCGAAAAGGGCGCGATGGCGGGTCCACTGCGAGCCATCAGAGTGGATACGCTTGAGGATGCGGAGGTGTTCGTGGATGAACTGCTCGCACACCCTACCGTCAGAAAGCATGTGAGCTACACCGACGTTGCGCACTTCAAACCGAGCGACAAATGGCTCAATGTTTTTCTAAATGGCCCCACGCCGTTCGACACCGCGCGGTTTCCGAAACGCATCGGTGACTATTTCAACTGCCGCCGAGGCATCGCGACTGGTTCCAATGAATTCTTTTGCCTCAGTGCTTCCGGATTGCGCGAGCACCACCTGAATCAGGCGCACGTCGATCCGTGCGTGACGAAAGCGGCGGATGCGAGCGGGTTCGTTTTTTCGGCCGAGAAGTTCAGCGCCCTCGCCACTGCGGATCGCCGCTGCTATCTGCTGAATCCGCGCCGGGACGGGCGCGGCCTTGATCGCTACCTCCAAATTGGCGAACGCCTCGGCATTCCTCAGCGCCACCTGCCAAGTCACCGTCCGGTCTGGTATCTGCCCGAGAACCGCGCCGTGGCCGATATTTGGGTCGCGGTTTTCTCGCGGGAGAATGTGAAGTTTATTCTCAACACGTCCGGCGCAAAGAACCTGACGTGTTTCCACGGACTTTACGCCAAGCCGGGCTGCGAACATCTCGCGCCACTGTTGGTGCTTTTCCTTAACAGTTCTGGTGGGCGCGAGGCTTTCGCACAGGTGAACCGCTTTTATGGCGACGGCCTCAACAAGCTTGAACCAAAGGATGTCGAAGCGATGCCATGCCCGGAAATGCCGATGCTGCGTCGCACGGATGCCGAAAAGCTCATGCGGCGACTTGAGCAACTGGAATCGCTACCAGAAATGGAACGGAGCAAGGAAGTGGATGCGCTCGTCGCTCAGTACCTCAAGTCACCCACTCTCGCATCAGCGCAGTAGCACCTGACGCATCTTGTCCGCGTCCAGCACAAAGCCGCCTCCCCGCGGGACAACATAAGCATCGTGTCTCCCGAGTGCAGTGACGCGATGCTCGGCGGCGAAGGAAGGCAACGCCGTGGCCGTGCCAACCTGCACGCCCCGCGTGATCGGAAGCATGATCGTCGCCTTTTCCTGGCTCTTCGCAGGAGTTTCGATCGCATAGCCAGTGCCACTGGCAATCGTGATGAAGATGTCGAGAAAGTTGATCGCGAACACCGAGTCGAAGAAAACTTGGCAATAGGTCTGTGGCACGTCGTGCCTCTCCAACCAGCGATAGACGATGATGAGATCTTCGACCTTCACAGTGAAACTCGGTGTCTCACGCCCCGTCGAATTACCGGCTTCGCGCTGACGCTGGCGGACGGCCATGTAAGTCAGAGCCTCAAATTTGCTCGAACGAACCTCGATCGCGGCGGCGGCTTGTTTCACCAATGTTTCCGTCTCGGCATGAGTGCGCTCCGAAAGATTGGCGTCCACCGCGAAAGATGCCGGAAACAAGAGCAGGTCTGGGCGCTTTCCGAAGCGACGCGTCTCCTCGATTCCAGCGAGGTAGGACACCTTGAAATCGGGATGGCCCGCCGCGATGCGATTTGTGTCGCCATACTGCGCCACTTTCCATTCCGGCAATGCTGCGAGCAGGGCGGCGCTCAACACCTGTTCGGCCCAGTCGCCCATTGCACGATTGGCGAGAAACTCGGAGCGGGCGTCTGTGGGAACGGTGGGCTTTCGCGTCGGCGTCACGCCTTCGCCTCCAAACGAAAGATGACGCGGCTCGATTTTCTTCGCAGTCAGGCTTGCAACAACGCCGTCCAAGGTGGCGCGCAATTGATCAAAGTATGCGCTCATCGCTTCTTGCCCCCGAATGTGAACAAGTCCCGAACCTCGACTTTCAGCACTTTCGCAAATTTCTCCAACCCGGCAACTGAGGGTGCATTCACGCCGCGCTCCACGAGGCTGATGAACTCCACAGAACAATCCACCGCCTCCGCAAGTTGCTCTTGCGTGAGATTATTCGACCGGCGCAGGTCGGCGATTCGTTTCCCGAGTTTCTTCTGAAGCACGCAGTTTAACTACCAGCGCCCCGAGCATTCAACCACGGAGCTAAACTACGGGGTGTATT
The DNA here is from genome assembly GCA_903882875.1 of uncultured Spartobacteria bacterium. GTDB lineage: Bacteria > Verrucomicrobiota > Verrucomicrobiia > Chthoniobacterales > Chthoniobacteraceae > SXWH01. The sequence goes on along the minus strand of CAIRYQ010000072.1, from coordinate 140,273 downwards.
TTTCCGGACCGATAGATGGCAAGAATCGCTGCAAGATGCCGCTCAACTCGCTCGAGTTCCTCGTCGTGCAGGAAATCTTCATGAGCGAGACCGCAAAATTCGCGAACGTCGTGCTGCCCGGTGCGTCGTTCTTTGAAAAGAGCGGCACTTTCACGAATGGCGAACGCCGCGTGCAGCGCGTGAACGAAGTCATCCCACCGCCCGCCGGCACGAAGACAGAAGGCCATATCGTCGTGGACATCATGAACCGCATGGGCATCCCGCAGCCCGATTACACGCCCGACGGCGTCCTCGCCGAAATCGTCCGCGACGTCCCATTTTTCGAGTCTGCATTCCAAGCCATATCCTGTGCGGCGCAGCAACCAGAACGACACCCACGCGAGGTTGTTTCCTTCGTCATCCCACAATTTGCACGATCTTTTTTACCCGCAAATGTTTCGGACAGCCACTGTCAGCGCATCCGATTCTGGACAGCGCCGCGCATTTCGCCGAAGTGTCGCGGATGCTCGACTGGCTCAACCACTACATCACCGCGCAGAAAAAGGCGCTCGACACGATCAACACTGCCGACATCGTCCCGCTCATCGCGACACTGCGCGAGGCGCACCGTGCAGGCCGGCGGATCTACGTGTGCGGCAACGGCGGCAGCGCGGCGAACTCCTCGCACTTCGTCACCGACCTCGGAAAAAACTCCAGCGAGGCGATGCCCGCGCCGTTCCGCGTGATTTCGCTCACGGACAACACGCCGTGGATCACCGCGCTCGGCAACGACTACTCGTTCGATGATTCATTTCTCCGCCAGTTGCAAAACTACGGCGAGGCCGGCGACGTGCTGCTCGTCATCAGCGTGAGCGGCAATTCCCCCAACCTCGTGAAAGTGCTCGAATGGGCAAAGCCGCGCGGCCTGAAAACAATCGCGCTCGTCGGCGGAAAGCGCGGACGCTGCGCGCAGCTTGCGGAGCAGGTCGTCGTCGTGGAAGACACGCACTACGGCCGCGTCGAGGACGTGCAGATGAACATCCTGCACATGCTCTGCTACGCGTTCGTCGAGTGCGAGGGCGCAAGAAAGTAGCCTCACACCCGGCCCACCGCCTGGCGTCGCGACAGCAAGCGGATTCCACATTTGGTGATTGGTGTTGGCGGTTGAGCATGTGATCCCGCGCGGCTTCCTGACGATCTCACCGCGACCAAACGTGCCTGCGCCAGCCGCTGTGCGGGACGAAACGTCCGGCATCTCACTCCAATCCGCCATCGCGCTCGACAATTTCCCGTCCTTCACCGCACCCTACCGACCATGCCGGAAGAAAAACTGAACACGCACCAGAAGGCGCTCAACATCAACCTCGACAAGCGCTGGTACGGCTCGTTCGCAGAAATCGGCGCGGGACAGGAAGTGGTGCGCTGGTTCTTCCGCGTGGGCGGCGCGAGCGGCACGGTGGCAAAGAGCATGTCGGCCTACGACATGGCGGTGAGCGACGCGATTTACGGCACCGCCGAGCGGTACGTCTCGCGCCCGCGGCTGCAGGCGATGCTCGAGCACGAGTTTGCGCTGAACATCGAACGGCTCTCCGAAATCCGCGGCGACAGCACTTCGTTCTTCGCGTTTGCGAACACGGTGGCGACCCGCAATTTCAAAGGCACCAACGAATGCCACGGCTGGATGGGCGTGAAATTCCAGAGCCATCCGCACGACGAACCCAGCCAGGTCATCATCCACGTGCGGATGCTCGACACCGACGTGCAGGCGCAGCAGGAGGCGCTCGGCATCGTCGGCGTGAACCTGTGCTACGGCTGCTTCTGCCTGCACCACGAGCCGGATCAGCTCGTGGAAAGTCTCCTCGACGATCTGCACACGGGCCGCATCGAGATAGACATGATCGAGTTCAACGGAATCGAATTCCGCTCGGTGGACAATCGCGTGATGGCGCTCAAGCTCGTGCAACTCGGCCTGAGCGGCGCGGCGATGTTCGGCCCGAACCGCGAGGTGCTCCAGCCCGCCGAAGTCTTTTACAAAAAGGCCGTCCTCGTCGAGCGCGGCAGCTTCCGCCCGCTCACGCATGTGAACCTCGACATGATGCGCTGCGCCTTTGAAAAATTTTCCGCGGAGCCGACGATGAAGGGCAAGGATGTCGTGCAGGTGATGGAACTCACAATGACGAACCTGCTCCAGACCGGCGCGATGGACCGGCGCGATTTCCTCGCGCGCGCCGACGTGCTCAGCGCCTGCGGCATGACGGTGCTCGTGAGCGATTACAGCGAATTTTTCAAACTCGGCGCGTACCTCAGCCGCATCACGAAGGAGCGCATCGGCCTCGTGCTCGGCGTACCGACGCTGCTCGAGCTGTTCAACGAAAAATATTACACACAGCTCCCCGGCGGCATTCTGGAAAGCTTCGGGCGGCTCTTCAAAAACGATCTCAAACTCTACATCTACCCGCTTCAGGATCCGCTCACCGGCACCATCTCGACAGTCGAAACCGCGCAGCCCGCGCCGGAGCTGCAAAAACTTTACGGCTATCTCCACGACCGCGGCAGCTTCGTCGCGCTGGATAATTTCAAGAGCGATTATCTCTCCATTTTCAGCCGCGACGTGCTCAAGCGCATCGGCGACCACGACCCGTCATGGGAGGCGATGGTGCCCGCCACCGTCTGCGATCTGATCAAAAAGCGCGGCTTCTTCGGTTACGCAAAAGGACCACGCGGCTGACGCGCGATGGCGTTTTTCGACTGCCACTTTTTCAGCGAGACACTCGCGCTCTCCGTCTCCGCACATGTGCTCGTGCCGCAGACACCGCGGAGAAAAAGGCACCCCGTCCTTTTTCTCCTGCACGGACTGAGCGACGATCACACGATTTGGATGCGCCGCACAAGCATCGAGCGGTACGCTGCGGAGCGGAACCTCGCCGTCGTGATGCCCGCCGCAGGCCGCAGTTTCTATCAGGACATGGCGAGTGGCGCGCGCTACTGGACGTTCGTGAGCGAGGAGTTGCCAGCAATCATGCGCAATTTTTTCCCTCTCTCGGAGAAACGCGCGGACAATTTCGCCGCAGGCCTCTCGATGGGCGGCTACGGCGCGATGCGGCTGGCACTCGCGCATCCGGATCGGTTTGCCGCAGCCGCGAGCTTCAGCGGCGCGCTCGACTACGCACGCAGGCTGCGCGAATCCGGCAAGCCGCGCTCGCGCATCAGCAGGGCTGAATGGAACGCTGTTGCCGGCACCGGCACCGACGCCGGAGGCACGGACAGCGATCTTTTTCACCTCGCAGAAAAGCTCGCGAGACGCCGCGGGCCGAAGCCCGCCCTGTGGCTGAGCTGTGGCACGGAGGACGAGATCATCGGCGACACACGGGCGTTCCATTCGCACCTCCGCACGCTCGGATGCGTGCATCACCACGAGGAAAGCGCGGGCGGGCACGAGTGGGCGTACTGGGACGCGCAGATCCGGCGCACAATCGCGTGGCTTCCGATCCGCAAATGAGCGAGCCGCCCCGCCGCATCCGAAGAAACACGAAGGCGCTCGACACGCTGAAGGCCGGCGCGATCATCATCCTCCTGTTGCTCGGGTCCATCCTCGTTGCGTGGGTTGTCACGCAGTTGATGCGCTCCAAGGAACCTCCGCAGGACTTCACGCCGCAGCACGACCGCCCGATGTGGGACACATCTTCGGAGCGCCGCTGATCACATCGTCGCGGGCAACCCGCGGGATTGCGCGTGATGCGGAGGCTGTTGTCCGCTCTCGTATCGCACCATCCCCCCACCCTACCCTGACGGCCATGATGCAACGACTGCTCCTCCTTTTCCTCCTGCTCTGCACAGCCTGCGATTTGCGCGCGGTAAATCTCGTGGCTCCGCCGGAAATCGCACCGGCTGCCGACGGCGCGATGACGCTGCGCTGGAAGCTCGACAGCACGGCGGGCGGCCGCGTCCGCTTCGGGCTTGCACAGGACAGGCTCGATCAATCCGCGAGCGACGGGGTCGGCACGGAGCACACGTTCACGCTGCGCGGGCTGAAGCCGGGCACAAAATATTTCTACAGCATCGGCACGGCGCGGCGTGAACTGACGACCGGGAGCTTCATCGCGGGCGGCGACGCGGCGGCGAAAAGTGGGCCGCCGTCTCAAACCGATGCACCGGCTCCATCGCAAAAGAAATCGCTGCTGCAAAAGATCACGGGCCTCGCTTCAAAGCCTGTTTCAACGCCTGTGCCGCCAGTCGTCCGAGATGCACCCGCGACACGGAAGACCTGGGGCAACATCGGCTCGCTGCCCGATCACTTCGCAAGGCACGGCGCGGATTTTTCTGCGAAGTCGGAGGATGACTACGCGGCGCAGTCATGGCGTTTCCGCGAGCGTGCGGTCGCGGAGCATCTGCCGATGAAGCTCGACACCGACGGCACCGTGCGCGTGTTCGATCCGAAGACGCGCGCATTCGCGTCGTTCAACCACGACGGCACAACGAAGACATATTTCCGCCCCGAAAGCGCGGGCTACTGGCAGCGACAGCCGGGCCGCGCGATTCAAACACCACCTTGGATTTCCCAATGAGCTATACCTGCCCGGTCTGCGGATTTCAAAAACTCACCGAGCCCCCGCGCAGCCTCACCGGCGGCGGCTCCTCGGAAATCTGCCCGTCCTGCGGCTACCAGCACGGCGTGGACGACGACGACAAAGGCCGCAGCCACGCCGCCGCGCGCGACGAATGGAAGCGCGGCGGGATGAAGTGGCAGTCGAAAAGCGCACCGCCGAAAAACTGGAAACCGGCGGAGCAACTCGCAGCCGTGCTCCCGCGCGACGGCGCAAAAGTGATCGCGCTCACCGGCTGCACACGCGGCTGCGGTCGCGCGCTTGCGGAGTTTTTCACCGCGCAAGGCCAAGTCGTCATCGGCTGCGGGCGCTCGGAGAAACACATCGCCGAGCTGCGGAGCAAATTCGGCCCGCCGCACGATTTCACCGCGCTCGATGTGGCCGACGACGAAGCCGTCCATCGCTGGGCGGAACGGATCACCGTGACGCACGGAGCGCCGGATCTGCTCATCAACAACGCCGCCGTAATCGCACCGAATGCGCCGCTGTGGAAAGTGCCGGTGGCGGAAATCAGCGCGACGCTGAATGTGAACATCGCCGGCACGGTGAACACGATCCGGCACTTCGTCCCGGCGATGGCGGGGCGCGGCGGCGTCATCGTGAATTTCAGCTCCGGCTGGGGGCGCGGCACTTCGCCGGATGTCGCAATTTACTGCGCGACCAAATGGGCCGTCGAGGGCCTCACGCAGGCGCTTGCGCAGGAACTGCCGCACGGCCTCGCCGCAGTCGCGCTGAACCCCGGCATCATTGATACCGAGATGTTGCGATCGTGCTTCGGCAGCGGCGCGGTGAACCACCCGAAACCCGACGAGTGGGCGGAGCGCGCCGGGCCGTTCCTGCTCGCCCTCACCGCGAAGGACAACGGCCGCTCGCTCGACGTGCCCGGCGCGTAGCGCGTCACAGCCAGTCCGACGCGTCCGAGCGCAGCCATTCGTGAAAATGGACGCCGGCGTGCGACAGCGCGAAGGCGAGCACCACGAGGAAAAGCGCGCCGATTTCGCGACGCCCGAAGCGATCTTCCGGACCGTGGCTGCGGATGAAATTCAGCAGCGCGCCCGTCGGGCAGCCGTAGTGGCAGTAGGCCATCGGCACGAAACACGCGGCGACGAGCCCGCCGATTGCGATGGAGATCGTCACCCACCCCGCAGTGCGGATCGCATAAGCATCGAACGGCTCGAACGCGGCGAGTTCGGCGGGCAGCACGAGCATCACCACGCCGAGGATCATCGCAAGCGTGAGCAACGGAAGCCACCGCAGGCCTGCGGCGAATTTTTTCGGCAGGGCGATCCGCCAGCGTTTCGGAGTGATGCGCGCGAGCCATTCCTGCGCGTGCCCGTGCGGGCAGAGGTGCTGGCAATACAGCGGCCTGCCCGTGGACCACGGGACGATGAGCGCCGCGGCGAGCATGAGCACGAGCCCCGGCGCCGTGCGCCACGGCACGCCATTCTGCGACCAGCCGACGAGAAGCGTCTGCGCGATCAGGTCGGCATTGATCAAGCCGACGTAGCCGATCACGATCCCCTGAAATCCGCGTCGCAGCCACGGTCGGCGATGCGTGCCGAAGAATGCGAAAACGATTCCCGCAATGACAACGACCGCGAGCCCGATGTCGCGCACTCCGGCGCGGAACGGCACGGGCGCGACTTTCGCCGCCTTGTCCGCCGCGCGCAGGCGGCGAACGATGCCCTCCGCGATGGCAAGGCTCGTCATGGATGCGCCGCTCACACCCTCGATCCCTTCCTCCTGCGGCGTGCGCCCCGCGACTTCATCCCACGGGCGGCCGTTCCATGTTTTCAAAAAGCCGCGATCCTTCCGGATGTCATCCACATGTTCCGCGGTATCCTGGCTCGCGCGGATTCGCACGCCGACGACATGCAGCGCGAGATCGAACGCCACGAGCGTGTTTGTCCATCCGCAGTAGCCGATGATCGAGTCTGAGACCGGCGCGGTCTGGAGCACATAGCCGAGTTTCGTGCCGTTCGCACCGAGCACATGCCAGCCCCCGCGGTCGCCAGCATCAATTTCCAGCCGCACCGCCGCGGGAAAAAGCGCCTGCGCTTCCGCGAGCGTGACCGGGCGCAGCGACTCGACCCGCATCCGCACCGCATGCTCGCGCAACAGCCACACGATCGAGACAAGCACGGCGAGACGGTAAAGCTGGAGGACGAGACGGCGCACAGCGGGCACAATGCAGAATCCGGCGCACGCATTCCAAGCAACGATCTGCGCCACAGGAAATGTTTTCGGATTCGATGCGAATCGCGCGCTCTGCGGACACTCTGCCTCCATTTCTTGCGCGAGCCGCTTTTTGCAGAGCCATGAACGATCCGAAATTGTCCCCTGCCGGTGCTCGCAAAAAATTTTCCTCGGAGTATCCAATTTTCCATGCGTCCCGTCTTCGCACTGCTCATCCCTTTCCTCACCGCTGTCGCCGCGCAGGACGGTGCCACGCCAAAGCCCGACGCAAAACCCGCACCCGCCGATCCACCGACGGCGACCGAACCGGGAGGGCCGCTCTCGGAACTTTCCACCGGCCACCCGATGCAGAAAATCTCCAGCCTGCCGAGCCGCTACCAGTTCCTGCTCACCGAGGCGATGAGGCGATTTCAGTTGCGCGATTTCAAAGGCGCGACGGACTACGCGGATCGCGCGGACCAAGTCCTGCCGCCCACCGTGTGGTCGCTCAATGTGCGCGGCGCGATCGCGATCGAGCAGCGTGACTTTGATCTCGGCTACAAGTTCTGCTCCGACGCATTGAAGCTCGAACCCGGCTTTTTTCCCGCGCGGTTCAACATCTGCGAGATCCCTTTTCTCCAAGGAAAATACGCCGAGGCGCGCGGGCTCTGGCTGAAAGTCTTCGCAGCCGTGAGGCCGGGCGAGCCCACTGCGGAACTGGTGACATACCGCATTTTCCTGACGTATCTCCTCGAGAACGACTTCGACCACGCGAGCGAGTGGATGGAAAAAATCCCGTTCCCCTCGCAGACGCCCGCCTACCAGTACGCACACGCCGCGTGGGCTCGGCAAAAGGGCGACCTTGCAAAATGGGACGACTGGATCCGCAGCGCCGCATACGTCTGGCCCGAGGCGAAGCGTTCGGAATACACCGACGTGCTCTTTCAGCTCGGCTGGCTGAAACGCGAATGACGAGCGCGCCGCCCGCAATGACCATCCTGCCGGGAGCCACGCCGATCCGGGCCGATCTTCACCACAAACTTTCACCACCCAATCCGTGACCGACTTTCTCCTCCGCACCGCGCTGCGGCTCATGGAACCGATCGCACTGCTCTGGCTGGCGCTCATCTTTCTCACGCTGCTCCTGCGCCGCCGGCAGCAGACGATCCCCTTTTTCATCTGCGCGCTGCTCACGCTGCTCGTCACGATCGTCGGCGGCACGGATTTCTCCTCGTGGCTCCTGCTGAAGCTTGAACGCCCGTGGGCCGACGTGAAACTCATCGAGCTGCCGGCGTGCGACGCCGTCGTCGTGCTCGGCGGCGGCGCGGAGGCCTCGCGTCACGATGTCGGCGGCGTACGCATGAGCACTGCCGGCGATCGCATCCTCACCGGACTCGAACTCATGCGCTGGGGACTCGCCCCCGCGCTGGTCATCGGCGGCGGCACATCCCGCGTGGACGACGTGGAAAAAATCGAGAGCGACCTCATCCGCACGCGCATCGGCGACTGGAAGCCGCCGATGTCGTGGGCTGTCGTCAGCCGCGGCGCGGCCGCGGACACCCACGACGAAGCGCAGCGCCTCGTGCCGCTCGCAAAGCAGCGCGGATGGAAAAAAATCCTGCTCGTCACGTCCGCAAACCACATGAGCCGCGCGGCCTCCGTCTATCGCGCCGCGGGGTTCGATGTCGTGCCCGCGCCGTGCAATTTTCTCGTCGCCGGCAATGCCAGCCCACCGTCCTTCCGCCTCGGCATCCCCTCATGGCACGGCTTCGAGCGGTTCGGCATCTGGTTCCACGAAACCGCCGGCTGGAAAATGTACCGCCGCCGCGGCTGGCTCGCGGAATGACGCGGAACCAATCTGAAAATCTTTCCACGCTTCACTTCACCAGCGACGGCACGGCCTCGCACTTCTCCCGCCAGCCGGGGAAATTCCACGAGTTCGGAAATGCGCGGCACTGCGCGGGCTTCACCGCCTGCAGCCGGCAGTTGCGGCCGTCGAGCCATTCGCAGGCACCGTCCGCCATTTCCAAAAGCGACAGCCCGAGGCGGTCCGGCCGCAGCCGCGTGTGCCGGGCGATGAACTCCGCCTCGCCCATTCCCACATGCGCCGCGATCACCGCGATCTCCTCCGGGCCCACACGCACGACACCGGGCCAGCGGCAGCAGTTCGTGCATCGCTGGCAGGCGTAGTGAATCTCGCGTTCGTCCGGCACGCTGCGCCGTGTGCGGCACCGCGCACTTTGTGTCGAGCGGATAACAGCAAATTCAGTGGTTCAAACGGATCGGCGAGCTATCTCCCCTCACCCAAGATGACGCCCGCAGTGCCATCCCACGCCCAAGACGCTCGACGCAGAGGATTCATCCAGTGCGGACAGTGCACGGAGGAATTTCCGAGGAACACGCTCGTCTGCCGGCGCTGCAACCGCACGAACAGCCGCAGCCCGGTCATCATCGGACTAAAATTTCTCGGCCTGGTGCTGTTCGTCTGCGCCGTGAGCCTGCTCGTGCGCACCATCGCCGGTTTCGGACGTTTCCCCACGTCGGACGAAATCTCGCGCGCGGCCGATCTCGCACCCGCCTCCGCGCCCCAGGCCGACGTGCGGTTCTAGGCCCGTCCGGAAAAGAGAATCCTTCCGTTCCGTGCGACGGAGTTCCCTTTGCACACCCGCGGCAAGCGTGTAGAGCGCGCCCGTGCCGAAAGCCGACCTGCCGATCTACGAACTCGAAAACGCCGTCGTTGACGCGCTGACTTCCGACAATCGCCTCATCCTCCAGGCGCCGACGGGCTCGGGAAAATCCACGCAGATTCCACAAATCCTCCTCGACCGCGAGCTCGCGGGAAACGGCCAAATCATCGTCCTCCAGCCGCGCCGTCTCGCGACCCGGATGCTCGCCGCGCGCGTCGCCAGCGAGCGCAGCCAGCGGCTCGGCGGCGAAGTCGGCTACCATATCCGCCTCGACCGCGTGGCATCGGATCGCACGCGGATTCTCTTCGTCACCGAGGGCGTGCTGCTGCGCCGGATGCTGAATGACCCGACCTTGCGCGGCGTGTCCGCGATCCTCTTCGATGAATTCCACGAGCGGCACCTCTACGGCGACATCACGCTCGCACGCACGCTCGGCCTGCAGGAAAAGCAGCGGCCCGACCTCAAGCTCATCGTCATGTCCGCGACGCTGGAGACCGGCGTGCTGGAAAAATATCTCGCACCATGCCGCACGCTCACCAGCGCGGGGCGCACGTTCCCCGTCGAGGTGGAATATCTCGATCGCTCGATCCGCGCGGACGACTTTCCGATTTGGGACGCCGCCGCGAACGAGCTGGAAAACCTCGCGCCGCGCACGAGCGGCGACGTGCTCATTTTCATGCCGGGGGCGTATGAAATCTCGCGCACCATCTCCGCCGTTCGCGCATCCGCAGTCGGGCGTGACTTCATCGTCCTGCCGCTGCACGGCGAACTTCCGGCAAACGAGCAGGACGCCGCCGTCGCACGCTACGATCAGCGCAAGGTGATCGTGAGCACGAATGTCGCCGAGACTTCGCTGACGATTGACGGCGTGCGCGTCGTGATTGACAGCGGACTCGCGCGCATCGCCCGGTTCGATCCGCACCGCGGCATCAACACGCTGCTCGTCGAGCGCATCAGCCGCGCGAGCGCCGAGCAGCGCGCGGGCCGTGCGGGCCGCACTGCGCCCGGCGTGTGCCTGCGACTTTGGACCGACCGCGAGCACGCGGATCGTCCCGCGCAAGAGCTGCCCGAAGTGAAGCGTCTCGATCTCGCCGAGGTCGTGCTCACGCTGAAGGCAAGCGGCGTGAACGATGTCGCAAACTTCCGCTGGCTCGAAGCGCCCGAGGCAAAATCGCTCGAACGAGCGGAGACGCTCCTGCTCGATCTCGGAGCGACCGATGCGACCGGGAGTATCACGGAGCTTGGCCGTCGGATGCTCGCATTCCCCGCGCACCCGCGATACGCGCGCATGTTGCTCGCTGCACACGAGCGCGGTTGCGTGCCCGCGATCTGCCAGGTCGCGGCGCTCACGCAGGGCAAGCCGATCCTCCACCGTTCGCAGGGCAAGCAGCAGCAGACTGACCGCGAGGATTTGCTCGGCGGCGATGGCAGCAGCGACTTCTTCGTGCTGCTGCGCGCGCTCCGCTTTGCGGAAAATGCGAACTTCAATCCGCAGAAGTTGCGTCCGCTCGGTGTCAACGGCATCGCCGCACGCGAGGCGCTCGCACTTTCTCAGCAATTCCTCGGCATCGCCCGCGACGAGGGGCTGGCCACCGAACCGCGCGACCCGAGCCCGGAGAACACCGCGCGCTGCATCCTCGCGGGCTTCCCCGATCTCGTCGGCATCCGGCTCGACCGCGGGACGCTGCGCGTGCAGCTCGTCCACGGGCGCCGCGGCGTGCTGGCGCGCGAGAGCGTGGTGCAGGATGCGCCGCTGCTCGTCGTGAGCGAAGTGCGCGAGGTGGACAGCCGCGACGACGTGCAGACGCTGCTCACGCTCGCGACCGCAGTGAAGGAGGAGTGGCTGAAGGAGATCTTTCCCGAGGCGTTCAGCCAGCAGACCGAATGTTTTTACGACACCACGCAGCGCCGCGTGATGTCGCGCAAGGTCACGCGTTTCCGCGATCTCGAAATCCGCGCCGAGCGCAGCGACGACGTGCCGCGCGAGCAGGCCGCCGCGCTGCTCGCCGCAGAGGTCGCAGCCGGGCGCTGCCCGCTCGACAAATGGAACTTCGACATCGAGCAGTGGATCATCCGCCTGAAGTGCCTCGCCGGGTGGTGCCCGGAATACGAGCTGCCCTCGCTCACGCAGGCCGATCGCGGCACGCTCATCGAGCAGCTTTGCCTCGGCGCGATGAGCTACCGCGAGATCAAGGATCGCGACGTGTGGCCCGTCGTGAAATCGTGGCTCTCATCCGCGCAGCTCGATCTTCTCGACCGCATGGCCCCCGAGCGTTTCGAGCTGCCCGGCGGACGCCGCGCCAAAATCACCTACGCCGACAATGCGCCGCCGACGCTCGCCGCGCGCATCCAGGATCTTTACGGCGTGGATGGTGACATCCGCATCGCGGGCGGAAAAATCTCACTCGTCATCCAGATCCTCGCGCCGAACCAGCGGCCGGTGCAGATCACCACAAGCCTCTCGAATTTTTGGAAGGAGAGCTACCCGAAGCTGAAGCAGGAACTCTCGCGCAAATATCCGAAGCACGAGTGGCGCTGATGCCGCGCACTGGAAAAATCAGCGCGTGATCTTGCGCAGGAATTTCTCCGAGCGCAGGTAAATCGCTCCGTCCGCCACCGCGATGGACGCCAGCGTGGGCTCGCCGATGTCGTTCTTTGCAATCTGCTCGAATGCCTTCCCGGCCTTCAGCACGAATGTCGAGCCCGTCTCATTTTGAAAATACACACGCCCCTCCGCAGCGAACGGCGACGCGGAGAAATTTCCGCCGAGCCGCTCGCTCCAGCGGACCTCGCCGGTCTTCGCGTCGGCGCATGTCGCGATGCCTGCATCCGAGACAAAATAAAGTTCGTCGCCGAGCACGAGCATCGAGGCGCTGTGCGGCACGGCCTTGTTGTGAGTCCACGCGATGTTCGTCTCGGTCGCATCGCCCCTCGCGCCGTCGGGGCGCACCGCGAGGAGCACGGGTTTGTCGAAACTCGAGCTGATGAAGAGCAGCCCGTGCGCGAACACCGGGCGCGGCACGACCGAGTAGCCTTCGCCGTAGTTCACGCGCCAGTTTTCATGGCCGTCGGCCGGGTCGTAGCTGCCGACAAAACCGCTGCCCGGCAGGATGACCTGCGTCACGCCGCCGATCGTGATCGGCTGCGGTGTGCAAAACGAGAAGGGCTTTTTCGCCGTCGTGTTGCGCGGAGTTTTCCAGCGCACCTTGCCGCTCGCCGTGTCGAGTGCGACGACGAACGGATCCTTCGCCGCATCGCAACTGAACACCAGCGCGTCGCCAACGAGCGCCGGCGATCCGCCGTTGCCGTGAACGGGGGCGTAGGCGAGTTCGCTCTGCTTCCACACGATCTTGCCTTTCAAATCCAACGCCGCGGTGCCGAGGTGACCGAAGTGGACGAAGAGCCGGTCGGACGTGACGATCGGCGACGGGCTCGCGAGCGAATTCTTCCGGTGCATGGCTGCGGCAGTGGCGGGATCGGGCTGGAAAATCTCGGTGTCCCAGAGCGTGCGTCCGTCCTTTGCATCAAGGCACAGCGCACGCAGCGAGACACCGCCCGTGGAATCCCCGACAGCGGTGGTGAGATAGAGCCTGCCCTGCGAGAGCACGGGCGACGACCAGCCCTTGCCCGGCACCTCGATTTTCCACGCGACGTGCTGCGTGTCGCTCCACTCCGTCGGCACGCCCTTCGCATCCGAGATCCCCTGCCCCGTCGGCCCGCGGAATTGCGGCCACTCGTCTGCGGCGTACGAGGAGAAAGCAAGTGCGAATGCGGCGAGGAGCGGGGCAGTGTGTTTCACAGGCGGGAAAAAATAGGCGCTTGGGAATGGCTTGCCAAGCTGCGGATGCGCGGCACCGCCCTTTTCTTGCGCGCCCCATCCTGCATGGCGCTTCCGCTCCATCTCGTCTGATTCTCTGAACCGCGCCGATGGCAGGAAACGAACGGTCGGGTAGTGGCTCAGTTTGAAAATTTCCGGTGTTCTGAATGAAGAAAAGCACGCGGTTTCTTTCTCGCTTTTTCTCGCACACACGCGCACACACGCGCGCACACGCGCGCGCGCTCCTGTTTTTTGACCCAAGGCTGAATGGGAAAAGAAAACACAGCGACTGCGGAGCCTCACCAATGCGGTGCGACTCCGCTCAATACGACCGGTGATTTCCAAACTGAGCCGCTCCTAACGGTCTTGTGCGTCACAGCGGCGCATCTCATGTGCGCCAAGTGAGCCAAAAGCAGCGCCACGCACGATGCGTCAGACATTGGTGAAGAAACGGAAGACACACACCATCAGTATGTTGGATGAAAGATTGCGACCTGGCGTGCCCCTTGCAGATGGGCTGGCGACCAATTTCCAATCCGCTCACCCCGGACAACCCACTTCAACCAACCCAACAACTTTATGGCTAAAATTCTCGGCATTGACCTCGGCACCACGAACTCCTGCATGTCCGTCATGGAAGGCGGCGAGCCTGTGGTCCTCGAAAACTCCGAAGGCGCGCGCACCACGCCTTCCATCGTCGCATTTTCAAAGACGGGCGAACGGCTTGTCGGGCAGGCTGCCAAGCGGCAGGCGGTGACGAATGCGACCAACACCATTTTCTCCGTGAAGCGTTTCATGGGGCGCAAGTTTGACGAAGTGCAGGACGAGCTGAAACGCGTGCCTTACAAGGTCGTGAAGGCGGCGAATGGCGACGCGCACATCCAGGTCGTTGTAAACGGCGAGACTAAGACGTTCTCGCCGCCGGAAATCAGCGCGATGATCTTGGCTAAGCTGAAGTCCGACGCGGAAGCTAAGCTCGGCGAGACGATCACGCAGGCGGTGGTCACGGTGCCAGCCTATTTCAATGACTCGCAGCGCCAGGCAACTAAGGATGCGGGTAAGATCGCAGGCCTCGAAGTGCTCCGTATCATTAACGAGCCGACGGCGGCTTCGCTGGCTTACGGCCTCGATAAGAAGAAGGACGAGAAGATCGCGGTCTATGACTTGGGCGGCGGCACGTTTGATATTTCGGTGCTCGAAATCGGCGACGGCGTCTTCGAGGTGAAGGCCACGAACGGCGACACGCACCTTGGCGGCGACGACTGGGATCACGCGCTCATGGATTGGGTGCTCGCCGAGTTCAAGGCCGACAGCGGCCTCGACCTGACTAAGCAGCCCGACGCCATCCAGCGCATCAAGGAAGAATGCGAGAAGGCTAAGATCGCGCTTTCATCCACGCAGGAATACGAAATCAACCTGCCCTTCATCACCGCCGACCAGAGCGGGCCGAAGCACATCCAGAAGAAGCTCACGCGCTCGAAGCTGGAGCAGCTCACGGATTCGCTCTTCCAGCGCACACTCGCACCGACCCGCGCCTGTATGAAGGACGCGGGGCTCACGCAAAACGAGATCAACGAACTCGTGCTCGTCGGCGGCATGACGCGCATGCCGAAGGTCGTCGAGACCGCGCGCGCCATCATCGGCAAGGAGCCGCACAAGGGCGTGAACCCGGACGAAGTGGTCGCCATCGGTGCTGCCATCCAGGGCGGCGTGCTGAAGGGTGACGTGAAGGACGTGCTCCTGCTCGACGTCGCGCCGCTCACGCTCGCCATCGAAACCGCAGGCGGCGTGGCCACCTCGATGATTGCGCGCAATACGACCATCCCCACGCGCAAATCGCAGACATTCTCGACCTACAGCGACAACCAGCCCGGCGTCGAAATCGTCGTGCTCCAAGGCGAGCGCCCGATGTCGAAGGACAACAAGAAGCTCGGCACCTTCCACCTTGATGGCATCCCGCCGGCGCCCCGTGGCACGCCGCAGGTCGAAGTCACGTTTGACATTGATGCGAACGGCATCCTGCACGTCTCCGCGAAGGATCTCGGCACGGGCAAGGAGCAGAAGATTTCCATCACCGGCAGCAGCGGCCTCTCGAAGGACGAGGTCGAGAAAATGCAGCGCGACGCCGAGGCCCATGCCGAGGAGGACAAGAAGGTCAAGGAAGCCGCCGAAGTCCGCAACAATGCCGACAACCTCGCCTACCAGTGCGAGAAGCAGCTCAAGGAACTTGGCGAGAAAATCCCCGGCAATGTGAAGGCCGAGATCGAGACGAAGATCGCCACCGTCCGCGAGACGCTGAAGGGCAACGACACCGACGCCATCAAGACCGCCTACACGGAACTCCAGAACAAATTCCAGGCGGCCAGCGAGGAACTCTACAAGAACGCCGCCGCCTCCGGAGCCGGAGCGCAGCCCGAAGGCGCGAGCCAGGCGGGTGCCGCCGAAGCGCCGAAGAAAGACGGCGACGTCGTGGACGCGGAGTTCGAGGTCGTGGACGAGAACAAAAAGAAATAATTCCGGATGGAACCTAGTATTCCAGAAATCGAATTTTCGCACGTTCGTCGTCGGATCCAATCTGCACTTGATCCGCTGCTCACTCAGCAGATCAGGCGTAAGGATATTACGTGCCAAAAATTCGAGTCACGAATCGATACTCCTGAAGGACGGCCACAAGAAAACACACTGCGCGGCCAGATAAATGTGGCCCATTTTGAAATGCTTTCGCCAGCCGGAGGCTTGGAGATCATTGACATAAACATTGGTCACAACGAATCATGGAACGCGCTCGCATCTGTCGCATCAACTATGGCGGACGCGCCCGAGACGTTCGTGTTGGCTGGTAACGAAAAGGAATGGACAGAAAGAATCTGCGCAAGCGTAACTGCAGCTTTCGACTGCATAGCTAAGAAGAGCTAGAACACCCCACATGAAACGTCGCCTTTCCCTCGCCATCGGCTGCCTTGCCTTCGCAGTCCCGGCATTCGCCTCTCACAATTTATCGAACCTAAGCTGCAATGCCGGCTTGGGTTCGTTAAAAACCCACAAGCAACAACAAACCAACAACACAAATACCATGGCAAAAGTCAACGTTCGTCCCCTCGGGGATCGCGTGCTAGTTCAGCCGCTTGAAGAAGCGGAAGTCAAAAAAGGCGGGATCATCATTCCCGACACCGCAAAGGAAAAACCGCAGGAAGGCAAAATCGTCGCCCTCGGCACCGGGAAGCGCGATGAAGACGGGAAGAACATCCCCTTCGTCGTGAAGACCGGCGACACCGTGCTCATCAGCAAGTACGGCGGCACCGAGATCAAGGTAGATGGCACCAGCTATCTCATCATGCGCGAAGACGACATCCTCGGCATCATCGGCTAAGCAACAAACTAACTCATAACATTACCAACTAACTAACATGGCAGCTAAACAACTCCAATTCGACGAATCCGCACGCCAGGCCCTCCTGCGCGGCGTGGAAAAACTCGCACGCGCGGTGAAAGCCACGCTCGGGCCATCAGGCCGCAACGTCATCCTCGACAAAAAGTTCGGCTCTCCGACCATCACCAAAGACGGTGTCACGGTCGCGAAGGAAATCGAACTTGAGTGCCCCTATGAAAACATGGGCGCGCAGCTCGTCCGCGAAGTCGCGAGCAAGACCAGCGACATCGCCGGTGACGGCACCACGACCGCGACCGTTCTCGCCGAGAGCATCTATCGCGAAGGCCTCCGCAATGTGACCGCCGGCGCAACGCCGACGTCGCTCCAGCGCGGCATCACCAAAGCCGTCGAGGCGATCGTCGCGGAACTCGCGCGCATCTCCAAGAAGGTCAAGGACCGCACGGAAATCGCGCAGGTCGCGACCGTTTCCGCCAACTGGGACACCGCCATCGGCAACATCATTGCCGACGCGATGGACAAGGTGGGCAAGGACGGCACAATCACCGTCGAGGAAGCCAAGAGCATCGAAACGACGCTCGACGTTGTTGAAGGCATGCAGTTCGACAAGGGCTATATCTCGCCCTACTTCGTGACTAATGCCGAGACGATGGAAGCGAACCTCGAGAACGCCTACCTCCTCATCCACGAGAAGAAAATCACCAACCTCAAGGACATCCTCCCCGTGTTGGAAAAGGTTGCGAAGACCGGCAAGCCGCTCCTCATCATCTCCGAAGACGTCGAAGGCGAAGCCCTCGCGACGCTCGTTGTGAACAAGCTCCGTGGCACCATCAATGTCGCCGCCGTGAAGGCGCCCGGCTTCGGTGACCGCCGCAAGGCCATGATGGAAGACATCGCCATCCTCACCGGTGGCCGTTGCATCACCGAAGACCTCGGCCTCAAGCTCGAAAACCTCGGGCTCGAAGACCTCGGCAAGGCAAAGCGCGTCACCATCGACAAGGAAAACACCACCATCGTCGAAGGCACCGGCAAACCGTCCGACATCCAAGGCCGCGTGTCGCAGATTCGCCGCCAGATCGAAGAAACCACCAGCGATTACGACCGTGAGAAGCTCCAGGAGCGTCTCGCCAAGCTCGCCGGCGGCGTCGCCGTCATCAATGTCGGTGCAGCCACCGAGACTGAGATGAAGGAGAAGAAGGCCCGCGTCGAAGACGCGCTGCACGCCACGCGCGCAGCCGTCGAGGAAGGCATCGTCCCCGGAGGCGGTGTCGCACTCATCCGTGCGCAGAAGGCCCTCGACAGCCTCAAGCTCGAAGGCGACGAGAAGATCGGCGCCGAGATCGTGCGTCGCGCGATCGAGCAACCGCTCCGTACGCTCGCCGACAACGCGGGCCTCGAAGGCGCGCTCATCGTCAGCGAATGCAAGCGCCGCAAGGGCAACGAAGGCCTGAACATCGCCACCGGCGAATGGACGGACCTCGTGAAGGCCGGCGTCGTTGACCCCACGAAGGTCACGCGCAGCGCGCTGCAGAATGCCGCTTCCATCAGCGGCCTGCTGCTCACCACTGAGTGCATCATCACCGAGATCCCGGAGAAGAAGGCAGCCCCTGCTGGCGGCGACCATCATGGTCACGGCGGCGGCGGCGAGTTCTAAACTCCGCTAAAAATCACCCGCGCATTTTCGCGCGGATCAAATCACAGCCGCCGCGTTCCGAAAAGGACGCGGCGGTTTGCTTTTCGACGAAAGAAGAAACAGCAGTTTGGCTAATGTTGCATCCGTCATTAGCCGTTATCGCACTTCAAACCTGAAACTAATGAACCTCTGACTTAACCAAGAAGAGATGCTTTCATCCGCAGATTGCGCAAATTTTCACAGAAGAAGCAGGCGCGCTGCCTTGCCATCTGCGCAAATCTGCGCAATCTGCGGAAAAATCAGTGTCTCCCTAAGTGCTCAGGAAAACACGACGGTCTTATTCCGATAGACAAGCACCTTGTTCAGCACATGCCAGCGCAGCGCATTGGAGAGCACTGTCTTTTCCAAGTCGCGACCAAGCCTTACAAGATCATCCACGCTATGCTGGTGCGAGACGGGCATCACGTCCTGGTGAATAATCGGTCCCTGGTCGAGATCCTCGGTAACATAATGGCTGGTCGCGCCGATGAGTTTCACACCGCGCTCGTATGCCTGATGATAGGGTTTCGCACCGACAAAGGCCGGGAGGAACGAGTGATGGATGTTCAGAATGCGATGTGGAAAGGCTTCGATCATCGGCCTGCCGATGATCTGCATGTAGCGGGCGAGCACTACGGTATCAATCCGGCGTTCGTTTAGCAGCTCGAGTTGCTTTTCCTCCTGCGCGGCATGGTTCTCCTTTGTGATCGGGAAATGGTGGAAGGCGATCCCGAACCGTTCCGAGGCGGAGCGCAGCGTCTCGTGGTTGCTCACAACGAGCGCGACATCGGCAGGAAATTCACCGGTGTCGTTGCGCGAAAGGATGTCGTAGAGGCAGTGGCTTTCCTTCGAGACGAAAATCGCGAGGCGCTTGCGCTCGGTGGAAAATTGCAGCCGCCACCACATGAGCCGGCTCTCGGCGATGCGCGCGAGATGCGAAGCGATGTCGGCCTTTGCGATGGTGAATTTTTCCAGCGACCACTCGACGCGCATGAAGAAGACGTCGTCCTCGTGGTCAATGTGCTGCTCGAGGTCGAGGATGTTGCCGCGGTGCTCGAAAATGAAATGCGTGACGGCGTGGACGAGGCCGGGCTGGTCGGGGCAATAGACGAGGAGGACTGCGGTGTCTGCGGGCATTCTGCGAGGCTAGCGCCGGACGGGCGGTTCTGACAACCGGGTTGACGTTATCAAACCCGCTGCCGCCTTCTTGTGCGGCTTGCCGACAGGCAGGTTCGGAGGTAGGGGAAAACCATGCGCCGCGAAATTCTGTTCTCCCTCCTCGGCTTCCTCGGTGGCTTCGTTCTTGCCGCCATCGTATTCTGGCAGCCTGTCCCGCCGCCGGATGGTGAGCCGAAGCCCGCTGCTTCCACCGCTGCGGCGGACGCTCCCTCGTCGCGCGTTTCCTCATCGGCCGTGCCGGGCGAGCGTTCACAACGCGGGCTCACGGTTTCGGCGCGCGACAGCGGCGTTGTTGCACCGGCGAACGAAGGCGCGCCGGGGCCGAAGGGCGCGGCGGAGACTTTCCACGAGGCGATCGGGAAACTGAAGGACATGGATCCGAACCGCAGGCAGGCAGCGATTGATTCGCTGGTAAAGCAGCTCCGCGGAATGGGGCCGGAGGGCTTGCAGGTGCTGCGCGATTATTTCCGCGCGGGGCAGGATGTGAAATTTCCCAACGGCGGATACGCGATTGTGGACGGGCGCGTGGTGCAGACCGGATCGCTGCGCGCGTCGCTGCTGAATTCACTCCGCGACTGGCCGGGCAACGAGGCGATCGATCTCGCGCGCGACGTGCTGAAAACGACGGCTCAGTTGCCCGAGGCTTCGGCCGTCATCGCGATACTCGAGAAGCAGGCGCCGGGCGTGTACCGCTCCGAGGCAATCCAGGCGATCCAACAGCTCGCGGACAAGCCGGTGGAAAAGGACGTGTGGGCGCTGAACAGCGGCGCGGTGATTTTCGAGGCGATGCAGCGATACAAGGCGACGGAGCTGCTGCCCGCGGCGGAGGCATTCGTGAACAGGAATCCGATGACCGCCACGCAGTTCATCGCATCGCTGGATGCGCTGCCTGCGGATGTGCGGACGCCCGCAATGCAGCGGCTTTTTGCAAATGAGGCAACGAGGAACAGCCTGGCGTCCAACCCGTGGAGCCTGCAGCAGCTCAACTACTCGGAGCCGGTCGTCGCGCAGAATGTCGCGCAGATTTTCGCGGGAAACACGGACAAGCGGTTCCGCGAAAATTTTCTCCAGACTTTTGGAAACACGCAGACGGTGACGTATTCCGGCGCCGGTCTCGAAATGTCGGGCGGCTCGGCCGCGAACGATCCCGTCGCCGACCGCATCACCCGGTTGCAGGGACGGCTGTCGTTCCTCGATCAGATCGCGCCGCAAATCACGACGCCGGTGCTGCAGGAACGGCTTCAGGATGCGCGGGCTGAATTGCAGAAGGCGATCGCAAATCCGCCGCAGCAACTGACGAAGACCGGCAGCGGCACACTGGTCCTCGGCGGAGGGAATACGTTCAACAGCGGCACCACGATCATCACGTCCGATGCCGTCCAGTTCAACGCGACCACGGGCAAAAAATGATCGGCGAAACCACAGTGGGAGCGCGGCTCGCGAATGCGCGGCTCTACGGAATTCTCGATCTCGGCTACGTGGCCGAGGATTCGCTGGAACGCGCAGCGGCGCAGCTCTGCGAGGGCGGTGTGGACATCGTGCAGCTCCGGGCAAAAGGGCGCGACGAGCGCGCGATCGAGGAGATGGCAAACCGTGTCGCGCCGATCCTGCACGACGCAGGCGTGCCGTTCATCATCAATGATTTTCCCGAACTGGTGCCAAGCGTCGGCGCGGACGGCGCGCATGTGGGGCAGGAAGATTTTTCCGTCGCCGATGCGCGCTGGCGTGCCGGACGTGCGCTCGATGGCGAAGTGCCGCTGCCGATCATTGGAAAAAGCACGCACTCGGTGGAGCAGGCGGTCGCCGCCGCGGCGGAAGGTGCGGACTACATCGGATTCGGCCCGCTCTTTCCGACGCCTACGAAAGCGGGCCGCCCGGCCATCGGCCTTGCGGAAATCGCACGCGTGCATTCGCTCGTAAACGTGCCGATTTTCTGCATCGGCGGCGTGAAGCTGGAAAACCTCGGCGAGGTGATCGCCGCAGGCGCGCGGCGCGTGGTGATCGTGAGCGGCATTTTGCAGGCGCGAGATGTGGCGGCGTACTGCCGGGAGGCGAAGGCGATCCTTCCGTAGCCCGCCTGCCGTCTGCGGCTACAAAGGAATGGACGCCGTCGGTGGGCGCATGTAACTCGTCCGCCCTTCATCTTCCGCGCATTGCGGAATTCCGTCATTCAGAATTCAAAATCCAAAGCTCCTGCCATGTCCGTATTCGTCGTTGGTTCCGTCGCACTCGATACCGTCAAGACTCCGTTTGAGGAGCACGCTGATCTGCTCGGCGGCTCGGCGAGCTACGCGGCGGTGGGGGCGTCGTTTTTTTCGCCTGTGAATCTCGTCGGCGTCGTGGGCGATGACTTTCCGGAGGAGCATGTGGAGTTTTTCAAGTCGCGGAAAATTGACCTCACGGGCCTGCAGATCGTGCCGGGGAAGACGTTCCGCTGGTCGGGCGAATACATGCTCGACATGAATGTGCGCGAGACGCGCAGCGTGGCGCTGAATGTGTTCGAGCATTTCAATCCCGTGCTGCCGGCGGCCTACAAAAAGCCGTCGCTCGCACTGCTGGCAAACATCGGGCCGAATCTGCAGAACCACGTGCTGGATCAGATGGAGCGGCCGAAGTTCGTGATCGCGGATACGATGGACCTCTGGATCAACATCGCGCTCGACGAGCTGAAGCGGCTGCTCAAGCGCGTGGACATGCTCATTTTGAACGACAGCGAGGCACGCCTGCTGACGCAGGAGACTTCGCTGATCAGGGCCGGCATGAAGATTCAGGCGCTGGGGCCGAAATTTGTGGCGCTGAAAAAGGGGGAGCACGGATGCCTGCTGTTCGGGCAAAATGGCGACTTCTTTTCTTGCAGCGCGTATCCGCTCGAGGACGTGCATGATCCCACCGGTGCGGGCGACACTTTTGCCGGCGGCCTCGCGGGGCATCTCGCCGCGAACACGAAGGGCGACGTGAATTTCGCCGCGCTGCGCAAGGCGGTCGTCTTTGGTTCCGTGCTCGCGAGCTACAATGTCGAGCAGTTCAGTCTCGAGCGGATGCGTTCGCTGACGGATGGGGACATCGCGGCGCGCTACGAGAGCTTCAAGCTGTTCAGCCACTTCGAGGTGATCGAGGACTGAGCGCCGGAGAAAGGGAGCCGGCGAATTTTTACCCGCGTCCTGCTGCGATGCGCGGGAGAGAGCCGAAGAGCCCGCCGACGCGCTCGGTGGTGATCTCGACGCGCGTGCCGGCGGCGATCTTGTCGAAGAGTTCGACGACGTCGCGGGATTTCATGCGGATGCAGCCGTAGCTGGCGGGACGTCCGATGTTGCGTTCGTCGGGCGTGCCGTGGATGAAGATTCCGCGCGAAAGCGCGTGGGCGTTCTGCTGTTCGAGGCCGCGCAGGCAGAGAATGCGGGTGACGATGGGATCGCGGCCGGGGGCGTTGGGCGGACAGATTTCACCCGTGCGGCGGCAATGGCGGAAGACGGAACCGGGTTCCGCACCCCCGCCGATTTTCGTGGCGACTGCGAGCTGCCCGACGGGCGTGGCGTAGCTGCTGCGGGAGTCGCCGAGGCCGAACTTTGAGGTGGAGACGCGGTAGCTGGTGATCTTGCGGCCGCTTTCATCGAAGACGTAGAGCTTCTGCTCGGGTACGCTGACGATGACGGATGCGGCACCGGCCGCGGATGCCGACTGTAGAACGATGAATGTCTGAAGGGAGAGGAGGATGGCGAGGAGGATGCGGAGCCTCATGCGGCCTGCCTCCGGTGCTTTTCTTCAGGCATTCGTGTCATCGCGTTTTTATGCGGAAAGGGCTTCGTCGTTGTCACGCCACGGATTGCGGAGCTGCGGGAACCACTGTGCGAGGGAGCACATGGCGACGTAGCTGAAGCCGCTGGCGAAGAGGGCGAGGAAGGGAATCGCGAGCCAGTTGTGCGCGGCGACTTCGTGGGCGAAGAAGTAGATGAA
This sequence comes from uncultured Spartobacteria bacterium, assembly GCA_903882875.1. Classification (GTDB taxonomy): domain Bacteria; phylum Verrucomicrobiota; class Verrucomicrobiia; order Chthoniobacterales; family Chthoniobacteraceae; genus SXWH01. The sequence continues at coordinate 116,818 of CAIRYQ010000072.1, read as the reverse complement.
GTAGGCTGCGAAGGCGATCTCGATGAAGGGCAGGAGATTTTTTGCGACGGAATATTTCGTCTTTTTCCACGCCTGCGTCTTGGTCTGGATTCCGTATTTCGGCGTGCGCGTGAATTCTCCGGTGACGCCGAACATTCCTTGGATGACGGCCCACGCGTTGTTCACCGCGAGGCCGATCGTGAGCGCGAGCAGTGCGGGGAGGTAGAGGACTTCACGCCACCACGACCGCGGATAAAGTTCGCGCTGCGAGACGACATAGAAGACGATCGCGGGCAGCGAGCCGGTGATGAAGATCGGGATGTCGAGCAGGATGGTGCGCCAGATGCCCCAGCTCCCGTTTGTCGAGGCGGCGATGCTCGGCTGCATGAGGACGCAGATGGCCGCGAGGAGCAGGAATGCGTAATTTGAAGTGAGATGCATCGTGGCCTCAAGCTTCACCTTGAGCGGAAGCTCGGCACGCCAGACGGCGGGCAGGAGTTTGCGACACGTCTGGATGCTTCCCTTCGTCCAGCGGTGCTGCTGGCTCTTGAAACCGTTCATGTCCACGGGCAGTTCGGCGGGCGTAACGAGATCGGGCAGGAAGACGAAGTTCCAGCCTTTGAGCTGCGCGCGGTAGCTGAGATCCAAATCCTCAGTGAGCGTGTCGTGCTGCCAGCCGCCAGCTTCGACGATGCATGACTTGCGCCACACCCCTGCGGTGCCGTTGAAATTGATGAAGCGGCCCGAGCGGTTGCGGCCTGTCTGTTCGAGCAGCAGGTGGCCGTCGAGGAACATCGCCTGCACGCGCGTGAGCATGGAGTAAGTGCGGTTCAGGTGGCCCCAGCGAGTCTGGATCATGCCGACCTTGGGATCGGAAAAATAATCCACGGTGCGCTTCAGGACGTCCGGCGTGGGGACGAAGTCGGCGTCGAGGATCAGAATGAACTCGCCCTTGGCCGTCTGGAGCCCGTTTTCCAAGGCACCGGCCTTGAAGCCCGTGCGATCCGTGCGGTGGATGTGGGTGATGTCGAAGCCCTTGGCCTGGAGCGCGCCGACGAGTTTTGTGGCGAGTTCGCGCGTCTCATCGGTCGAGTCGTCAAGAACCTGCACGTCGAGAAGATCGAGCGGGTAGTCGAGTTTCGAGACGGAATCGAGCAGGCGCTCGACGACGTAAAGCTCATTGAAGATGGGCAACTGAACCGTGACGCGCGGGAGGCTCTCCAGCTTCGCGAGCGGCTGCGGTGCGTTCCGCCTGTTCTTCAGGAAGAGATAAACGATGAGATAGCGATGCAGGCCATACAGGGAAATTCCCAGCAACACGGCGGAGTAGCAAAGCGTCCAGATGATAGTTCCCAGATTGTCGGGCATGCGGTTGAAAAAAGCCGTTTCCGGCAAAAAGAAGGGCGCATGATGAAGGCGGTGCGGAACCGGTCAAGAGCAAATCCCACAGCCCGTGCTTTGAGCCAAAGCAGACGCCGGAGAATTTGTCGCGGATTTCAGAAAAGCCCCAGCCCGTCGTCCACCGCTTCGGAGGCCATGCCGAGCGCGCTTTCGCGGTCGCGATCGGAGAGGCCGCGCCACCAGTCGGATGCCTCCTTTTCCGAGTAGGCGAGCAGCACAAAACTGCGCCCGCGCCATTCCATCTCGGTCGGGACGGCATCCACCTCGTCGGCGCGGCAGCGAATCCATGGGACACGGACGGTTTTCATTTGCGGGTGCGGAGGTACATGGCGGGCGGGAAAAAAGCGAACACGGTTAGCGGTCAGAACGTCAGTTTTAAGCCGTCCGTCGCGATGCTCACGCCTTCGGGAAGCGTAGCCGAGGTCGCAGCGTGGCCGAGATCGTGGCAGAGGTGCGTGAGCAGCGTCCGGCGCGGACGGATTGCGGCGGCGGTCGCGAGAGATTCGGCGAGGCTCATGTGCGTGGGATGTTCCCGGTGGCGCAGCGCATCGAGCACGAGCGTGTCCACCCCGGCGATCTGAGCGCACACGGAGTCGGGCACGGATTTGCAGTCGCTCAGGTAGGCGACGAGCGGTCGTCCGCTGCGGATGAAAAGATAGCCGAAAGTCGTCACGCGCCCGTGCGGCACCGGCAGCGGGACGATCTCCGTTTCGCCCAAGCGAAACGGGCCATTCACCGGATGCGCCTCGGGGTGCAGGTAGCCCGGCCAGCGGTTCTGCCCGTCAAACGCAAACGCAAACGTCTGTCGCAACTGCGCGAGCGTGGGCTCCGAGCCGTAGATCGGCAGCACCTTTCCGCCATGCGAGAATGGCCGCAGGTCGTCGAAACCCATGATGTGATCCGAGTGCGCGTGCGTGAGCAGCACGGCATCGAGCCGCAGGATGTTCTCGCGCAGCGCCTGCGTGCGGAAGTCCGGCCCCGTGTCCACGACCCACGCGCATTCCGGGGTCTCGACGTAGGCCGCGGTGCGCGTGCGCTTGTCCCGCGGATCTGCGGAGCGGCAGACTGCGCAGTCGCACGTCAGCATCGGGACGCCCTGCGAGGTGCCCGTGCCGAGGAAGGTAAAAGTGCAATCGCCCATGAAGGACGCGGAGCATCGGGGCACGCGGCGCGCGAGGCAAATGGGAACATCGCGCGCGACGGGGAGCCGGCTCCAATTCCTTGCTACTCCTCCTCGTCGCTCGCACCCTTCTGCCGCACGAGGCCGCGCAGTTTTCCCTCGATGAATTTCTCGATGTCGCCGTCCATCACGCCCGCGATGTCGCTCGTCGCGACGCCCGTCCGCAGATCCAGAATTTTCTGGTACGGCTGGAAGACGTAGCTGCGGATCTGGCTGCCGAAACTGATGTCCAGCTTCGCGCCGTACGCGGCTTCGATCTCCGCGCGCTTTTTGTCCTGCTCCATCTGGTAGAGCTTGGACTTGATCATCTTCATCGCGGTCACTTTGTTTTGCGCCTGACTGCGCTCGACCTGGCACGCGGCGACGATGCCCGTGGGGATGTGCGTGATGCGCACCGCTGTCTCCACCTTGTTCACGTTCTGCCCGCCTTTGCCGCCCGCGCGATACGTGTCCACGCGGATGTCCGCCTCGTTCACTTCAATGGGCGCATCCTCCTTCATCTCCGGTACCGCATCCACGCTCGCGAAGCTCGTGTGGCGGCGCTTGTTCGAGTCGAACGGCGAAATCCGCACGAGCCGGTGAACACCGCGTTCGCACGCGAGGTAGCCGAACGCGTGCTCGCCCTCGATGCGCAGCGTCGCGCCCTTGATGCCGGTTTCCTCGCCGAGCTGGATGTCCACCGTCGAGACCTTGAAGCCGCTGCGTTCCGCCCAGCGCACGTACATCCGCATGAGCATGTCCGCCCAGTCGCACGACTCAGTGCCGCCCGCGCCGCTGTGGATGATGAGAAAGCAATTGCAGCGATCCGCCGGCCCCGAGAGAAATTGCTGAAGTTCGAATTTCTCCAGCGCCGAGACGAACGCCGCGTGCTCCTTTTTCACATCCGCCGCCGCCGCGTCCTGCTGCGCGGGATCGGTTTCCGCCGCCGTCAGCTCGATGAGCACTTCGAGGTCGTCCGCACGCCGCTCAAGTTCCAGCAGCGGCTCGACTTTTTTCTTCAGCCCCGTGGCCTCCTCGATGGTCGCCTGCGCGCGCTCCTGGCTGTTCCAGAAATCCTGCGCCGCCATGAGCGCATCCAGCTCCGCTATCCGCGCCTGAAGTTTTGGGACGTCAAAGGAACCTCCGCAGCTCGGCCACGCGGGCCTTCAGTGCGGAGGAGTCAAAAAGAGAGGAGTCAAATGCCATAAAGGGTCGCGGACGATACGTGGCTTGCAAGACGTGGCGAGGGAAAAGACGCGGCCTCAGCGCGGGGCGACCTGCGATGGCTGTGGCGTCTCGCGTCCGGGACCGACGATGCGCTGGCGGCATTCGCGCAACAGGAAAATCAGCCCCACGATCAGCGCGGCCATCGCGAGCATCGCGCCGATCCGTAGTTTCAGCGGCACGCCGGAACCTGCCATTATTCGATTACGGAACCTGCGATCGTCGTGCAGCCCGCGTGCGGGGCCGCAGCGGCGCTTCCGGCATCCGTCTGGAGTTGAAAATTCATGCGGCGCGGGAGTTTCAAAACCGACTCCCCTTTGTCCAGCGCGGAATCTGCGTCCGAAATCCGAAGACCGCGACGCGACGTTGTGCTGGCACTGCGGCCCGCTTTCCGCGATGGAAACTCCCATGCACTTCGCACGAATCCCCCTGCTCGCATTCCTCCTCATCGCCGCCACTTTCAGCACGCGCGCCGCGCACCCTTTCCTCTGCTGCGATTACAACGGCGGAAAGGTCGCCACCGTCTCTGCCGACGGGAAAATCGAAGTGCTCTACGAATGCAAAGCCCCGCAGGACTGCTGGCGGCTCCCGAATGGCAACACGCTCTTCTGCTTCGCGACCGGCGCGGTCGAACTCACGCCGGACAAAAAGGTCGCGTGGGAGTACAAGGCGCCGACGGACGTGAAGGTCGAGGTGGACGCATGCCAGCCGTTGCCGGATGGGAACGTCTTAATCGTCGAGTGCGGCACCAGCCGCATCATTGAAGTCGGGCGCGACGGGAAAATCGCCAAGGAAATCAAGCTCACCACCGCGCCCGAAGTGAAGCTGCACAACCAGTTCCGCGGCACGCGCAAGCTCGCGAACGGGCACTACATGGTCACTTTCAAAGGCGAGGGCAAAATCGTGGAACTCGACGGCAGCGGCAGCGTGCTGCGCGAAATCAAGGTGCCCGGCGACCCGCACGGCGCGTGGGTTCTGCCGGACGGCCACCTGCTCGTCACCTGCGGCGACGCACACAAGGTCATCGAGCTGGATGCGGAACAGAAAGTCGTCTGGGAGCTGAACGAAAACGATCTCCCCGGCAATCCGCTCCGCCTCATGGCCGGCGCGCAGCGGCTGCCAAACGGCAACACCGTCCTCTGCGTCTATCTCGGCCACGGCCACATCGGCGAACAGCCGCAAGTCATCGAGGTCACGCGCGACAAAAAGGTCGTCTGGCAGTTCGACGACCACGCGCACTTCAAGACCATCAACCAGATCCAGCTCCTCGATATCCCCGGCGACGTGACGAAGGGCGAAATCATCCGTTAATGCGGTTTCAGTCAAAGCGCAGCCGTTCTTGGATGAAGGTGCCGTATTGCGGTGCGGCGGGAATTCACGAGGGCATTCGAGCCAACATGCTGCACGCTACACGAAATCGCGTTCGTCAGGCCGGACGCTAAGCACCGGGCAAGGGGCGTGGCGGACGATTTTTTCCGCGACGCTGCCGAGGAGGACGTGCTTCAGCCCGGTGTAGCCATGGGTCGCGAGGATGATCAGATCGGACTTCATCTCCTCCGCGATCTCGCCGATCTCCTGCCACGCCCGGCCGAGGCGGACGATGTGCTGCGTCTTCACGCCCGAGCCCGCATCGAGCGCCTGCAGCCGCGAGATCATTTCCGCGCGTTTCTCCGTCGCAAAATCCGTGACGGCGAGCGGCGGATACATCCAGTCGCCGGGATACACCATCTGCTCGACGATGTGGACGAGCGTGACCTCCGCGCCGAACTGCTTTGCAAATGCAAGCGCGTAGCGGAGCGCCTTCTGGGAGTGCTCGGAAAAATCTACCGGGACGAGGATGCGCCCGATGTGGAACTGCGCGGGCGTCATCTGAGACGCCGGTGCCGATGCCTTCTTTCGGCCCGCCTTGTCGGTCACGATGAGTTTGGCGCTGCCGGATGAAGTGGAGGTTGGTTTTGTTTTCATGGCTTTGTTTTTTGGTGGAGGAATCGGGTCGTTGGCGGATTGGCCTGCCTGCAATCAAGCATCGGTGCTCCTCGTTTGCGAGTCTTCACCGACGTTGGCGGAAGCCAGCCGCGGGTTGCCACGCGGAAGGCTCGCGCAATCCCTTCCCGCGAGTCAGCTTCCTGGCTTGCAGCTTTTGTCCTGCGAGAAGCGTCGCCCTCTCCATGAAAATGTTCCGGCTCCGCGCCCTCGGGATTTTCACTGCCGCCCCCTGCCTCGTCGTGCCCGTGCATGACGGCAGCCGACACCCGCGCGGATATTCGCCAGCGCGTACAGTCAGGTGTGAATTTGGGAGGCGGGGATGCCGGTGCGCTACACCGCCGGTTCCTTGGCCTGCACGCCTTTTTGAAAAGTTGTGTAGAGGTAGACCGGGACTTTCAGCGTGCCGAGATGCTGCTCAACGAGCGGCCTGACTTCATCCCACGAAAGCCCGCCGACTCCGCTTGCCAGGCGGGGCAGCGCGATGCTCGCGATTTTTTCCTCGTCAATGAAATGACGCAGCGCACGCAGGCAGTGGTTCACATCCTGAATGCGCGCCTTGCCGGGGTGCGTGTGTTCATTCGGGGCCGGTTGCTGCGTGAAGAGCGCGATGATCCGCCGTCCGCCCGCACCAGCCCACGCCCAAATCGAACCGGGCTTCGGATGGCTCGTGTGTGAGTGGTGGCGGAAGTCCTTGTGCATCGCCGGCCAGTCTTCGCGCAGGTTGTGCGCGAGGCCGGTGGCCATGTGGTCGTTTGGCGCGACGCCATGTGCGATGGCGGATGCGCGGGAGAGGAGAATGTCGCCGGAGACTTCGTGTAGCATAGGCGCGCAGCGTACGCGCGCGTCCGTCGGTTCGCTCGTCGCCGGTTGTGAAATGCAGAGCGGAAATTGGGCAGTGATCAAAGCTCGAAGGCAATGACGTTCCAAGCGCCGCGCAGTTGCGCCTCGGCTTCCAGCCAATGAGCGACACCGTCGCCCTCGGGGCGCCCGCAATCCACCCAAATGTGGTAGGCGGCGAGTGCGATTTCATCGTGACCGGGCTCATGCGGTGGCAGGGCTTCCGGTCTTTTGTGCGCAGGCAGGGCTTTTTGCTTTTTTGCTTTCATGGCGATTACCTCCACCTCGCATGATGCGCGGAGATGCCCCGCTGTCTTCTCACCGTTTGGCGGAAAGCGACCGCGCATTGCGCCTGTCTGAATCTCGGCTGAATGCTCCGCGCGTTTTCAGTCCGCGTGGTAGCCGCGCCAAACCCACACCAGCGTGTCCGCCAGCGTCTGCTCAAAGACCCGTCTGTCGCAGTGCCCTGTTACTTTGCTGAAAATGAAACGGTGATGATAGCCTTTGGCCTTCAGCGCCGCTGCCGTGCGCTGACCGGCCATTACCCAGTTATGATGCGTTTCCTCGGCATCATTCGGGCGAATGTCTTTCTCCGACACATGGGTGAAAATGCGCAGCGGCTTTGCTTCGCTGGTTTCGATAAGTTTCAAGCCGGAGTGGTATTCCCAAGCTCCGAGCGGATACTTCGCCTCCTCGGGTGCATCATCATCCTGCTGATCGACAAAGGTGCCGGAATAGGCAATCACACGGCGGAACCAGTCGGGCCGGAACCATCCCATCGTCAATGCCGCCGCTCCGCCGGAACTGCACCCGATGACGCCGCGACCCCACGGGTTGTCGGTGAGGGCAAAGTGCGGGTATGCGGATTTGATCTCCGCATTGTTCAGCACCGCCGGCAAGACTTCATCATGGACGAAGCGCGCGAGCCGGTCGGACATCGTATCATACTCCAGGCCGCGCTCGCTCTTCTTTCCATCGTTGCCTCCATTCTCAACAGCTATCGCGACAAATGCGGGCAATGTGCGTTTCGGATCCTTGGAAATAGTCAGGTTATCAAGCGCATTGCGGATGAGGCTTAGCTGTCCGGGACCATCATGAATGATCAGCAGAGGAGCCTTTACGCCGTCCTTGTAGCTTGTCGGGACATAGACCGTGATCTTACGTTCCTTCTTCACCGGCTTCTTTGCGGGATCGAGCGTCTTGTCATCGCCGCGGAAGATCTTACTGTCGGCAAGTGCCATCGAGAACGTGAACAATTTGCCCTTCGGGTTGCCTTTGTCTGTGAGGTCAGGGTCAATTTGATAATCCGGGCCGATCGTGAAGCTGCCGTCGCCATCCGCTCCGGGATTTTCGGCATAAGTTTCGACAGCACGCATCGTCGCAGCCAACAATCCGATGGTGCCGATGCTTAATAGTAGGAAGAATGACTTAGTCATGGAGTGGAAGTTAGGCATAATGGATATCCGCTGTGATGTGATTCGATTGAGGAGCCTTCCTTTGTGATGGAAAGCTATTTGCCCGTTGGCGGCGTCGGTGTTTCGTCTGGCGGGCCGATTCGCAAAGCCGCATAGGCCATCCCCTTTTGAATCTCTGCGATGGCGGTGCTACCTGGTTTCGCGGCCAAAGTCGCGCCTTTCACGGAAGGCACGACTGGCAGAAAGCCGTCGAGTTTGACCTTCACCATCCCGTCGGCCGTTCGCTTCATCACCTGCCCCCATGCGGGACAACCCCATGTTTTTCCCCCGAGGACGCCGTTCCAGATGGTGGTGCCATCCTTGTCCGCGCCAGGTTCACCAAGGCGAACCCACTCGCTGGCCGCCGTCACATGGGTCTTGCCGCGGCTTGCCAGTTCCTTGGCTATCCATGCCTCGACCGCCTGCTTGCCTTCGGCGGGCTTGTCCAGGGGAATGATGATCTTTGCATAAACTGAGGTGTTCGCAGCGCGATCGGCTGACTTTTCCGAGCTGGCGATTGCAGGCTTGGCTGTCGTTTCAGTTGACGCCCTCTTTGCGTCTTCCGCTTTCATTAGGATTGGCACGGAGGCCATGCAAATCGCGAGCGCGACGGTGAGTTTTGCGGGATTCATTTTGGCAGGGGAGAATTGGGGGATATGACTTTGAGGCCACCGGATTGCGAATCCGGCGGGTGCGGGCATTCACGCAGTCCCGAGGTGGAAAGGCAAGCCGGGGTTCATTCACCGTGGGGCGACTACGGCTCACCCTGCATTTGCCCGAAATACGAACTCTTAGTTTTGATCGTCCGCCCGGTTCTCTCGCCATGATCCGAACGTCCTTGCTCATTTCGCTTTTCAGCAGCCTCGCGCTCTCCGGCATTGTTTCGGCACAGAGCAAACCGGCACCGCTGCCCGAAGTGCCAGCCGTGCTGAAGCCGCTGAATGCGACGCTCGCCGACCGCAAGCCCGCGGGGCTGACACTGACCGTCGAATCCAAAACGGTGCTCACTCCCGAGCAGTGGGACGCGATTGCAGCACTCCATGTGCGGTCATTTTCGTTCAGCGGCGCGGCGCTCGACGATGCCGGGATGCAACGGCTCGCGGCGATGAATCCGGAGACAGTCGCGGTGAACGGCTCGACCGTCACGGGAAACGGCGCGGCGAAATTTGGCGACATGAAATCGCTGAAGACGCTGCACACAATGCACATCACGCGCCCGACGCCCGAGGCGAAGGCGTCGCTCTCGGCGCATCCCGCGCTCGAAGTTTTTTCGAGCGACGGCGCGTTCTGCATCGAGGCAATCACGTCGCCGAGGCTCCAGCGCGTGGATTTGAAGCACGGCGCTGCGAGCGATGAGTTCGTCGCGCTTTTGAAAAACCATCCGTCGCTGGAATCCGTGCGGCTGTGGGCAAAAGGCTACGCCGGACTCACCGATGCCTCGCTCGCGACGCTCGCGAGCATCCCGAAACTCAGCAAGCTCTCGCTGGAATTTGCCGTCTTCACCTACGCGGGCGGGATGAACCGGCTGAAGGAAATCCCCGCGCTCGCCACGCTCGATCTGAAGGACGTCGCGCTCTCGCCGGAGGATCTCGAGAAACTCAAGGCGGATCTGCCGAAGGTGAAGATCACCTTCACACCGATGACGCCCGAATACCGCGCGCAGTTCGACGCGTGGGCGGCGAAGAAAAAATAACGCCGAGTCTTGTCGCCGGGGCGCGCGATGCGAAACTGAGCCCGCTTTTTCCCGTTCCCAAAAATGAACCGCAAACCCAACATGAACATCCTCAAGCTGCTCCTAATCGCCGCGATTTTCCTCGCCGGAAACGTCTCCGCCCAGATCGCCGCGTCCACTGCGCCGGGTGTGGGAAAAAAGGCGCCCGCCTTCACCGAGAAGAGCACGAAGGGCCAGGAAATCGCGGTGCCCGACGGCTTCAAGGGAAAGCTCATCATGCTCGATTTCTGGGCGACATGGTGCGGGCCGTGCCGAGCTGAACTTCCGAATCTCGTGAAAGTCTATGAGGAGTTCCACGCGAAGGGCTTCGAGATCGTCGGCATCAGCCTCGACAGTGAGAAGTCGCTGCCAGCGCTCGCAAAATTTGCCGAGGAGAATCACATGCCGTGGCCGCAGATCGCCGACGGCCAGGCTTGGAAGGCGGCGCTCGCACAAAAATACGACGTGCATTCCATTCCGGCGGCGTGGCTCATTGACGGCGGAACCGGACTTGTCGTTGCGGAAAGGAACGAGCTTCGCGGTGCGGCGCTGCGCGAGACGGTGGACCGCTGCCTGAAAAATCTCGGCAAGCCGCCCGTCTCCGTCGCGAAGTCCGAGGTGCCGGTGTCCGGTGCCCCCGTCGCGCCTCCTCGTCCGCTGGATCCCGCTATCGCGAAGGCCGAGCAGCTCGCGAAGGAGGGGAGACTCACCGGTGCCGAGGCATTCGCCGCGCAGATGCAATCGCCGAAACGCGAGAAGATCGATCTCGTGCCAGTCTCCACGCGCCCGCTGCGCGGCCACGAAATCGCCGAGCGCGCGCGCACCGCACATGTGCGTGTCGGCTGGTTTTTCCGCTGCACGCGCTGCAACAACTGGCACCTCAACGCCGCAGGAGGCTACGCGATTGCGAAGGACACCGTGGCCACGGCGTTTCATGTGTTCGAACAGCCCGCAAACATGCGCGCGGGCGAAGGGGACCCCATCGCGATCCGCGGCGACAGCGAAGTGCTGGCCGTGACCACCGTGCTCGGCGCGGACAAGGAAATGGACGCCGCAATCGTGCGGGTGCGCGCGACGGATCTCACGCCGCTCGCGCTCGCAGCCGAGCCGCAGATCGGCGATGCGGCCTATTGCCTGAGCGATCCGAATAACACGCGCGGTTACTTCAGCAACGGCATCATCAACCGTTTCTTTTCGGTGAATGCATCTGCGCCGTCCGACCCGCGCTTCCAGCGGCTGAATGTGAGCACCGACTGGGCGCCGGGCAGCAGCGGCTCCGCGGTTCTCGACGAATGCGGCAACGTCATCGGCCATGTCGCGCGCATCCAGGCCATCTCGAAAGGAGTGCAGAATCCGGGGGTCTCCGCAGGCGCGCAGCCGCGTCCGCCGGAGGCGAATCCGACCTACATGAACCTGCACGAGGCCATCCCCGCGAAGAGCGTGCTCACGTTGCTCGGGGCGACGGCACGGTAGGCGAGGTTTCAAGCATCACTACTTTTCCTCCGCGCCCGGCTGAATCTCCACGATCGCGTAAACAAGGAACCCGGGCACATCGAATTTGAGCCGGCCGTTTTCAAACTTCGCCGCGATCTGCACTGCTGCCGGAGACTCCGGCGTAAAGATGGTGACGCGCGGATTTTTGAACTCCGCGGGCAGTGGCACGTCGCACGCGATTGGGGCGGTCGCGATCGGCTTTTCGTCCTCGATCCCGCGACCGGGGCTTTTCGGCTTCTCGGGTTCGGTGCGGTTGTAGTTCACAAAGTGAAAGTGGAGCCTGCCGCCGCCCGCGGGCACGGAGGCTGAGACGCGCACGGTCTTCGGCGCGTCGAAACGGCTCCAGGATTTTTCCTCCGTTTTTGCATCGCTGCGGGCGCGTGCGGTCTTCAGATGCTCCGGCACGGCGACATCATCCGGGAGGATCGCGAAGAGCCGGTGCGCATCGAGCAGGCTGTGGCCGAGATCCTTAAAATGCAGCAGAGCATCCATTTTCCCCTCGTGGATCGAGGTGCGCGGATAAATCAGCACCGACTCGGCATGCGGACGCGCGCCACGAAAGATGGCGTCGTGCTGCTCGATGAAACGGTAGTAGCGGACGATCTCCGCGCGGGCTGCGGGATCCTTGAAGCGCGTGTAGAAGCCCATCGGCACGCCGCCATTCGCCGCGAGTTCCGAGATCGCAACGCGCGTGCGCGTGCTCTCGTATTTGCCGAGCGTGAACGGCCGTCCGCCAAGCGCGCCGGCGACGTAGCGCGCCTGCAGTGTGCCTTCGCCGAGCCAGCCGTTCGCGAGGTCGGTGTAGCACGCGCTCGCGCCGGTGCTGTACCACGCGTAGTCCTCGCCACGCGCCCAGAGTTCCGCGGGCAGGAGGCATCGCTCGTCGCCGCTCACCTGATTGAAATCACCGAGGTGATTCCACTGCCCGAGGATCAGTCCCGGCTTCAGCTTGCGCGCGTAGTCCACGAAGACCTCGTCATACGCGCGCTTGTTTGCGATCTGCGAAAAGCGGAGCATCTCGCGGCGGAGCGGCGTGGATTCCGCGGGCGGATGCCACGCGACGATCTCGGTGAAGACGTGGGTGGCGATGTCCGTGATGCCGAATTTTTCCCGGAGCTGTTCCGCGGTGAAACGCTCACGCATGTATTCGGAAAACGCCTTGCGGCAGTGCGTGCAGAGGCAGTTGTGCCGGTAGAAATAATTGATCATGTAGCCGTCCACACCGCGCTCGATGCCGCGCTTTGCCCACGCCTTCAGCACTGCGCGCCAGTGCGGATTCAGCAGGCAGCCCCAGTATTCTTTCATACCACCGATCTTGTAGTTGTTGTCCACAATCGGAGCGCCGTTCGCGTCCACTTCGAGCAGATCTTTCGCATCGGCGACGGGCTTCGGGCCGAGTTCGCGCTCGTCCCACAGGTCGCGGTAGAATTTGAAGAAGCCGCGAGGCCCTTCCGGCCCGTCAGGATCGCCGACGAGGAACTTGATGTTGAAATGCCCGACTACTTTCACATTTCGGGCGTGAAGCTGGCGGTTCAGTTCGGTGAACCAGTCGCCGCATTCCGCGAGTCCGCGCACGGGGAAATGAGACGGGTAGCCCGCGAATTGCGCGGTGTGCGAGAGGCTCCAGAAATGCCCGCCGTAGAATCCGACCTGCGCCACCTCGGGCCGCGCCTCGTCCACGAATTTCAGATACTCGGGATCGCCATACGAATCCCAGTGCGCGATCATCCGCGTGAAGAGCACGCGCGGCGCATCCGCGGCGGCGGCATGTGGAAAATCCGCGCTGACGAAGAACGCGAAAACAAGTGAGAGGAGGAATGTGCGGGGCATAAGCGTGGGGAGATGAAGCGAGGATTGGCGGTGATGCTAGGCGCGTGAATGTGATTGAGTCCGCAACCGCGCACGCACTTAGTCTCTACGCTTCTTTGCCATTCATCATTATCTCCGCATGATTTCCACCAAGTTCCCCCTCGCCGCCCTCTTTGCCACCGCGCTATTCCGCCTCCAATCGCCCGCACTCACCGCCGACGCCGGCTTCGCGATCGAGAAGACTTCGGGCGACGGCGTGACGGTGAAAATCAACGGCCAAGTCTTCGCCGAATACGTCGTGGACCAGGCGAACAAGCCGTATCTCGCGCCCGTCTTTGGACCAACGGGCAAGCAGATGACGCGCAACTACCCGATGAAAACCGTCGCGGGCGAGCAGACGGATCACCCGCACCATCGCGGCATCTGCTTCGGAAACGAGGGCATCGCAGGCGTGGACACTTGGATGGAGATGAAGTCGCTCGAAGCCGCCGAGGCGAAGAAGCCGGGCTCGACCGCCGCCCGCGCGAAATTGATCGGCTTCATCAAGCACCGCGAATACAAGGAGCTGAAGGCCGACGCAAAGGAGGCCGTGGTCGCAGCCGCGGATGACATCACGGATGTGGACGGCAAGAAGCTTCTCTCGGAGGAGCACCGCATGACCTTCCGCGCCGATGCGGACACACGGACGATTGATTTCGACATTGATTACATCGCGAGCGAAGGCCCGATCACGATCAAGGACGCGAAGGACGCGGGCTTCAGCATCCGCGTGCCGAGTTCGATGGCGGTGGACACGAAGCAGGGTGGCAAGCTCATCAACAGCGACGGCATCACCGACGCCGCGACGTGGGGCAAGCGCGCAAAGTGGTGCGACTACAACGGCCCCGTGGAAGGCGAGACAGTCGGCGTGGCGATCCTGAACCACCCGTCGAGCTTCCGCTATCCGACGCCGTGGCATTCGCGCACCTACGGGCTCTTCACGGCGAATGCCTTCGGCCCGCACAGCCTCGACAAGACTGCGGAGGACGGCACGCTCGAGTTGAAAAAAGGCGAGCGCATCAAGCTCCGCCACCGCCTCGTCTTTCACAAAGGCGACGAGAAGGCCGGAAAGATCGCGGAAGCATTCGAGGCGTACGCCAAGGAATCGAAGTGAGCCGGGCTTGGCAGCCTGTCGAAAACGCGGAGTAACGCCGTTGCAACTGTCTGCTAGCGCGTGTTGCCGCGCAGCCGTTCCACTTCGGCCAGCGGGATTTTTAGAAGCTCGGTGAAGTTCTTCTTGTTCGAAAACGCAATCAGCAGATGCCCGTCATGCTCGATCGCGTGCGGGTATTGAAATGTCGTCGCCTTATCGGACGGGATGTCGAGCTTCGCCATCCGCGTGAAAGTGATCCCGTCCTCCGAGATGGAGAGATAAATCTCGCGCCGTCCTGCGGCGGGATTTGCATTTGAAATCAGCACGCGGTAGCCGCCGCTGGTGAGGAGGGAAAAAATTTTGCTTGGCGCGTTTGGAAAATCCGTCTTCACCGGCGCGCTCCACGTTTGTCCGTGATCATTTGAAAACGCGCGGAAGAGCCGATTCGATCCGCCGTTGTCGCGGAAGAGGGCGACGAGACTCTTGTCCGGCTGCTCCCACCACACCGGCTCGTCCGGGCTGAATCGCGTGGCGCGCGCGATTGCGAGCCGATCCACGACAGGGACGAAACGCCAGTCGCCGAACGACTTCACTCCGCCGATGAGCATCGAGACATTGAAGCGCGGATCGCGGCGCGTCATCATCCACTCGCCGGTCGAGAGTTTTTGCGGCGCGAAATTATTAATCGCATTTTCAAAGACGAGGCCCTTGCGCTTCCATGACGCATCCTGCTTATCCCACGCGAATGCCTCCAGACGCAGATCCTTGTCCACGCCGAACGCGCCCTTGCCCTTGTAGTTCGCCGCGAGCGCGAGCAGTTCGCCATCGCGTACCCAGAAGTCGCGCGCGATGTATGCGCGTCCCTCCGCGGGTGCGCCGGTCAGCATTTTCGGTTCGCTCCATTTCAGCCCGTCTTCGCTCGTGGCGTAGCGGACGTGCTGCGTCGGCATGTCTTCCACGACCGGGCCGTGGCTCCACATGCACCAATACTTTCCGTCGTGATGCAGCAGATAATTATGGAGCTGGAATTTCCACTGCTCATCCGGCGGGCACACCACGGCATGCATGCCTTTGAGCACCGGCAGTTTTGCATAGTCAATGTGCGCAGGATCGCCGTCGCTGCCGGGCAGTGCGAGCAGGTGCGGAGAATCGGAGGATTCCGCGGCAGTCGCTGCTACAGCGACGAGGAGGAAAAACGCGGAGAGGACGGGGCACAGACTTGGGAACATTCGCCGAGATGACACAAGTGCGCCGCATTTTGCGAGAATTCGCGAATGGCGGGATAATCGTCAGTCGTGCAGCGGCAGCGCGAGCAGGCGTGGCTTTTGTTTGCAAGCGAGCGGCGCATCGGACAATCGGTGTGAGTCTATAAACTGCATGGCCACTCCTCCTAAATCATGTCCCGCACGCTGATCGTTGCCGCCGCACAACTCGGCCCCGTGCCGCGCTCGCAATCGCGGACGGACGTCGTCGCTCGAATGATCGCACTCATGGCGGATGCGAAGGAGATGGGTGCCGATCTCGTCGTATATCCCGAGGCCGCGCTCACTGCATTTTTCCCGCACTGGTGGAGCGACGACGAGGAGGAGATTGACAGCTTCTTCGAGAGCGAACTGCCGAACGCGGCGACGCAGCCGCTGTTCGACGCGGCGCGGAAGATGGGCGTCGGCTTCAAGCTCGGCTACTTCGAGCTGGATTTTTCCACGGGAAAAAAGCGCCGCTTCAACAGCGCGATCCTCGTGGACAAGTCCGGCTGCATCGTCGGCAAATATCGCAAGATTCACCTGCCGGGCGGGCACGAATTCAAACTAGGCCATCCCTTTCAAAATCTGGAGAAGCGATATTTTGAAGTCGGCGATCTCGGCTTCCCCGTGTGGGAGACGATGGGCGGGCGGCTCGGTCTCGCGATCTGCAACGACCGGCGGTGGCCGGAGTGTTACCGCGTGATGGGCTTGCAGGGAGTCGAGATGATCCTGCTCGGCTACAACACGCCCGTCCACAATCCCGCCGCGCCGGAGACCGATGACCTCGCCAATTTCCACAGTCATCTCTCGATGCAGTCCGGCGCGTATCAAAATGCGACGTGGGTCGTGGGTGTCGCGAAGGCCGGCGTTGAAGAGGGCGTGGATATGATCGGCCAGAGCTGCATCATCGCGCCCTCGGGCGAGATCGTCGCGCAGTGTTCGACGCTCGGCGACGAGATTGCCGTTGCGCGCTGCGATCTGGATCGTTGCAACATTTACAAGGAAGCCGTGTTCAATTTCGCCCTGCACCGCAGGACGGAACACTACGGATTGATCGTCGGGCGCACCGGTGTCGGCGTGCCGATGTCAGCCGGGGTCTTTTAGAGAAAAGGGTTGCCGTCTTGAGTGGAGAAACAGCCGCGCGTGAGGTGTTGCAACTGCGCTGCCACGCCTGCATTCAATAACGCAGAGCGATGGCCTCGGCTGTAAAAGAAAAGGGCGGGAGGCAGATGCCTCCCGCCCTTTGTGAGATTGGATGCGGTTTCTGTTACTTGTTGTCCGGTTTCCTTCCTTCACCGGGCTTGCCGCCGCGGGGGCCGCCGCGCTTTTCCATTTCGGCTTTCATTTTTTCCTTTTGCTCAGGAGTGAGGACGGCACCGATTTCTTCCATCTGCGACTTCATGAGTTCGCGCATCTTGGTCTTGTCGTCATCGGTGAGGTTTTCGCGGCCTTTCGCGAAGAGTTCCTTCATCGCAGGCCCGTTCTTTTCGTAGATGGCCTTGATCTTGTCCTGCTGTTCTTGCGAGAGGCCGAGCGTCTCGGTCATGTGTTTCAATCGCTCCTCGGGGCTGAAGCGACCGCCGCCGGGTCCGCCGGGGCGCTTGCCTTCGGGCTTTTCATCAGCCGCGAAGCTGGTTGTGGGGAGGGTGAACAGCGCCGCGGCTGCGACGCTGAGAGTGAGTGTGAAGTGTTTCATACGGCGTGGAGAAACACAGGCCGCGCGCCAGAGTTGCGCAGCAGTTGCAAAATTTTGCCACTCGCGTTTGTGAAGGCGCGGGCGCTCCTCTTTGCTGCAGGCGCGCGATGAAGCAACTGGCGCTTTCAAAAGAGCAGCTCCGATGGGCGGGGCGTCCCATTCCTCCTGAAAACGAAAACCCCGCCTTTCAGCTGGGTCTTCCTGAAATTGGTTTGGAAAGTTTCTGCGGAGGGTTACTTCGCGGTCTTCTTCTCGATGTAATCAATGACGTTGCCGACGGTCTGGAGCTTCTCAGCGTCCTCGTCCGGCACTTCCACGCTGAATTCCTCCTCGAAGGCCATGACGAGTTCGACGGTGTCGAGCGAGTCGGCGCCGAGATCCTCGATGAACGACGCGGATTCCGTGACCTGTTCAGGGTTCACGCCGAGTTGCTCGACGATGATGTCTTTGACTTTTTCTGAGATGGATTTTTCGGACATGGCTAGGTGGTTGTTTTATCGAAACGGGCGGTTGCTTTATGGTTCGTGCCGATGCTTGGCAACAACGAAAGTGCGAAAAATTTCCGCGCGTCATGCCCGTGCTGAAATGCGGGGGAAGCGTTCAGCCGGGGCGGGCTGTCACCGTGGTTTTTTTTGTGTGAAGATTGGGCGTTCACGCGTCGCGGCTGTTGCCATTTGCCGCGCGTGTGCATAAACCCTCGCGGACACATGAGTGACTCGCCTTTGGACTTCGATCTGAAATTTCTTCCCGCATGGCTCAAGGAGACGCCTGCACCGAACCGCTATGCGGATTTTGCCGGCGAGGAGCCGCGCCGAGATCGCGACGACCGCCGCGGGCCGGGCCGTGGTGCTCCGGGTCGCGGGCCGCGTCCGCCGGGAGGGGATCGGGATCGCGGGCCGCGTCGCGATGATCGCGGCGGCGGACGTCCTCCGGGACCGGGCGGTCGTGGCGGAAAACCGGGCGGCAAGCCGGGCGGATTCGGAGGCCCGCGCGGGCAGCGCGACGAGCGCAACTTTCGCGATCAGCGCCCGCCCGAGCCGCAGGCGCCGCGCGTGCCGGTGGTGAAAGTGGAGATTTTCCCCGAGCCCGGAGCGGCGGCGGGAATCGCAAAGCAGATCAAATTGAGCGCGCGCGCATGCGGAGTGTTCCGCGTCGCGAACATGTTCATGGATCGCTTCGATCGTTTCCGTGTGCGCGTGACGGCGCTCGATCCGGCGGCGGTGCTTTACCAGATCGG
The DNA here is from genome assembly GCA_903882875.1 of uncultured Spartobacteria bacterium. Classification (GTDB taxonomy): domain Bacteria; phylum Verrucomicrobiota; class Verrucomicrobiia; order Chthoniobacterales; family Chthoniobacteraceae; genus SXWH01. The sequence continues at coordinate 98,455 of CAIRYQ010000072.1, read as the reverse complement.
CGAGGGGCCGCTTTCGTTCGACCGGTCCGCCGTGGAGAGTGGCGCGTTCAAGGCGAACTTTGATCAGCACTACGTCACCGAGATCGTGCAGGGCGAACCGCCGAAGGGCAACTTCACGAGCGTCGCGCGCGATCGGCTCAGCGGTGCATTGCTCGGGCCGTCGAGTCACCACGGCTACCAGGTCGCGCTGCGCAAACTTTACGAGGAGCGGTACGCGCGCCGCATGTCGTTTCAGGATTTCACGCGCAACATCGAGAACGTGACCGATCCCGTGGCCGTCGAGCAGTGGAAGCAGCAGGTAAGCAGAGTGATGACCTACAGGACGAAAGTCGCGGGCTCCGAGGTTGCCGCTGAACCTGCGGAAGGTGCGAAAACCGCCGAAGCGACCGGAGCCGCAACGACCACCGCAACGGCCGCCGAAGCGAACGAAGTCGAAAAAACCACCGACGTCGCTGAGGCGACCGAAGTCACAGCGGTCGCGAAAGACACCGAGGTCGCCAAGGTCGCCGAGGTCGCGGCTGGCGAGCAGCCGATTGTCTTCAAGACCGAGCAGGAGGCGGAGGAACATTTCCGCAAGACACATCTGCCCGCGCTCGTGAAGAGCGGCCGCTCGCTCGAAGTCGGCGGAGCCATTGCGGGTTCGCTGCTCGACAAGAGCATCGGTTACACCGTGCGCGACGCCGTGGAACGCGAGCGCGAGGTGCCCGTGCAGATGGTGAATGCGCTGCGTCCGTACTTCAACGAGGCCGGCCTCCAGCTCTTCAAGTGGAAGCGGAAAATCCTCTACGCGTCGGCCATCCGCCCGCAACGGCATCCCGAGGGGCAGACTTTTTCCGACGGCATCAGCGCCATTCTTACCGCCGTCGGCGAGCATCCCGGCATGAAGCGCCCGCAGCTCGCGGCGCGACTGCTCGGCACGCTCGCTGCCGATGCGACCGAAGAGGCGCAGCAGGAGCACGCCGCAAAGCTCGCCGCGCTCGCCGCGGACCTGCACTACCTTGTGCAGCTCGGCCACGTCGTGGAATTCCAAAACGGCTGCCTCGAACTGCCGCCGGGACGCAAGGAAGCCGCAGCCGAGCATTCGGACGACAACCGCCACGACATCGCCGCCGAGCGCGCCGGGATGCACGAGGCGCCGGCCGCCGCGGAGTCGCGTCCGCCGTCGCAGCAACAGCAACAGCAACGTGAACCGAGGGAACCAAGGCCGCCGAAGCCGCGCCGCGACTCCCGTTACGCGCTGCTCCCGCTGCTCACCGCGGCGTCAGTCGCTTCGCTCGGATAGCGGCGAAATCCGCGCAGCAAAAAGCCCGGACACCATTTCAGTCGTCATTTCAGTCGTCCGGGCTTTTTGAAAGTGCGCGCGATTTTTGCGCCGGGATCGGACTACTGCGCCGCTGCGAAATTCGCCTCGGCTTGCGCCCAATTCACCACGTTCCACCACGCCTTCACGTAGTCGGGGCGGCGGTTCTGGTAGTTGAGGTAGTAGGCGTGCTCCCACACATCGAGGCCGAGCACCGGCGTGCCGGCACATGCGCCGACTGCCTCGCCCATGAGCGGGTTGTCCTGGTTGGCCGTCGAGCAGATGGAAAGTTTGCCGCCGCTCACACAGAGCCACGCCCAGCCGCTGCCGAAGCGCGTCGCCGCCGCCGCTGCGAATTTTTCCTGAAACGCCTCGAAGCTGCCGAACGTCGCGGTGATCGCGTCGGCGAGTTTTCCGATCGGCTTGCCCTCGGCATTCGCCTTCAGGAGCTTCCAGAAAAAGGAATGGTTCCAGTGGCCGCCGCCGTTGTTGCGGACGGGGCCGCGGATTGCTTCCGGCACGGAGCCGATGCCTTTCACGAGATCATCAATGCTCTTCGCCGCGAGGTCGGCATGATCTTTCAGAGCGTTGTTGAGGTTCGTCACGTAGGCGGCGTGATGCTTGCCGTGGTGGATTTCCATCGTGCGCGCATCAATGTGCGGCTCGAGTGCGTTCGTTGCGTAGGGAAGTGCGGGTAGTTCGTATGCCATGGTTGTGTCGTTGTTTGGTTGGTTGAAAGTGGACCGACAGTATCGGTGGCGGTTGCGATCTTGGCAAGCGCCCGGGATGCCGGGCAGTGTAATGTATCGCGTGGGAAGGCGCTAGCGGATGCCACCGATTTCCTGCATCCGGCGGCCGACTTTCCGCTTCCCACCATACCCGTCGCATCGCATCTTCGCCGCATGAATGCCGCACAACAGGAAGTCCTCGACAAGGTGATCGAATTGCTCAGCGAGCACTTCGATCATTCTGTCGTCGCCGTCGGCTGGTATGATGAGGAAAAGCAGTATGCCACCTCCGCGACGTACAGCGGCGGAGTGGCCCCCGCGCTCGGCCTGTGCAAGCTCTACGAGACCAAGTGGCAGAAGGAGCACCTGTGGGGGCCGGACGAGGAATTTTAGAATAGCGCGCAATCGGTTTTTCCCTCGACGGCACCGCATCGCGCCGCATTGTTCCGCGCGATGCTCACATTCTTTTTCGACAAGGACGAAGCCGGTTCCGGAATCCCCGCGCGCGACGAAATGCAGCCCGGCGACACATGGGATCTCTCGCCGCTGTACGCCTCACCCGAGCAGTGGAGCGCCGACTTCGCGCTGCTGCAGGAGGAATATTCCGCCATCGGGGAATTCCGCGGGAAGGTCGGCGCGTCCGCCGCGTCGCTTCTCGCGCTGCTGGAATGTGACGAGCGCATCAGCCGGCGGATCGAGAAAATCCATCACTACGCATCCCTGCGCTGCGCGGAGGATTCATCCGATCCCGCGAACCTCGCGCGCGAGTCGCAGTTGCAAAATCTGCTTACGCGGATCGGCGAGATTTCGGCATTCGTCACACCCGAGATTCAGGCGATTGACGACGCGACCTTCGCCGCATTCCTCGCAGATCCCGCGCTCGCCGAATGGCGCATCCGCCTTGGGAAAATCCGCCGACTGAAAGCGCACACGCTCAGCACCGCCGAGGAGCGTCTGCTCGCGCTCGGCCACACGGCGACGAGCGGGCATGACGAGACATTCTCGCAGCTCACCAATGTGGACATGAAATTCGGCAAGCTCGCCGACGAAAAAGGCATCGATCGCACGCTCTCGCAGAGCAGCTTTTCGTCCTTCCTCCAAAAGCGCGACCCGGAGATCCGCAAGCGTGCATTCCACCAGTTCTACGCGAAATTTTCCGATCACAAATTCACGCTCGCCTCCACGCTTTCAAACTCGATCAAGGCCGACGTCTTCCGCGCCCGCGCCCGCAATTATCCGAGCGCACGCGAGGCCGCGCTCTTCCAGGATGACGTGCCCGCTTCCGTGTACGACAACCTGATCTCGACTGTGCGCGCGAATCTCGCACCGCTCTTCCGCTACTACGCGCTGCGCAAGCGCGTGCTCGGCCTCGCGGAAATCCACCACTACGACACCTACGTCCCCATTGTGCCGAGCGTGGAAAAAGTCACCACCTTCGACGAGGCGATCGAATTGTGCATGGGCGCGCTGAAGCCGCTCGGCGACGAATATTGCAGCGCGCTCGGCGACGGCATGAGGACGCGACGCTGGTGCGACCGTTACGAGAGCAAGGGCAAGCGCAGCGGCGCATTCAGCAGCGGCAGCTACGGCGCACCGCCATACATTTTGATGAACTACAAGGACGATGTGTTCGCCGATGTCTTCACGCTCGCGCACGAGGCCGGCCACTCGATGCACACTTGGAACTCGAACCGCGCGCAGCGATGGCAGGACGCCGACTACCCGATCTTCCTCGCGGAAGTCGCGAGCACGTTCAACGAGGAGCTGCTCACTCACCACCTGCTCTCGCAGACGAACGACCGTTCGATGCGCGCGTATCTGATCAACCGCCAGCTCGATGACATCCGCGGCACCGTCTATCGGCAGACGATGTTCGCGGAGTTTGAAAAGCTCACGCACGCGATGGAGGAAGCCGGCGAGCCGCTCACGCTCGACACGATCCGCACCGCGTACCGCGGATTGCTCGATGCGTATTTCGGCCCGGATTTCTCCATAGACACCGAACTTGAACTCGAGTGCCTGCGCATCCCGCACTTTTACTCGGCATTCTACGTGTACAAATACGCCACCGGCCTCAGCGCCGCCGTGGCGCTCAGCGAGCAGGTGCTGGCCGAGCACGGAGCAGGCGGCACGGAACAGGGCGCGGTGAAGCGATACCTTGGATTTCTTCGCAGCGGCGGCTCGAAGTTCCCGATCCCCACGCTCCGCGAGGCGGGCGTGGACATGTCGTCGCCCGCGCCTGTCGAGGCGACGCTTCGCCTTTTCGCACGCCGCGTGGACGAGCTGGAGCAGTTGCTCGCGTGAAATCCGCACTTGCCAGCAATGCCATCACATAGCTTCTTCCGCGCGATTGAACCCGTGACATCCGAGCTGGACATAACGCACAAGCGGCTGCTCCTCGCAGCGCAGGGCTACAGCGAGCTTGGCCTCCCCGAGCTGGCGCTTGATGAACTCAATCTGCTCCCCGAGGACGTGCGCACCAGCCCGATCGCCGTCGAATCACGCCTCTCCGTGCTCATGCAGGCCAAGCTGTGGGGGCAGGCGCTCGATGTCGGCCGCGAGCTGTGCCGCATCTCGCCGGACAAGACCGCGGGCTTCATCCACACGGCATTCTGCCTGCACGAGACGGGAAAAAGCCGCGAGGCTCTCGAACTCCTGAGCAGCGGCCCCGCCGCGCTGAAAGCCGAGCCGACCTACCATTACAATCTCGCCTGCTACGAGGCCGCGCTCGGCAACATCGAGCAGGCGCGCGCGCACCTGAACGTGAGCTTCGCAATGGACAAGACGCTGAAGGAATTTGCGCGCACCGATCCCGATCTGAAGTCTCTCGCGCTCGCTGGCGGGAAGGAGAACTAGCGCCGTGCCGCGACCGTGCCGCGGCACATCACGACACCCGCCATGCTCAGCATTCTCGACGCCCGCGCGCTCATCGCGCAGACCGTGCATGTCCTTCCCCCGCTGCGCGTGCCGCTCGCGCAGGCGCATGGACGCACGCTCCGCGAGGCAATCAGCGCCGACGAGGACATCCCCGCATTCGATCGCTCGGCGATGGACGGCTACGCGATCCGCACGGATGATCCTGCGACTGAGTTCCGCGTCGTGTGCGAAATTCCCGCCGGCACTGTGCCGACGCGCACAATCGGGCCCGGCGAATGCGCGCGCATCTTCACCGGCTCACCGATTCCCGAGGGCGCGACACAAGTGATCGTGCAGGAAGTCGCGCAGCGCAGCAGCGACACCGTCACTTTTTCCCAGCGTGGAAAAGGGAGCAACATCCGCGTGCGCGGCGAGGATGCGCGCGAGGGCAGCGTGCTCATCGAGCGCGGCACGGCACTCGGGCCAGTCGAGCTTTCGCTCTGCGCGCAGCTCGGGAAAAGCGCGCCGCTCGTCGCACCGCGTCCGCGCATTTTGCACATCGCGACCGGCAGCGAACTTGTCGCGCCGGATGAAATTCCCGCGTCTGGAAAAATCCGCGACAGCAATTCCACGCTCGTCGCCGCGCTTGCCGCGGAAGCTGGAGGGGAAATCGCCCGGCAACTGCGCGTCGGCGACGATCCGGCGCAACTCATCACCGCAATCAGCGATGCCGACATCGAAAGCTGGGACGTGTTGCTCCTCTCCGGCGGCGCGAGCGTGGGCGACCACGACTTCGGCGCGCGCACGCTGCGCGAAATCGGCTTTTCGCTCCAGTTCACGCAGCTCAATCTGCGCCCCGGCAAGCCGCTCACATTCGGCACGCGCGGGCGGCATCTCGCGTTCGTCATTCCCGGCAATCCGCTCTCACACATTGTCTGCTGGCACCTCGTCATCCGAGCCGCGCTCGAAATGCTCGCCACCGGTGCGATTGAGTTCGCTCTCGTGGAAGCACCGCTCGGTGGCAATGTCGCGATGAAGGGGAATCCACGCGAGACATGGTGGCCTGCGCGGATCGAGTGGTCGGACGGCGGTGTGAAATTGGTCCCGCTGAAATGGCAAAGTTCCGGCGACCTCACGGGCATCATCGGACTCGATGCACTCATCCGCGTGCCTGCCGGAATCGAATCCGTGAAGCCGGGCGAGAGGATCGCCGCCCGGCTTGTCCGCAGCGCCAGCTAATCGCGGAACGCTCGCTTTTTCCCGCGCACCGGGCGATGCAATGAAAATGCCGAAGAAGAAATTCAGCCACCTCGACAAAGCCGGTGCCGCCCGCATGGTGGACGTGGGCGCGAAGCCATTCCAGCGCCGCACCGCCACGGCGGAAGGACTCGTGCATTGCGCTACTGCGACGATTCGAGCGTTGAAGAAGCAGGCGCTTCCGAAAGGCGATGTGCTCGCAGTCGCGAAGATCGCAGCGATTCAGGCGGCGAAGCGTTGCGACGAACTCATCCCGCTCTGCCACTCGCTGCCGTTGGATTCGGTGGATGTGAATTTTGAAGTGCTCGCCAACGCCGTCCGCATCGAGGCCACGGCGCGCACGACGGCGAAGACCGGTGTCGAGATGGAAGCCCTCACCGCCGTGAGCGTGGCCGCGCTGACGATCTACGACATGTGCAAGGCCGTGGACAAAGGAATGAGCATCGGCGAAATCCGTGTGACGGCGAAGGTGAAGGAATGAAGTTCGCGCGCATCACCCTCAGCGACCGCGCGAGCGCGGGCGTGTACGAGGACCGCAGCGGCCCGGCCATCGAGCAGTTCTTCGCCGAGCGCGTGGCGGATGAAATCGAGTGGCAACGTGTGCTCATTCCCGACGAGCGCGCTCAAATCGAAGCCGCGCTACTCCGGCTGACCGACGAGGAAAAGTGCGCGCTCGTGGTGACAACCGGCGGCACCGGACCTTCGCCGCGCGATGTGACGCCCGAGGCGACGCGCGCCGTGCTGGAGCGAGAGCTTCCCGGCTTCGGTGAAATCATACGCGTGCAGTCATTCGCGAAGGTGCCGACGAGCATCCTCAGCCGTTCGACTGCGGGAACGCGCGGTGCATCGCTCATCATCAATCTCCCCGGCAATCCTCGCGCCATCGGCGAATGCCTGCCGCTGCTGCTGCCCGCGATCGTCGAATGCCTCGATCATCTCGGCCATCCGCGGCTGAAGCTTCGTGCAGACGGGCAGCCATGATGGTCGCGAGAAGCGGGACGGCATGCCTCGGGTAGCGCGGGCGTCCCGCCTGCCGTGTTCCGCGTCTCGCGGAACACATCCGGGCGTCGAGAGCACTTCGTTCGCAAGCTGAAGTCCGCGCTACCCGAGACATGCCATCATCCTGTCGGATGTCTCATCCACCGACGCGAGACATCTCCACCTTCGGAGCGCGCTCGGTTTTTGAGGATCGGATTTCCGAGTAACGATCATCGCGCGCCTTCCATACGGAGCCGATTTTTTCACGGAGATCATCGTCACTTGCACCGGCGCGCAGCACATCGAAAAACCCTGTGCCGCGCGTTGCGAAGAGGCACGTGAAGAGCGTTCCGTCCGCAGTGAGGCGGGCGCGCGTGCAGTTGCCGCAGAAGGGCTGTGTGACCGATGCGATGACGCCGATTTCGCCGCCCTGCGCCAGACGGTAACGCAGCGCGGTCTCGCCGGGATAATTGCGGGGCAGCGGCGTGAGCGGCATCTTCGCGCCGATGCGTGCGATGATTTCCGACGAGGGGACGACATCGGCCATCCGCCAGCCGTTGCTGTTGCCGACGTCCATGTATTCGATGAAGCGCACGATTAAATCAGGACCGGAAAAACGCTGCGCCATTTCCGCGACTTCCGTGTCGTTCACGCCGCGCTTCACGACCATGTTGAGCTTGATCGGCGAGAAGCCTGCGGCAAGCGCGGCGTCAATGCCGGCGAGTACGCGGCGCAGCGGAAAATTCACATCGTTCATCGCGGCGAATGTCCTTTCGCAGATCGAATCGAGACTCACTGTCAGCCGCCGGAGTCCCGCGCTGCGGAGTGCAGCGGCTTTTTCCACGAGCAGCGAGCCATTCGTCGTGAGCGTGAGGTCGTGCAACCCGTCAATCGCAGCAAGCTGCTCGATGAGCCGCTCGATGTCGCGGCGCATCGTCGGCTCGCCGCCGGTGAGCCGGATTTTTTCCACGCCGAGCGTGATGAAGATGCGGCTGATGCGCGCCAGTTCCTCGAATGTGAGGATGCGATCCTTCGGCAGAAAGTCGTAGCCGCGCCCGAAGGTTTCCTTCGGCATGCAGTAGCCGCAGCGGAAATTGCACCGGTCCGTGACGGACAGGCGCAGATCGCGGAGCGGGCGCTGGAGGCGGTCGAGCATTCGTTCGGATGCTAGACGACTGCGCGCGAATGCGCACGCGGCAACTGTGCGATGTGCCTCCGGGTGCCGATGCACTCAGGCGAAGAGTTTCGCCATGGCCTGGCCTTTGTCCGTGATCGGCACGGGGCGGTCGTCGGCCATGAGGTTCTTCGCGGGGTTGATTCCCATCGCTGCGAAAATCGTGGCGAAGAGATCATGCACGCCGACGGGTTCGGCGACGATGTTCATCGCGAGATCGTCAGTCGTGCCGACGAACTGTCCGGTGCGGAGTCCGCCGCCGGCGAGAACGCTCGTAAAACATTTTCCGTAGTGCCCGCGTCCTCCGCCGGCGTCGAATGCCGCGGGGCGGCCGAACTCGGTGGCGATGACGATGAGCGTCTTGTCGAGCAGGCGCTGGTTTTCCAAATCGGCGATGAGCGCGGCAACGCCCTGGTCGAGTCGCTGGATGAGCTGGTGCTGCTGCTTCTGCGCGCCGTTGTGCGTGTCCCAGCCCGCGCCGTTCACGAAATTCAGATTGAAGCCGACCTCGACGAAGCGCACGCCGCGCTGGATGAGCCGCCGCGCCAACATGCAGCGCTGGCCGAATTCATCGCCGTACGTCTGCCGCAGCGAACCACTCTCGCTTGCGAGATCGAATGCCTTCATGAAGTCACCGCCCTGCAGTTTGAAAACTTCGCCAATCGCGTCGTCGTAATCCTGCACGAGCTTGTCGCCAGGATTGCGAGCCACGTAGTCGCTGCGCAGCGAGGCGAGCAGGGACTCGCGGCGGCTCTGACGCTCGTCGGTGATGCCGGGCATGCGCGTGAGACCCGCGGGGCCTGCTGCGGTGTCGGTGAGATAGACGTAGCCCGCTTTTGGTCCGAGGAATCCGGGCCCGCGCGTGGCGCTCGGGTAGCCGATGAGCACGTAGGGCGGCACGCCTTCCGCGGCGGCGTGCCGCTGGTGCGCGATGATGCTGCCGATGCTCGGATACACGACGCTGCCGCTCACGGGGCGGCCCGTGTGCATGCGGTTCACCGCGGCGGCGTGCTCATCAATGACCGTGTGGTTCACCGAACGCACCGGCACGAGCTTGTCGGCCATTTTCGCGAGCCGCGGCAGGTGCTCGCAGAAGCGCACGCCGGGAATCGCCGTCTCGATCGTGTCGTAATAGCAGCCGGGCTTTTTCAGTCCGTCGCCCTTCGTGGTCTTCGCGTCGAACGTGTCGAGGTGCGACATGCCGCCTCCGAGCCAGACGAAAATGCAATGCTCCGCTTTTCCGAGCGGTGTCTTTTTTTCCTCGGCGAAGAGCGGCGCACCCAGTGTGGCCGCGCCTGCTGCGAGTGCGGAGCGTGCGATGAAATTGCGACGGGAGATGTTCATGTGGTTCACGGGATGTAGGTGAATTCCGGCGAGAGCAGCAGCGCCCACAGCGCATCCTCCATGCGCTCGCGCCAGTCGCTCGCGAGCTGCGGTGATGGCACCGGACCGGCCTTCACGACGCGCTCGACGTCGAGCACGGCGGTGCTGGCGTCGGGGTTTAGATGGTTCGCCCACGACACGCCTTTCGAGAATGGCGCGCGTGGCGGCGCTGGCGGCGCGCCGGTGCGGCGCTTTACAAAATCCGGCTCAAGGATCGCGGAAAATTTTGCGCTCTCCTCATGTGTGGGCGGACGCGACAGCACGCGCAGGAACATCCGCTCGACGAGCTGCGCGACGGGCTGCTCCTCCATCGCGAGCGCGGTGAATGCGTGCTCGTCGCTCAGGCGTGTCAGGCGGTTGCTGATCGTGCTGTTCGCGATGGTCGCGGGCTGGAGGACGTTTGCGTCGTGGTCGCGCGTGCTGCGCGGTTCGGGGCGGCTCTCGCGCCAGCCGAATGCGGCGAGCACGTCCGTGATCACCTGCGCGCGCGGTTTTGCGAGCGCGGGGCGGTCGCGCTCGTTGCTCAGCGACGTGAACTCCCACGCGCGGCGCGGCGTGCCGAGGTTGTTGTGATCTTTCGGCGACTGCCGCGCCTCGGGATCAAAGGTGAGCTGCTCGGAATCCATCGGCAGGCCGGTCACGGTAAAGAGGCTGTCCACGAGCTGCTCGGCAGTCATGCGTCGGCGGGCGGGTGATTCGAAGAGACGCTCGCTGCTCATCACCTGCTTCATCGCGGAAGGCTGCGGCACGCGCTGATATGTTTGGCTGTTCAGGATAGTCCGCGCGATGTGCTTGAGGTCGTAGTCGTGCGTGATGAAGTCGTGCGCGAGCCACTTCAGGAGGTCGGGATGCGACGGCGTCGCGGTGCTCCAGTCATCCACGGGATCCACGATGCCGAAGCCGAGGAGCTGCCGCCACACGCGGTTCACGAGCACCTGCGCGAAACGGTCGTCGCGCGGGTCGGTGAGGATTGCCGCGAGTATCTCTCGCGAGTCGTCCTTTTTCCGCAGCACACCGGGCAGCGGCTCGCCTGCGGTGGAGAAGGGAAAATGCGGATCAATCATCTGCCCCGGCGTAAGCGTCACGGTGACTTTGCTGTTCGCATTCATGCCCTTCGTGAGCGAGGACGCGGGCACTTTCAGCGGCGCGCGCTGGAGCATGGCGGCGATTTTGAAAAGGTCGCCCTGCTCGAAGGGATGGTTTGGCGCGTCGTGGCAGCGCGCGCATTTCATCTCGTTTGCGAGAAATGAGGACGACACGACCTGCGCCTTCGCGGCCATCGGCAGATCATTTTGCGAAGCAATCGCGAAGCCTGCGGGGCCGCCGTAGCTCGCGCTGCCTTCCATGGTGATCAGCTCCGTGGCGAAGCGATCCATCGGCAGGTTGTCGAGCAGCGCCTCGTGAATCCACCAGCGGAACGGCCCGGTGTTGTTCAGCGTGCCCTTGAGGATGTTCGGATTTTCCGCAAGCACATCCTGCCAGTAGCTCGTCCAGTGATCCGCCCACGCGTCGCTCGCGAGCAGGCGGTCGATCGCCTTGGCGCGCTTGTCGCGGGATGTGTCGGCGAGAAACGCGGCGACTTCCTTTTCAGTCGGGATGAGGCCGGTGACATCGAGCGTCGCGCGGCGGAGGAAGGAGGCGTCGTCGCACATGGGCGAGGGCTTCGCGCCGGCCTTCGCGAGCTTGGCGGCGATGAAGCGATCCACGTCGTTGAAAATCGAAGCGTCTGCCGCAACCGATGGCACCGATGGCGCGGGCTTCGCGTTCTTGCGTGCGATGTCGTGCCGCTGTTTCCAATATGCCTCTTCCTTCGGATTGCGGCGGCGCTCCGCATTCAGCGCAGTCATGAGTGCGCGCCGGCCTTCCGTGAAAGACTGCCACTCGCCATTCGCCAGTCGTGGCGCGGCCTTCTCCGCGCCCTCGGGCGCTAGCAACGCGAACTCCTTTACGTCCTTCGACACCGCGACGAACAGCTCGCCGATTTCCGGGCGGATGCCTTTGCCGCCGACGAGCGCCTCGACCAGCAGCACGTGCGGCTGGCCGTCGCTGCTCAGGCGGCCCTGCACTTCCTTGTGGCCGGGCGGCAGCAGCGGCATCGAGGGCACGAGCTGTTCTTTCGCGAGATCCGGCACGCCTTCCACATCGCCGCCCTTCGCCTTTTTCAGCGGGGTCTCCACGACGATGTGCCCGTCGAACGCCACGCGCGTTCCCGTGAGCGCGCGCAGGTGCAGCGTGTATTCGCCGGCTGGCACGCGCACGACTCCGGCGGCGCGGACGAGGAAAGGCGCGGAGCGATCCGTCTTCACCCCGCGCTCGCTGTATTTGTTCGTCACATCCGTGAGCGCGAAGGCCTGCTCCGCGTATTCGTCCGTGCGGAGCGTCGGCAACACCGACCACGTCTCGTCCGCGTCGCCGGCATCCGCTTTTTTCGCCGCGGGTTTGCCCGAGTCATTCGAGGCCCAGCCGACTTCCTCATCCGCCTTCTTCGGAAACTCAAACACCTGCACGCGCACCTGGCCCTTCGGCAATTCCTCCGCAGCGATCACCGCGGGAGGAAGCGGCAGCGTCTCACTCTTTGTCACGCTCTTCGATGCGGGCACGCTCAACAGCGTCGGCACCGCTCCTGTGCGCGCTGCGTGAAGTGCGATACGTTCCGGTGACAGCGCCGTGCGGTAAATCGCCAGCTCATCTATGCGCCCAGGGAACTGCGCGCTCGCCGCGCCGCCCATCGAGCCGCCGATCCACACCTCGTCGTTGTCCGCCACCGGAGCCGCCGCGCTCGCGCCTCCCATGTCCCACACGCCCTTCACTTCCTCGCCATTGATCCACCCGCGGATGCTCTCCGGCTCGCCAAATTGGTAACTCACCACGACATGATGCCACGCCTCGCCCGGCTGGAATCCGCTGGTGCTCGTCCACCGATGCCACCCTTTTTCCCCGTGCGTCTCGCTGTCGTGGAAAAGAAATCCCGCGCACGCCACGCCGCCCTGCCCGCGCAGCCGCATCGCCCAGTTCTGGTTCTCCGTGGACATCCCCGGCAGTCCTGTGCGCCCTTTGCCCACGATGTACGACTGCTGCCCGTCCGAGAGCTTCGGGACCTGCACCCAAGCCTCCATCGTGATCGTCTCGCCCTTGGCAAATCGCAGCACGCTCTTGTCTCCCGTGTCCTTCACGCGCAGATGCGTGTCGCGCGAGTAGCCGGAAAAATCGGCCGCCGTGTTTTCCTCCGCGAAATTCGGGAACACCGGTGGACGCGGCCCCGCCTCTGCCAGCGAGACCTTGTCGCCCGCATTCGCGCGCAACGCCTCGTCCGTCTCGCTCGAAGTGCAACATTCCTCGATGCTGTCGAAGCGCCAGTAGGCCGCCGGCTTGTCTGCGAGCACGAGGTCGCGGTAGCGCGGCTCGGCAGCGTGCGCGGCGGAAAAAGTGTACGCCAAAAGTGCGAGGAGCGACGAATGACGAATGATGGATGACGAACAAATGCGCGCCTTCGTCTTTTTGCGTTCGTCATTCGTCATTCGGGAAAGGGGCGTGTTCACGGCGCAGAGATGTCACCCGCAACGTGCCAGATTCGTAGAGTGCGGACAATGCCGCGTTCGGATGAAGTCCGGACATCGCTGCGTCTCGTCGGTTCAGGTTTTCGATCCCGCCGTCCTCCGTCCTTGCCCGGCGTGATCGGGCGTCGCGCCGCGGCGCGATTTTTTCTGGCTCGCACTGAAATCCGCCGCCAACGATCCTGCTGCCATGAAAACCCTCCTGCCATTTCATCGGTTCGCCCCCATGGAATGCAATCGTCGCTCCTTCGCGCGCCTCTTTATACTCGCCTTCCTGGCGATTTTCATATCCCGCGGGCGCATGTCTGCCGCGCCCGGAGACGCTTCTGAGCCCGGTTCGAAGGCGGCCGCACGCGCTGCGAAACTGACTGCGGACATCGGGACTTTCACGTTGCGGCTGAACTACGCCGGCGAGGAGGACAAGCCGTTCTATCGCCTCCTGCTCAGCGTGCCGGCTGTCGTGGAAAAGGAACGCGACAATCCGTTTCACCAGGGGGCGCGGATCACCGAGGCGCAAGCTGCGAAAATCGTGGAGTTCCTGGCGAAGGACGGATTCTGCGATGCGGCTCTCGACGGCAACCGAAACCGGGGTCCCGTGCCGCCGAAGGAGCCGCACTATACGCTCACTGTCGGAGTCGCAAATGGCGGGAATCCGATCGTGTTCGAGGAGTGGCTGACTTTCCGCCCGCTGCTCTTCCAGCGACTCGACGGGCTGCAAAAGCTCCTCGACGGCGAGGCTGCGAAGGGCATGGAGTTCCTGATCGCGCGGCTCAACGGGTATCGCAGGCTGCTGGAGAAGAAGTGAAATCCGCTGCGAAATTCACGGATGGAGCGGAGGGAGAACCACGGATTTCATTCTCATTCGCGGCATCCGGGTTTTTTGCGCCGGTCTAAAACTGATTGCGCAATGAGTCCTGCGGGCCGCTTTGCGTGGAGACGGCGCAAAATGAAATGGAATCCGCCGCGCCGATGTGCGCATGGTTGCGGATGAAAATATCCCTCCGCTTCCTTTCACTCGTCGGCGTCGTTGCACTCACGCAGGCTGTCACATTTGCAGAAGACAACGCGGCCAAGCCGGAAATAATCCCGCGGAGGTCGGATCGCGGCACGCCCGTGGCCGGAGGCAACTTTCAGGAACGCGATGTCGCGATCACCGTCCACCAAGCGGCGAAGCCGAATGGCGCTGCGATGGTGATCTGCCCCGGTGGCGGCTACGGCGGGCTCGTGACCGGGGCCGAGGGAGACCGTATCGCGCAATGGCTGAACGGTCACGGCATCACCGGCATCGTTCTGGAATACCGGCTGCCGAAAGGCCGCGCATTCGTGCCGCTGCACGATGCACAGCGAGCCATCCGCACTGCGCGCGCGCGCGCGGCGGACTGGGGGATCGATCCAAAGAAGATCGGCATCATCGGATTTTCCGCGGGCGGTCATCTCGCATCCACGGCGGGAACGCATTTCGACGCGGGCGATCCGCAGTCGGCGGATCCAGTCGCGAAGGTCAGTTGCCGTCCTGATTTCATGATCCTCGTGTATCCCGTCATCAGCATGGGTGCGCAGGGGCACTCGGGATCTCGGAACAACCTGCTCGGCAAGGATGCGAAGCAGGACTTGATCGATCTGTTTTCCAACGAGAAACAAGTCAACGCCCAGACGCCGCCCGCATTCCTCGCCCACGCGCTCGACGACAAGGTGGTGCCCGCGGCGAACAGCAGCATGTTTCACGAAGCGCTGCGTGCGAACCATGTGGAAAGCAAGTATCTGGAACTCCCCTCGGGAGGCCACGGCCTGAATGGTTACAAAGGCCCAATGTGGGACGCGTGGCAGACGCAATCCCTCGAATGGCTCGCCAAGCAGAACATCATCCCCGCAGCCGACGCGGCCGGTCAGAAATGACGGCCGTCATTCAATCACTCATCACAGACCGACCTATGCGCCCCTTATCCTTCCTGTTTCTCATCATGGTCACGGCCATCAGCCATGCCGAGCAGTTCGTGCTGTTCGATGTGACTTTCCCTTTCACCAAGGCCGATGCCGACAACGCCACGCCCAGCAAGTCGCACTATTATGTGAAAGGCCCGATGCTCAATGCCCAGCGCCCCAAGGACTGGACGGCTCCCGTGGACTATCGCAACGGCACCGTGCATGTCCGGCTTGAAATCATCGAGAAACCCACCGGTGGCGAACCTACGATCTGGAACGTCTGTTACATCCCAAACAAAGGTCAGGGCCACGGCTATGGCTGCATCGCCACCGATGTCTATAAGGAGAAGGGCGTGTATGAAAAGGACTTGGACATGACGAAGTTCTGGCAGAACAACGACATCGTCTGGAGCGAAGGCATCAAGGAGATGCACCTCGTCATCAAGGACAACAGCGGCGGCAACGGCCACGCGCACAAGCGCCCGGATCACGAGAAATTCTTCCCGACCAAGATCCGGATGACGCTGATCCAAGTCTCCAAAGGTGCAAAGTATGATCCAAAGCAGGTGCCAAATCTCCCGCAGGCCGGAGATAGGAAGTAGAGCCTGGCATGAATATTTTCCACATCCATCATCCAAAATTCCCGTCAGGTACCGCGCTTGAATGAGCACTCGATTTGAAAAGTTGCAAGAGTGGTTTTCGCATCCTCTGAATCTTCTGGTCGGCTTTATAGCGAGCGTCGCAAGTATCCTAAGCATCTTCTTGTACTTTCATTCAATCGAAAATCGTGAGCTTAGCTTTTTAACACAGCCTGTCAGGGCGACCATCGTCAAGAGCGGCCAGTCCTCTCGCGTGAAAGTGAGTTCTGGGGGAAAAGAACTCACCGGTGACGTGACGGCGGTCCAAATCGCATTCTGGAATGCAGGGAAGAGACCAATCAGAAAGAGTGAGATTCTTGAACCCATCATCGTTAGCATTGGAGCTGATCATCCAATTCTCGAAGCCGCGTTAAAAAAAGTTAGTCGCGAGCTCACGCATATCCGCATTGATGAAACCGAACTTGCAAGGGGTGAGGTGAGTTTATCATGGGATATTCTTGAAAAACTAGATGGAGCAGTTCTTCAATTGATCTACGAGGGCGATGCATCCGCCCCGATAAAAGTCCGCGGAGTAGTGGAAGGGCAAGGCAGCGTCTCGCTGCAAGATGGCGCGAAAATGTTCTTAACCCAAAACGAACGACCGCCACGTGATAGATGGTGGGGGGTCGCACCTCTGATTGTGACAGCGGTAATTGCACTCCTCCTCGTGGCTGAACTTTGTTTTTCGAACAGGAGTCATAGAACCCCCAAGCAATTTCTTCTTTTGATTGTAATCCTTTTTCTCTGGCTGATTATTGCCGCCATGCAAGCCTGGAAGTATTTCGGCACTAGCACACCGTTTGGTTTCTAACTAAACGCGAGGGATCGTTCTCCGGTTGGGGCACGGCCGTTCACGCAGCGCAACAGCTCAATCGCAAATAGCGCGCTGACCGCTATTTGATCTCGAAGATCGCCTCGACCTCTACCGCCGCGCCGGTCGGGAGCTGGGCGAAGCCGAGGGCGCTGCGGGCGTGGAAGCCGTCGCCTTCCTTGCCGAAGATTTCGTGCAACAGATCGTTGTCCGTGGCTTGGCGCGGGGGCCGGCCAGAACGCGTCCTTGGCAGCGGAAGCGTCATGGGGTAAGAGCCGGGCATGTCGATCCAGCAACTCCTCATCACCGAAGTCTCCCAGCAGCCGGAGCCGTTGCTGCGTGAGGTGTGGCACTATCTGAATTTCCTGAAGGCCAAGGCAGCCGATGAGCAGCCAGCGCATCCGGCAGTTCGTCCCGGATTCGGCTCCGTGCCGGGCATCGAACTGGCGGATGATTTCGACGCGCCACTGCCTGAGTTCGCCGACTATCGCCCGTGAACGCGATTCTCGACGCCCATGCGCTGCTTTGGTTTTTCGCGGGCAGCAGCAAGCTTAGTGGAGAGGCTATGGAGTAAGAGATGCTGCGCGCCACGCTTGATACCAACGTGCTTCTCTCTGCCCTGCGTTCGCAGCGTGGAGCCTCTCATGAATTGTTGCGCCTCCTGCGCGCGCGGCATTGGAGGCTGGTGCTCAGCAACACCGTGCTCACCGAATACGAGGAGGTGCTCAAGCGCGAGGCGTCCATGCTCGGGCTGGCGCTGCCGGAGATTGACCGCCTTCTCGATTCGCTCTGCCTGCTGGCCGAGCAGTGCCATCCTTCCTGCGGCTGGATCCCGCTGCTGGCCGATCCGGACGACGAGGCATTTGCGCATCTCGCCGCTGATGCGCGTGCCGATGCGCTCGCGACTTTCAACATCCGTCATTTCAAGCCTGCCTGTGAACGGGGCATTCCGGTGATGACACCCGTGGAATTCCTCGCTATGCTCCGCGCAACGCCATGACGACCATCGAAGCCCAAGTGCCCGACTATCTCGCCCGTCTCGCCCGGGAGGTCGCCGCGAAGGAAAACGTCTCCGTGGATCAAATCGTGGCGCTCGCACTGGCGTCGCAAGTTTCCGCATGGCATGTGCGCGACGACATGGCCACCCGCGCCGCGAGGGGCAACATGGCGGACTTCGATCGCATCATGGCCGGAGTGCCTGATGTGCCACCCCAGCCCGGCGACGAATTGCCTCCCGGCTACGTCTCACCGCTGCCGCGCCGGTAACGTTTCCCGCATCGGGTTACGCGCAGGCGGTTATTTGATCTCGAAGATCGCCTCGACCTCGACGGCCGCGCCGGTCGGGAGCTGGGCGAAGCCGAGGGCGCTGCGGGCGTGGAAGCCGTCGCCTTCCCTGCCGAAGATTTCGTGCAGCAGGTCGGAGGCTCCGTTGATGACGAGATGCTGCTCGTTGAATTCGAGCGTGGAGTTCACGCAGCCGAGGACTTTGATGACGCGCAGGCCGTCGAGCGTGCCGTGCGTGTCCCAGACGGAGCGGAGGATTTTTTCCGCGCAGTTTTTCGCGGCGGCATAGCCTTCCGTGACGGCGAGGTCGGCGCCGAGCTTGCCCTTGAGATCACTCACATGGCCGGAGGTGAGGAGCTGCGTGCCGCTGCGGATGCAGAGGTTCAGGTAGCCGGGTGCGACCTTCTGGAATTTGATGCCGAGGCTTTCTGCTTTTTGCTGTGGAGTCATACGGGGAGTGGCGGTGTGGAAACCATGCGCGGGCGCGGGAGTCGAGAAAATCAGCGCGGCATTTGGCTGGCAGTGGATCAAGCCGGGCCATCACCGCCCGACCGTCCGTGGCGCTATTGCTCCAGCACTTTCTGGACATCGCGCATCTGCCCGGCGTACGCGGAGACGATGCGCCAGCCCGTGTAGCAGATGACGGCGATGTAGATGAGCCGCGGCAGCCATTCGACGATGGCGTCGAGGCGGCGCAGGGCTGCGGCGGCGCAGTCTGCGCCGGTCCGCTGAAGTTCCTGATCCAGTTCGCCGGTCTGTTCGCCGACGGCGAATGCGCGGATGAACGACCCAGGAAATGCGCGCGTCTTTTCCAGAGCGGGGCCGACCTGCCCGCCAGCGCGCACATCGGGCAACGCGCTGGCGACCGCATCGCGGAGGATGGCGCTGCCGCTCGCGGCGCCGGACATTTCGAGGCTCGCGAGGACGTTCACGCCGGCATCGAGCTGCATGTGGTAGGCGGAGCAGAATCGTGCGAGCGCGAAATCGCTGCGCAGTTTTCCAAACACCGGAACGGCGCGCAGCAGGCGGTCGGCAGCCGCGCCATTTTCCGCGGCGGCGATGAGCGCGCGGACGATCACGGCGATGCTGAAAATGCAGAGCCAGAGTCCTGCGATGGCGAGGCCGGCGGCTTTCAGAAACGGGATGAGTCCGCCATTTTCCCCGAACATGAGCGGCAGCGGGAGGACGAGCAGCGCGAAGTGAATCACGAAGGCCGGGTAGGCAAGCCGTGAGCGGATGCGCGCGCGTGCGGCGGCGATGGCGGTGTGGTATTGCGAGGCGTGTTCGAGCCCGGTGTCGAGCCGGCCTGCGCGATCGCTGGCGGTGAAGACGCACGCTTCGAGCGGGGACACGAGCGGGGAGCCGGCGAGCAGCGATTCGCCGACCGGTGCGCCGCGATCGAGCGCGGCGCGGATGCGCAGAAGCGATGCGCGGGTCTGGCCGCGGCTGTGGAGCGCGAGCGTGGCGACGGCCTTTGGAAATGGCGTGCCGGTGTGAACGAGGCGGCTGAGTTCGTGAAAGAGCCGGGCCTTTTCGCTGGGGTGCATCGTGCGACGATGCGCGGTTGGCGGCGCAAGGCAAGCGGTGCCGCGATTTCCCCTTTCCTCATCCGCGCATCCGCGCTATCTGCGGGCCATGCCGAAACTCCAGATCGTCCGCCACGATGGTTCACAGATCGATCACGAGCTGACCGAGGAAACCCTCACCATCGGCCGTGCGCCGGACAATGTGTTCCCGATAGATGACGTGAGCGTGTCGAGCTACCATGCGCAGATCGTGCCCTCGGACGGCGAGTTCATCCTGCGGGATCTCGGCTCCACGAACGGCACGTCCGTGAACGGCGCGGAACTCGCGCCCGTAACCGACCACACGCTCAAGCCCGGCGAGCGGGTGCGGTTCGGACATGTGGATGCGATTTTCGATCCGGAAAATGCGGCGGAGGGTGCGCAGGCGCTGCCGACGAATGTGGACCGATCAATCGCGCCGGCTGCGAAGAGCATCAAGCCGTCGAACTTCATGAACGCGTCGCCGTTCGAAAAACGCGTGGCGAAGAAGGACAAGGTCGGCATCGCGATCATGGCCGTCGGCATACTCGCCACGCTCGCCGCACTCGCCGTGCTCTTTCTGGCGACGCAACTGAAGGTCTCGTAGTCGGCGGAGCGCCACGCGCCAGTGCGTGGGTTTTTCTCAAAAAAGGCTCGGATGCTCAGTGTCCGCCGCCTGATGCCGCCCTCGCGAATCCGTCCGTGATCCCGAATGCGATCACGTAGCCCACGAAGATCGCAGCGCCCCCGAGGATTCCGGCGAGCAACGCGATTCCCGCACCTCCTCGCCGCACCTGCTTCGCGAGGATCGCGAGCGCGATGGCGATGAGGAATTCGCCGAGGATGATGTAGTGCGGCGTGTTCGAAATCATCCGGCAGCCGGCGTAGGTCCACCAGTGGATGCGCCGCGCCATCTCCTCGTAGTACGGGATGTTGATCGCACCGAGCACGCCGATCGCCGCGAGCCCACGCGCGCCGAGGCGATCCCACAGCCACAGCCCGAGGCAGCCGAATTGCACCGCGACAATCTCCCATGCGAAGGGCATCCACAGCGGCGAGCGCCAGAGCATCGGTCCGCCGCCGACGGAATAATCCAGCGTGCGCGTCCAGTCCACGAGCCACGCGTCAGCGGCGAGTTCCGTGAGGCCGATGGCGAGGCCGAAGATCATCATCCGCGCGAGGAACCGGTCGCGATGGCGCGCGGCGAATGCGAGCAGGATTGCGTTGTCGAGCGCATTCAGCGCGAGTCCCGTGCGCCAGTCGGACCACGGCGCGAGCGTGAGCAGCGCGACGGAGATGATGTTCAAAAGGATCGTCGCGAGCACCGTGCGCAGGCGCGCGGCTGCCAGCGGATCCGCTTCGCGTGAACCGGAAAATGTCGTGCTCATTTTTCCCGCATAGCAAAGCCGCGCACGGCCGTCACACTCGCAATTTGCAACGCGCAGATCCTGCCCTACGCTCGCGCCACACGACGATGACCGAGGCAATCCCACCCGAAACCCCGGCTGTTCCGCACAAGCGGAGAAAACGCTATTCCGGAAAAAACCCGCGCCGCTTCGAAGAGAAATACAAGGAGCGTGATCCGCGGCGTTATGCGGACACGGTCGCAAAGGTCATCGCATCCGGCAAGACGCCCGCGGGCACGCACCGCCCGATCATGGTTGTCGAAATCCTCGAAGCACTCGCGCCGGAGCCCGGCGACATCGCGGTGGACTGCACGCTCGGCCACGGCGGGCATTCGCAGGAAATCATCGCGCGCATCCGGCCCGGCGGCGTGCTGCTCGGGCTCGACGCCGATCCGATCGAGTTGCCAAAGACCGAGGCACGCCTGCGCGCGCTCGGCTTCGGCACGGGGACATTCATCGCGAAGCGCAGCAATTTCGCCGGCATCGCGCAGGTGCTCGCGGCGCACGGATTCGCGGGCGCGGACATCGTGCTCGCAGACCTTGGCGTGTCCTCGATGCAGATAGACGATCCCGCACGCGGCTTCTCCGTGAAGCTCGACGGCCCGCTCGACATGCGGATGAATTCGCTGCGCGGCCAGCCCGCGTCCGCATTGCTGGAAAAGATCAGCGCCGCCGCGCTCGCCGCGTTGCTCGACGAAAATGCCGACGAACCGTACGCCTCCACGCTCGCCGCCGCACTCGCAGGGGAAAAATTCCGCCGCACGACCGAGTTGGCCGCCGCGATCCGCGCCGCGCTTCCCACCGTGAAGACTGACGCCGCCACACTCTCTGTCCGCCGCGTTTTCCAGGCGCTGCGCATCGCCGTGAACGACGAATTCTCCGCGCTCGACACACTGCTCCGCCAGCTCCCGGCCTGCACGAACCCTGGCGCACGCATCGCGATTCTTACCTTTCACTCCGGCGAGGATCGCCGTGTGAAAAAATCATTCGACGCCGGACTGCGCGCCGGAATTTATTCTGCGGTGAGCGACGGAGTCATCCGCGCGAGAGCGGCCGAGCAACACTCAAATCCACGCTCCGCACCGGCAAAACTCCGCTGGGCACGCCGAGCCAAAAACTGATCCGGAGCACGCACATTCGCGCGCCCTTTTTCATCCGCCCCGACTAGGCGTCCGGCTTCGTCTTGCGCAGCGCGAGCACCTTGTCGCCGTCCTTCCACTGGCCGCGCTTTTTCAGCACCTCCACGCGCTCGAAACGCTTGAGGACATTACGCTTTGCCGCGATGGTTGCGGCACCTTTGAGACTGCGATGTTGGGACATGGTGAAAGGGTCGGGTGTGTTTGGAAAAAGGGGCGCGAAGCTATCGTGCCGCCGAGTCTCCGCAAGCGGATTTTTCGGCCGCATGACAATCCGTTGCGGAAAATGATTTCTTGTTGTCACCCGTCGGAGCACCAGTAAGTTCCTTCGTCCCGCCACCGCCATGAACGCACGTACTTCACTCCGAAAGCCAACAAACGGCGCTTTCACCCTCATCGAACTGCTGGCCGTGATCGCGATCATCGCGATTCTCATGAAGCTCCTCTTCCCCGTGATTATCTCGGCCAAGAACCAAGCGCGACGCGCAGAGGCTGGCAGCGACGCGCGGCTCATCGTCGCCGCCTGCAAGAATTACGCAAGCGACTACGGAAAATTCCCGCCGGTTTCCTCGGACGCAAGTGCCACAGTCTATACGTTTGGTCCGAAGACCAAAAACGTCGGCGTGACCGGCGATCAGGGCGACTACAGCCTCGACAACTCGGAACTTTTCAACATCCTCCGCGCCATCCCTTCCGGGCTGAATGCCAACAGTGCGCTGAACAAGCGCGGCATCAAATACTTTGAACACCCCGTGGCCAAGGATCTCAAGAACCCGCGGAGCGGCTTTGTGGACGGGACCGGTTATCCCGGATGGGCGCCCGCAGGGGCGCTGATGGATCCTTGGGGCACGCAGTATTGCATCGTGCTGGACGCGACCGGTGCCGACCAGATTGCCGCGGCGGATGTTCAAAAATATTACGGCGATTTTGACATCATCCGAATGGGAGCCATCTCATTCTCGCTCGGAAAAGACCAGATTCTCGGAACCAAAAATTCCCCGAAACAATACCGCGGCGCAACATCCAGCGACACGCCGGATGACGCGATCTCCTGGCAGTGAAAACATCCTGAGCCGCAGCAAATGCGGGTGTAGTTCAATGGTAGAACGGCAACTTCCCAAGCTGCATACGAGGGTTCGATTCCCTTCACCCGCTCCCCTCTCGCTGAGGGACTTACGACAGAGTGCAGTAAAAGTGCAGTAAAGTGCATCGGCAGAAAAAAGTTTCGGATGCGCAGTCGAGCACGCGGGAGCGCCCATTTTTCAAGCCACGTTCCTGATGCCCGAAGAAGCCTCAGGCTTCGAGCAGAATCCGCGCAGCACGCGCGGGCAGCGTTGCAGTCGCGACACCGTCGCTACTGCACTTCGCGGGAGCGGAATTCTTGACCGCGTTCTGACCGGTGCGCCATTGCGCAAAATCCTGCCAGAAGACCACGCCGCGAAAGCACGGAAAGCCAGGAACGCGGAACCATCCGCGCGCGGTGGAATACGAGACACCGGCGAGCACCGCAAATTCTTTGGCGCTGAGGGCCTGATCCAAACGGCGCTTTTCGAGCACGGATTCAAGCGCGATGCCTCGCAACTGCTTGTCCCCCGTTTGCGCCGAAAACATTTCAGTGTGGAGCGGCTTCATGCCCTGTCAGTCCGTCGCCGCATACAAAACCGAACAGACGATTTTTCCGAAATCGTTTGCGGCAGGAAATCCTCAGCTTCTAGCCTGCGCGCACACGATGGACGACCTCCTCAAACTTGTCCGCACCTACCGCCTCACGGCGGGTCTGGCAGACCGGCTCCACTTGGCGGACGAAATTTTTCGCCGCATCGAGCCGGACTTGCGGCTTTTTGTGTTTAGCGCCATCAGACCCCCAGCCGCTGACGACGTGCTTCAGGAAGTGCTGAAGGCCGTCGCCACCTCAATGGGAAAATTTGCGGGCGACACGCCCGCCGCATTTTGGGCGTGGTGCTATCGCATCGTGCGCTACAAGTTGGCCGACCACTACCGCAAGCAGCACATCGAGAGTGAGCGAATGCAAACGATGCCGCCCGAAGAAATCTTGGAGTTGATCGATGCGTCCGAAAAGACCGCACCGCTTTCGGCAGCAGACAAGCACGACCTCGACTACGCGTTGAACCTGCTTTCCAGTTCAAAGCCCGAATGCCGCGAATATCTCTGGCGGCATTTTGTCCTGGGACTGGACTACGCCGAAATTGCCGAGGCAGAAAATCTCAGCTACGATAACGCCCGAATGAGAATCACACGCTGTTTGGACGAAGCCAAATCGCTCGTGGCCTGACCATGCCAAAACAAAAACCAGACGCCGAAGCAGCACTCCAAAAGCTGGGGCAGCGATTGCGTGCCGGTATGGCCGAACAGCACCCCGCGCAGAATCTTGAGACCGTGCGCGGCGCAGTGCGCGAGCAGTGTGAGCAGGAGCAGGAAGCGGCACGAGGCAAGAAGCCCGCGCCGGATGCCGCAAAGGAGCCACAGCGGAAACCGCCGGACCCAGAGCCGGAGCGCTGAAAAAGGCAGCATCGCCCAAGCGTCGATGCCGGAGAGCGGTCCGGCGTGAGCAATAAACGCTAGCTTTATCGCTCATGATATGCCATTATTTTGAGCTATAAACAGAGGAGCTTTGAATCATGCCCACCGCCCGAACTTGGAATTGGCAGCAGAAAGATTGGCCGGAATTTCGCTACAACAGCGCCAAACTAGAGGCGCTTGAAGCTGAATTCCTGCGGCAGTCGGGCGTCTTCATGGGGGCTATCCGGCATGTCGGCGAGGACGACAAGCAGCAGCTTTGCGTTGAACTCATCAGCAACGAGGCGCTGAACACTTCGGAAATCGAGGGCGAAATTCTAAATCGCGACAGCCTTCAATCTTCCATCCGCCGCAACTTTGGCCTCACGACTGACAATCGCAAAATTCCACCCGCCGAGCAGGGCATCGCTCGGATGATGGTGGAACTTTACCGCCAGTTCGACACGCCGCTCACAGACGAACTCCTGTTTCACTGCCATCAAATGCTCATGAACGGCAGGCGTGATCTCAAAAACATCGGGCGCTACCGCACCGACGAGCACCCGATGCAGGTTGTGTCAGGGCCGATTCACGAACCGAAGGTTCACTTTGAAGCGCCTCCTTCAAAGGCCGTTCCCAAGGAAATGAAACGCTTCGTGCAATGGTTTTCTCGCACCGCACCGGGCGGCAAATCGCCGCTGCCCATTCTGACACGCACCGGAATTGCACATCTCTATTTCGTCTGCATCCATCCCTTCGAGGACGGCAACGGGCGCATCGGTCGCGCCATTGCCGAGAAAGCCATCTCCGAAGGATTGGGACAGTCCACGTTGCTTGCCATGTCTCAGACAATCAATCGTGGGCGCAAGACCTACTACGAGATGCTGGAGAGCAGCAACAAGGACAACGAGATTACTGACTGGCTCATCTACTTCGCGCGAACCGTTCTTGCTGCGCAGGCGCAGGCGCAGAGCATGGTGGATTTCATCATCGCCAAGACAAAATTCTATGAACGTCTGCGCGGGCAATTCAACGAACGTCAGGACAAGGCCATTGCACGCATGATGCGTGAGGGACCGGATGGATTCAAAGGCGGACTCAGCGCCGAGAAATACATCACCATCACCGGCGCGTCACGCGCCACCGCAACGCGCGACCTTCAAGACCTCGTAGAAAAGAAAGCACTCATCCGCACCGGCAGTTTGAAAAGCACACGCTACCACCTGAACATCACGGCCCAACGGTAGCGCCTCGCGCTACCTTCGATGCCAAATCACGGTGACAAGATGGGCAAGAGCCGCAAAAAGATGCGCCAGTGCGCCAATCAGTAGTGCGAAATCAATAGTGGTCATGGTCTTCTCCTCGTTTTTGTCCGCCATAATTGGCGTGACGTGAGCGAGGCAAGAAGCCGGTTTCAGAGCAGAACGGGAAAGGCCGCGCAGCGCCGTGGAAACGGGGTGAAGCTGCACAAGCGCTCGCGCGGAAGCAAACAGCCTTGGACGTTCTGCTTCACCGGCTAGAGATGATTCGCGTCACACCAAAGGTGGCAAGGGGAAGACCTGTTTCGATTTTATGTAGCTACTAAATTGCGCGGCGTTCAGATTTTTGACGCAATGCCATCCAGATAGTCCGCCCACCATTGCATCATCTTTCGACGTTCCGGCAAATATTGTGCGTGGTTGTAGGCGGCGCGCACTTTATTGCGCTCGCCATGAGCAAGCTGACGCTCAATCACGTCGGGCGTAAAGCCATGTTCGTTGAGAATCGTGCTGGCAGTGCTGCGAAACCCGTGTCCGGTCGTGCGCGAGTGATAGCCCATCCGATACAGCGCGTAGAGCATGGTATTCTCACTCATAAAGGAATTCGGGCTGTGCTGATTTGGAAAAACATATTGCCGGTTGCCTGAATGCGTTTGCAACTCACGCAACACCGCAAGTGTCTGACTCGACAACGGCACGATATGCAATTCCTTCATTTTCATCCGCTCGGCTGGAATCCGCCATTCGGCCTTATCGAAATCCACTTCCGTCCATTCCGCCGCCCGTAGTTCTGTCGTGCGGACGTAGGTGAGCAGCAGCAGCCGAAGCGCCAGCTTGGTTTGCAAAGCACCGTCATAGGCTTCCAGCCTTTTCATGAAGTCGGGCAATTCAGCAGCTTTCAGGTAAGCATGATGTTTGATGACGGGCGTTTTGAGAGCGCCACGCAAATCGGGAACCGGATTGCGCTCGGCGCGTCCCGTGGCGATGGCATACATGAAAATCTGCCCGCAGGTCTGCATGACACGCGTTGCCGTGTCTAAGGCACCGCTGCCTTCAACCACTCGCAGCATAGTGAGAACTTCGGGCGCAGTAATGTCGGCAATAGGTCGTTTTCCTAATTTTGGGAAAACATGCTTTTCCAACCGCATAATCCTCGTTTTTGCAGTTATTTTTGCCCAAGTATGTCTGCGTTGCTCGATCCATTCGCGGGCGACCACCTCAAACGCGTTTTCGGATTTTAAAATCGTCAGCCGCTTGCTCTCTTTTTTGACTTCGCCTGGGTCATTACCCGCAGCTAATGCCTTCCGTGCCAGCGAACGGCGCTCTCTGGCGTCACTTAGGCTCACTTCGGGATAGACACCTAGCGCCAGAAGCTTTTCCTTGCCTGCATAGCGGTATTTGAAACGCCAGCATTTACCCCCGGATGGCGTGACCAAAAGAAACATTCCTTCGCCATCCGCTATTTTATATGACTTGGGCCTCGCTTTAGCATTTTTAACCTTCGCATCCGAAAGAGACATGGGGGTATTTTCTCCTACCTTGGGGGTATCGTTGACCTACTATACCCCCAAATCACCGAGGATGTCAACGAACCGCAACGAACCACCGCTTGAGAGAGCGCTTATATCATTGGCTCTCACCCTTTGTCTTGCGCACTTTAACGGACGGCAGTGTCTTAATAAGTGGTGCTCGCGGCCGGAATCACATTACTTAAGTAATATATTGAACTTTATGCGGAATCATATTCACGCAAAATCAAGATACCCCCGATTATACCCCTTATTTTTCCTGTTAAACGCATTTACGCACATCATTCTCACACACACCCTAACGGCCGACCGACCTTCGACGGTCGGCCTGTGAATCCTCTCAGAAATGTGCTTGCCGAATAGGCACATCTGCCAGCGGATGCACCTTACACATTAGCTCATCGTTGACCTACCAAATTCCACCCAGTAGTATGTATTGATAAATCACTTCCATGCTGGATAGTCGCAATGAACACAAGACGCGCAAGACTTTACAAAAAAGGTATTCCTAAGGCCGAACAGATACCGCAAACGGTCATTACAGAAATCCTCCCAAATTCGCGAGAGTTTATTCACGCCGGCACGAATTACAAAATTTTTCGAGAGCAGGTGTCTGTGACAGCCGCTGACAATTCCGGCTTACTGGATGTGGAGGCCGTGGAATGCTAGGCGTCGCCATACAAAATATTTGACCCAGCAACACCCATCATTACCAAGTCGTGCAGTTAATTCCCTGTGTGGTATTACGGCAATTGGTATTTGTAATGGGTTGTGCAACCGGCGTAGTAGGCTGTGATAGCTTCATGACTTCCAAGCCGGTATTTGTCAAATTTTGCCATGCCTGGGCCTGACGTAGCTGTTCTCCTGCCATTGCGGCTTGTTGACCTTGCTGTTGAGTTTGTGTGAAATTTGCAGCATTTTGAGTAATGGCGGCGTCATACTGCGCCCTGCTTATTTTGCCGTCGGCATATGCGGCGGCGGCAGATTCATTGGCAGCAATTAGCTGATATAACAATCCGATATTAGGGTCGCCCAATGCTCTGCTATCAGCAAGGATTACTTTATCTCGGCAGCCAAGAACCTCCATTATATTCTTTCGAGTTAGTTTTTTAACATTACCGCACTCTGCCACCATTTCCCTCGCATATCTTTGCTGGGTATAGCCCGCTACTGAGACCCCCTTGTATGGGTTAAAATCACAGATAAGGCCACGATGATTAAACTCATCAATAAATGCTGATGAGGCACTTTGAGTTAGAGTTGCCCCAAAATAGGATGCCATTTGACACATTCTGACGTCGCTTAATTGCGATAACTCGCTGGATGACATTTTGTTGACTTGATCCCCTTCAACTAAACCACATCCTGCAAGAAATGGTGTGATAGCCATTACAATCAGAAATATGTTTTTCATAACGCCTCCAATATGAGTAACTGCAACCGGTCTTGTTACATATATCCAATAATGTTTAAAATGACACGCGAAAAGCCAATGTATGCCGTTTGCCAATGTATGCCCACAACCTAATTGTGAAGCCATCATATGTGCATAAATTTAAATGTCATCTGTTTCATTCTGCGTTTGTTTAGACTCTCCCAGGTATTTTATAAGAGTTCGGATGTCCTCTGCCTTCCATGCGGTGCATCGCTCCGTTAGTTTGATGGGCTTCGGAAAGCGCCCGGATTTGACGCCTTTCCACCAGCACGTTTTGCCCAGCGGTATAACATCCAAAATTTGTGAAAGCCGGACAAAGCCGGTTTCAGGAATGCCGTGTATCATAAACTACCTCTCTTTTACCATTAAACCCAACCCAAGAACTCGACAAATCCTAATGCCGCGTCTTCCCCTTTTCCCTCATGCTCTCCGACTGTTCTGAATCCGCAATCGAAGGACCATTTTCCTGCACCACTACTTCAATGGATTCGATGAACGGTGCTTTTTCGTCCTTTGGTATTTGCCAACGGTCCGCGTCGAATTCCTGAATGAAATCCGCCGTGCCCATTTCGAGTGCCATGATGACAGGTTGCAGATTCTTGCCCCGGACGAGCACCATCAGGAAGGTGTAAACAAGAACAAAGTTCGTCCCAAAATCCCCATCATAAACAATGTCCAGAAGGTAGGCATACCCCGGTGAACGCGTCGGGTCATTCGCCCGACTGATTCTCAGTCGGGTCACTTTGTCCTTCGCATCAAACGCGACATACTCTCCCGGTTCTTTGGGCGGCGTGGTTTCCCCCGCCATCCCGACCGGTTTTTTTCGATATTGGGCTAAAGGGTCATTCATACTATTCCCTGTCGTAAGTATGTCGAGCGGCGCTGAATGGACGCGGGAAGGTGTCCCTTTGCGGCTCGCGCTTCGATTCGCGGTCCACCTGCCGGATGTGCGCCACATAAACACCAATGGCACCAGTCAGGCGAAGCACCCCGACCTGTGCCACGGTTTGGACGTTGGAAACCGCATTCATCGCCATCCGCTTTATGGTTTGCGGTGTCAGTCCCGGCGATGGAGAGGCGGGCGGATTCGCAAGCACAGGCGCGTTTGGCAACGCACCGCCCCGGAGCAACCGCACTTGAGTTTGCGTTTCCGGGTGCGAAATCGCGTCCATCGACCGCTTTTTTACATCTTGAGGAATTGCCATAATCATCTGTCACGTTCAGGCCCTTTCGTCTCATCGCGCTCCCGCCGCACGTCAAGCAGCTTCCGCCAAGTGCTCTTAATCACGTCGCGCGCAAGGTCGCGAACGCGGGTCATAAACACCACCGATTTTTCCCACCACGTTGCGCCAACTCCGTTTTGCTTCACTTCCCCATGCCCCTTGATGGCCTTCATCATCGGGCGGACCTCGTTCAGCATTTTCACGCGCCGGACGGCTTGAAATCGCTCCGGGTCTGCTTCGACGCCCCGGCGCTTCATGGCCGTGGCTGCCACGCCGATTTTCGGCTCGGGTGCACGGTCAATGCCCCGGTCTTTTAATGACCGGTGATCCACCCGCTCATCCCGTCCGGCTTTTTCCAAGGCGGCATTGACCGCCTCCGCCCAGGACTCGCGTTGCTTCACCAGCAACCCCACGTCATTCCATTCCGTGGCCTTTTTGGAACTGAACTTTTCCCCGTCCAGTTTCCGCATGGTGCAGAGAATGTGGACATGCGGATTCTTGCCCGTCTTCGTGTGATGAAGGGAGACCTCGGCGACCATGCCGGAATCAACCAAGTGCTTTTGCGCCCAATCCACTGCCGTTTGGAATTGGGCTTCAGCGGCCAGTTCCGGCGGAACTGCCAAAATAAATTCGCGTGCAAGTTGTGCGTCCACGCGCTTCTCGCCCGCTTCGACCGCATTCCAAAGTTGGTTGGAATCCACAGCCCAGGCCGGAGCACCAGCAGGTGCCAGAATCATGGACTCGACTACCCCCTTGCTCCTGCGGGCGTAGTCGAAGATTTTTTCCTTAATTTCATCCCGGAGCTTCGTTCCGGCGCGGTAAGCGGCAGCAGCGACGACGGACCGACCTCGTTTCTCACGGCTAAAAATTTTCGCTTCGAGTCTAAAGAGTGCCATCTCCCTTACCAGTCGTCCCTCAGAGTCGTTACCGAACAGGCAACACAAAGATACTACCACATCTGCCCCGCTAAGTCTGGAAAATAAGGCTGAGCGCGGCTTTGCGCGTTTTTTACCCTCTCGGGCTTTTTGCCCAGCCGCTTTTTTCAGTTCAACACAAGCTGCGAGCGTGAGCGAGCACCACAGCCCAGGCCGGAGCGAGCCGAAGGCGAGCGGAGGAATGGCGAGGTTATATGTTGCCCCGCAACATCCCTCGCAAGGGGTCTCCGAAGCCGACCCCTTTGAACCCTGCTTCTTGAGCGGTCCCCACCGCTCATGCAAGGGCTGTCCGCCCTTCCGATCCCGACCAAGGGCGTGCCGCCCTTGGAACCCGCTGACACGGCCGGAGGCACCGGCGCGTGCAAGGGCGTGCCGCCCTTAACATCCCTGCCCAAAGGCTGCGCCCTTGGAACCGGCACCTGGGGCGTGCCGCCCCTGAACCCCCGCAGCAGCGCAGCGAAAACACTTTGCCTTGCCGGTGGAAACCGGCACAGTCACCGTTTTTTGCATGAAGGCTGGCAGCCACGACGCGCCCGAATTTCACCCCCAAACTGTGCTGCGAGATTGGGGGAACGGCAGCGGTTTTCGCATCGCAGATGCGCAAACCGGCGTGTGCGTATTCGGTGCAACTGGCAGTGGAAAAACCAGCGGCCCCGCCAAGCACTTGGCCTACGGCTACCTTGCCGCCGGATTTGGCGGGCTGGTCCTCTGTGCGAAGAAAGAAGAACGCCGTCAGTGGGAGCAATGGGCGGCCGAGACAGGTCGCTTGGGCGACCTTGTCATCATTGACGGCGAGGGGAAATGGCGGTTCAATTTCCTCGAATGGGAGGCCAGCCGACCGGAAGCAGGCGGCGGGCTGACCATAAACATCGTCTCCATTCTTGATGAAATCGCCGGAGCCATCGCGCACTCGGCAGGCTCGTCCGACGGCGGACAGGGAGACAACAAATTTTGGGATGATGCGCTGCATCACATGAACACCAATCTGGTGGACTTGCCCGTCTTCGCCGGGCTTCGGGTTTCGCTCCCCTTGATGCGTTCCATCATCAATTCGGCACCCCAAAACCTTGAGCAATTGGACGATTCAAAATGGCAGGAAACGAGCGCTTGCGCGGCCATTTTGCGGGAGGCTGACAGTGCCACCCTCAAAGCCAGCGCCGACATCCGCGCCGACTTCGAGGAGTGCCGGAACTACTGGTTGCAGGAATACCCCGTCCTTTCCGAAAAAACCCGCAGCATCATCAACCTGTCGTTTTCGATGCTGGTGCGCCCGCTCATCACGCGGCCCCTGCGAACGCTTTTTTCGACCGACACCAACATCACCCCGGAGGACACCTTTGAGGGCAAAATCATCATCGTGGATCTTCCTGTCCAAGAATACCGGCTCGCGGGACGCATCGCCAACCTCGCTTGGAAATACTGTTTCCAGGTCGCCGTGCTCAGGCGCACGCCGCCCGCAGGACGCACAAGTTTTTTGCGCCCCGTCTTCCTTTGGGCCGACGAGGCGCAAAATTTCGTCACCAATTTTGACGCAGAATATCAGGCCGTCGCACGCTCCGCAGCCGGATGCACGGTGTTCCTGACCCAAAATCGCGAAAGCTACCGCCGCGTTTTGGGCAATACCGATGCCGTGGATTCCCTGCTCGGAAACCTTCAGGCGAAGTTCTTTTGCCAGAACAGCGGCGAGACGAACGAATGGGCAGCCAAACTTTTGGGCGAACGCTGGACGAAAATCACCAGCACCAACGCCGGCCAATCCCGAAACGAAGGCGCTCAGACTCCCGGAGACGGCAGCAACAGTGCGGGCGTGGCCCGCAGCGACCAGCGACGGTTTTTCGTGGAGCCGTCGTTTTTCACCACGCTGAAACGTGGTGGCCCCCTCCACAACAACCAAGTCGAGGCCATCGTCTATAACGGTGGTCATCTCTTTACGGGCGGAAGTGAGACGCTGCCCTACCGGTTGATAACTTTTAACCAGAGCTGATATGCCACCGCCCGGACAACAGAACAACAACCTTTCATACTGGCAGAAGGTCGAGAATGCGCAGTGGTGGATGATGTATCCCGCCCTGACCGTCATGGTATTTATACGCAGGGATATGGGCTACCGTTTCTTGAACCCGAAGCATCTGCTCAGCGTAACGGGTCCCTTGGCTATTTTCTCAGCACTTGTCGGCCCGACTCATCCTGGCACCAACCCGCAAGATTTGTTTTGGTTTGCAGTATTGTCCCTCTCTCTTGGACTTGCCCAGCGTGGCAAACGCTGGAAAGAGCTTAAAGCTGGAAGCGTGCAGCACTCTTACTACATCGGCAGTTCCCCCTTTGATTACCGTTGGCTTCCCGATTGGTGCCGCCGCGACCGAAGAATGGCCCGAATCTTCGACCCCATTTTTTGCGCTGGCATCGGAGTCTGGGTTTTCCCGTCTTCATCTGTGCTTTCATACTGGCTCATGTTTGCCGCCGTATCGCTTCGCGGTTACGAGCACGCCGTTTATCGCAAGGAGTTGAACCGCGACATGGACATCATTGACAGCTTAATCATTTCACAAGTCCATAGTAAAACTGTGGAGCACTTTGAGGGACCACCCCAATCGCAGCCACAACAACCGTCAGCCGGTATTCCTACCGGCCTTGCTCCCGATATTCAGGAGCAAATCAAACGCCGCAAATCCCAATAAGAACTCATGCGAATACACTCACAGCACACTCAAATGTTGATGCACGCGCTAGGAGCGGCTGCACACATTGCAGGAACCAAGGCACAGGTTGAACATGGGCGCACCAAGTTGCGCGCATTGGAACAAGAGCTTGCCCACCGCGAACGCACATTGGAAACGCAACTCTACCACGAAGAAACCATGTTTCAGTTGAAGGCGGGCTTAATGCGCGACCTCATCAAAGCATTGATTGAGCAGCGCGTTGATGCCGTTACTCAGGGTTTCAAGGATACGCTCGGCATGTATGCCGAGCAATCCCGTCATTACATGGCGCAGCAAGAACGCTACGCCGATGCCGAAATAAAAGCGACGGAGCCTTTAGAGCGCGCAAACCTTCGGACACGTCTTTCTGATATTGACCTTCACTTGACCAGTATTCGCTCCGACGCAATGGCCCTATACCGCGAGATGACGAAAGTCATACTCCTTATCGGCGGCACGATGCCGAGCATGTCGAATCAGGACCAACAGGCACTTGCTCTTGTAAGCAGACAATAACATGAGTTCCAACAAGTTCGTGCTGCCCGATTGCGATGACGAGGTAAAGCTACCACGAGTCATTTGGTGTATAGCTCTCTCCATAATCTGGTTGATATGGGTCTTTCATCATGCCCAGGTGGTGCATGACAACAAAGCAGCGGAACTTGCCACGCAAACCGGGTTTAGTCATTGGTGGCACAGCAACGAACCGGAAGCGGCGCGATCTTGGGCAATTATTCTAGGGCTACTGGCCATCTACCCGATATGCTTCGTTGGCCACTTTGTCGCCATACTGCACGTCAATATCCAAAAGCGTATCGCTGAAAAGAATCAGCAATTGAGGGAACTGCACGAGCAGCGCGAATTCGAGAGCAAGATGCGAGACATGGACCGCCACAATGAAAAGCAGGACGCCCTTTCAAAAGCGGCCCAATCCAAACGAGAGCTAATCATCCGCCTTGGAAGTGTGGATCAATACCTTCGAGTTTTGGCCGTTGAAACGGACCTTTCCAAACGAACGGTAGCACTCCAGGCGGCACATTCCGAAATGACGACGCTCGCCGCAAAATTGGCGTCAGACCAAATCAGCCCCGAAGCCATTGACGCCCCCGAAGTCCGGGCGCACGCATCCGAAACCAGTAGCGACTTGACCCGTCTTGGCCTTACAGAGGATCGCCTGAACCGCGACATCATCCGCATGTTCAAGTTAAGCGCCAACTGAATCAACGTTTCCCGCCTAAAAAACGCGCCAAAAGTTTGGAGCTTTCTCAGTTCCCCGTCCGAAAGCAGTCGGAATCATTTATTTGGTGCATTGCAGACTGAAAACCGTTAGAAATTCCAGAACAAGGTCGAAAATGGCCTCCCGGTTTTTTAGCGTTTTTTTCAGGTATTTGAGCACCCCATGAGCGATCCCAATCTTTCCTCTTTCATCTGGTCCGTTGCCGATCTCCTGCGGGGAGACTACAAGCAATCGGAATACGGCAAGGTCATCCTGCCGTTCACCGTCCTTCGCCGTCTCGACTGCGTTCTCGAATCCACCAAGCCCGCAGTGCTCGCCGAACTCGCCACGCGCACCAAGTCGGGCCTAAACCCCGAGCCGTTTCTTCTGCGCAAGTCCGGCCAGCTTTTTTACAACACGTCGCCGCTCGACCTGAAAAAGCTCATGGGCGATCAGGATCACATCGCCGAAAATCTGCGCGCCTATATGCAGGCATTCTCGCCCGCCGTGCGCGACATTTTCGAGAGCTTCGAGTTTCACACGCAGATCGACAAACTCGCGAAGTCCGGCCTGCTCTATCTCGTCACGGAGAAATTCGCCAACATCGACCTCCACCCCGACGCTGTCAGCAATGCGCAAATGGGCGCAGTGTTCGAGGAACTCATCCGCAAATTCGCAGAGCTTTCCAATGAGACAGCCGGAGAGCACTTCACGCCGCGTGAAGTGATCCGGCTCATGGTCAATCTCCTCTTCATCGAGGACGATGATGCCCTGTCAAAGCCAGGCGTCGTGCGTTCGCTCTACGATCCCACCGCTGGCACCGGCGGCATGTTGAGCGTGGCAGGCGAACATCTCGCCAGCCTGAACCCCGACGCACGGCTCGTCATGTATGGGCAGGAGCTGAACCCCGAGTCCTACGCCATCTGCAAGGCCGACATGCTCATCAAAGGGCAGGACATCGCCAACATCATCTTCGGCAACACGCTTTCCGCCGACGGACTCCACGGAAAACATTTCGACTATTCCCTCTCCAACCCGCCTTTCGGCGTGGAGTGGAAAAAGATCGAAAAGGAAATCCGCAAAGAAGCCGCAGAACAGGGTTTCAATGGACGCTTCGGCCCAGGCTTGCCCCGCGTCAGCGACGGCTCGTTGCTCTTCCTCCTGCATCTCGTTTCCAAAATGCGGCCCGCCGTGGACGGCGGCAGCCGCTTCGGCATCGTGCTGAACGGCTCGCCTCTCTTCACCGGTGGCGCAGGCAGTGGCGAGAGCGAGATCCGCTGCTACATGCTGGAGAATGATCTTGTCGAGGCCATCATCGGCCTGCCGACCGACATGTTCTACAACACCGGCATCAGCACCTACGTTTGGATTGTCAGCAACCGCAAGCCCGCCGCCCGCAAAGGCAAGGTGCAGCTCATCGACGCCAGTAGCTTTTGGCAAAAAATGAGGAAAAGCCTCGGCAGCAAGCGCAAGGAACTCAGCCCCGAGCACATTGAGGAAATCACCCGCCTGTTTGGCCGCTTCGCGGAATCCACGCGCGACGGCGTGCCGATCAGCCGCATCTTCAAGAATGAGGATTTCGGCTATCGCACCATCACCGTCGAGCGTCCCGAGCGCGACGCGAAAGGTAAAGTCGTGCTGGGCATTAAGGGCAAAGGCAAAGGCCAGCCCGCACCCGATGCTTCGCTGCGCGACACCGAAAACGTCCCGCTCAGCGAGGACGTGGAAACCTACTTCAAACGCGAAGTGTTGCCCCATGCGCCCGACGCGTGGATTGACCATGAGAAGACAAAAGTCGGCTACGAAATTCCCTTCAATCGCCACTTCTATGTCTTCAAGCCACCGCGCCCGCTGGCCGAAATTGACGCGGAGTTGAAAGGCGTCACCGACCGCATCTTGACAATGATTGGAAAGCTGACCGCATGAGCGTCCCGCGCTACCAGAAATACAAGGCTAGCGGCGTCGAGTGGCTCGGCGAGGTGCCGGAGCAATGGGAAGTGATTTCGATCAAATGGTTGTCGCCGGTGAAGCGTGGCGCATCGCCACGTCCAATTGACGACCCAAAGTATTTCGATGACGAAGGCGAGTTCTCTTGGGTGCGTATTGCCGATGTCTCTGCGTGCGATGGCGTGCTGAATGAAACAACCCAGCGGCTCTCGGAACTCGGCAGTTCGCTCAGCGTCAAAATTGCACCCGGAGAATTGTTCGTCAGCATTGCTGGGACGGTCGGCAAACCGTGTATTTCGGCAATCAACGCATGTATCCACGACGGTTTTGTTTACTTCCCAACATTGAAGATAAATCCTCTGTTTCTCTATCGGATCTTTGAAGGCGGCGCTTGCTACGGTGGGCTCGGCAAGTGGGGAACTCAACTCAATCTAAATACCGACACTATCGGCTCGATCCGTGTTGCGCTGCCACCGCCTGACGAGTTGAAAGACCTTCTCACGTTTCTGGACCGGGAGACGGGGAAAATTGATGGGCTGGTGGCGGAGCAGCGGCGGCTAATGGAGCTGCTGAATGAAGAGATTGTATCTCTTGTTCTCTCTTCATTTAATGCGCCGGAAACCTATGAGCTACGACTGAGCGAGGCTTCGACGATAATTTCGCGCCCAGTTACCCAAAAGGCCGATGAATCATACACTCGAATCGGATTATTCAATCGAGGCCGAGGCCTGTTTCACAAAGACGAGAGTGAAATGGATGACATGGGCGAATCCGATTTCTTTTGGGTTGAAGAGGGAGACCTCATCATCAGCGGACAGTTTGCGTGGGAAGGCGCAGTAGCCTTGGCCGATGAAGAAGACACGGGTTGCGTTGTATCACATAGGTATCCGGTAATTCGCGGAAAAGCTGGCGTCGCTCTCACAGAATATTTACTCGGACTGTTTTGTACCAAACATGGTGACTTTCTGTTAAATGAAAACTCACGCGGTGCCGCTGGTAGAAATCGTCCCCTCAATATTTCGTCTTTGATGAAGGAAAAAATCCCAGTGCCCAAGATGGCGGTTCAAGAGGCGGTCGCGCGGGCTGTCCATGCTCGCAAAGTCCTGTTCAAAGAAATCACGAAGGCCATTGACCTGTTGCAAGAACGCCGAACCGCACTCATCTCCGCCGCCGTTACCGGCCAAATTGACGTTCGCCCACTACTGAAAAAGGAAGCTGCATGAGCCTGCACAAAGAAATCAGTTTCGAGACCGAAATCTGCCAGCATCTCGCCGCACACGGCTGGCTTTATGCCGACGGCGACGCAGCGGGCTACGACCGCACGCGCGCCCTTTTTCCTGCGGACGTGCTGGCATGGGTGCAAGCCACCCAGTCGAAAGCATGGGAAACACTCACCAAGAATCACGGCGCACAGGCCGGAGATACTTTGATCGCACGTCTGCGCGACCAACTTGACCAGCGCGGCACACTCGACGTGCTTCGCCACGGCATCGAAATGCTTGGCCTGCGAACGCCGTTGAAAATCGCAGAATTCAAACCGGCACTCGCCATCAATGCGGACATACTTGCCCGCTACGCAGCCAACCGGCTTCGCGTCGTGCGGCAGGTGCGCTATTCTCTCCACAACGAGAACAGCATTGATCTTGTCCTTTTCCTAAATGGCGTGCCCGTGGCGACCGTAGAGCTGAAAACCGACTTCACGCAAAGCATCGGCGACGCGATTGACCAGTATCGCTTTGACCGCCTGCCGCGCCCCAAAGGTCAGGCACCCGAGCCGCTCCTATCATTTCCAAACGGTGCGCTCGTGCATTTCGCGGTGAGCAATAGCGAAGTCGCAATGGTCACGAAGCTGGACGGACCGGCCACACGATTCCTGCCCTTCAATCAGGGCGACAACGGCGCGGCAGGCAATCCAGTGAACCCAAGCGGCGGACACCGCACCGCATACCTTTGGGAAAAGGTATGGGCGCGCGAAAGCTGGCTAGAAATTCTTGGCCGCTACCTCATCTCGCAGCGCGACAAGAAAAAGAACATCGAGCGCATCATCTTCCCGCGCTTTCATCAGCTCGACGTGACGCGCAAGCTCCAAGCCGCAGTGCTCGCAGAGGGAGCAGGCAGCAAGTATCTCGTCCAACACTCAGCCGGCTCCGGCAAGACAAATTCCATCGCGTGGACGGCCCACTTTCTCGCGGACCTGCACGACGCGAAGGACAAAAAGATTTTCGACAGCGTGCTCGTCGTCTCCGACCGCACGGTGATCGACTCTCAGCTTTCGGAAGCACTGTTCGACTTCGAGAGACAGAGCGGCGTCGTGGCGACCATCAAAGGCAACGAAGGCAGCAAGAGTGCCGCGCTCGCAGCGGCACTCTCCGGCGACAAGAAGATCGTCGTTTGCACCATCCAAACTTTCCCCTTCGCATTGGAAGCCGTGCGCAAGCTGGCAGCAGCGCAAGGCAAACGCTTCGCTGTGATCGCGGACGAAGCACACAGTTCACAAACAGGCGAAGCGGCCGCAAAACTAAAAGCAGTGCTGTCCGCCGAAGAAATCGCCGAATTGAACGACGGCGGCGAAGTGAGCACCGAGGATATTCTTGCCGCACAAATGGCAACGCGAGCTGACGACGGCGGCATCACCTACGTTGCCTTCACCGCAACGCCGAAGACGAAGACGATGGAGATTTTCGGCACGCGTCCCGACCCGACGCGCAAGCCCGCTAAAGACAACGTGCCGCATCCGTTCCACGTCTATTCGATGCAGCAGGCCATCGAAGAAAAGTTCATCCTCGACGTGCTGCAAAACTACACGCCTTACAAACTGGCGTTCAAACTGGCGAATCAGGGTAAGGAATACGACGAAAAGATGGTCGAGCGCAGTGCGGCCATGAAGGGAATC
Source organism: uncultured Spartobacteria bacterium (assembly GCA_903882875.1). Taxonomy (GTDB): domain Bacteria; phylum Verrucomicrobiota; class Verrucomicrobiia; order Chthoniobacterales; family Chthoniobacteraceae; genus SXWH01. Next base: position 58,830 of record CAIRYQ010000072.1, on the reverse strand, counting down.
ATGGGCTGGGTCCGGCTTCACCCCTACAACATCTCCCAGAAGGTGCAGGTCGTCGTGGAGCACTTCCGCCAATACGTTGCGCCACTGCTCGACGGCAAAGGCAAAGCAATGGTCGTCGTTTCGAGTCGTTTGGAAGCAGTGCGCTGGCAACTGGCAATCAACAAGTATATCAAAGACCGTGGCTACAAAATCGGGACGGTCGTCGCCTTCTCCGGTGAGGTGAATGACAAGGAATCCGGCCCCGATGGATTCACGGAAAATAGTTCGTCGCTGAACCCCAATCTCAAAGGCCGCGACATACGCGAAGCCTTCAAAGGCGACGAGTATCAAATCCTCCTCGTCGCGAACAAATTTCAGACCGGCTTCGACCAGCCGTTGCTGTGTGGGATGTATGTGGACAAACGACTGGACGGCATTCAGGCCGTGCAGACTCTCTCGCGTCTCAACCGCGCCCATCCAGGCAAAGACACGACCTACGTCCTCGATTTTGTGAACGACACGGCGGACATCCTCGCCGCGTTCAAGATGTATCACACGACCGCCGAGCTTTCGGCCACGACGGACCCGAACCTCGTTTTCAACCTGCGCGCCAAGCTCGACGCCGCCGGCCACTACGATGACTTCGAGGTGGATCGAGTCGTGGAGGCAGAATTGAAACCAAACGCCAAACAGAGCGAGTTGGTGGCGGCGATTGCTCCGGTGGAAGACCGTTTGATGAAGCGCTACAAGGCCGCGCAAGAGGCTTTGAAAGTCGCAAAGGACAAGAACGACAAAGCCGCAACCGAAGCCGCACAGAGCGAACTGAACGCCTTGATACTTTTCAAAACCGACATGGGCGCGTTCATCCGTCTTTACACGTTCCTTTCTCAGATTTTTGACTACGGAAACACCGCGATTGAAAAACGCTCCATCTTCTACAAACGCCTCCTTCCGCTTTTGGAATTCGGGCGCGAGCGTGAAGGGATTGACCTCTCGAAAGTCACGCTGACGCACCACAATTTGAAAAACCTCGGCAAGCGGGCGATGCCGCTCAGCGAAGGTGAAAAGACCAAGCTCGACCCGCTGACCGAAGCTGGCAGTGGCAGCGTTCAGGAAAAAGAAAAGGCGTTGCTCGCCGAAATCATCGAAAAGGTGAACGACCTTTTCGAGGGTGAGCTGACCGACCAAGACAAGCTGGTTTACGTGAACAACGTGATTAAGGGCAAATTGCTGGAATCCGAAACACTGCGACAGCAAGCCACGAACAACACCAAAGAGCAGTTCGCCAACTCCCCCGACCTGAAAACCGAACTCATGAATGCAATCATCGGCGCATTAGAAGCCCACACCGCCATGAGCACCCAAGCCCTAGACTCGGAAACAGTGCGCGCTGGTTTGAAAGACGTGCTCTTGAATCAAGCGGGGCTTTATGAAACGCTACGTGCCAACGCATCCAAATGATTCGCCGCGATGCTCAAGCCTCTCATCGTAAGTTGACTCCAAAATGGCCCTTCTAAAGAAATCTGACCTCCAAGAAAAACTGCGAAAAAGCTCCGGCTTCCTCGCCGAATCGAGTATCCGCAATTTTGCAGAAAGCGAACTTCGCACCGCGAAATTAGCAGCAGACCGAAGTGCCGCTACATATGATATTTTTTTGTCTCACTCATCGGAAGACGCCATTTACATAAAAGCGCTCCGCGACCAATTGGTCGAAGTTGGATTCACGGTCTATGTGGACTGGATTGATGATCCGCAATTAGACCGTTCCAATGTTACTAAACACACCGCTGCGGTCCTTCGCACGCGCATGAACTCTTGCCAAAGCCTTCTTTATGCGACTTCCCAAGCTGCCAAAAAATCCGTTTGGATGCCTTGGGAACTTGGTTTCATGGACTCCAAGACGGATGCGAGAATTGCCATCGTCCCAATCGTTGACGACAATCAAGCAGATACCGAGTTTAGAGGACAAGAGTATCTCGGGCTTTATCCCTACTTCGACAAAACTGGCGATTCATTCTGGATTCATGCATCGTCCAGAAACTATGTCCGCTTTAAGGAATGGCTTGCTGGTGCCAACCCTTAGCCGCACTCACTAAAAGGCAAGCTATGAACTCACAAACGGCAGAGCTTTTCAAAAAGCACATTGACGCAAGCGGAAACGTCGGTCGTGCTAAACAGAAGCGCATTATCTGCGTCCGATAGGCCATTATTAAGGGATGACGGTGTTAACTCGCTTGCGTATTCCGCTGCGAATCCACCCATGCCTGCAATCAAAAATCGCGGTATTCCCTTTTGCGCCGCCAAATCCATTTCTTCGCCGACTCCCGGATTTCTCCCGTCTCTATCGTGCAGCTTTCCACCCACCGCAACCATTACATTTTGCGATTCAATCAACAAATGACGCATTTCTGTAAGACTACGGTTCCAAGTCTCCACATTATCCGGTCCACCATCTCCGACCTGCCTCGTAACGATAAAATCCGCCACGTCCGCGACTCCTTCTCTGTAGTCAGGTGGCAAATGCTTAGCCCACAATTCTGACATAATCAACGTAACAGGCTTCTGCGTCCTCTCTCCTGCATGTAGCCGGGCTTGACGAAGAATGATGGGCGTGAATGTTGGATGAGAGCCATGCACAATTCTCCCCCCATACTTAAATACAATACCGCTAAACAGTGCAACGAACTCCAGAATGCCACGGTCCATTGCCGGTTCCGACCAGCTCTCACGTCCTGGAACGGCTCCAGAAATGCCGATTGCATATTGACTCAACGAAACGTTTATTCTTGTCCCACTCATGGCGTAAAGGTGCTGAAGTTTGAATCTATAAGCGCTGCAAGCTCTTGGTGATGCAGGATCACAACCCCATCATCCGGTGGAGTGGACTCGATAATTTCCTTGAGTTGGGGCTCCGGGATTAGCTCACCATCATAAATGTAAAGTGCATGGTTTGGCCGCCCGGTTTTTTTCAAATAGGCGGAAAATGCGTCCATCGCTGGCCCATGCACCTGGTCGAATATAGAACAATGACTCAACACTTTCGTCAAAAGTCGCACCGAGTGCTTCTTAATTGATTCGCACATAAGCAGCCGCTTATCCAACATTTGCCAACTATAATCACGCGAAACGAATTCTTTTTCTACGATGAAAGGCACGCGACACTTGCGCTGGAAAATCTCGCATAGATACTGCTCCATTTCAGCAACAATGCGCAACAGATCATCCTCCGTTAATGGTGGAGTCGGCAGCGGCTCTTGAAGTAACACAGGAACCCACCTTTGAAGGTCGAAAAGCGAACGGAATCTCGGTCCCATTTTACGATCGCTTTCCGTTCGGAAGACCAGTGGTAAAATTGGCAGCAATTGACCGTTAGCCGTATCCACTTCGTGTTTTATCCAAATTGAATCTGGAGCGTTCGGAGTATCGAGCAATAAGACTATGCTTGCCTTTTCCAACCCTTCATCAATCTGTTTTTGAACCGCACTTCCCGGTAGAATCTTCGTCTCACCATCAATTTCACGCGCCTCATCCCGCCAGACCGGATACCCAAGACTAACCAAGCGCTCCTCAAGTTGTCGAGCTATTGCCATCCCATCAGATGCCCTGTAAGAAATAAAAATCGTGTTGTCGCGCTGTTGGACGCGCAGACCCAACATTGCACCCACTCTTCGCACCAACCGACCATTGAGACCTGTCGCCGCTGCATCGAACTCAAATGCCTTGATGGCCCCTGCTGCTTTCGGCGGGCTTCTGTGCGCGGGATCAAGAGCCACCGGCAGAAGCAAACCTTTTTCTTTGCGCTTTCCTAAATACTCAGCAATGAAATCGTTTCCCGCGTCAGGAAAGCTCGTTGCGTCATACGCAACAATGAGCAAATCATCCCAATTGACATCCAACGGCCACGGCACTGGAGCAGAGGCATCGTTCAGACTAATTGCGACACGCCCTTTGAATGCTTCGTCGAGAGTCTTCGCGATCCGCTCGCCGTCTTTCTCGTTAGCCTTACCATGTAAAATAACTATCATGTTCGCGATACGTTCTTTTTTGCCTCTTATGGTCTCCGGTTCGTAGCTTAAGGATTGCGCGGTGGCGAGATTCTTACGGAGAGTCTATTTCAGCAACATTTTCAAATTGTCCCAATTCCAACTGTATGTGCGCCCGCCGTCGGGAACTGCCCATGTCGCCGAGCCATCTTTGTATCCGATGATTTGAAACTTTGTCTTCTTAAGCTCGTTCGCAATCTTAAGTTCTTTGAGAACGCCGGGTGCATTTTGAGTTTTCGGACCCAGCATAATCATGAATACCTCCGCACGCGAGATTGCCACGCGCGCCTTGTCGAGCCAGTCTTTTTCTGGCGCTGCCTCTTTCAGGGAGAGATCGACCACTTCAAACGGCGAATCCGTGAGGTTTGCTTGACCAATAATAAATTCCTTCAGGGTGCGATCGTTGTCGAAATCGAAACTGACGAATACTCGCTTTTTGGCCATAGATTTTCTCTTTGTTTGATGCTTGAGCGCGAAAGGTAACAGCATTTTTTTCACGGGGAAAGGACTTTCCCCGCACGGGAGCCGCAGCGTCTCCCGCTCCCCATTCTAGCGGGGAGTTCCCCGCAACGCCCCCATGACGGCTTTCGCCGTGAGCAATGTGGCGCACCGCGAGACTGCCCAAAGCGGCAGACTCGCTTTTCGTGCGCGGACCTTGCGACCGTCGGCCCTGTCCCCGCGAACCGGGTTTCCATTCCTCCCACCCGGATTCGCTCCGGGCAGTTCCGACCGTCGCTTTTGGAAAATGCGTGCCGCTGGCGCGGCAGCACTCCGTTTAGGATGCCGACGTGTGATGAGGCACCGGCTTGAAACTCATGCGGATGCCGAGGCCGTCGAGCACACTTTGAAAAGTGCGGAGTCGAGGGTTGCCATCCGGTGAAAGCGCCTCGTGCAGTGCTTGACGGCTGACCGCTGTTTTTCGCGCCAATCCCGCAAGACCGCCCTGCGCCTGGGCGACCAGCCTGAGCGTGTCGAGCAAGGCAGCCACATCGTTGTCTTTCTCAAATTCCCGCAAGGCCAGTTTCGTTGCGAATTCGGCGCGTTTGGGATCTTTCAGGCGCTCCAAACGAATTTGGTCGAGCGGAATGCCGGTGCTTTTGATGTTCTTTTTCATGCGTGGTCCTCCGAATAAATGTTCCAGTAGTCTTTCGCTTTTGCGATGTCCTTGCGTTGCGTGGATTTGTCCCCTCCGGTGAGAAGCAAAATCACCTTGCCTTGGTGTTCCCCGAAATAGACGCGGTAGCCGGGGCCGAAGAATAATCTCATCTCGTAAAGTCCGGCGTCCAGTGCCTTGAAGTCTCCGAACTGACCGTGCTTCGTTCGCGCCACTCGGTTGAGGATGCGTTCCTGAGTTTTCCAGTCCAGTGTCTCCAGCCACTCCAAATACGGGCTTTTCCCCGAACGGTCGTGGAAAACGAGGACTTCATATTTTTTAGGCTTGAGCAAAATGTTTTTCCGTAGGCTTTGATTTGAAGTGTAAGCTATACTTGACACATCGTCAAGAGCTTCTTGAGGCTGGGGAAAGGACTTTCCCCACGCGGGAGCCGCAACGTCTCCCGCTCCCCATTCTAGCGGGGAGTTCCCCGCAACGCCCCCATGACGGCTTTCGCCGTGAGCAATGTGGCGCACCGCGAGACTGCCCAAAGCGGCAGACTCGCTTTTCGTGCGCGGAGCTTGCGACCGTCGGCCCTGTCCTCGCGATCCGTGCTCCCTTGCTTCCGCCCGGATTCGCTCCGGGCAGTTCCGACCGTCGCTTTTAGAAAGATTACCCGCTGACGCGGAATACTCCGCTGCTTTCGCTCGTTCCTCGCTTTCGCGGCTCCGAGATGCCTACGGGCGGCGTCTCGTAAAGGGCATCCAACGGTATCCCAAAATTGTCCTCATGGCGCGTCTTCGCAGCGTCCATTGCGGGACTTTTGGGAACCCTCCGTCGGAGCCTCCCTTGACTATCCGCCTCATACCCTTCGGCTTTTTGTCACCATGTTTTTTAGAAAGCCCAGAGCTTTCGCAAAAACGCAAACATCAACACAGGAAACACTTATGACACACGACATCTACACCGAAGTAACTAACCGCATCATCCATCAGCTAGAACAGGGAGTTATCCCTTGGCAATCGCCCTACTTTTCCAAAGTGGGCTTTCCCCGTAACTTTTCCAGTGGCAAGCCATACCACGGAATCAACGTCTTCCTTCTTGGAAGTCTTCGCTATACTTCACCTTTTTTCCTCACCTTCTTACAGGCTAAGGAGCTAGGCGGACACGTCAGGAAAGGTGAGAAAGGTTCCCTCGTCATCAAATACGGCACCTATACCAAGGAGACCGAAGGCGCGAGCACTGGCGATGCCACAGAGGAACAGCGGAAGTATCTGAGAGGCTACACCGTGTTTCATGCTTCACAGATTGAAGGAGTAGTATTCCCCGAACCGGAGAACGTGCCAGAGCTACCAGCAACCGCAGCGTGTGACCACGCTCGCGAGATAGTGGCAGGGATGCCCAAAGCACCAGCGATGCACGAGGGTAGCGCAGTGCCATGCTACCGCCCAAGCACTGACAGCGTTCACATGCCGGAGCGACGTTTCTTCACCAGTGAGGAAGCTTTTTTCTCAACACTTTTCCATGAATGTTGCCACAGCACCGGCCACGGCTCACGCCTTGCCCGCAAATCACTTCTCGAAAACAAGGGCATTGATGCAGCAGGCGAGGGACGGAAGACCTACGCCGAGGAGGAGCTTGTTGCAGAAATGGGCGCATCGTTTCTTTGCGCTCATGCCGGAATTATCGAGGCCGAACTTGGAAACTCCGCCGCGTATTTGCAGGGCTGGATTGATGCCCTGAAATCCAAGGATGCCAAGGGCTGGATCATCCGCGCCGCTTCACAGGCGCAGAAGGCCGCAGACTACATCCTGAACATTCAGCCGGAGGCGTAACCGATGAACGCGAACCCGCTACCGCCCGCAATCGTTCACATGACCGGTCCGCACCCCTCGCGCACACGGCGCAGGGGGAAGGCGCATCCCGTCTGGAATGTTGCCGTTATCGTGACGACCGAGCAAAAGGCCACGAGCACGGTTTACCGATGCTTGAGCTACCGCCGTGCCGTTTCCCTTTCGTGCAACATGGCGCGAGACCGGCGGCTTTTTCTTCACATGGAAGCGCTGCCACGTTGACGACAATGCAGCGGCTGCCCATTCCGGGGCAGCCGCTTTTGCGTCATTGGGGACTCGTGCCGTCCCCAAACCCCGGCACCATTCTGGGCTTCACGCCAGCCCAGACCCGCGCCAGAGGGCAAAGCCCTCATGGACTCCCTTTTTGAGTTGCATCCTCGCGCTTTTATCGTTTCACTTCCTCTCCGTTCATACTAACATAAAACCCCTAACAAAAAAATCCGGAGAAATTATATGGCACGCAAAGCATTCTTTAGTTTTCACTACAAAAATGATGTTTGGAGAGCGAATCAGGTAAGAAACAGTTGGGTCACAAAGGACGATCATGAAGCTGCTGGTTTCGTTGACGCGGCAGACTTTGAAAAGGTCGAAAAAGAGGGTGAAGCCGCGATTAAAAAATGGATAGACGCGCAACTTTCAGGAACCTCAGTCACGGTTGTGCTGATCGGTTCGCAAACAAGTGAGCGTGATTATGTAAAATACGAATTGCAAAAGAGTTATGCAAAAGGGAACGGAATGCTGGGCATCTATATTCACAATTGTAAGGACAAAGACGGAAACACGAGCGCCAAAGGTTCTAATTCGTTCGGCGTAATCGGAAAAGATGCCAACGGCAAAGACGTTTATTTCAGCAACAGCTATACCTGCTATGATTGGGTGAACGACAACGGTTACGCCAACATGGGTGCATGGATCGAGGCGGCAGCCAAAAAAGCTGGACGCTGAAATTTTACGCGACGAACTGCACCGCGTCGCGCCATTGCGCCACGTCTTCGACTTTTTCCCGCTGGTAGATTTGATGAATCAAATCCGAGGAATGATTGACGAGCCGCATGGCCGCTTCGCGGGGAACCCCGGCGCGGCGCAGCCGGTTGACGTAGGTGACGCGCAGGCAGTGAAAGCACAGATGCGGCTTTTTCATTTTGATGAAGAATTGCTGCCAGCGGCGCGACGGTTGAAACGGAAATTCCACCGTAAATTTTTTCTTCGACTTGCGGACGCTTTCAAAAAGCGGCCGCAGTGCCGTCGGCATCGGAACGGAGAACGCCCGATCCTCGCCGCCTTTCGGCGAGGGAAACGTGATTTTGTTTTCCGCAAAATCGATGCAGTTCAGCGGAAGACGCGTCTCGCGCAGGCGGCAGCCCGTATGCAGCGCAATATCGAAAGCAACCTGCATCCATTCCGGCTCGCTTTTCAGCGCCTCGCGGATTTCACTGATTTCCGCATCCGTCAGTTCCGGCTTTTTCGCGGACTTGTCGCGGCGCAGCTTGAGGCTCACCAGCGGATTGGCGTCGGCATGGCCGAGCCGCACCGCTTCCCCCATAATCATGGCGAGGAGCTTCAATTCCATGATGGCAGTGTTGCGCCCGACCGTCTTGCCGGTCTTTTTTTTGTAGTTCGTGCGCCAGTCGATGTATTCGAGCGCATTGCGGTAGGTGATGGCCCGTGGCGAATGGTAGTGCTTTTCTTGCAGCCAGAACGCAATCCACGTCCAGTTGGTGCTGTAGCGTTCCAAGGTGCGCGGACTCTCGCAGTGCCGTTGCAGGTATTGCGGCACCCAGCTTTCCCAGCCGCCGCCGCTCACTTCACCGGCAGTGCGGTTCAGTTCCTTGGCTTCCATTTGTGCGCGCAGCGTCCGCGCCTTGACGGTTTCGCCGGGATTGTCCGCCCGCAGGCCGGTCGATTTGTTGCGCCGTTTTCCGTCCACGTCGATGAACTGAATGAACCAGAAAGGGGATTTGTCTTTGCGGTAGATGGATGCCATAATTCGAGTGCAGTTAGTGCAGTAAGTTACTGCACCAGCTTCGCACGCAACAGAGTAAAATCAACCACTTACTACCACTCAAAACCACTATACCCGAAACGAGGGTTCGATTCCCTTCACCCGCTCCCCTCTCTAAACACTAATATAGAGGGATTTATGAGGCAGACAAACATTGCAGCTCAAAATGTAACCTGCTCTCTGCAGAGGCACGAGTGAGCGAGGCAAGGGAAGCACTACTGCCGCGCCAACTGTCGCGTGCCTTTGCATTTCGGAAACGAGTTGCCCCCAGAGTTGCACCCCCAGAATTTTGCGCCTGCGTTCACGCCCCTTCGCGCCGTTCGCAGAATCATTGAATGGTTGCAATTCGGGCAATGCGGCACATCCACAGCCTGTTCACCGCTCATGCCCTCGTATCGCTTGGCGTGACGCGCACTTATTAACTCACGAATCTTGTACTCAATCCATGCTTCAAACCGCACGCGCAGAAAAATGAACGGAAGCATCAACACAGCACCCACGACAACGACGCCGAGCGTTTTGACTCCGAAGTTGAGTGATGAACGGCTCAAGCCGTGGATTCTCCATACACGATGGCATCTGGATCCTACGGAGCGGGCAATCAACTCGGTAAAAGGTGATGAAGTTGATTTCGTTGGAGAAGAAAGAATGCAGAGGAAGATAGCGAATACCTAAAGAACAATTCAGACGCGCTGAAACGCCGCCCTTCATTCGAGTTCACTGCCCGAAAGATGCTCCTGGCCAATGGCAGACTACAGTTTTGCACATTCACTTTCCGCGAGGTGCATTCAATCAAGGTGGCGATGAGTCGCCGGAATGAGTTCCTGACGCTCCCCAGACAAGAAATACAGTTTTCGTGGAGTCAGCTTGCCCTACAGGCAGTATGCCGTTGTCACGGCGTGCAGCGTGCATCCTCGGTGTTGGAGGACGGACGCTATCTCAGATTCGCCGTCCGGACTATGACCCTGATATCCGGTTCCTCTGGAGGTCAATGCCGCAGTGGCCGGGCTTTGCGTAAACCCAGTAGTATCTGTCCCGCTGATCGAGGTAGCTCTGCTGATGGGGTGCAACGATGACGGTATAGACCGGGGCACCGATGCGAATCATCTGGCGAACATCCACCGTTCCACGCTGGTGGCCAGAATAGACGAAGAACGTCATGTAGTCGGATGTGTTATTTTTGACGATGACTTCGTTTCGGGCGCGATTGGAACGATACCAGGCCCCTGCGGGTCCGGCGCTTCGGTTCTTCCTGCTGGGTGTGCCGTCGCTGATGCGTCCGTCTTCACCGGCAAGGGCGCTTCCGATGAATGTGAGTCCGACGAGAAGTGTGAGTGCGGTTTTAATGGGGTGCAGCATGGGTGTGATGTGAGGTTTTGTGGTGACTGAATGCCGGTGGCGAAGAACCTCAATCGCATTTTCCATGCCTGTCCGGTTGCATGACACAGCAAGGCGGGAGCGGCACAGCGAAACGTCGCGCAGTTTTGCAACATGCGCGGCGCATCAGGCACCGCGGTCATTATTGATGCGATGGTCCTGAACTCAAAAGAAAAGAAAATGCAACCATGCAAAATCTCACTCATTCCTGCGCGAGTTTCCGGCGTACCGCGTCACGTGCATTCGCGATACGCCTACGCGTTCGGGCGAATGTCGGATGCGGCGAACTGCTCCCGATAGGAGTGGATGGGCTCACCGAAGGTGAACTTGCCGACAGCCTCGACGGAATTGCCGGTGGTGCGGCGACGCTCGACGGCTTCGACGTGCTCCTACATCCGGTTCTTGGCGACGGAGAGAAATTTTGTTTGAGGCTGGACCAATTTCCCTTGCCTCCGGCATACATGCGGACATAGTAGCGCCCGTTTTTATGCCTGCAGAGAAATTGAACTTGCGCGGGACTCAAAACTGTCTCGCCTTCTGCGGACTTCGTTTGCATTGCGTTTTGCAGTGCTTGCACGAAGACCAAATAAACAGACCGCAAAAAAAACAACTCGCATTTCCCGAAAACTCTGTAAGTCGTTGAACGAAAGTAACTGGAAGGGTGGCTGAGTGGTTAAAGGCACTCGACTCGAAATCGAGCGTGCTGTAAAAGGCACCGTGGGTTCGAATCCCACCCCTTCCGCCACCTTCTGCATGAAGGAGTTACGCACAAAGCGTGGCGAAGTCATAATCTTGGTCATAACAAGTTCACCCGTGTCCCCTGACGTTCGCTAATGTCTTTTGCGCCCGGCTTTCCCGCGGTCGATGTGTCCTCACACTAATGATTCTTAGGAACTTGGTCCGCTGGTGAAGATTATTTGCGGTGAGGATTCGGCCACTCGCGACGAGGTATTGCGAAAATGGAGCCGACATTGCCGCCGCGACGTGCGCGATGAGGAGGGAAGGAAATCCCTCCCGCCTCACTCCGCATCCTCGCACGTTACACTGCTTCCGCAGTTCACCTCCCCATGAGCGCAAGGATCGCAGCGCGCCCCGGAATCAAAGGCTGTACTCCCACGCCCTGCGTCGCCATCGCTCCCGCGGCGTTTGCAAAACCAATGGCGCATTCCAACGCCATCCCTCTGACGTAGGCGACTGTGAACGCACCAGCGAACGTGTCTCCGGCACCAACGGTGCCCACGGGGATGACCTGAGGCGGAGCGATCTTCAGGATTTCATTCGCGGTGATGACGAGCGTGGCTGCCTCCTGCGCATTGAGGATGAGTGTATCCGCTTCCACTTGGGCTTGGGTGAACTCGGGAGTCAGCGGCGAGGGATTGAGGATCACCGGGACTCCAGATGAAGAGGCAATGCTGACGGAAATCTCTGCAAAAGTGATTTGAACGGATTGGTGATTATCCACTTGCTGCCAAATCCAGAGACGAGTGGCGCAAACTCTACAGGGAAAACTGGCGTCAACTGGATAACCCCGATTTGATTTGGAAAAGCGCACCCTTCCTCTCCCCTGACTGGAACCCGTCCGGGGCGTTCGCTTTCCCGGCGCACTCTACCCGAGCGATTTCCCCCGCTCCGCGAAAAAATCACGCCCGGACCCATTCACATGCCTCGCGAACCCCGATTCAACCGGGATCACTGGCGGGCTCTTGGAAAACCATCCCCTCTGGCAAGCCGGATCAAGAAACCAAAACATGAAAACAAAACTGAACATCACACTAGCGGCCATCGCCGCATTCACCGGCAGTGCCTTCGCGGGGACTGCCGTCGTCAATACCGTCGTTACACCCGTCGCACCCGAAGCCGATTTCTATCGCGCGGGCGAATTCCAAGGATCCGTCTCCTTCCTCGGCGCAGCCCGCCAGGGCGGCGGCGGCATCCCGCTCGGCGGCCTAGGAAGAGGACCCGCATGGACCGGCAACGCCGTCGGCGGCGTGGATGCCGAACTGCGCTACTTCTTCACGCGGAACTTCGGCATCGGCCTCGAGGGCGAATGGTTCGACACCCGGCGCTCCCTCTTCGGCTCCGCGATGAACTTCTACCTCCGTGCGCCGCTCCACCAGGGCAGCCGCTGGGCACCCTACCTCTTCGCGGGCGTCGGCGGACTCTACGGCCCCGGCCGTCCCACCGTGGAAGGCCACGCCGGCGGCGGCATCGAGTACCGCTTCACGCCGAACATCGGCATCTTCACCGATGCACGCTATGAATGGGTGGACGGAAGCCGCAACAACATCCCTCAATTCGGCTCCATGCGTCTCGGCCTGAACTTCGTGTTCTAGTCCCGGCACACCCCGCACTCACCGCAGGCCGCCGGCGCATCACGCTCCGGCGGCCTCTGCGTGTTCTCCGCAGAAATTCCCGGCCTTTCAAATCGCCTCCTGCCCCCGGCCGAGCCAGACGCTGCCCGCGGGCGGAGTGCGCGCATTCGCTTCGAGTGAAGCAGCCCGCCACCCGCGTCGCAAAGTTCCCTCCACCATCTTGCCAGCCCTTCGCGCATCCGTGGAATTTCCGCAAAAAGTCGGTGGACACGGGCCGGGGACTGTTTGAGAATTTCGCCCAAGTTTGCGGCTCACTGCCGGGGGAAAAACTTCCCCGATTGCGGGCCGGCAACCACCGCTCCCGCCCTGGTGCGGAGTGAAAAAATCCAGCCAATCATGAAATCAAAATTTGCGGTCCTTGTTCTGGCCGTTCTTTTGCCCACCTCCGGGGCGGACGCCCAGGTTGCCTCCACGGCCAAAGCCACGGCGGCCAGGAATCAGACGCTCTTCATCGGCCCCAGCTCCGCCTGCCTGTCGCTCGGGAAAGCCAGCCTGATCATAAGCGCACTCACGCACCGTGCGGGTGCCTGCTGCGGCGACTACAAACTCGAAGTCACCCCGTTTTTCTTCAAGAGCGAGAAGGGCAAGATCACCATGTCGGTCTCCGAGAGCGCCCTCGCCAGGCTGGCCAAGGGCGTCCCGGTGGAGTTCGCCGGCAAGGCCGTCACGAACGGCACCGGCGAAACCCGCGCCGTCACCGCCAAGGCGGTGCCCGCCTCCGGCGACAAAGGGACCGTCACCTTTTCCTTCCTCGTGGACGCCGGAAAGCTCGTCTTCAACGCGCCCTACCGCTTTGGCGAAAAGTAGGCGCCGAGCGGAAACGCCGCAGGCTGGGACTCTGCCGCCTCGACATGCCGGAGCGGACATAGCCCCGCCATGGACGGCAGAGCGTTCTTTCGTCCCTCGCGGGACTTTGTCCGCATCACTCCGCGAACCCAGCGATGAATCGCTGGGCTATTGTCAAAGGCGCTTGGTCAACAAACCGCATAGGCGTAGAAGATTCCGGCATTGGTGCCGATGATGGGAGGTTGTGCGCGGAGGCTTCCGGGTTTGGCGCGGATGGCTGGAGAGTTACGCAAACCTGTTAAGGAGAGGCGTGGTATCATTCACATTACGATTGCAACATAGTAGCCTGCAAACGCTCGTGGGGCATCACGAATGCTTAAACCCATCTCGTCCTAACCGCAATCCGCGGCGGGGACGAAACAACAAACAAACTAGAAATCATAATACCATGCTTCGCAAACTGAACACCAAACACGCGGGCTTCACGCTCGTGGAAATCATGATCGTCGTCGCGATCATCGCACTGCTCGCGGCCATCGCCGTCCCGAACTTCCTGCGCAGCCGCAAACGCTCGCAGGCTACCCAGGTCCTCGAGGATCTCCGCATCCTTGACTCCGCGGTGGACCAGTATGCCATCGAAAATGCCAAACTCAGTGGCATGAACCCCGTCTTCGCGGATCTCCAGAACTATATCAAGACTGGCACCCGTCTCTACTCCAGCGGCAACGCTGACATCCTCGGCTCGTCCTTCGGCACGTTCACTGTTGACACGCCTCCGAAAGTCAACGGCACCACCTTCGCGGCCCTGTCCGACGTGGCCCCGGCCGGCTTCTGGTCGCCCTATAAGTAACCTCCGGACCGCCTGAGCGGTTCTTATCTCTCACCACCCGGCCACCCGAAAGGATGGCCGGGTGTTTGCTTTTCAGGCAAGCCGGTGGCGCAAGACACCGGATCACCGACAAAAAAAGGCCATGCGCCCCGGCAGCAACGGCGCGGGAACAACCATGTTCAACCTATGCCTACAGAGGAAGACGCCATTGTGTCAAGCAATCGGATAAGCAGGCCTTCTTCCCCCATCTTTTGCCCGCTCCCAGCCATGACTCCCGAAGATCCCATCCTCGCCGAACTCGCGCTGGTGTTTCGGTCCTGCGGCTACTTCTCCGTCATCGTGAAAGACCCGTCCCAATCTGCGGACGGCGGCGTTTCGGCATAGAGTTCGCAACGCCTGGCGTACATCGCGCAGAGCGCATCGTCCTCAATCTCTTCGCCGAGCTTTCGGAAAATTTCACCGGCCTCGCGGAAGAGGCGCGCGTGATAGAGTTCTACCGCGCGGTGATATTCCGCGAGCCACGGCGGCACAGGCTCGGGCTTTTCACCGAGCACGGTGAAGACCGCGGTGGCCTTGGACTTTCCCTTCAGCTTCAGCGAGTCCACACGACGGAAATGGAAACGATCGCGCGTGAGCTCCTCAATGGTCTCCTCCACGAGAATCTCGGTCTTCAGGTGCTTCGTCGCGCCCTCAAGCCGCGCGGCGGTGTTCACGGTGTCGCCCAGCGCGGTGAAATTCATCCGCTGCGGATGCCCCACGCTGCCGAGAATCGCCTCGCCCTGCTTGATGCCGATGCCGATGCCCAGCTTGCGGCGCCCTTCCCGATTGGCCCATCGTTCGTTCAGTTTTTTCAGCGCACCGCTCATGCGCAGCGCCGTCCGCACGGCCTCGTAGGCGCCCGTCGCAGGGTCGAGCTTGCGCGTGTCGCCCCACGCGGCGAGCACCGCGTCGCCAATGAAATTTTGCAGCGTGCCGCCCTCCGCGAGCACCGCCTCGACCATCTCGAAGAAATACTCGTTGAGCTGCGCGATGAACTCCTCGGGCACCGCCTCCTCCGTCATCGCCGTGAATCCGCGGATGTCGGAAAAAAGCACCGTCACGATCCTGCGCTGCCCTTTTAGCGCGCCGGCGAATTCGTCGCCTTCCGACAGCACCAGTTCGGCGACATTTTTCGAGACATACTTGTCGAGCACGGAGCGGACGCGGGCGCGCTCGAGCCGCTCTAGGAAAAAATCCCACCCGAGGCAACCGACGCCGCTCAATGTCAGCGCCATCAGCGGCGCAACCATCGGGATGATGAGGTTCGCGTGGTTGTAAAGCAGGAGCGCGACGACGAGCCACGCAACATTCGCGACAACGAGCGAACCGAGACGCGCAAGCGGTCCGTGAAACCAATGACAAAGCCCCCACGCCAGCGCGCCTGCAACGGCGATGAGCGCATAGACCATGATGATGGACGTCTCGTGCAGAAAGGTCCGTTGGAGCGCCGCGTTCATCGCGCTGAGATGTACCTGCGGGCCGGCGATTTTGCCAATCGGCGTGGGATGCTCATCATGCGTGAATGCCCCCTCCGGGCCGAGCATCACGATTTTACCGCGGAGAAAGTCCCCGCTGCCATATTCAGGAGAGTTCCATCGCGCTGCCTCGAAAATGTTGCAGACCGAGTTTGGCAGAAAGATCGCACCCCGGTTTGGATAACGAATGCGCCGCGGCTCGTTTCCGCGCGGTACCAGATCGGCGTGGCCGCTTTTTTTCAAGACCTTCGCCGCAAGGGAATCGAAGACTTCCTCGTCCTGCTCCGGCCTGCTATTGAAGACCTCAGCCGCCGTCACCCGGAAATGGGATCTACGGATGACGCCGTCCGTGTCCGGCCAGAAGTTCACGTAGGCCACACGGTCATCCATCGGTTTTTTCGGGGTGATGAGCGACGACGACGGCAGGACGTGCGTATCCATGCTGCCCTTCATACGATCGCCGGAGTCGAAATTGCTCCCGATCACCACGCGGTCACGATACTTATCAAGAGCGGCGCGGAACTCGACATCCTCGTCGCGCTCATTCGTGAACAGCAGGTCAATGACGACCACCTTTGCGCCCGCGCCGAACACCCGGTCGAGGATCAGCGGATAGACGCTGCGCGGGTATGGGAAACCGCGTTCCATGAGCTTCAGCGCGGGCGTTGACTCGATCTCATCGAACCCAATATGATCGAGCTTGGTGGACGCCTGATCGATCGCAAGGAAGACCAGTTCCGGGCTCACAGGCGCGGGCTTGCCAAGCCGTGTGAGAAAGTCTTCGGCAGAGAATTCGAGGTTCCTGAATTGCGGAAACAGGACGTGCAGCGCGATCACCACCACCGTGCAGGCACCGCAGATCGCGATCAGCGCATTGCGGCTGTATCGGCGGAATGCGGATTTGGCGAGTTTGGTGGCCGGGGTCACAGTGGATTGCACTTCGTAGCGCGATGCTGTTCCGTGTTGGACTCCAGCGCAATCTATTGATTCTCCGCACCGTGAATCAAAAGCACTCCCTCACGTTCGTCTTCCTCGCGTGCTCGCTGCTCGGCGCCAAGGCATGGGCGCAGGCTCCCGCCTCGGAGGCGGAGCAGGCACGGCTGCGCGTCCGCTCCGTCGGCACGAATATCGAGATGTTCGGCCAGCCGCCGGACGACCGGAGCAACCGCGCCCCGGCGACTCCCGGCGATTCGGATCTCGGCTCGCAATTCATCGTCCCGCTCGGCGAGCCCGTCCTCCCTTGGCGACTCTTCGCGACGGCAGAGGAATACTACACGAACAACGTGACCCTCGCGCGCAACAACAAGCAGGCCGACGGCTATTTCTTCGGCGAGGTCGGTGCGCGCTACGAGTCCAAGCTCTCGGACACCCTCAGCTTCGAGACCGTCATCCGCGAGGGATTCTTCCGCTACGACAGTCTCACCGCGCAGAATTTCAACAGCCTCAATGCGGGTGCCGGCCTGTTTTATAATCTCACCGACCTGTGGGACATCACCCTCTACGGTCGCTATAACTTCGAGTGGGACACCAACAGCCGCTCCAGCCGCGACCTTTACACCGCACACACGCTCACCGTCGGCGCACAGAAGACCTTCGCGCTTCGGGGCCGGAATTTCATTTACATCGGCTACTCCAGCATTTTCGGCTGGGCGCAGCAGTTCGCCGCGCAGCGCAACGAGCACAGCCTCTACCTCGGCGCGCAGACCCACCTCACGAAGGCCCTCGATGCCGATCTCTACACGCGGTTCGCGCTCTTTGACTACCGGCAGGGCGGACGCAAGGATTTCAACGGCACCGTCACCGCCGCCCTTACTTACCACTTTAACAAACAGTTCTCCGTGAACGCCTCGTTCACCTATGTTCTGGATCGCTCGAACCGCTCGGCCTCCAACTATGACGCCGCGACCACCGGCGGCGGCATCAATTTCAAATACCAGTTTTAGTCATCCATGAAAAGGCACATCCTATCTTCCATCCTCGCGGCATTCTTTGCCGCCGCCATCGCCCCCGCCGGGGCCGCTCCGCTCAAGGACGCGAAAATCACGCGCATCGTCAACGACGTGAAAGCGGCCGAGGAAGGCAAGGCCCCTCACCGGGCATCCCTGAACGAAACCGTGCGGCCCGGCTATGCCGTGGGCACCGGGATAGATTCCCGCACGGAGCTGCTCTTCAGCGACCAGACCATCACGCGCCTCGGAGCGAATTCAAACTTCAGCTTCACCGAAGGCACTCGGGACATGACGCTCTCGAAAGGCGTCATCATGCTTCAGGTTCCCAAGGGCCTCGGCGGCGCAAAAATCGAGACCGCCGCCGTAACCGCCGCGATCACCGGCACCACGATCCTTCTGGAGGTCGGGCCGAAGTTCATCAAGCTGATCGTCATCGAGGGCAGTTGCTCCCTCAAGCCGAAGCTCGGCAAATGGAAGCGCCGGAAGCTCGTGACCGCCGGCCAGGAAGTCATTCTCGCGATTGATGCCACCGAGATTCCGCAGCCCTTTTTCATCAACTTGAACCTCCTCGTGCGGACCTCGCCGCTCCTCACCGGAAAATGGGGCGTCAAGCTCGACGAGCGGCAGATCGTCGCAGCAATCCTCACCCAGATCCGGCAGTTCTTCGGCCAGTCCAACATCCCATTCACCAGTACCGGCAAGCCCTCTTTCATCTCCGACATCCCCCGCACCGACAACTTGCAGATCCCCACCCAGCCAACCCAACCGACCACTCCGACGACGACGCCAAAGGCACCAACACCCTTCCGTGGCACTACTCCAGGCGTGTTGAACGGCGGCCCGTAAATCGGAGTGGTATTAGCTAAACCGCAGCCGTCCCTTCAGCTTCCATAAACGGCGCGCATGACGTGCGGCTCCAGAGATGCGCGACTTGCAGGCTTTCTGTCGGGTTGAAGAACGCACTGTTTCTACGTTCCGCTGGATTCCGAGCTTCTGAATTGAAGGCGAAATCCTTTTGCCCCGCGCCACCCTCCCCTGCACTCTGCAAGCCGTGAAACGCGCCATCTACGCAGGCTCCTTCGATCCGATCACCAATGGGCACCTTGATGTGCTCACGCGAGCGGCGAAGGTCTTCGATCAGGTCGTGCTCGCGATTGCCGTGAACTCGGAAAAGACGGGGCTTTTCACCACCGAGGAGCGCGTCGCGCTGCTGAAAGAGACCGTCTCGCCGCTGCCGAATGTGCGCGTCACACATTTCAACGGGCTGCTCGTCGAGTTCGCGCGCATCGAGAAGGCGACCGCGATCATCCGCGGGCTGCGCGCGGTGAGCGACTTCGAGTTCGAGTTCCAGATGGCGCTGATGAACCGCCGACTCGAGCCCACGCTGGAGACGCTCTTCCTCATGCCGAAGGAGGAATACAGCTACGTGAGTTCGCGGCTGGTAAAGGAGGTCGCGCGGCTCGGCGGCGATGTCGCGGCGTTCGTCCCGCCGTGCGTGGTGGATGCGCTGCGTGCGAAATTTTCGAGGTGAAAATCCGCGCGTGAAATTTCCCGCGCGCTACCTTTTTCCGAAGAGGCTCCAGCCTGCTGACGGTTTTTCCGCCGCCTTGTTTTGCTGGACCTTGAGCTGACCGAGCAGGCTTTGCAGGTGGAGGTAGATGCGGTGCCACTGGCTCTCGACGGCAGGGATCGTGTCGCTCATTTCCGCGAGGTAGCGGAGCGACGGCGCGCTGGCGAAGAGCGAGAGCACGTCCTCCTTGCGCAGGCCGCCCTTGACCTCGCTGGCGTGGATGATCTCGGTGCCCTGCGTGATGAGGCTCTTGAGATCGAGGAACTGCGCGTCGTCCTCGGCGGTGAACTTTTTGTCGCGCGCGAGGGTGACGTACGAGTTGAACTGCTTCCAGCATTCGATGTGCGTCTCGAGGTGGAGAATGAAGTCTTCGAGGTTTTTGTAGTTCATGTTTGTGGGCACGGGCTTGCGTGAAATTCGGGATTCGTTCGGGATGAGAAAGATGAGCGCCCCGCCGCGGAGGTCGCGCGCGGAAATGGTCATGCCGGTGTAGCGCACGGAGATGTCGTTGATCGCGGCGTTCATCTCGATGCCGAGGCGGAATGCCTCGATGACGGCACGCCCGATTTCCACCGCGCTCTGCACGGGGAACCACTGCGGCAGCGTGCTGCAGACGATCCCGCCGTCGCGATGGACGGCAAAGCAACCGGACGGAATGCGCTGCGCCTCGATGGGGATGACGGTGCGGACGAATGGATTCAGGATGCCCATTTGGATTCGATCTGGGTGAGAGTTTCGCGGATTTGCGGCGCGGCGAGCGCGCGGGTGATGCCGACGCCGAGCACCTCCTCGTCAGCGGAGAGGACGGCGATGTTGCGCACCGATCCAAATGCAACAATGTCGAGCAGCTCGCCGACTTTCAACTGCGTGCCGAGCTGCTTGAAGGCGTGCGCAGTCTGGTGCGTCCACACGGCGAGCGGCGCGGGATCGTCGCAGCCCCAGTGCTCGTATTTTTTGGATTCACCGAGATCCACCGCCATCGCGAATTGCACGCCCGTGAAACGTGCGAATGTGCTGAGGAGCGATTCCGGCGTCTGCCTTTCCGCGGCGTCTGCCTCGTCGGCCTCGTCCATGCTCTGCGCCGTCTCCATGAGCAGGCTCTCGTAGCCGATGAAGATGGTGCGGGGCCTCGGCAGGCCCGCGGGAAGGATTTCAAAGTTGCCGGCCTTCCAGCCGATCATCTCGGTGATCGCGGCCTTGCCGACCTTGTCCTCGACGGCAGCGTCCATGATCTCGCCCTTCTGGATCCAGATGCGCCCCTCGCCCACGGCGCTGGAGATTTTCAGCACACAGGAATTCTGCGTGAGGCATTCCATCTGGATGATGTCGAGCAGCGTCTTGCTCTGCACGCCGCGGAAGCCGCCCTGGCTCTCGCGTTCGAGCAGGCTCTCGATGCAGTCCACAAAGAAAATGATCTCCCGGCCGGTCTTCGGCTTTTCCATGTAGAGATCCACGCCGACGCGGTAGGCGCGTGCGCGAAGGTCGGCCTCCGACGCGCCGGTCATCACGACCGTGCGCAGTGCCGGGAAACGCCGGCGGACAACGGCGAGAACCTGAAAGCCGTCCATCTGCGGCATGTTCAGATCCACGAGCAGGAGCACGAATGGCTCATTTTCGAGAATCGCGATGGCGTCCTGCCCGGTGGTTGCGGTGCGGATTTCCGGCTGGCTGGGGAGCCGTGCGAGGATTTCCTGATAAATCTCGAGCAGGTCCTGATCGTCGTCGAGGATGAGGATTTTCTGGCGTGCTGCCATTGGGCTGATTTGGGCTGAGGTTTGCGCCTGCTGTCTGCTGCGACTCACAGGTCATCATTATCGCCTAGCAAGGCGCACGCCGGACGTGGCAAAAAAAATTTCCCGAGGTCATAGCGGCGGCTGGCATCGTCTGTGCTTGCCCCACAGCGGAAACCCCGACCATGATCCTCAAGTTTCTAAAGCGTATCTTCGGCAAAGATGAAAACAAGGCGGTGCAGCCTGTGGCCGCGACTTCTGCGATCCAGAGTGGTGTGCGCCCGGCCGAGAAGGACAAGCCGCTCGGCTCCGACATCGAGGTGGCCTCGCTCTCGCTCCGCGCGATTCTCGACAAGCTGCCGGCGGATCTCAAAACCATCATTGAGCGGCTGCCGGAGCCCGAGGTGAAAATCATGCTGCCGCTGAATTCCATCGTCAAACAACTGCCGACCGGAGCCGTGCGGATGTCGCTGGCGAGCCTGCTCCGCCAGGCACCAGCGGGAACGTTCCGGAAGTCGGACGTGGAAGGCAAGCAGATGGTGGACGTTCCGCTCTCCGAGGTGTTCAAGAACATCGATCCGCGTCGCCTCAGCCGCCGGAGCGACCAGCGGCGCTACGACGTCCCGGATGAAGCCGGCGGACTTTTCGACAAAGTCGGCAACGGTCGTCAGGCGGCGAACGGCGCCGCGTCCGACGCACCCGCACCGGCGCGGGCCGAGATTCCGCAGCCCGCCGAAACTTCGCCGGAGCCGCCCGCGCGTCCGAGCGTGCTGAAGATGCCCGGCATCGCGGCTCCGTCCGCACCCGTCGGTGCCGTCGGCAACGGCAAGGCACCCGCACCGGTCGGCACACTGAAGATCCCGGCGCCGGTCGGCGGAGGCGGTGAACTGGTCATTTCATTTGTGGAACTCGCCGCCGGATGGCCGGAAGGCGTGCGCAGCGAACTCTCGTGCGTGCCCGGCGACACGAGGCTGGTGATCCCGCAGCAGGCGGTCAGCCCCGGCCTCCAGAAAGGCAAGGTCGTTTTCCCCTGGTCGCAGGTGCGCCAGTGGATGACGCCCCCGATTCCCTGCTCCGTCGCGATCGCGGATGATCTCGTGCTCGTCCTGCCACTGAAAATCATCGCACCCGCATTTGTCGCGGCGACCGGTGCAACGAAGCGCCGCTCTGCTACGGAAATTGACCACAGCATTCCGGATTTCTTCGGCGCGGTGCCGCAGTCGGCATTCAAGCTCGTGCAGGAACCCGTGCCGGAGGTGCCGATGGCAAAGGCCATGTCCGCCGCATTGCAACCGCCGCCGCCCGCACCCGCCGAGGCAGCGCCCTCGGAAGCCACGCTGCCAGTGCCCGAGCCTGCTCCGGCTCCGGCAGTTCTCTCCTTTGCTGCCGCGCCGATCGTGGAACCTGTGCAGGCCGTAGAATCTGCAACGCCCGAAGCAGCCGTGGTTCCCGTCGTTCCGTTGATCACGCCACAGGCGGCTTCGGCTTCCACGCCCGCAGAACTCGTGAGGCGTGCCTGCGCCCTCGACGGTGTCGCAGGAGCGGTGCTCGCGCTCGAGGAAGGCCTCGTCGTCGCGCAGAGCCTGCCGGACGGATTCTCCGCCGATGCCTTCGCCGCGTTCATGCCGCAAATCATCGCGCGTCTCGAAAAATACACCATCGAGATGCTGCTCGGCGCCACCAGCGAAATTACCATCCAAACTGCAAGCGGCCCCTGCCACATCGCACGCAGCGGAAAAATCTATTTCGGAACACTCGGTCGCGCCGGCGAAAATCTCCCGGACAGCCTCCGCACCCTCACCGCGCAACTCGCAGCCCTCAATTCTTAACAGCCCCAAGCCATGGCAATCATCAACCGCGCAACCAAGGAACTCCAACTCAAGATCGTGTACTACGGCCCTGCAAAAAGCGGGAAGACCACGAATCTCGAACAGGTCCACGCCAACGTCCAAGTCCCCGAAGACACAGCCAAGAGCAAGATGACCTCGCTCGCGACCAGCAGCGACCGCACGCTCTTCTTCGATTTCTTCCCGCTCGAGGCGGCGACGATCAAGGGCTTCAAGTCCAAGTTCTCGCTCTTCACCGTGCCCGGCCAGGTCATCTACAATGCGACGCGCCAGATCGTGCTCCGCGGCGTGGACGGCATCGTCTTCGTCGCCGACTCGCAGTACGACAAGATGCCCGAAAACATTGAGACCTTCCAGCACATGCAGGACAACCTGAAGTCGCTGAACCTCTCGCTCGACGACATCCCCTACGTCATCCAGTACAACAAGCGCGACATGGCCGATGCCGCCCCGGTCGAGTACCTCGAATACGTGCTGAACAACCGCGAGGTGCATGTCCCGTTCTTCGAGGCGAGCGCGAACAAGTGTGAGGGCGTCTTCGAGACGCTGAACATGATCACAAAACTGCTCATCCACAAATACCTCAACAAATAGTTCCGCGCCCCGACTCCAAACTTCCGAACCCGCGCAAACAATGCCCTTTCCACAACTGAACGAGGAAGACATGGCTTACATTGACAAGGTGCTCGGAGACCTCGTCAAAAAGAGCGAGGCGCTCCTCTCGATGCTCGTCGAGAAGGCTGGCTACCTCATCCAGCAATATGGTAACACGGAAGCGTTGGACACCACGACGCTCGCGACCCTCGGCTCGAACGCCTACAACGCCACGCAGTTCATGGCGCAGCTCGTGAACGAGCACAACTTCACCAGCATGTATCAGCAGGGCGACACGTACAGCACGCTCATCATCAACATTGATGACAACTGCATCCTCGTCCTCGTCTTCGGCACCGACCACACCGTCGGCTCGATGAAATACTACGCTGCGCCCGCCGTGAAAAGTCTCGCCAGCCGGCTTGAGTTCGCCTCCGCGCGCGGCGAGACCGCCCTCGATCTCTGCGACATGGATGCCGCGGACGTGCAGGCCCTCTTCCGCCGCGCGTAGGGAAAAAGCGCGCGCTTACTTTTCCTCGCGCCCGCGTGACGGTCGCTCGAACAGCCGCAACACGAGCCCGAAGACAAATCCCCCGGCCAGCGCCGTGAGCACCGCGGCCACGGGATTCCCCAGCACACTCCTGCCGAGGCTGCGCGCTTCCCGCGCGATTTTCGTCGCGCTTTTCGCGATGTCCGCCGCGTCCATCACTCGCCTTCCCCACCGTCGGGTGCGTCCGCTTTTTCACCGCGGCACACCGCCCTTTTCTCGTTGAGCACCTCGGAAACTTTCACCAGTCCGAGCAGCAGCAGCACCGGGCGTAGCAGGCCGAACACGATGCTCGTGATGAGCCTGATGATTCTGCCGACCGGAAAGATCGTCAGGAAAATTCCGGCGAAGAACGCCCACACGAGCGACTTCACCGGCTGCCTGCGGATTTCCTCCGCGGCTTTCCGGGCAAGGTTGTTCACCGGCATTCCTGCCTCCGGCTGCGGCGCGTGTTCGATCGGCTCGGGCATGTCCGCATTAACGCCGCACCGGAGCGTGCGGTCAACGCGGGAAGCGCACACCACACGCCCTGCCCTTGCGCCTTGCGCCCCGCCGCACGCACCCGTTTAACTCCGCGCCCCAAAATGCTGCCCGCCATCCTCACCACGCTGCTCTGGAGCTGCTCCGCGATCTGCGCGGCGCGCTCCGCGAAAATCGTCGGCGGCGCGCCTGCGAATCTCGCGCGCATGATCGTCGGCGCGGCGCTGCTCGGGCTCTGCGCACACACCGCCGGCCGTCCGCTGCTCGGCGGACCGGCGCTTCCGTGGTTCATCGCAAGCGGCTTCATCGGCTTCGGGCTCGGCGACGTCGCGATGTTCTGCGCCATCGGCCGCATCGGCCCGCGCCTCACGATGCTGCTCACGCACTGCCTCGCCGCGCCGCTCGCCGCGATCACCGAATGGCTCTGGCTCGGCACAAAGCTCGGCTGGCAGGAAATCACCTGCGCGCTCGTCATCCTCGGCGGCGTCGCGCTCGCGCTCGCGCCGGATCGCGGCGTGAAAATTCCGCACCGTGCGTTCTGGATCGGCGTGCTGTGCGGCCTCGGCTCCGCGGCAGGCCAGGGCTTCGGCAGCGTGCTCAGCAGAAAGGCGAGCGCGTTCTATCCCGCCACACACGGCGTGCTCGAAGGCATGATCGGCGGCGCGACCGCGGCCTACGAACGCATCGTCCCCGGCATCCTCGTCGCGCTCGCATTTTTCCTCCTCGCACGGCGCACCGCGGAAAAGCGTGAACCGCACGCATGGCCGATCGCGTGGCCGTGGATCATCGGCAACGCGCTCGCAGGCCCGAGCATCGGCGTCGCCGTCTATCAGTGGGGCGTGGCCACGACGCCCACGGGAATCCTCATGCCCATCGTCGCGACCGTGCCGGTGATCACGCAGTTCCTCGCATGGAAAATCGAAGGCCATCATCCCACGCGGCGCACGGTGCTCGGCGGCGTGATCGCCGTCGCCGGAGTCATCGCACTCGCGGCGGCGTCCGGGAAGCTGAAGCTCGGCTGAAAATCCCTCTGCTATTTCGGGTCATCAGGTTTGCGGAAGAAGAAAACCCAACGCGGGACACAAGCCCCCGCCTACTTCGCCGGCACCACCCCGCACAGTGCGCGCCACAGTCCGTCCACCGCCTGCGCGAGCTGCTCCTCGCTCACGCAATACGGCGGCATAAGCACCAGCACATCGCCGACGCAGCGCGTGATCAGCCAGTGCTTGCGCGCTGCCTCGCTCACGCGGAAACCCGTGCGATTTTCCGCGGGAAACCGCCGACGCGTCACAAAATCCTCCACGATCTCGATCGCGCAGATCATCCCCTCACACCGTACATCGCCCACATTCGGATGCTCCCAAAATTTCTGCGCCAGCACGCGCAGAAATTCACCACGCGAGCGCACATGCGCCATCGGATGCACCGTCCCGAGCAACCGCAGGCTCGCAAGCGCCGCCGCACAGCCGAGCTGGTTCCCGCTGTAGCTGTGCCCGTGGAAAAAAGTGCGCCACTCCGAATGCTCGCCATCGAACGCCGCAAAAATCTCCGCGCTCGCGACCGTCGCAGCCAGCGGCAGGTAGCCGCCGGTGATTCCTTTTCCGAGCGCGAGCACATCCGGCATCACGCCCTCGTGCTGGCACGCAAACATCGCGCCCGTCCGGCCGAAGCCCGTCATCACCTCATCGAGCATCAGCCACACGCCGCGCTCGCGGCACAGCGCGGCGATGCGCGAGAGGTAGCCGTGCGCGTGCATCGTCATGCCCGCCGCGCCCTGCACGCGCGGCTCCATCACAAATGCGCTCGCCGCATCGCCAAGATCATCCAGCGCCTTCGCTGCTGCGCCCACGCATTCCCACTCGCACTTGCGTGAAAGCCGCGCATCCATCCCTCGCTCGGGCGCGGCGCGGTTGAACGGACACCGGTAGCACGCCGGCGACATCACCTCGCGGCTTCCAAACATCAGCCCGCGATACGCGCTGTGAAACACCGTGCTGTGCCCCACGCTCATCGCGCCCACCGTGTCGCCGTGATACCCCGCGCCGAGCGACACAAACACGCGCCGCTCCTTTTCCCCACGCTGCTGCCGCGCCTGATGGATCATCTTCAGCCCCGCCTCCACCGCCGTGGACCCATCGTCGGAAAAAAACACGCGCCAGCCCTCCGGCGTATCGCTCCGCGTGATCGCGCGCAGAAGCTCGAAGGCAAACTGAGGCGCCACATCATTCGTAAGCCCGAGGAACGACGTGTGCGCCACACGCCCGAGCTGTTCGCGGATCGCACCATCAATTTCCGCGCGCCGATGCCCGTGCAGATTCGTCCAGATCGACGAATTCCCGTCGAGATACTCGAACCCCTGCGCATCGCGCAACACCGCGCCCTCCGCCTCCACGATCACCAGCGGCTCACCCGCATTCCACTCGCGCATCTGCGTGAACGGATGCCACACATGTCGCTTGTCGAGTTCGGCGGAGTCCATCGCCGCACGATGCACGCGCGCTGCGACGCGAGGCAAGCGCATGGATGGCGCGCTTGTGCCGCGCGCGCAGTTCCGATACGCAGCAGACAATGGCTGATCCCGTCCCATCCACCGACGCAGCAGACCGGCGTCCGCTGAAGTCGCGTTCGTATGCGTGGGTGCGGCGATTCGCGGCAGTGTTGGTGCGGGCGAAAATCACGCCAAACGGCATTTCGATTTTCGGCGTGGTGCTCGCGGCCATCAGCTTTGCGATCCTGTTCGCCGCTTCGCACGGATGGATTCCTCACTCACTCGGCTTGCTGCTTGCCGCCCTGTGCGTGCAAGGCCGCCTCTTGTGCAACATGATGGACGGCCTCGTTGCCGTCGAAGGCGGCCTGAAATCGAAGGGCGGCGATCTCTTCAACGAAATCCCCGACCGCATCGAGGACGCATTGTTCCTCGCCGGCGCGGGCCTCGCGTGCGGATACCTCGCGCTCGGCTTGATCGCATCGGTGCTCGCGGTCTTCACCGCATACGTGCGCGCATTCGGCGCATCGCTCGGCCAAGGACAGGATTTCTGCGGCCCGCTTGCAAAACCGCAGCGCATGTTTTTCCTCACCGCCGGACTGCTCTCCGCGGCGATCGGCGTGCTCTGCAATTTCACAGACAACATCCTCGCATGGACGCTCGCGTTCATCGCCGCGGGCACCGCGGCGACCGCTGCGCGCCGCATCATCCGCTGCTACCGCCGCTCATCATGACCGCATCGCTACTCGCATGGGTCGCCCGCATCCTCACCGGCGCACGCGCGCGCTGGCAGGGCTGCACACCCGTCGGGGAGCAGCGCGTGTATTTTGCAAACCACACGAGCAACCTCGACTTCGTGTTACTTTGGGCATCGCTGCCTGACGACCTGCGGCGCAAGACGCGGCCCATCGCGGCGCGCGACTACTGGAAAGGCGGCGTGCGCGAATGGCTCGCGAGCCGTGTCTTCCGCGCGGTCCTCATCGAGCGCCGCGCCGTCACGCGCGACAGCAATCCGCTGACGCCGATGCTCGACACGCTCCGCGGCGGCGAGTCACTCATCATTTTTCCGGAGGGCACGCGTAACCCCGATGGCGAGGTGAACGAATTCCGCCCCGGCCTCTTTCACATCGCAAAGGCGCTGCCCGAAATCGCGCTCGTGCCCGTCTTCATCGAAAACCTCAACCGCGTCCTGCCGAAGGGCGAAATCCTCCCCGTGCCAATGCTCTGCTCGGTCACCTTCGGCGAATCGCTCCGCCTCGCGCAGGGCGAGCTGAAACCTGATTTTCTCACCCGCGCCCGCGACGCGATGCTGGCGCTGCGCCCGAAATGAACCTCGACCGCCAGACCCTCATCCTCCTCGGCGGCGTGCTCGCGCTGCTGATCGTGGCGAGCATCATCGGCGCGATCCTGAAGGCGCGCGTGAAGGACGAGAGCGGACGCCGCGTCGTGGACAATCTCAACGCGCGCATCCGCGCGTGGTGGGTGATGTGCATTGTCTTCGGCGGCGCGCTCGCGCTCGGGCGCACGGCCCTTGTCATCATGTTTTCGCTGATGTCCTTTCTCGCGCTGCGCGAATTCATCACACTCACGCCCACGCGCCGCGCGGATCATCGCACGCTGTTCTGGGCATTCTTCATCATCCTCCCGCTGCACTACTGGACGCTCGCAACTGCGTGGTACAATTTCTACATCGTCCTCATCCCGGTGTATGCGTTCCTCTTCATCCCGATGCGCAGCGCGCTCGCGGGCGACACGGAGCACTTCATGGAGCGCACCGCGAAGATCCAATGGGGCCTCATGCTCGCCGTGTATTGCGTGAGCCACGCGCCCGCGCTGTTCCTCCTCGATGTGAAAGGAATGCCGGACTGCAACGCACGGCTGCTCTTCTTCCTCGTGTGCATCGCGCAGATTTCCGACGTGCTGCAATACGTCTGTGGCAAACTGTGCGGCAAACACCCCGTCGCGCCGAAGCTCAGTCCGAACAAGACCATCGAGGGACTCGTCGGAGGAGGACTCTCGGCGACCGCCATCGGCGCCGCGCTGTGGTGGAGCACGCCGTTCACGCCGCTGCAGGCCGCGGGAATGGCCGCGGTGATCGTAGTCATGGGATTCTTCGGCGGACTCGTGATGAGCGCAATCAAGCGCGACCGCGGCGTGAAGGACTACGGCGACATCATCCCCGGCCACGGCGGTGTGCTCGATCGCATTGATTCACTCTGTTTCGCCGCGCCGGTGTTCTTCCATCTCGTGAAGTGGATCTGGACGTGACAAAATCCACTCACACGGAACAGCAGCCATGACCTCCGAGCATCCATCGCAAAATCCCGCCGCCACCGGCACACGCGCCATATTCACCGCCGAAGACGGCGAGACGCTGCAATACAAAATCTGGGCGTCCGCCGCCGGCTTCAAGCGCGCGATGCTGCTCCTTCACCGCGGCCACGAGCACGCCGACCGCTGGGACGCCGTGGTGCCACACCTCGCGCTGCCGGACACGGCGATCTTCGCATGGGAAGCGCGCGGTCACGGCCAGTCGCCCGGCCGCCGCGGACATGCGCCGGGCTTCATGGCCTACGTGCGCGATTTGGAGACATTCGTTGATCACATCACCGCCACGCACGGCGTGCCGCGCGAACGGATGTCCATCGTCGCGCACAGCGTCGGTGCGGTCGTGGCGGCAGCGTGGGCGCACGACTACGCGCCGCCGCTCGCCGCGCTCGTGCTCGCAACTCCGGCCTTTGAGGTAAAGCTCTACGTCCCCGGCGCGCTCATGGGCACGCGGATGCTGCTGAAGCTCAAGCCGGATGCCACGATCAAGAGCTACGTGAACGGCGCATGGCTCACACGCGACGGCGCGGAGCAGCGTGCCTACGACGCGGACAAGACGATCTCGAAGGACATCTCCGCACGCATCCTCGTCGAGCTTTTCGACACGGCGAAACGCGTGATCGCCGACGCCGCAGTGATGACGCAGCCACTTCTGCTTTTCTCCGCCAGTGACGACAGCGTGGTGAAGAACACAGCGCACGAGCAGTTCTTCCTGCGCAGCGGCGCTGCGGTGAAAGAGCACGTCGCGCTGCCATTCGCGCGCCACGCGATCTTCCACGATCTCTGCCGTGAGGAAGTGTGTGCTATCATTCGCAGATTTGTGCAGGAGCAGCCCGATGGCTCACCCGTCTCCTCACGCGGCGACGAACGCGGCACGACGAAATACGAATACGACACGCTGCGTCAAACGCTCCCCGCGCTCTCACTGAAAGGAATGTCGTTCACCGTGCAGCGCCTCTCGATGCGCACGCTCGGGAAGTTGAGCGAAGGCATCACCCTCGGTCTCCGTACAGGATTCGATTCCGGCGAATCGCTCGACTACGTCTATCGCAACGAAGCGCGCGGCTTCCCCGTGATCGGCCAGATGATCGATCGCGGCTACCTCAACGCGATCGGCTGGCGTGGCATCCGCCAGCGCCGCGAATTGCTGCGCGCCGCGCTCCAGCGCGCCGCATCCGCAGTGCGCAAAGATGGCCTGCCGCTGCACGTCGCCGACATCGCCGGAGGCGCAGGCCGCTACCTGCTCGACCTGCTCGCATCGGACGAAGGCGCGGGCTTTTCCGCAACCTGCCGCGACCGCAGCGAAACCGCGCTCGAATGTGGACGCGCATCCGCCGGCGCGCTCGGCCTCGGCATGCGCATCAAGCACGAGAAAGGCGACGCATTCGATCCCGCATCCATTGCAACGATCGCTCCACAGCCGGGCATCGCCGTCGTCTCGGGACTCTACGAACTTTTCCCCGCTAACGATCCGCTGCGCCGTTCGCTCGGCGCGCTCCACGCACTGCTGCCGACAAATGGCTGGCTGCTCTACACGTGCCAGCCGTGGCATCCGCAGGTGGAGATGATCGCGCGCGTGCTGACAAACCGCGACGGCCAGCCGTGGATCATGCGCCGCCGCGCGCAGGGCGAGATGGATTCGCTTGTGCGCGAAGCCGGCTTCACGAAGGCCGCACAGTGGACCGACGACTTCGGGATATTCACCGTCGCCGCTGCGCGGAAGCTGTGAGCGCGCCGCACAAAAGTGCGGACGCCGGCCGTGAATCCGCAATCGTAGAGCGAGGCCTGCGCTGGCGCGGGCTCGCGTGGCTCTCCCTGTGCGGCCCGTGGTTTTTCATCGCGTACGGATTTTGCAACTGGTTCACGTCACGCCGCTCGGATGTCGGCACATGGTATTGGGAATGGGAAAGGCACGTGCCCTTCGTGCCGGAACTCATCGTCCCGTACTGGTCGCTCGATCTGCTTTTCGTCATCGCATTTTTCCTCCCGCGCACGAGGCACGAACTCCGTCTCCTCGGCATGCGCGTGTTCACGATCATCACACTCACAGGCGTGTGCTTTTTGATCTGGCCGCTGAAATTCGATCTCCCGCGCCCGATGCCGACCGGGTGGACTGCACCGCTGTTCCGCGCGCTCTACGCGAACGATCTCCCATACAATCTCGCGCCCTCGCTCCACATCGGCCTGCGCTGCCTTTTTTGGATCACGTACGGCCGGCACATGCGCGGCTGGGCGCGGACTGCGATGCGCTGGTGGTTCATTACCATCGGCGTATCCACGCTGCTCGTGTGGCAACATCATCTCATGGATGTCGTCACCGGCTTCCTCATGGCCTACGCCACCGTCGCGCTGCTGCCGGATCGCATCACGCAGCCCGGCCCGCGCGGATTGGTTGGAAAAACGAGCGCGTCCTCGCGACGGATCGCGCTGCGCTACGGCGCGGGCGCACTCGCCTGCACGCTGCCCGCGCTGCCCGCGTTTTTTCATGGCGCATGGCTGTGGTTCGGCTGGCCCGCAATCGCGTGCGCGCTCACCGCGCTCGCATACGCCACGACGAATCCGCGCTGGTTGCAAAAATGTTCCGGCAGCCCCACGCCCGCCGCCGAGTGGATCCTGCTGCCCGTCACGCTCGTCGCACGGCTGTGGCAGATGCGCTGGCTGCGACGCCAGCCCGCATGGCACGAAGCCTCGCCCGGCGTCTTCTTTGGCCGACAATGCACTGATTCGGAAGCGCGCACATTTATCACAACGCACCCAAATCTCGCCGTGATCGATCTCACCGCGGAGAGCAAGGAAGCCATGCCGTTCCGCGAGCAGGCACAATATTTTCCGCTCCCAATCCTCGACCTCACCGAACCCGACGCGGAGACGTGCAGGCGTGCGTGCGAAATCATCCGTGATCACCTCGGACGCGGCCCGGTCTTCATCCACTGCCTGCTCGGCCTCGGTCGTAGCGCACACGTCGCCGCCGCATGGCTCCTCGCCAGCGGGAACTGCAAGCACACCGATGAAGCGGTGGCCAAGATCCGCACGCTCGATCCCATCGCGGTACTGAACGAGGAATCGTTGCGAGTCTGAACGAGACCAAAGCCACACTTTCCGTCGTGACACGGAGCAGTAACCACGGATGGCACGGATGGAAAGCTCACGAACAACGCAAGTCGAGGCGTGGCAGCGACGGTGGAGCGCGTCGCTCCGTGCGCGCTCCTCTCGGCTGCAAGCAATCATTGCCGTCCACGCCGAAATGCGCGCGGAGCGACGCGTTCGACCACAGCTTCCGTGGTGAATCATTTTCCGATTCGAGAAGTCCGGGCTTTCTTTTATCCAAGCAAACCCGCCGCGTCGTGTTCACATGCTGAAACCCACCAAATGATGCCCGCCGTCTCCTTCGCATCGCATCCCACCTTCCGTGCCAGGTCCACCAAGCTTCTCGCAATCCTGCTCGCGTGCATCTCGCTCGTGCGTCCTGCATTCGCCGAGTCCGGGCTGAAGATCGAACTGGTCTCCGAGCAGTCGGCCATCGTGCCCGGGAAGCCTTTCACCGTCGGCCTTTGGCTCGTCCATGATCGCGGCTGGCACACCTACTGGCGTTTTCCGGGCATCGTCGGCGTGCCCACACAGTTGAAGTGGAAACTGCCGCCCGCATGGAAGGCGGGCGACCTCATTTACCCGGCACCCGAGCGCACGCACATGTTCAAGATCGCGGCGCAAGGATTTGACCGTGACGTGATGCTGCGCGCCGAAATCACGCCGCCTGCAAGATTGAAGCCCGGCGAGACTGTCACGCTCGCGGCGACTGCATCGTGGATGTGCTGCGGGACTTCCTGCCATCCAGGGTGGAAAGAACTCAGCCTTACGCTGCCAGTGGCAGAAGAATCCGCGCTCATTCCAAAATGGCACAAGCTGCTCGACGGGGAACGCGCCCGCGCAGAACGGCCCGGCGACGAGTGGAGCGCCTCCGCCGTTGAAAAGGATCGGACCATCACGTTGACGATCAAACCTGCATCAGCCAAAGCCCGCAGCGCGAAAAGCCAGCGTGAAGCGGATCAGATCATCGCTTTCACAGAGGACGGCTGGTTCGACACGGACAAGCCGCAGTCCATCCAGCTTCACGACGACGGCAGCCTCACGATCGCACTTACAAAAGCCGAAACTTACGCCGGCGGGAAACCGCCGAAAACCCTGCGCGTGATCCTGCGCAACGACAACGGCTGGCTCCACGACGGCGATCTTCAGTGCCTGCAAATCGCGCCGAAGATTCAGCGTGAAAACTGAAGCCGCGCGATGACGGCCCCACGCATTTTTCTGAAATTGAAGCCACTGCCACATCCCGCATTTGCACCGAGGCGAGACGGATTTGGACACTTGCTCACTCCGATTATGTGGCCGGAGACATTCCAGTGGTTTGACACATTCCTGCATCCGGCTGCGAAATAGCCGGCACTCCAAATTCCTTCGAACCCCATGAAGACCCCGCACATTGCCCTCCTCGCACTCACACTCACATTCGGCGATCTCGCCGCACAGACGAACGTACCCGCCGGACCAAAGCCCGCGCAGCCCGCGGCAAAACCCGCCGCGCTCGACTGGCACGACGTGACGAAGTGGGGCGTCGAAGGCCGCGCGTGGCCGGAGATGGAACGCCAGCGGTGGTTCGATCGTTTCCCGAGCGTTGCGGATGGCAAAGTCCCCGCGCCCGTGTGGGGACTCAGCCGCGACAGCGCCGGGATGATGGTGCGCTTCAAGACCGACGCGACCTCGATCTCCGCGCACTATGTCCTGCGCACCGATCGGCTCGCGATGCCGCACATGCCCGCGACCGGCGTGAGCGGCGTGGACCTGTATGCGCGCGACGAGCAGGGCAAGTGGCGATGGGTGAATGTGACGAAGCCTGCCGCAAAGGAAGTGAACGCAGTAATCCAGGCGGACATCGCGCCGGGCTTCCGCGAGTACGCAGCATACCTGCCGCTCTACAACGGAATCGAGTCGCTCGAAATCGGCGTGCCGAAGGGCGCGAAGTTCGAGGACCTCGCGCCGCGCACAAAGCCCATCGTTTTTTACGGCACGTCCATCACGCACGGTGCATGCGCATCGCGACCCGGCATGGTCCACACCGCAATCCTCGGGCGACACCTTGAAACGCCTGTGGTGAATCTCGGATTTTCCGGCAATGGGAAAATGGATGCCTCAGTCGGCGAACTGCTCGCGAAGATTGATGCCGCGGCATTCGTGATTGATTGCCTGCCGAACATGGGCCCCGCTGATGTCCGGCAAAAATGCACGCCGCTCGTGAAAATGCTGCGCGCCGCGCGGCCCGAAACGCCCATCGTGCTCGTCGAGGATCGGCGCAACACCAACTCGTGGATCACGCCGAAACGGCAGCAATTTCACACCGACAACCACGCGGCGCTGCGCGAGAGTTTCGAGGCGCTGAAGAAGGACGGCATCGGCAAGCTCTACTACATCCCCGGCGACGGAATGCTCGGCGACGACGCCGAGGGCGCGACCGACGGCTCGCACCCGAACGACCTCGGCTTCATGCGCCAGGCCGCCGCATTCGAGCCAGTGCTGCGCGAGGCACTGGGAAAATAGCGGACAGAAAAATCAGACCGCGCTGCTTCACGCCGAGCGCGGATTTTTCTGATCCTTGCTCCCACATTTCAACACACCCCAAATCATGATCCCTCCGAAAATCTCACGCCGCTCCTTCCTGCAATCCTCCACCGCACTGCTCGGCGGCGGGACGATGCTTGCCTCATTTTCAAAGACGCACGCCGCCGCGCACGCCGCGCCGCTCATCGCATACGTCGGCACCTACACTTCACCGCTGAAAAACGTGCGTCCCACGCAGGTGGACTTGCCGCCGGGAAATGGCCGAGGAATCCACATGTTCCAAGTGGATCGCACGACCGGCGCGCTGACGCCATGCGGCGTGCATGAGATGGGTACGAGCCCGAGCGCCCTCGCGGTGAATGCCGCCGGCACGCGCATGTATTCCGCGAATGAAACCGACCGCATGGGCGAGGTGGACCCCGGCTCGGTGAGCGCCTTCGAAATCGATCGCAAGGACGGCTCGCTCAAGCTGCTCAACACCGTCGCCTCCGGCGGTGCGGGGCCGGCGCACCTGAGCATCCATCCGTCTGGGCGCTTCGTGCTCGTCGCAAATTATTTCGGCGGCTCCGTCGCGGTGCTGCCGATTCTGCCGGATGGCAGCCTCGGCGCGGCAAGCGACATCAAGAAGGACGCCGGAACGATCGGCCCGAAGAAGGCGACGAACGCGCCTCCGGGGAGCTTCGCATTCAGCGGGCACGACCAGCCGCACGCACACATGATCGAGGCCGATCCGTCGGGCCGCTTCGTGCTGCACGCG
The DNA here is from genome assembly GCA_903882875.1 of uncultured Spartobacteria bacterium. Classification (GTDB taxonomy): domain Bacteria; phylum Verrucomicrobiota; class Verrucomicrobiia; order Chthoniobacterales; family Chthoniobacteraceae; genus SXWH01. The sequence continues at coordinate 23,082 of CAIRYQ010000072.1, read as the reverse complement.
GACCTCGGGCTGGATCAGATTTTCATCTGGAAGTTCGACGATCGCGCGGGCGTGCTCACGCCCAACGATCCGCCCGCGATTGTGCTGCCGCCCGGCGACGGCCCGCGGCATTTTGCATTCCATCCGAACGGGCGCTGGTTCTACTCGATCCAGGAGGAAGGCTCGACCATCACGCTCTTCGACTACGACTCCGCGAAGGGCCGGCTCACCTCACGGCAGACGATCTCCAGCCTGCCGCCGGGATTTGCGGGCAGCAATTTCACCTCCGAGATCATGGTCTCAGCCGACGGCCGGTTCCTCTACGCAGGCAACCGGCTGCACGACAGCATCGCGATTTTTTCCATCGGCGAAAATGGCACGCTCACCTTCGTCACCGAGGAATGGACCCGCGGCGACTACCCGCGCAGCTTCAACGTCGAGCCCGGCGGAAACTTCCTCTACTCGTGCAATCAGCGCGGCGACACCATCGCGGCCTTCCGCGTGGATCGAAAGACCGGCGGCCTCTCGTTCACCGGGCATTTCACACCGGTCGGCAATCCCTCGATCATCGTCTTCCTCGATTTGCATTCACCCTCCGAGTGAGCAAACGCGTGAAATGGTTTCACAAAACCGGATCACGAAAAACATTTCACCCGATCGGCTCGACATCCACGGACACGCGCACCTCGTGCTCGCCGCCGCCGGTGAGGATTCCGCTCAGCGGGCTCACGTCGCTGAAGTCGCGGCCGATGGCGACGGTGATGTGTTCGTCGGACGGGATGATCGCGTTCGTCGGATCAAAGTCCACCCAGCCGTTCACCGGGCAATACACGGAGAACCACGCGTGCGATGCGTCGGCGCCGACGAGCCGCGGCTTTCCCGGCGCGGGATGCGTGCGCAGGTAGCCGCTCACGTAGCGCGCGGGCAGTCCGAACGAACGCAGACACGCGATGGCGACGTGCGCGAAGTCCTGGCACACGCCGCCGCGGTGCGCCCACACTTCCTCGATGGGCGTGGCGACCGTGGTGGCGACGCTGTCGTAGCGGAAGTCCGCATGGATGCGGCGCATGATGTCGCGCGTGCCGACGAGCACGGGCGTGCCCGCCGGAAAACTTTTGCGCGCATAGTCCGCGTATTCCGGCAGCAGGCGGACGTGCGGCGACTCCATGCAGAATTCATACGGCGCGACATCCGCCGGCGACACGGGATCGCGGAAACTGGCGACGACCTTTTCCCACTCGGGCGAGAGCGTGAGCACGGGAGTCGTCGTGACATTCACCGTGACGTTGCTGCGCGCGATGACCTCGAAGTGCCGGTGGATTTCCTGAATCGCAAACGAGCACACGGCGTTTCCAAAATAGTCGCGGCTCTCCTTCCGAATCGCCGGCTGCGGCGAAACGGTGAGCGAGGACCGCGAGACCTGCTGCGTCGCGCTGGTCATCGGCAGCAGCCGCGCGGCGTGGTGCGAGACGGTGACGGCCTCGCTGTAGTCGTAAATCGTGCGGTGCGTGATGCGGTAGTCCATGTCCGTCGTCAGTTACCCGCACGCGAGATGGCGGAGTGCGCAAAATAATTCACCGCGATGGCGTCCGAAAGCCGCGGCAGGCTCGACTCGACTTCTCGAATGACGCGGCCCGTCTCGCCCTCGTGCCACGATCCCTTGCGCGCGAAAAGCTCGCGAGGATCGAGCAGGCGCACCCGTGCGACAGTACCGATGAGCACGCGCTGGCCGGGGCTCGGCAGTGCGGTGCGGCTTTCCTGCGGCAGGCGGTCGAAGTGCTTTTCGAGCTGGAGCAGTTGAAAGAGCAGCGAACGCGGGTTCGTACCGTCGAGCAGCACGAGGTCATACACGGCGGCGATGTTTGGCACGAGCGTGTAGCGCGAGCGGTAGGTGAGCGTGCTGTCGGCGTATTCGAGCACGGCTTCGAGCACGCTCGGATCGTCCGCCTCGGGCGAGCGCAGCGCGCAGTCGAGCAGCGAGCAGAGATACAGCGAACGCTCGATGCGCTGGCCGATGTCTATGAACCGCCAGCCCTGCGCGCGCGTCATGTTTTCCCGCGCGAGTCCGTAGAAGGATGCGATGAGCAGCAGCAGCTTGTTCAACACGGGGATCGCGTCCGCAGCGAGCATCGGTCGTCCTGTGCCGGGCAGCGCGAGGCATTCCTCGAACTGGCTGAGCACACGCCACACGTCATTCGATGTGCGGTCGCGCACGGCCATCGCGATGCGCTGCACGCGCTCGGAAATCTGCCGCAGGCTTTCCGCGCGCGCGGGATCGAAAATCATCGCGAGCAATTCCGCCTCCAGCGCCTCGGCGTTCCGCGCGTGATCCGTCTGCGCCAGCTTGATCTGTCCATGACGCTCGAGCGCCTGCAGGAACGGCATCACATGCGGCATGCTCCCGCCGCTGCGCTCGGGATTGAAGCGCACGAGCGTGCTGCGCAGTAGGCGCGCGGTCGCATCGAGCCGCTCGGCGTAGCGGCCGAGCCAGCAGAAATTGTCCGCGAGTCGCGACGGCAGATTGTTGCCCGTGCGCCGCAGCTCGACGTTGCGCCCGCCGCCCTGCAGCAGCGTCACTTCCTCCACGGGCCGGTCGCTGAGCACCCAAGTGTCCTTGCTCGCGCCGCCGTGCTGCATGGAAACGAGCCGCGCGTCGCCGCTTCCCGCGGTGCGTGCGAGGCCGCCGGGCATCACCCTGTAGCCGTCCGGCGTCGCGACGAGATACACGCGCACGACCGTGCGCTTCGCGACGAGGCCGCTGCGATCCCATGAAGGCGCGGTGGAAAGCTCAACCTTCTCCTGCGCGACCCACAGGTGCGGCTGGAAGCGGATGCGCGCGCGCAGTTCGTCGTTGGAGAGCATTTCCGATCCGATATTCCGATGCGAGCGGAACGCGGGCTTCACCGTCAGCTCGTCGAGATGCGCGAGCACATAATTTTCCGCCGCCTTCTGCCCGCACCACCACGTCGCGACGGACGGCATGAGCAGCGGCTCGCCGAGCACATGGCGGCACAGGCCGGGCAAAAATGATTTGAACGCGGGGCTCTGCAGGAGGCCGCTGCCGAGCGCGTTTGCGACGGCGACATTGCCCGCGCGCATCGCCTCGATGAGTCCCGGCACGCCGAGCATCGAGTCGTTGCGCAGTTCGAGCGGGTCGCAGAAGTCGTCGTCCACGCGCCGCACGATCACGTCCACGGGCTCGAGGCCGCCGATGGTTTTCAAAAAGACGCGGTCGTCGCGCACCGTGAGATCCTGTCCCTCGACGAGCGTGTAGCCGAGATAGCGCGCAATGTAGGTCTGCTCGAAATACGTCTCGTTGTAGGCGCCCGGCGTGAGCACGACCACGCGCGGATTGTCCGTGCGCCGCGTGGCGAGCGCGGCGAGCGAGTCACGCATCTCGCGGTAAAATCCCGCGAGCCGCTGCACGCGGCAGCTCCGGAACGCCTCGGGAAAAATGCGCGACGAGACGAGCCGGTTCGCAAGCGCGTAGCCCGCGCCCGTGGGAATCTGCGTGCGATCCGACACGACCCACCACCGCCCGTCCGGCGAGCGCGCGAGATCGGCGGCGTAGAAATGAAGGAACGTTTCATCCGGCGGCACGAGCCCGTGGACGGGCCGCAAAAAATCCGGCTGTCCGAAGACAAGCGCGGGCGGCAGCCATGCGGTGCGGATAAGATCCTGTTTGCCATAGCAGTCGGCGAGGATGCGGTTGATCAGCGTCGCGCGCTGGATGAGCGCGGTTTCCACGCCGCGCCATTCCTCCTGCGAGATGACGAGCGGGATCGGATCGAGCCGCCACGGTTTCTCCGCGCCGCTCGCGTCGCCATACACGGTGTAGGTGATGCCCTGCTCGTGGATGATCTGCTCGCACGCATCGCGACGCCGCGCGATTTCCTCGTGGCCGAGCGCGTCGAGTTCGCCGAGCAGCGTCTCAAAGTGCGGACGGATTTCGCCATCGGGCGCGCGCATTTCGTCGAATACGCCCGCGATGTGCGAGTAGCCGGCAAACATGTCGCCCTTGCGCGGCTCTGCGGCACGCGCGCGCGGGTCTTTCGACTGCGTGCTCTCAGGCATGGCGCAGGTCGAGCGTGAACGGGAAGTCGCCCGACGGCTGCGCCTTTGGCGGCACGAAGCTGCCCTGCGTCGCGCCAAGCGCAAAAAAGCGGGCGAGCCTGCGGCTCTCGGCTTCGTAGCTGTTCACTGGGAACGTGTCGTAACTGCGACCGCCTGGATGTGCAACGTGATAGCTGCAACCGCCGAGGCTGCGCTTGTTCCACGAGTCGTAGAGATCGAACACGAGCGGTGCGTGGACGCCGATCGTCGGCTGGAGGCAATTTGGCGGCTGCCACGCTCGATAACGCACGCCCGCGACGCCCTCGCCATTCACGCCGGTGGGATGCAGCGGCACGCGCTTGCCATTCACCGTGAGCGCGAACCGATCGCCGACGAGTCCGCGCGCCTTCACCTGCAGGCGCTCGATCGAGCTGTCCACGTAGCGCACCGCGCCGCCGGCAGCGCCTTCCTCGCCGAGGACGTGCCACGGCTCGAGCGCGGTGCGCAGTTCGACGTGCACATCGCGTTGCGAAAAATCACCGATGCGCGGAAAGCGGAACTCGAAGTGCGGCGCGAACCACTCGGCCTCGAACGGGAATCCCGCGTCGCGCAGATCGTGGATCACGTCCGCAAAATCCGTCTCGCAGAAGTGCGGCAGCATCCAGCGGTCGTGGATGTCCGTGCCCCAGCGCACGAGATCATTCGTGTAGGGTTCGCGCCAGAATTTCGCCACGAGTCCGCGCAGCAGGAGATGCTGCGCGAGGCTCATGCGCGCGTGCGGGGGCATTTCAAAGGCACGCATCTCGACGAGGCCGAGGCGTCCGCTCGCGCTCTCGGGCGTGTAGAGCTTGTCGATGGAAAATTCCGCGCGGTGCGTGTTGCCGCTGGAATCAATGAGCAGGTTTCTGAAAAGGCGGTCGGCCAGCCACGGCGGGACGGATTTGCCGTCGTGAATTTCGAGCTGGCGATCGAGTTCCCTGAAGGCGACTTCGAGTTCGTAGAGCGAATCGTTGCGCGCCTCATCCACGCGCGGCGCCTGCGAAGTCGGGCCGACGAAAAGTCCGCTGAAGAGCCAGCTCAGCGACGGATGATTTTGCCAATACGCGATGAGCGAGCGCAGCAGATCGGGCCGGCGCAGCACGGGCGAATCCACCGGCGTCTCCGCGCCGATGAGGATGTGGTTGCCGCCGCCGGTGCCGGTGTGGCGTCCGTCCACCATGAATTTCTCCGTGCCGAGCCGCGTCTGCCGCGCCTCCTCGTAAAGCACGGTCGTGCGGTTCACGAGTTCGTCCCACGACTTGCTCGGGTGCAGGTTCACCTCGATCACGCCGGGATCGGGCGTGACCTTGAGCACGTTCAGCCGCGGATCGCGCGGCGGCGTGTAGCCCTCGATGGCGACGGGTGTGTTGAGCTGCGCGGCGGTGTCCTCGATGGCGGCGACGAGTTCGAGATAGTCCTCGAGCGTCGCGACGGGCGGCATGAAGACGTGCAGCTTCCCCTCGCGCGGCTCGACACAGAGCGCGGTGCGGACGATCCACGCGGCGGATTCGCCCGGCTGCGGCACGCGCGTCGGGTCTGCGTGCAACGCCTCCTTTTCCGCCTCCTCCTTCGTGAGTTTTCCACGGCGCAGCGCAGCGGCCTTGCGGCGCTCGGGCGTGTCGGCGCGGAGATAACGCTGACGAAATTCCTGCGGCGAGGGCAGCGGCGGGCGCTCGGCGGTCGGATCGAGTTCGTTGATGTAGGGATAGTCGGACTCCTTCACCCAAGGCAGCGAATCGAGCGGCAGGCGCAGGCCCATCGGCGAATCGCCGGGCGCGAGATACAGCCGCTCGGCGCGCAGGAACCACGGGCCGCTCACCCACACCGGCGCGTGGCCTTTCCACCCGCGCTGAATCGGCAGCACGTGGCCGACGACGCTGTCGAGCCCCTGCTCCAATATCTTCGCGAGCCGCACACGCTCCTCCTCCTTTTTCAAGTCGGCGGCGTGCGGGTCCACATTGGTCGGAAGCTTCCGCTCCTTCCACACATGGTAAAATGGATCCTCGAATCCCGGCAGGATCCATTTCGGGTCCGCGCCGATCCGCTCGGAGAGCGCAGTGATGAACTGCGCGGAGTGGTCGCGCGTGTGTTTGTAGTTCGCACCCTCCTGCGCGATGAGTTCATCCTTCTGCCAAATCGGCAGGCCGTCCTTTCGCCAGTAACAGCCGAACGCCCAGCGCGGCAGCGACTCGCCCGGATACCACTTGCCCTGGCCGTAATGCACGAGCGACGCGGGCGCGAATTTTTTGCGCAGCCGCTTGAGCAGCGTGTCGGAAAGGACGCGCTTCTTCGGCGAAGTCGCGGAAAAATTCCACTCGGGGCCGTCGGGATCGTCTATCGAAATGAACGTCGGCTCGCCTCCCATCGTGAGACGCACGTCGTGCTTCACGAGGTCGGCATCAATCGCGTGGCCGAGCCGCTCGATTTCAGCCCACTGCTCCTCGGTGTACGGCTTGGTGACGCGTGGTGACTCGTAGATGCGCGTGACTTTCATCTCGTGCAGCAGCTTCGACTCGCACTCGTCCACCGCGCCGGTCACGGGTGCTGCGGTGCTCGGTTCCGGCGTGCAACTCAGCGGGATGTGTCCTTCGCCCGCGAGCAGTCCGCTCGTCGGATCAAATCCGATCCAGCCCGCGCCCGGCAGATACACTTCGCACCACGCGTGCAGGTCCGTGAAATCCACCTCGGTGCCGCTCGGGCCGTCGAGCGATTTCAAATCTGGCTTGAGCTGGATGAGGTAGCCGCTGACGAATCGCGCCGCCAAACCGAAGTGCCGCAGCAACTGCACCAGCAGCCAGCCCGTGTCGCGGCACGAACCGCTGAGATTCGAAAGCGTCGTCTCCGGCGTCTGCACGCCGGGTTCGAGGCGGATCAGATACTTGATGTCGTGCTGGAGCCGCTGGTTGATCGCGACCATGAAATCAATGGTGCGCAGTTCCTTCACCGGGACTTTCTGCGCCGTCCGCTGAGTTTGCGAAGCAGTCCCCTCGACAGCGATGTGTCCGCCTTCCGTATGCACATCCGTGCGGTGCAAGCCCGTCGGCGCCGGGACATGCGTCAGCGCCTCGGGATGCCCGAGGATGTCGCGCTTCAGCGTGGTAAAGTAGGATGCCAGCTTCGGCGTGAGCGGACACGGTTCGAGGAACGGCGTGAGATCCTTTTTTGTCACCGCGTCGTATGCGAACGGGAAATTGCTCGCCGCCTCCTCGATGAAAAAGTCGAATGGGTTCAGCACCGACATCTCCGCGACGAGTTCCACGTCCACGCAGAACTCCTTCATCTTGTCGGGGAACACGAGCCGCGCGTTCCAGTTTGCGAAGGGATCCTGCTGCCAGTTGATGAAGTGCTCGCCGCCGGTGATCTTCTGCGAGTAGCTCAGGATTTTCGTCCGGCAATGCGGCGCCGGACGCAACCGCACCACGTGCGGGGCATGGGCGACCGGGCGGTCATACGTGTAATGCGTGCGGTGATGGAGTGCGACGTGAATGGCCATGATGTTTCCCTGATTTCCCTGCCGCCAAGGCGCGGCGTTGCTGAGTTACTGCTGCTGCTGCATCTCCTGTTGCACGATGATCTCGTCTTCGAGATTCGTGAACGGCTGAGAAATGTATGCGTTGAAAAGAGCGGCCCCGATCGCGTTGAACTTCACCTGAAGCTGATCGAGGTATTCGTGCAGCCCGATGGCCAGGCCTTCGTCGATCGAGCCGTACTCCAATTCCGCAAGGAGCCGTCCGCTGAGTTTCTCCGCATCGTTGCTGAATCGCCGCGGCGCGACGCCGGAGATGCGGCGCAGGGCATCATCGAGCTTCTCCACGCAGAAACGAACGCTGCGCGGAAACTCGTCGCTGAAAATGAGCATCTCCGCCACCCACTCGGGCCGCACTTCCGCACCGTAGGCAGCCTTGTAGGCGTCCCACGCGCTGCATGAGCGCAGCATCGAGCTGAGCTCCAATGCGTCCCTCTGCGACATGGTGCGCGGCGTTTCCTTCGAGGGGAAAATCGTGTGCCGCACGTCAAGGATGCGCGTGATCTTGTCCGCGCGCTCCAGAAACTTGCCGACCTGCATGAAGTACCAGCCTTCGTTGTGGACGACGGTCGCGTAGATGGTGCCGACGAGCAGCAGGCTTGTGTTGCGGATCTGCGCGAAAAAATCCGCCGGGCTGCTGCGCCACAAATCCCGTGCGTCGGTCGAACGAATCCACAGATACAGGCGGTTCAGTTCCACCCAAAGCTCCACGGTGATCTGATCGCGCACCATTCGCGCATTCTCGCGCGCCTGGCTGATGGAGCTGATGATCGAGTTTGGATTCTCGGTATCGAATACGAGGAACTCCGTCACGCTCGGCCCGGTGGCCTTCGGATGGCGGCTCAGGAATTTTTCCTCATCCCCGGTGCTCTCGATGATCGGCATCCAGTGCTCGGCCAGGCTCTGGTCATCGAGCTTTCGGAAATCGAGAAGGAGCTGCAAATTGACGTCCACGATGCGTGCGGTGTTGTCCGCGCGCTCGATGTAGCGGCTCATCCAGTAAAGGCAGTGTGCGACGCGAGAGAGCATTTAGGATTTAAGATTTAGGATTTCACTCATCGCCGTAGAGCACCCAGGTGTCCTTGCTCCCGCCGCCTTGCGATGAATTCACGACGAGCGAACCCTTGCGCAGGGCGACGCGCGTGAGGCCGCCGGGGACAATGACAACTTTCTCGCCGTAGAGCGCGAACGGCCGCAGATCGATGTGGCGCCCCTCGAACGTGCCGTCGTCCTGCCGCGTGGGATGCGTGCTCAGCGAAATCATCGGCTGCGCAATGTAGTTGCGCGGGTCGGCCTTTATGAGTTCGCGGAAGGTTTCGATTTCCTCCTGCGTGGACTTCGGCCCCATGAGCATCCCGTAGCCGCCGGATTCGTTCGCGGACTTCACCACGAGCTTGTCAAGATTTTCCATGATGTAGGCGAAGTCCTTTTCCTCGCTCGCGAGATACGTCGGCACATTCGGCAGGATGGGCTCCTGATCGAGGTAATACTTAATCATCCTCGGCACGAAGTAGTACATCACCTTGTCGTCAGCGATGCCGGTGCCGATGGAATTCGCGAGCGAGACGTTGCCCGAACGATACGAATGGATGAGCCCCGGCACGCCGAGCGCGCTGTCGCGGCGGAAGACCGTGGGGTCGAGAAAGTCATCGTCCAGCCGACGGTAGATCACATGGACCTGCTTCTGCCCCTTCGTCGTGCGCATGAAGACGCGCCCGTCGCGCACGACAAGATCGCGGCCCTCCACGATTTCGATGCCCATCTGTCGGGCGAGATACGTGTGCTCGAAATAGGCGCTGTTGTAGGAGCCCGGCGTGAGCAGCACAACATTCGGCTCCGCGACACCGTCCGGCGCGGTGTATTGCAGCATTTTCAAAAGCTCCTGCGGATAGTGCTCCACGGGGCGTACGCCGATTTCCTCGAACATCGTCGGGAACGTCCGCTTCATCGCGCCGCGATTCTCCAGCACATAGCTCACGCCGCTCGGGCAGCGACCGTTGTCTTCGAGCACGAGGTAGTTCCCCTGCGCGTCGCGGATGAGGTCGGTGCCGCAGATGTGGATGTAGATGTCCTTCGGCACCGAGAAATTCACGAACTCGCGCCGGAAATGTTTTCCCGAAAGCACGTAGAACGGCGGAATCGTCCCGTCCTTCAGGATGTTCTGCTCGTGGTAGATGTCGTGCAGGAAAAGATTCAGCGCCGTGATGCGCTGCACCAGCCCCGCCTCGATGCGCTCCCATTCCTTCGCCGGGATGATGCGCGGCACGAGGTCGAACGGAAAGATGCGCTCCGTCCCCGCCGAGTCGCCATACACGTTGAACGTGATGCCTTGGCGCAGGAATGAGAGGTCGGCGGCGTGCCGCTTTTGCTCAAACTCCTCCCGCGGCATCTCTCGGAGAAGCCGCTCAAACTTGGCGTAATGCGGACGGATTTTTCCGTCTGCGCCCGCCATTTCATCGTAGAAATGTGACCCTGAAGAATATCCCTGTAACACGGTTCAGTGTCTTTAGCGGGGAAGCGCGGATTTCTGCAAGTGCTGATTCTGAAAAAGCCATCGCAGCTTTTCGCGCGAGGGCGTTTGACCCCGGCGCATGGATTCCCGCATTGTCCCCGGACACATGGATCTCCGAAAAGCCGTCATCACCGCCGCGGGCAAAGGCCAGCGCGGCCTGCCCCTCCAGACACTCGTCGATCGTGATGGCATCACGAAAAGCGCGCTCACCATCATCATCGACGAAGTGCTCCGCGCGGGCATCGAGCAGATTGCCATCGTCATTTCGCCCGGCGATGAGACCGCCTTCCGTGCCGCAGCGGGAAGGCACGCGCAAATCCTGACTTTCATCGAGCAGGCGCAGCCGCTCGGCTACGCGCACGCGGTCGCGAGCGCGGCAAAGTTCACGGGCGACGATGCGTTCCTGCTGCTCGTCGGCGATCACCTTTACCTCTCGCACACCGGGCAGGGCTGCGCAGAACAGCTCGTCGCCATTGCGCGCGCGGAAAATTGCGCCGTGTCCGCCGTGCAGGGCACGCACGAGAGCAAGCTGCCGTATTACGGCGCAGTCGGCGGCAAACTCGTGGACGCCACGCGGCATCTCTACCAAGTGGACACCGTCCTCGAAAAACCGACTCCCACCGAGGCCGAGCAGCTCATCAATGTCCCCGGCCTGCGCGCAGGCTACTACCTGTGCTTTTTCGGAATGCACGTCCTCACGCCGACCGTGCAGCGCTTCCTCGGCGAGCTGTTGAAAAATTCCGCTGGTCGCGAACAGGCAGTCCATCTGCGCGCCGCGCTTTCGCAAATCGCCGAACACGAGCGCTACCTCGCCGTCGAACTCGCCGGGCGCCGCTACGACTTCGGCTTGAAATACGGCCTGCTCACCGCGCAGCTCGCGCTCGCGCTCGAAGGCCGCGACCGCGACGAAGTCCTCCGCGGCATCGTCGAGCTTCTCGCCACTTCACGGCAGCCGGGGAAATAGCATGTCCACCGGACTCATCGCTCTCATCACGTCGCGCGACGCGACAGTTCGCAACCGCTCGCTCGACGAAGTCTGCTCGAAGCTCACCTTTGCCGAAATGCTCGTCGAGTGCGACGCACTCGACGCCTTCCGCCGCGAGTCGCGCAATCTCTACGAGCGCGTCCGAGCGCTGTTTTTTCTCTCGGCGATCCACCGCTTCCACCTGCCCTCGCGCACGGAGCTGAAGCACGGCGGCACGATTCCCTTCCACGGCTACGAGCATCTGCTGGAGCGGCGCTTCGAGGATGCAATCGAGTTTTTCCAAACGGCGCAAAAATCCGGCGGGCCATCCGACGGCCTCTCGTCCGCGCTCGCGGCGTCGTATCACCGGCTCGCATTTCAGACGCTCGCCGATCAGGTGCGCCGCAGCGTGCGCACCGTGCGCGGGAACCAATGGATGTTCCGCATGGGACATCCGAAGGATCAGCCGCTGCGCATCCGCCCGGAACTGCTCCGCACAAACGCCGCGGGCGCGCATCCGATCCTGCGCGAACTCACGCCCGTGCGCATGGACCTCACGCACTCCGCGTGGAGCGACATTTTTTTCCTTGGCATGGACTACCCCGAGGGCGCGCGCGTGCTGAACATCTCCGTGGACCTCGGCGTGCACGGTCGCGACACGGAGACGAAGCCGCCCGTCAGTGCGTGGCTGCGCGTGATTGACGAACCTGTGCTACGCCTCGTCTCGGTGGATCTCGGCGCGAGCGCCGACATCACGTCGCTCAGTGAGGTTTTTGATTTTGCAAAGGACTACCTCGGTCTGCTCAAGGCGGCCGTCATCGCCAGCGGCGTCGTGCCGCCCGGCATCGAGGGTAGCGGTCAGTCGCTCAGCGATTTGCTCGCGCAGGTGCTCGGCCCCGGTCGTGGACTCGAACTCGTCTCCAGCGTGAACGACATCCCGAAAGGCTCACGCCTCGCCGTGTCCACGAATCTCCTCGCCGCGCTTATCTCCGCACTCATGCGCGCGACCGGCCAAGCCGAATCGCTCACCGGCCCGCTTCGCGAAAGTGAACGCCGTCTCGTGCTCGCGCGCGCATTGCTCGGCGAATGGATCGGCGGCAGCGGCGGCGGCTGGCAGGACAGCGGCGGCGTGTGGCCGGGCATTAAATTGATCGAGGGAGTCATCGCATCGAACGCCGATCCCGAGCACGGCATTTCGCGCGGACGGCTCATGCCGCAGCACCGCGTCTTCACGCGCGACGAGATTCCCGATTCCGCGCGACAGGCGTTGCAGGATTCGCTCGTCGTCGTCCACGGCGGCATGGCGCAGAACGTCGGCCCGATTTTGGAAATGGTGACGGAAAAATACCTGCTGCGCTGCGGCCCCGAGTGGGTCGGACGGCAGGAGGCGCTCAGCTTTCTCGATCAGATCCTCGATGCACTCCGCAAAGGCGACATCAAGCGCGTCGGCGAAATCACCACGCGCAATTTTCTCGGCCCCATCCAGGCGATCATTCCGTGGGCCTCGACCTACTACACCGAACGGCTCATCGAAGCCGCGCGCGCGGAATTCGGCACGGACTTCTGGGGCTTCTGGATGCTCGGCGGAATGAGCGGCGGCGGCATGGGCTTCATCTTCGCGCCGCACCGCAAGGCCGAGGCGCAGCGCCGCATGGCCGCCATCATGTCTGCGACAAAAAAGGAACTCAGCGCATCGCTGCCGTTCGCGATGGAGCCGGTCGTGTACGATTTCAAAATCAACGAGCACGGCACATTCGCCGACCTGCTCGACGGCGGCACGCACGCGCCGCTGATGCCGAAAGGCTACTACCTCCTCCTCGCGCCGAAGCTTCTGCGCCAGGACCCGAAAACACTCTCGCACACATGCCGCGTCGAACTCGACAGCTTCGCGACTGCGTGCCGCACGCAGCCCGATCTGCGCGACGTGGTGCAGGAACTTTTCCACTCGCTCATCCCGCGCACAACGGAGAACCGCGGCACCGGCCAGAGCCTCGACGCACTGCTCGAAGAAAACGGCTTCGACCGCGAAGCCCACGAGCAAATCCGCGCCGACCTCCGCGCCGGCCGCATCGGCCTCGCGCAAAATCGCCTGCCCGCAAATGCCGTCATCGAGGACGTGACGCCCAGCGACGTCACCGACTGCCAGAGCCTCGGCGGAAAATACGGCGCTCCCTACGACCGCGGGCTCGACGCACTTCGCAAAGGCGAAGCCGCCGTCGTCACGCTCGCCGCCGGCGCCGCATCGCGCTGGACGCAAGGCGCGGGCGTCGTGAAGTCGCTCCACCCCTTCTGCAAACTCGCAGGACGCCACCGCACTTTCCTCGAAACGCACCTCGCCAAATCGCGCCGCATCTCGCTGCTCGCGAACCACAGCGTTCCACACGTCTTCACCACGAGCTACCTCACGCACGAACCGATCTCCGCCATTCTCGCCGCGCGCCGCAACTACGGCTACGAAGGCCCGCTGCACCTCAGCCGCGGGCGCAGCGTCGGCTTGCGCATGATCCCTGCGACGCGCGACCTGCGCTTCGCATGGGAGGAAATGCAGCAGCATATCCTCGACGAGCAGCAGCAGAAAGTCCGCGAGTCATTGCGCACCGCGCTCATCCGCTGGGCCGAGGGCGCGGGCGAGACCGGCGACTACCGCGACAATCTCCCGCTCCAGTGCATGCACCCCATCGGGCATTTCTACGAAATCCCGAACCTCCTGCGCAACGGCACGCTCGCCGCGCTGCTCCGCGAACGCCCGCAGTTGAAAACGCTGATGCTGCACAACATTGACACCGTCGGCGCGAATCTCGATCCCGCCGTTCTCGGCCGGCATCTCGAAAGCGGCGCGACGCTTTCCTTCGAAGTAATCACCCGCCGCCTCGAAGATCGCGGCGGCGGACTCGCGCGCGTGGATGGCCGCGTACGTCTCGTCGAAGGACTCGCGATGCCGCGCGAGGAACTCGAGTTCAACCTCACCTACTACAACACGCTCACGACTTGGGTGAACATAGACGCGCTGCTCGCGAATTTCGGCCTCACCCGCGCCGACCTCGACAACGAGCCCCGCGTGCTCGCCGCAGTCCGCGCCCTCGCCGCGCGCGTGCCCACTTACATCACGCTCAAGGAAGTGAAGAAACGCTGGGGCCACGGACAGGAAGACGTCTTCCCCGTCGCGCAATTCGAGAAGCTCTGGGGCGACCTCACCGCGCTGCCGGAAATCAATTCCAAGTTCCTCGTCGTCCCGCGCCTCCGCGGCCAGCAGCTCAAGGAACAGGCGCAGCTCGACGGCTGGCTGCGCGACGGCTCGGCGGCTTACGTCGAATCGCTCTGCGATTTCAGGTAGATCGCTGGTCGTATCAGCCGCGAAATACGCGACGCGCTGGACTCTGCAAAATTACACACCGGCACCTGAACCCGCGGGGAGAACGGAATGCAGGAAGCAGAACACTGTGCGGCGGGCAGTGGCCGCACGCACACTCTTTCCTTCCCGCCCGCGCATCATCCGGCGTACTCTGAGCGCATGGCCGAATTTCAACGCTCCACGCAGAACAGCGAACTCACGGAAACATTCCTGCAGTTTGTGATGATGCATACGCAGCAGGCGCTCCTCGCGCTGGGCAGGCACCCGAGCAAGCCCGCGGGCGCTCCGCCGCCGAATCTCCAGCTCGGCAAGGTGTTCATTGACCACCTCTCGATGCTGCGCACGAAGATGGACGGCAACCTCGCGCCGGACGAGCAGAGCGCGATCAACAACGCGATCGCGCATCTGCAAAATGCGTTCGTCGAGGCGACGAAGGAGGCGCAGAAGTGAGCGTGAGGCCGCAATTTTCCGTCGGCAATGTGGCCTTCGGCAGCAGCGCCCCGGTGTTCATGCTCGGGCCGTGTGTGATCGAGTCGGAGGAGTTCGTGTGGAAAATGGCGCGCGCGCTGAAGACGATCTGCACGGAGGTCGGCGCGCAGTTCATTTTCAAGGCGAGCTACGACAAGGCGAACCGCACCTCCGGCAAAAGCTATCGCGGCATCGGGCTGAAGGACGGCTGCACGATTCTCGCAAACATCGGCCGCGAACTCGGCGTGCCGGTGACGACGGACGTTCACTCGCCCGAGGAGGCGCGCGCGGCTGCGGAGTGGATCGATCTTTTGCAAATCCCGGCGTTCCTTTGCCGGCAGACGGATCTCATCCAGGCCGCGGCGGAAACCGGACGCGCGGTGAATGTGAAGAAGGGCCAGTTCCTCGCGCCGTGGGATGTGAAGAACATCGCGGAAAAACTGCGCGCGTTCGGCTGTGAACGGTTCATGTTCACCGAGCGCGGGACGACCTTTGGCTACAACAATCTCGTGGCCGACATGCGCTCGCTGTACTGGATGCGCGAACTCGGCTGCCTCGCGATTTTCGACGCAACGCACAGCGTGCAGCGTCCCGGCGGCGCGGGCGACAAGACCGGCGGCGACGGCATCCTCGCTCCGGTGCTCGCGCGCGCGGCGGCGGCGGCGGGCTGCGACGGCGTTTTTATCGAGACGCACGAGGATCCGACGAAGGCGCTGAGCGACGGGCCGAATCAGATTCCGCTGGCGCAAATCCCCGCGCTGCTCAAAACTCTGATCCAAATCCATGGCCTCGTTTCGTAACCTCCCGATGGTGGCGCTCGTCGCAGGCCTGAGCCTTCCCGATTTGTGCATCCCCGCGCGGGCCGACGAGCAGGCGAAGGAACCCGCGAACGGCGAGCCTGCAACGGTCGCCGCGGCCGGCGCAAAGCCGGGAAGCACCGAAAAGGAATCGAAGCGTCTGGATATTCCGGTGCCAAAGGGCCAGCCGCAAAAAGGGATCCGGTTCCCGATTTTCGATCCGGACGGGAAGCTGATGTTCAAATTCAACATCGGCGTCGCCGAGGTCGTGGACGACGAACACGTCAAGCTGAGCGTGGCCCACATCGAGAGCTTTCGACAGGACGGGGAGCATGAGTTCGACATCGATCTTTCCGATGCGGTGCTGAATCCAAAGACTCAGGATCTCGATTCCAACGCGCGCGTGATGATCAAGCGCCGCGAATTCGAGCTGTCGGGGAACCACGCGATCGTGAATCTGAGGACGAAACTCGGCAAGCTCACCGGCGGCGTGAAGATGATCATTTATGATGCGGACGCCGCGTTCGGGCCAGGCACTGAAAAAAGCGCCGCCCCATCCATCGAAGTGAAGCCATTGAAACAGGAACCAAAATGATGAAGACTTTTCTGCCCCCGACCATCGTCGCGCTGCTCGCGCTCGCCGTACCAGGTTCCGCGCAGGACCGCACCGGGGAACCCGCGCGGATCGGCCTGGACATCAGCCGGATTGAAGGTGCGGCGCCCGCCCCCGCCATCCCCGTCGCAAAACCGGCGAAGCCCGACAAAAAGCCGAGCGGCCCCGTGGAAATCACGGCGCAGGAGGCGACCTACGACAACCGCACGAACATCGCGATCTTCATCGGCGAAGTCGTGGTGCATCACCCGGAATTCGGCCTGTCGAGCGATCGGCTCACGCTCACGATCAATGCCTCGCTGGCGAAGGGACCCGCGCAGCCCCCGACGAAGCCGAAGGCCGATGACGCCGAGCACAAGGGCCCGCCCGAGGCAGGCAGCGACAAGCTCGAGAAAGCGGTCGCGGAGGGCCATGTGACGATCACGCAGGACAAGCCGGACGGAAATGGCGTCATGCAGCGCTACACCGGGAAGGGCAGCCGCGCGGTGTACGACAGCAAGGCGAACACGCTGAAACTTTACGGCTGGCCGCAGATTTCGCAGGGCGTCATCGGCGGGGGCCTGAGCAAGCAGATCATCGCGCGCGAGGAAGGCTGCGTGATCACGCTCGACCGGGCGGGGAAAATTGACGTGAAGGGCTACCACACGAGCACGCTGCACGACGCAGCCGATCTGAACCAGAAACCGCGCTAGCCATGCCTGTCGCCACAGCCGCACCAGCACCGCAGCTACAAAATCCGGCGCCCGCGCCCGTACTCCGCACAGAGGGGCTGGTGAAAATTTACGACGGCCGCCGGGTCGTGAACGGCGTGGATATCAACTGCCGCAAGGGCGAAATTGTCGGCCTCCTCGGCCCGAACGGCGCGGGCAAGACGACGAGTTTCTACATGATCGTCGGCCTCGTGAGGCCGAACGCGGGCACCGTGTTTTTCAACGACACGGACGTGACCGACATGGCGATGCACAAGCGCGCGCGCATGGGCATGGGCTACCTGCCGCAGGAGGAGAGCATCTTTCGCAAGCTCACCGTCGAGCAGAACATCATGGCGATCCTCGAGACGCGCGATCTCACCAAGGCGCAGCGCAAGGCGCGCTGCGACGAATTGCTCGAGCAGTTCGGCATTTCGCATGTCCGCAAGCAGATGGCGCTCACACTTTCCGGCGGCGAAAAGCGGCGGCTCACGATCGCGCGTTCGCTCGTGCCGGAGCCGAGCCTCATCATGCTCGACGAGCCGTTCAGCGGCGTGGACCCGATTGCCGTGCAGGACGTGCAGAAAATCGTGGTCGGCCTGCGCGATCTCGGCCTCGGCATCCTCATCACCGACCACAATGTCCGCGAGACGCTGAGCATCGTGGACCGCGCGTATCTCATCTTCGAGGGCCGCGTGCTGAAGGAGGGCACGAAGGAATTCCTCATCAATGACCCCGAGGCGCGCCGCCTCTACCTCGGCGAAAATTTCTCGATGTGATTTTTTCCGCCGCAAATTCCCGTCCGCAGCCTGCAAGGCACGAAGCGTGCAGGCCAAGGAACGGGTGGCATTTTCACAAAAACAGAACGAACTAGTAACACCATGCAAACAGCCAACGTAAACGTCCCCATCAGAGTCACAGGCCGTCACATCAGCATCACCGATGCGATCCGCGAATACGCGAAGACGAAACTCGAACACATCCACCTCGACTACCCGCGCATCATCGAGGCGCACGTGATCCTCGACGTGACCAAGCACCGCCAGAACGCGGAAATCGTCCTCCATTGCGCGAACCACATCACCATCGAGGCCGACCACGAGTGCGACGACATGTATGCCGCGATTGACGGCGTGGTCGCAAAAGTCGCGCAGCAGATGCGCAAGTACAAGACGAAGATGCTGCGCAGCCATCGCCCGCGGAAGAGCCAGACGCGGCAGTTCGACGAGCATGTGCTGCACATTGACGAGCATTTCGAACTCCACGAGGAGACCGAGGCGAAGCACGTCGAGACCGAACGGCTCGAAGTCCGCACGCTTTTCGTGGACGAGGCGATCCTCCAGCTCGAGATGGCGGCAAACCGCCTGTTCGTAGTCTTTGTGAACGCGAAGACCGACAAGGTGAACATCCTCCAGCGCCGCAAGGCCGGCGGCTTCGGCCTCATCGAAGTCACCGTCCCGCACTGAGCCGGGGCGGCTGATTACCGGGCAAAAGCGTGCGGCGAGCACATCCGTACGCGGCAACGCGTGCGGATGCGATTCCGATCAAAATCTGACGCGCATGAACGCCCACACATGCGGGCCGAGCACAACGAGGCCAACGACCGCCGCGGTGATCGCGGCGAACAGCACCGCTCCGGCAGCCACGTCCTTCGCGCGACGGATTGACTCGTCGTGTTCGCGGCTGACGCGATCCGCTAGGGCTTCGACGGCCGTGTTCAATGCCTCCGCGATCCACACGATGCCGATCGCGAATGCGAGCGGCACCCATTCGCCGCGCGGGATGCGAAACACGAATCCCGCCGCGACCACGAGCACCGTCGCGAGGAGGTGGATGCGCGCATTCGCCTGAGTGCGCACCAGCGCGACGATCCCACGCAGCGCACAGGCGAAGCTTTTTGCGCGTCCGCGCCAGAAGCCTGTGTGCGCCTCCGGCTTCATGGCATTTCGGAAAGCGGCGCGGACCTCGCGCTAGCCCTTGTGATCGGCGGCAGGCGCCTTTTCCTGCTCGGCGTGCGCCGGCGCCGCATGTTCCGTCTCCGCGTGCTTCGCATCCCACTTGTGCTGGTAGTGCTCGGGAAGTTCGGCGGAGGAATGCTTTTCGCACGCGCCGAATCCGAATGCGGCGGCGGCGGCGAGGACAGGAAATGCGAGGCGTTTCATCGGGCGAGAAAGTAGCGGGCGCGCGCGGCTTGCCAAGCGTTTCATCACTCGCCGCGATACGAGCAGCGCGCGCTCGGCGTCTCATGCACGACGATCTCCGCGAGGCCGGGGAGCTGCGGCGAGAGCTTCTGCCAGAACCACGCGCACATGTTTTCGATCGTGGGATTTTCGAGTCCGGGGATCTCGTTGAGGTAGCCGTGGTCGAGCACCGCGAGTAGGGGCTTCATCGCGCGGGAAATGTCCGCATGATCGTAAAACCAGCCGGTCTTCGGATCGGTCTCGCCCTCGACGGAAATCTCCAGCTTGAAGCTGTGCCCGTGCATCTTCCTGCACTTGTGCCCCTCGGGCGCGCACGGCAGCGTCTGCGCGGCTTCAAACAGGAAATCTTTCGTGAGGCGGACCTTCATGAGTGCGGAATGTGGAGTGCGGAGTTGGAAATGCGGGCACGATGAGTAATTCCGCACTCCGCGCTCCGCAATCCGCATTCTTCAGACGCCCTTCAGCTTCGGATCCCAGATGAACTTGTGCATCTGGAGCTGGAACCGCGCGGGAACCTTGTCCGCGACCATCCACTCCACAATCTGCCGCGGCTCGATGCGTCCGAAGATGGGCGAAAAAAGCACGCACCCGCTGCGTTCCGCGAGCGCGTGCTCGCGCACGCGGTCACGCGACCACTCGTAGTCCTCGCGCGAACCGATGACGAATTTCACCTCATCGCGCTTTTCGAGATGTGCGATGTTGCTCCACAAGTTGCGCGCGCATTCGCCGCTGCCCGGTGTTTTCAAATCCATGATTCGATGCACGCGCGCGTCTATTTTTGAAATGTCGTGCGCGCCGCTGGTCTCGATGAGCACGGTCTTTCCCGCGTCGCACAGCGAGGCCATGAGCGGGAGCACATTTTTTTGCAGCAGCGGTTCGCCACCGGTGATCTCCACGAGCGGACACTCGAACGCGAGCACCTCGGCGATGACTTCATCGAGCGCACGCTTATTCCCCTCGAAAAACGCATACTCCGTGTCGCAGTACGTGCAGCGGAGGTCGCACGCCGTGAGCCGCACGAAGACGCAGCGCCACCCGGCCCAGGTGCTCTCGCCCTGGATGGACTCGTAAATTTCGTTGATCTTCAGCGTGGGTGCCGCGGGCATTTTCGTCAGGCCCGCGAGTGAAGCGATGAAGTGCGCCTTCGGCTACCACGAATCATGCGGATGCAGCACGCGACTCGTGTGCTCCGCCCGGAAGCGCGGCTTCGCGCAACCCATGCCGAAAATTTCTGTCAATCCCCGCGCGCCTCGCCAATTCTGCGCATCCACTTCATGTCCGAAAACCGCATTGATTCCACCTTCGCCCGCCTGCGCTCCGAGAAGCGCGCGGCCTTCATCGCCTACATCTGCGCGGGAGATCCGAATCTCGCAGCGACGCGCGCGCTCGTACCCGCACTCGAACGCGCGGGCGTGGACATCATCGAGATCGGCATCCCTTTCAGCGACCCGCTCGCCGACGGCGTGGTGAACCAGCTCGCCAGTTCGCGCGCGCTTGCGAGCGGCACGACCCTCAATGGCGTGCTCGAATGTGTGCGCGCGATTCGCACGGAAAGCCAGATCCCGATCGTCTTCTACACGTACATGAATCCCGTGTACCGCCACGGCTTCGACGCCTTTCTCGCCGACGCCGAGGCCGCGGGCGTGGACGGCGTGCTCTTCCTCGACCTCCCGCCGGACGAGGACGAAGCCTCGCCGGAACTCCGCATGCACGGCCCGCTGAAGCGCATCCGCCTCATCGCTCCGACGACTCCTCCGCAGCGCATCGCGCTGCTCACACGCGATGCCAGCGGCTTCATCTACTACGTCTCGCGCGAAGGCGTGACCGGCGAGCGCAGCGATGTCGTGGCAGGCCTCGCGGAAAGTGTGGCCGCAATCCGGAAAACGACGCCGCTGCCGATTGCCGTCGGCTTTGGAATCGGCACGCCCGAGCAGGTGCGCGCCGTCGCAGGCGCCGCAGATGCGGTCGTGGTCGGAAGCGCGATCGTGAAGCGCATGGGGGAATTCGGCAGCGATCCGAAGTTCGTCGAGAAAGTCGCCGCCTTCGTGAAGCCGCTCGCCGACGCCGTGCGCGAAAAGCCGTAAGCGCGCAGGACAGAATTCCTCTTGGACATTCGTCCTCCGTCACTCGTCATTTCACCCACCATGACCGCCCTCTCACACATCGCGCCCGAAGGCACGAACCTCACGCCCGATCAAATCCGCGCCTTCATCGCAAAGGCGTGTCCTGCCGAGGAATTCCGCGGCAAGAAAGTGCTGCTCATCGTCCCCGACAGCACTCGCACCTGCCCGCTCGACCAGATGTTCGCCGGCGTCTTCGATCAGATCTCCGGCGCTACCGCGGCTCTCGATGTGATGATCGCGCTCGGCACGCACCAGCCCATGAGCGAGGAGGCGATCTGCGAGCGGCTCGGCATCTCGCCGGATCAGCGGCGCTCGAAATACGCGCGCGTCCAGCTCCTGAACCACGCGTGGGACGACCTCACCGCGCTGCGGAAAATCGGCACCATCACCGTCGAGAAAAGCATCGAGCTGACCGGCGGCCTCCTCGCCGAGGAAGTGCCGGTCGAGGTGAATGAGCGCATCTTCGGCTACGATCTGCTCTTCGTCATCGGCCCCGTCTTCCCGCATGAGGTGGTCGGCTTCAGCGGCGGGAACAAATACCTCTTCCCCGGCGTGAGCGGGCCGACGGTGCTGAACTATTTCCACTGGCTCGGCGCGCTCGTGACGAACCCGATGATCATCGGCAACAAGTGGACGCCCGTCCGCAAGGTCGTGGACTACGTCGCGTCGCTCGTGCCGGTCGCAAAGCGGTGCTTCTGCATGGTCGTCACGCCCGGCGACCCCGCGCAGGGCGGCGGCGGCCTCGCGGCGCTCACGCATGGCGACACCCTGAGCGCGTGGGACGCCGCGAGCGAAGTCTCGCGGCGCGTCCACATCACTTACAAGGACCGCCCGTTTCACACGATCCTCTCGTGCGCGCCGAAGATGTACGACGACATGTGGGTCGGCGGAAAGTGCATGTACAAGCTCGAGCCCGTGCTCGCGGACGGCGGCGAACTCATCATCTACGCGCCGCACATCACCGAGCTGTCCGTCACGCACGGGCACCACATCCACGAGATCGGCTACCATTGCCTCGAATGGTTCACGCAGCAGATGGATCGTTACCGGAAGACTCCGCGCGGCGTGATCTCGCACAGCACGCACGTCCGCGGCATCGGCAAAATGGAGAACGGCGTCGAGAAATGCCGCGTGAACGTGACCTTCGCCACAGGCATCCCCGAGGAAGTCTGCAAGGCCATCAACATCGGCTACCGCGACTGGCGCAGCATCCGCAAGGAGGACTACGCAGACCGCGAGGACGAAGGCGTGCTGCTCGTGCCGAAAGCCGGCGAGATGCTCTTTCATCTCAAACAGCGCCCGTCGTGGGCGCGGGAGATGTAGGCGCCCCGCCTCCTCCGAAAGTCACAGGGGATCCGTGACGGGGCCGGGGCCTGCCAGCGCGACAGCAAAGACCCGCCGCGCGCCTCCGGTGCATCCCAAAGCGGCGTGGCGCTGTCGCTTCCCGCCGCACTCCAAGGCGTCGCACGAGTTTCCGGGATTCCCCTCCTGTCCTTTCATGGGTTTGTGTCTGGTCGTTGGGTTTTGGTTCGGCCATTTTGCGTCACCGCCACACCGTCCGGGGCCTTCCCTGAATCATCCGGGGCCTTCCCCGAACCGTCCGGGGCCTTCCCCGAACCGTCCGGGGCCTTCCCCGAACCGTCCGGGGCCTTCCCTGAACCAGCCGGGGCCTTCCCCGAACCATCCGGGGCCTTCCCCGAACCAGCCGGGGCCTTCCCCGAACCAGCCGGGGCCTTCCCCGAACCAGCCGGGGCCTTCCCCGAACC
>CAIRYQ010000071.1 GCA_903882875.1 uncultured Spartobacteria bacterium | reverse complement strand
CCCAGCCGACGAGGATGGCGTTGCCCATGAGGGTGAGGGTGAGGATGGCCTGCAAGGTGGTGAGGTCGGGTGCGCCCTGCACGGAGCCTTCGATGCCGAGAGCCTGGCCGATGGCTGTGCTGTAGTTCTTCGCGGCCTTCACGCGTTTCACCAGCACGCGGAACCGGGTGACGATGCCCGCAGGCACCGCGGCGGGAAAACCGGCGGGCAGCACGGGGACGGTCTGACCGGCGGGCGCGGTGTCGCCGCCGTCGCGCTCGTAGTTTTTCTCGGCGGTCCAGGATTGCGCGGCGTTCTGCATGTTCCCGCAGAAATCCACGATGGCGCGGAAGCGGGAGGCATCGGCGGCCTGCTGGATGATGTCGGGGTCGGTCGCGGGGATTTGGAGGGTGGCCAGAAACTGGCCGTTGTTGTCGCGGAAGAGGACGTAGAGCTTGGCCTTCCCCTCGTCGTCATTGGGCATGTAGTCGGATTTTGCCATTTTGATGTGTGGTTATGGGTTGTTCGATTGCGGAAAGCGGAGACCGGAGGTCGGAAAGGGATGAAACGCAGAGACGCAGAGACGCGGAGAAGAACGGCACGGAGCTACGGGGCGGTTTGGCTGCGAGGCGCGCTTTCGGCCGAAAATGGTGCATTGCGCCGTCTTTCGGGCACATTTCCGGTTCCGGGCCGCATCCTGCGGCGGGAAAATGGCACCCGTGGACGTTCCACGGGCACCCGGCGATGGCGTACGGATACCCGTGGACCGTCCACGGGTGCGCTGCAAAGACCCAAGGGTGCGGCCCGATGACCGGGCTGTGCCCTGCGATGACTGCCGGGCACCCTGCGAGCGTCCACGGGTATGCCCGTGGCGCCCCAGCCGCACCCGGCGATGATCCAAGGGTGCGCTGCGGTGTTCGCCGCGTGCCCTGCCGTCATCCCCGCGTGCCCGCGCGTCGTCGCAGGGTGCGCTGCGATGAGTGCAGAAAGCGATGCGGTCACCCCGTGATGCCGCTGCGCGGTGGCAGCGCAACATGCCGGAATTAGGCGCCGCGCATTCATCCCCGAAGCCATTCGATCCCGTGACGGGTCTCGACTTTTGCGAAAAAGCTAGCGACTGATGGGACGCTCCGACGCTCCGACGCTCCGAGGGCTACGTGTGCAGATGTGCTTTCCGATTTGGAGGGACGCGTTCATCGGGTGCGGATGGAAATGAGCCGGGCGTAATTTGGCAAGATGAAATTTTGGGCTGGCATTCCCCCGTAGCCGCCGACGGAAGGAGGCGGGCACTTCTTCGTAGCGGGCACTTCTGCTCGAATGATGTGGTGAAAAATCAGCCCGCTACGTAGCTGGCACAATTTGCTAATCGTGTTCTGGCACCGGATAGGATTTTTTGCCGAGCGCCAAGAAGATCTCCCGCGCTCCCGCCGTCGCCTGCGGACTGCACAGCGAATTCGCCGCGGCGAACCGGCTTCAGTTCGCGAGCGCGGCGAACTTTGCGCGTCCGCTCCACAGGAGAAATCCGGCGAGCAAGATGATGACCGGCACAATCGGCGGCTGGAAGAGCGCCGCGCCTTTCAGCAGAAAAATGTGGAAGGCAAGGATGTTCACGATGATGGGGCCGAGGAGCAGCAGGCCGAAGTTGCGCGTCTTCGGAATCGCGACGAGCAGGGCACCGATGATCTCCAGCACTTTGATGAACGCGAAGTAGCCCGTGGGAATGAGCGCAGTCATGAAGAGCTTGTGCGGAGCTTCAGCGGGCGATGGATCCGGCGGCATCGGCAGGAAGTTGAGGAAGAAGTTCAGTCCGAAGACGAGGAAGAGCAGCCCGAGGAGAGCGCCGGCGATGTTGGATGCGAGTTTCATGGTGTGCGTTTGTGGTTTGGGTTGAGTGGTGAAATGTCGGGCAGGGTGCGTGACGGCGGGCGTCAATCGTCGCGATGGATCAACAATGCTGGCACCTGGCACCTTGGGCACATCTTGATTGCGTCCTATTCTGCAGCGATGTGCGCGCCTTTTTCGGCGACGGAGCGTTTCATGGTCAGCACTAGAAATATGAGCGCGACGGCGACGGCGGCGGAGGCCAGGAAACTGTCAAAATACGCGAGCGCGGAAGCCTGCTGTTGGCGGAGATTGTCGAGTGTCTGCAATGCGATTTGCTGTGCAGCCACCGGATCGCCGGTTTGCTGGAGGAGGCCGGACTGGGCCTGATCGAAGAAGGCGCTTACCGCCGGATTCAGCGGATCAAGATTTTCGCCGAGGCGCAGCGTATGGAATTGCTCGCGCCGTTCGATGATGGTCTTGGCCACGGAAGTGCCGACGCTTCCGCCTTCGTTGCGCAGCAGCGCGAGCAGGCCGACGGCGGCGCCGCGCAGTGCAATCGGGATGCGCTGGAACGCCGCGACATTGAGCGGGGCGAAGATCATCGAGAGCCCCGCAATGACCACCACACGTGGCCACACGACCTGCCACGGGGTGATGTCGAGATTCATCCGCGACATCCAGTAATTTCCCAGCCCGAGCGTGAGCAGTCCCGCGGCCATGAGATAGCGCGCATCGGTCCCGCGCCCGAGCAGCATGCCGACGATGAAAAGCGTGATGACGGCGAAGACGCCCGCGGGCGAGAGCACCATGCCGGAGGTCGTGGCGTCGTAGCCGAAGAGCGATTGCAGCAGGCCGGGGAGGCTGGTGGTGTTCGCGTAGAGCACGCCGAACGCGCAGAAGATGATGAGGCAGCAAGTGCGGAAATTGCGGTCGAGCAGCGTGCGGAAATTGATCAGCGGGGCGGCGATCCGCAGCTCGCGGAAAATCAGCCCACCGAGGCAGGCCACGAATAGCAACAGCACGGCATGCACTCGGAAAAACGGATCGCCAAGCCAGTCCCATTCCTGCCCTTTGCTCAGCAGGATTTCCCAGCAGATCATCGTCATGCTGAGCAGCGCGAGTCCGGGCGTGTCGAAGCGCTGGTGCTGCCGTCGCATCGTGTCGCGCTCGGCCTTGAGATACGGTGGGTCCGTCACCACTTTGCGGCAGAGGAAGAATGCGAGCAGGCCCACGGGGGCATTGAGGTAAAAAATCCAGCGCCAGCCGTAGTTGTCGGTGATGTAGCCGCCGAGCGTGGGCCCGACGACTGGCGCGAGCAATGCCGCGATGCCGAAGATGGTCATGGCCGTGCCTTGTTTTTCCTTCGGAAAAGCATCGAGCAGGATGCCCTGGCTCGATGGCTGCAATCCGCCGCCAGCCAGCCCCTGCAGGACGCGCGAGGCGATCAGCATCGGCAGGCTCACGGCCATTCCGCACAGGATCGAAGCGATTGTGAATATGGCGATCGAGAGCAGGAAATAATTGCGCCTTCCCATCCGCACTGCGAGCCAGCCGGAGATCGGCAGGATGATCGCGTTCGCCGCGAGGTAGCTGGTGATCACCCACTCGCTGTCCGTCGCCGGAGCCGACAGTCCGCCAGCCATGTAACGCAGCGCGACGTTTGCGATCGTGGTGTCGAGCACCTCCATGAACGTCGGCACGACCACCGCGAGTGCGACGATCCACGGATTGAAAACGCGTGGCACAGCGGCGGCGCTCGCTGGCACTGCGACGGATGCGGCTGCGTTCATGGCGCCACCGGTGAAGGCGCGGCTTGCGTCGGCTCCTGCAAAAATTTCCCCGCGTTCGGTCCGGTCGGCGGAGTTTTCAGATCGACCGACGGCTCGACGGAAAGTCCGACGAAGAGCGGCACTTTGTCGGGATCGTAGTTCACCAGGTCAATGCGCACCGGCAGCCGCTGGACGACCTTCACAAAATTTCCCGTAGCGTTCTGTGCGGGCAGCAGCGCGAGCGTGGAGCCGGTGCCCATCGTGAAGCCCGAGATGCGTCCCTCGAATTTCCGCCGTCCGCCATACATGTCCACCTCCAGATCCACGCGCTGGCCGATGCGCAGATCGCGGAGCTGCGTTTCCTTGAAATTCGCGTCCACCCAGATGTCGCGCAGCGAACGGATCGCCATGAGGCTCTGCCCGGCCAGCACGTGATTGCCGGGATTCACATTGCGGCGCGTGACCACGCCATCAATCTCCGCGACGATCGTGCAATAGCGCAGGTCGAGCTGCGCCTGATCGAGATCGCGCTTCGCCTGCACGAGCTTCGCCTGCGCTTGTTTCAGGCCGGGAGCGGTCTTGATGATCTCGTCGTAAATTTTATTGATGTCGTCGCTTGGATCGCGCCGGTGAAATTCTGCGATCACCTGCTTCGGCGTCATGTCATGCGACGACGCAACCACGCCAATCTGCGCCGCGCCGTGCATGAGTTCGCCAAGCGCCACGCGGACGGTGGAAAAAGTCTGGTCGAGATCGGGCGGAACATCCGTGAGACTTTTTCCCTGCTCAGGGTCACGCGGCAGGCCGAGCGCGGCGCGCTGCTGATGGACGCTCTCCACCGCCTGCAGCATCTGCGCCTGCGCCACATCGAGCGCTTCGCGTTTTTTGTCGAATTCCTCGGCGCTCGTCACTTTCGTCGCGAGCAGCTTTTTCGCGCGATCAAATTCCGCCTGCGCGAGCACGAGCGTCGCCTTGGACTGATCGAGCGTGGCCGCGCGCGCGCGCAACAATGCGATCTGGTTGCCCACGTCCTCAATGGCGTGATCGAGCTTGAAGCGCAGGCTGCGCAGTTGTCCGACTTGGCTGCGCACGACGGCCTCCGCCATCACGAGATCGGCCTGCGCGGCATCCACCACCGCCTGCTTGATCGCGACCTGCACGCGATACGGCTCGGGATCCAGCTCCACGAGCACATCGCCTTTCTTCACGCGGTTGTTGTCGTCCACGAGCACGCGTGCGACCTGCCCGGCCACGCGCGGCGCGACGAAGGTCACGTGGCTGTTCACATACGCGTCGTCGGTGGAGACGGTGTGCATGGAATGCCAAACCCATAGCGCGCCCTTGATGAGCACGAGAATGACAGCGAGGCCGACGAGCGGCACGAGCCATGGTTTTCGCCGGGCGCTGTGGGGTGGCGAAACCGGCGGCTGTTCGGAAGGTGCCGGGATCGTTGCTGCCGGCTTTTCCTCGTCCGTATTCATGGTGTGTGTCGTAGCGGATTGATCCGATTGCTTCAAACAAAACTCACGCGCTGAAGCCTCCGTCAATCATCAGGTTTGCACCCGTGACGTAGCTCGCCTCGGATCCCGCGAGATAGGCGATGCGGTGCTCATCGGGCGCGTTTGGATAATGGTTTGGTTTCAGTGAAGGTCGAAGAGCAGCGCTTCGGCATCTTCGCTTGCGGCGATGGTGAGCGTGCCGGTGTCATCGGTGCTCGCCGCGTCGCCGGCTGTGAGCGGCGTGCCATTCGCGCTCACGGCGCCTTTGATGATTTGAAGCCACGCGCCGCGGCCCGCGCGAACTTCGTGCGAGACGGATTTTCCCGCGCCGAGCCGCACGCGATACACGTCGGCATCCTGATGGATGATCGCCGAGTCCTCGCGCCCGTCGGGCGAGATGACGAGCACCTTTGCGGCGCTGTCGCTCGCGGCTTTCGGGTGCCACTCGGTGTAGCCGGGTTTCAGTCCGCGCTCGCGCGGTTGGATCCAGATTTGCAGCAGATGCACCTGATCTTTCGACGAAGGATTGAATTCGCTGTGCGTGACGCCCGAGCCTGCGCTCATGAGTTGGATTTGTCCGGGCAGCAACGCGCGCGCGTTACCCATGCTGTCCTTGTGCGCGAGCGAGCCCTCGACGATGTAGCTGAAGATTTCCATGTCGCGGTGCGGATGCGTGGGGAAGCCGCCGTTTGGCGCGACGTAGTCCTCATTGATCACGCGCAGCGAGCGGAAGCCCATGTGCGCCGGATCGTAGTAGTCGGCGAAGCTGAACGTGTGGTGTGAATCGAGCCAGCCGTGGTTGGCGTGGCCCCTGTCGTTGGATTTGCGGATGGTGAGTTTCATGGCGCAAGGATGCCGCCCCGCGCGAAAACCGGCCAATACCGTTTGCTTCAGACGTTCATGCCTTGCGGTTATGAACTCCGCCGTGGAAAGTCCGCGCATGGAATTCCACCAGCTCCGCTATTTCATCGCCGCGGCGGAGGAACTCAGCGTCTCGCGCGCGGCGGAGCGCCTGCACGTCTCGCAGCCCGCGATGAGCCGGCAGATCGCGCTGCTGGAGGATGAACTCGGCGTGGCGCTCTTCGATCGCATCAAGAAACGCATGCATCTCACGGACGCGGGCCGCTTCTTCTTCGGGAAAGCGCGGCAGATTGTGTGCGACTCGGAAACGAGCGTGCAGCAGGTGCGCGAGCAGTTCGGCGGCAAACGGCGCACACTGCGGCTCGGGCTGATCGGTCCGTTCCTCGACGACCTCGTCGCGCCCGCAGTGCGCGAATTCCGCCAGCGGCATCCGCGAGTGCAGGTGAGTCTTTTCGATCTCCCGCCGCGCGCACAGCTCGACCGCCTGCGCGCGCACGAACTCGACGCCGCCATTCTCGGCAACATTGAGGATCAGGAGCGCAGCCAGTTCACGATCCGCAAGCTCTCGCAGCATCGCTTCGCCGCGGTGCTGCCGGAAAATCACCGCCTCGCAAAGAAGCCCGCCATCAAACTCTCCGCGCTCGCCACGGACAAATGGGTCTCACTCTCCGACGCATTCTTTCCCGGCCGCCGGGAATTCCTGCGGCAGACCTGCGCGCGCGCCGGATTCGAGCCGGACATCGCGAGCGAAGTGGGCTCGCTTTTCGTGATGCTCGGCGCAGTCGCATCCGGCGACGGCGTCGCGCTCGTCCCGATGCACGCGCGCAAACTGCCGCACGCCGGCTGCGTCTTTGTAAAACTGATCGCGCCCGCGCCGATGAGCGACCTGCTGCTCGTCCTCCCGCAGCGTCCGCCGGAAATCGAATTCGCCACACTCATCCAGCTCATCACCGAACACGCCGCAGCATTGCGTGCGGAGTGAGGGCAACAAGATTCCCGGCTTCGCTGTGTACGCCGCATCGTTGCAGCTAAGGACTCTGCGCCAATGCAGGTTCACCCCGCATGACCTCCCATCCTGCCTTCTCCCCGGCGTGTGTGCTGCTGCTCGCGTTCGCGATGCCTGCGTTTGCCGAGCGCGGGCCGCTCTCCGCCGAGGAGGAGCTGAAGACTTTCAAAGTCGCCGACGGCTTGCGTGTCGAACTCGTCGCGACGGACCCGATGGTGGAGTCGCCGTGCGCGATGGCGTTCGATGAAAAGGGGCGGCTGTTCGTCACGGAGAACCGGGGCTACCCAAGCACGAGCGAGCCGCCGCAGGGCCGCGTGGTGATGCTCGAATCCACGAAGAACGACGGGCACTACGACAAGCGCACGGTCTTCGCCGACGGCCTCTCGTTTCCAAATGGCGTGATGCCGTGGGACGGCGGGCTGATCGTCACATGCGCGCCGGACATTTACTTTTACAAGGACACCAAGGGCACCGGCCACGCGGACTTGAAGCGCACACTGCTCACGGGATTCGACTACGCGAAGAGCACGCAGCTCCGCGTGAACTGCCCGACGCTCGGGCCTGACGGCTGGATCTATTTCGCAGCGGGACTCGTCGGCGGGACGATCACTTCGCCCGAGCATACCGAAAAGCCCGCGGTGAAAATGACCGGCGACCTGCGCTGGAATCCGAAGACGGGCGACTTCGAGACGGTGGACGGCCGCTCGCAATACGGCATCGCGTTCGACGATCTCGGCCGCCGCTTCATCTGCATGAACCGGCTGCCCGTGCAGCACGTCGTGATCGAGTCGCGCTGGCTGCGGCGGAACCCGCACCTCGCATTCGGCGAGACGGTGCAGGACTGCAACGACCGCACCGTGAAGACCGGCCTCAAGGGCGGCGGCGACGGCGTGCGCGTTTTCCCGATCAGTTCCAACATCACCACCGCCGACTCGCACGCGGGCTCGTTCACCGCCGCGTGCAGCGTGCGCATCTGGCGCGGCGGCGCGTTGCCGGAGATTTTCAACGGCTGCGCATTCTCCTGCGAGCCGACGGGCAATCTCATCCACGCGGACAAACTCGTTCCGCGCGGCGCGACCTTCGCCGCGATGCCGCTGCTGGATAAGAGCGAGCTGTTCGCATCAAGCGACGACTGGTGCCGGCCCGTCTTCCTCACACGCGGCCCCGACGGCGCGCTCTACTTCTGCGACATGTATCGCGGCACCATCGAGCATCCCGACTACCTGCCCGCGGAGATCCGCAAGCACACGAACTTCGAGCTGGGAAAAAAGAACGGCCGCATCTGGCGCATCACATCCTCCGCGCCCGCCGCGAAGGATATGCCGCGCGAGTGGAGCTACGCGAAGGATCGCGGACTGGAGCGCGATGACTTGGACAAGGTGCCGCTGGAAGATTTGCTCCGCGCCGCTGAGAGCAAGGACGCGCGCGTGCGCTTCCGCGCCGCGCTTGGCCTCGGTGAATCGCACGACGCGCAGGCGGTTCCGGCGCTGGCAAAAGTTGCGGCGCTCGGCGCAGAGGATCGCTGGACAAGAGCTGCGGTGCTGAGCGGGATCGCGGGACGTGAGCGTGAGTTCACCGCCGCCTTGTTAACCCGACTCGACGAACAGCAGCCAGGCGTTTTGGATTTGGTCGGCGAACTCGGAGTTGTCGTCGCACGCGCCGCGAACGAATGGAAGAAGGACAAACTTTCTGGTGACGCAAGGATTGCCGTCGAAAATGCGACCGGAAGTTTGCGCGTCGCATTTCTCGCTGGATTTTGTGAGGGAGCAAACGATCGGATCGGTGGCGAAGGCGATCTGCCTTGGATTGAAAAAACCATCGCATTCGCCGCAGATGCAGCCGTCGCGAAGAACGCTTCTGTCGAGGCGAGGCTGCGCGCCGTGAATTTGCTCAAGCATGCGGAGTGGATTACGGCACAGGCCCCGCTCGCCGCACTCGCGACTTCATCCACGCGCGATACTGCCGCAGACCTCCGCGCTGCGGCTGTCCGTGCGCTTGCAACGTTCGACAACGCCGAGGTTGCCGCCGCGCTCCTCGATCCTAAACGCCTTGCAACGCTCACGCCTGCGGATCGCGAGGTCACGCTGTCCGCATTGCTCGCGCGTCCGGCGCACATTCCGCGCGTGCTCGATGCGGCGGAGGCTGGCGTGCTGCCGAGGAATGCAATCGGCGCGGCACATCGCACGGCGCTTTCCAAAAACAAGGACGCCACTCTACGCGAGCGTGCGGCGAAACTTTTCGGTGCTCCCGCCGACGGCGATCGTATGAAGGCTTACGAGGCATCCAAGGCAGCGCTCGCGCTCGCGCCGAATGCGGCGCACGGGAAGGAAGTGTTCAAGACGCTCTGCTCGTCGTGCCACCGGCTCGATCAGGAAGGGCACACTGTCGGGCCGGACTTGCTCGACATGCGCTCGCAGCCAAAGGAGTCCATCCTGCTGCACATCGTCGTGCCCGACTACGAAATCGTCGCCGCATTCGCCGCGAGCAACGTCGAGCTGAAGGACGGGCGCACGCTGGCCGGCATCATCATTTCGGACACGGCGGAATCCATCACGCTGCGCCAGCCGCTCGGCGTGGAGGAGAACATCCCGCGTGCAAACATCACGTCGCTCACCGCAAGCGAGCACTCGCTGATGCCCGGCGGACTTGAGACGACGATGAAGCTGCAGGATCTCGCGGATCTGCTGTCGTTCCTCAAGGGCGAGGCGCAGTGAGTCGTCGGCGCATGTCCGACTGCTCGCTGTGATCCCTTTCCCGGAAAACTTCAGAGCCGCGGGGAAGGGGAATCCTCGCGGCTCTTTTTGGAGCTGGCTCGGTGGCCGGCTCCGGGGAATTTGCGGGGCGCTGATCAGCGGGGGAAAATGAACTTCAGCGGGCCGATGAAGGGCGGTTCGAAATGCGCCGGCGCGTGGCGGCATTCCGGCACGACGATTACCGGCGCGCGATGGCAGGGTTCCTCGACGGGAATCACATAGCGTTCGCCATGGCTGAAGATGACCTTGTTCCCGTAACGATCGTACAGGACTTCCGGCATTGCATGGCGCGATGCTTCGAGGCGGTGGCGGGAGGTCCAGTAGTCGCCGTCATAGCGTTCGTGGGCGAGGGCGGTCGCTCCGGTTGCGGTGAGGATGAGTGTGATGGCTGAGGCTGCGAGCAGGGTTTTCATAGTTGGAGATTTCGACGCACGACAAATGCGGCTATTCATCGGAAAGGAAAAAATTCAGCGCCGCGCCAAACACCCGGAAGAATGCGAACTTGCATGTGTGCGGGATTTTCCGCGGGTGGTGCAACCGGGCTGCGCAGTGGAAAATCCGTGCCGGCTGAGAACCGAAAACTGAGCACAGGGAACTCAAAATGGGCCGCCATGCGAGTCATGCTTGCGTCATCTTTGCAATGCCGTAGAAGCGCGTGCGTGCTGCGCTGCATCCTTCTCCTCTTTGCCATCGTCGTGCCCGCGTTTGCGGACATGGCTGGGCAGGATGCGCGTTTCAAGAAGCTGCCCGCCGGGCGTGAGATCAGTCCGCCGCGCGCGCTCGAAGGCATGGCGCTCGCATTGGCAAAGACGAACAAGCATGGGGTCGCGGAATTCGTGGACGTGAAGGGTGCGCCGGGTTTTGAAAAGGCGCTGCGGATGACCGTGCGCAAGGTGCCGGAAAATGCGTGGGGCTTCCAGACTCACGCAAAATGCGCGGCGAAGGTGGCGAAGGGCGAGGTGGTGCTCGCGGTGTTCTGGGCGCGAGCCGCGGGCACGAACGACGAGGCGGAGGGGACGTTCGTCTTCGAGCTTGCGCGTCCGCCTTACACCAAGTCGTCGGCATTCCGCTTCGAGTGCGGAAAGGCGTGGGCGAAATACTATGTGCCGTTCGTTGCCGCAATGGACTACGGCGAAGATGATGTCGCGCTGCATTTTCAGGCGGGAGCTGCGAAACAGGCGATCGAGATCGGTGGGCTGCGCGTCATCAGTTATGGCAAAGGTGCGGCATTGGGCGAACTGCCTTATACGCCGATCACCTATAAGGGCCGCGCTGCGGATGCTGCGTGGCGCAAGGAGGCGGCGGAGAGCATCGAAAAGACACGCAAGGCGCAACTGACGGTCATCATCCACAGCATCTCGGGGAAATCATTGCCGGGAGCGCAGGTCCGCGTCCGGCAGGTGCGCCATGCCTATGGGTTCGGCAGCGCCGTGGCGGCATCGCCATTGCTCGATGAAGGCCTGGACGCGGACACTTACCGGGAAATGGTGACTAACTCATTCAACCGGGTGACCATTGAGAACGATCTGAAGTGGCCGGAGTTCGAGCGCAACCGGCAGCGTGCCCTCGATACCATGAAATGGCTGCACGACGCCAACATCGCTGTTCGCGGGCATAACTTGCTATGGCCCGGCTGGACGCGTCTTCCGAAGGACGTGGCCGCATTGCAGGACAAGCCGGATGCGCTGAAAAAGCGGATCCTCGATCACATCCGCGACGAGGTGAGCGCCGTCAAGGGCCAGATCCTCGAATGGGATGTGGTGAATGAGCCGGTCACTAACACCGATGTGCAGCACGCTTTGGGCAAGAGCATCCTCGCCGAAGCATTCCGCGCCGCGCGTGAGGCCGATCCGCAGGCGAAGCTGTTCATCAATGATTATGGCATCCTGTCTCACGGCGGGACGGACACCGAGCATCAGGACGGCTATTTCCGCGTGATCAAGGAACTGCTCGATGCCAAGGTGCCCGTGCAGGGGATAGGAATGCAGGGCCACTTCAACGAACAACTGACGCCCATCACCAAGGTATGGGAGATATTGAATCGCTTCGGCGCATTCGGGCTGCCCATCGAAATCACCGAACACGACATCAACGTGTGGGACGACGAGGTGATGGCCGATTACACGCGCGACTTCATGACCGCGGTCTTCGCGCACCCGGCGACGAGCGGTTTCATCACTTGGGGATTTTGGGAAAAACGGCACTGGATTCCCAATGCAGCGCAGTGGACCGGCAACTGGCAGCCGCGCAGGCACGCGAAGGTATGGTATGACCTTGTTTTCAAAAAATGGTGGACTAACATCAACACCGAGACCGGCCGCGGCGGCGTGACCAAGGTGCGCGGCTTCCTCGGTGATTACACGATCGAGGTGCGTTCGGGAGCGAAGACGAAGACAGTCCCTGTAAAGCTGACAAAGAACGGCGCGCGGGTGGAGATAGAATTATAGGAATGGATGCCAACCAGCGCTCATTCAGAGCGGCGGCGAATATGGATGCTCAGACGCTCGCAGCGGAGTGTTTCCACCGCTCAGCCGCAGCGCGAAAAGCAGCCTCATGCTCCGGCCAGTCGTGCAGTGTGGCCGGATCGAAGTCGGCACCGCACGGCCAGACGACCGTGTGAATCTCCGGATCGAGTGCAACTTGCGCAAAAATGCCGGGGTCACGGAGCGGGTTAAAGAGTTCACCTTCGAGTATCGGCTCAAAATCAATGGTGCGGGTCAGGCCGTCGTTGAAACGCAGGCGCAGCGAGTAAGGCAGGATGCACTCGACGGACGTAATGCGGTAAATGGGGTGATTCATGGCGTTAGTTTACTGCAAAGGCGCGATTTGGGAAGGCTTGCGGCCTTGCTCCAAAAGCTGCCAGTCGGAAAGCAGTTCCTCTTCGTGAAGCTCCGCCCACGCCTCGATGAGCCGCTGCTGCCGCTGCGGAACAAAGCCGATGATGAGAGCAACCGGCGCAATGGAAAACACGGCGACATGCTCGCTGTAGTATGCGTGAAAGTGCGCGACGTGATGCCGCTCGGAAGGCTCGGAGAACATCCGAATGATGATGCCATAAAAGCGCGAGAGTTCAGGCATGAGCGAAAACTATTGGCCTTGGTGAAACGGCAGTTCGCGCTCGATTTCCTCGATGGGAATGCGCTCGCCGCGTTCGATTTCCGCAACGCCCTGACGAACCGCCGCAACAAACTCGATTTCCCGCGCCACATCGTGCAAGGAGACATCCTCGGGAAGTTTCTGGAGCAGATCCTGGACGATTTGCTTGGTGCTCATGCCGGGAGTGTGTCGTCGGAAGTGCGGAGATTCAAGGGCTCAGATTCGGGAGCGGGCAGAAATCCGATCCGACACGTTCTCGTCCAGCAGGAGCTTCACGCGGCGGCGGTGAACAGCTTGCGTTCACGATCGGCGGCGAACGGGAGGCACGCCTGGATGTCCTCACGGAGCAGCTCGGAGAAATCGGCGGGAATCTCGTCCTCAGTCATCCCGGAAGCGAGAGACTCCAGGACATCCTGAACGGTGATGCGCATCCCCCGGATGCACGGCTTGCCGCTGCGCTGGTCGGGTTCCACCGTGATGATGTGCTCGTAGCTCATGGGCGGAAAATTCGCCGTGCCGGTTTCACGAGAAGTGCAGAAGCACCGAGCGCGCCCTTCGCGAAAAACCGGCGGCGCGTGAGAAATGCGACGCGGTCTTGCAGCGGGGCGTTCATTGCGTGCTATGCAGCATAGTCGTTACAGCGCATCGTTAGAGTCCTGCCGTTCGAACATAGGAAGCAGCCAGTTTGCCTATGGATGTGACAAGATAACCTGGCTCTGATGGGCCGAGGAGCTGAATGCGGCGCACAGTGTTGTATGACTCGAGTATTTCCAGTTCCTCGTCAACTTTCATAGTGCCGGGCCAAAATGTAGGTCCAGATCTCAAAGTGGTGATAATGTCGCTTATCCAGATTGCAGTTGGAGTCTGTTCGATGTCGCCGCCGCTAATTTTCTTCGCCTTTGCGGCCGTCCGAGAAACCGCGGCCAGTAGCTTGATCTGAACGCCTGAGAGCTTGGAAAGATGCTCTACGACAGAAAGCTTTTTTGCGTCTTTAGAATGCTCTGTGTTGCCACACGTCGCAATGATACGACCCATCGCTTCCACCTTCTGTTTATCTGGTTCGTATGAAACCTTGTCTGCCATGACTTTGAATGCAGCAAGTGCCTCCTCCGTCTCGAACCACTCCTTATCTATCTTTGCTTGGTCCGTATTCTTAACCTGTTCAGATATGGCTGCCAGAGCGGCTTCGAGGTTTCGCAAGCGAATTGCATCGGACTTATCAAAGAGCAGGTGATCAAGTGCGCTACCGACAATTGGGATAGAGGAAACAGCGGCGCGCATCCAGCTCACGCCTTCTGGCAAATGTTTCGTAAGATCGTTCGAATTCATGGCGCCTTACCTCCCGCTCGCCGCAGTCGCGCTCACCGTCACCGGCATGAATTCCTTCACGACCTTCGCGTCCTTGGGATTGATGAAGCGGATGCGGCCGTCTTCGCCGGCGGCGGCGACTAGCGAGCCGTCGGGCTTGTAGCTCAGGGCGTAGATGCCGCCGTCGAATGTCGCTC
This sequence comes from uncultured Spartobacteria bacterium, assembly GCA_903882875.1. GTDB lineage: Bacteria > Verrucomicrobiota > Verrucomicrobiia > Chthoniobacterales > Chthoniobacteraceae > SXWH01. The sequence goes on along the minus strand of CAIRYQ010000071.1, from coordinate 4,191 downwards.
CAACGAGCAGCTTCGTCGTGCCGGTGCTGTATGCTGCGAGCTTCTTCTTTTCCTCCTCGGTGCGGGTGGTGGACGGCTTGTTCTCGATGGCCACGATGTCGGCGGGCATCTCGGTGTTGAAGTCGTAGTTGTAGAAATTGACCGTGCCTTTGCCATCCAGCGAACTGCCGGCGGCGAAGCTCAGGCCGTCGGGTGCGAATTCCGCGGTGTAGATGCGGCCTTCCATCGCGGGCCATTTGCCGATGGAGAGCGCGTTGTCGCCGATGCGGCGCTGGACCTTCCGCTCGATGCGATAGACCTGCGGCACTCCGTCCGAACCGCCGACGAGGAATTCATCGCGCTTCGGGTGCCGCACGACGGAATGCAGTCCGCCGCGCAGTGCTCCGGGCGTGATGCTCGTGATGTTATCAATGAACCGCTGCGAGGCGACCTCGGTGAGCTTCGCCGTCATGTCGCGGCCGACGCTCACGAGCTTGTCGCCTTTCTGCGTGAAGACGGTGCCGAGCACCCAGTCGTCGTGCGATCGCTGTTGGAGCACCTGCTTGCCGGTGTCGGCTTCGATGGCGAGCACGGCCTTGTCGGCGGCAGTGCCGAATGCGACGAGCTTCCCATCCGGCGACCAGCTCACGCCATACACGGTGTCGAATCCCTGCGGCGCGCTGAGCAGCAGCTTGCGCTTCTCCACGTCCCAAATCTGCACCTCGCCCATCTGCGCCGGACGTCCGCCCGCGACGGCAAGCTTTTTTCCATCAGGTGAAAAGCGGACGGACTGCACGCGCTCCGAGAGGCCCACGAGACGCGCGAGCGGCGCGCTGCCGTCGCCCTTCCACAGCAGCACCTCGTGGAATCCCGCGACCGCGAGCAGCGATCCGTCGGGTGAAAAATCGAGCGAAGCGATCACCGGGGGCCGCGAGTAGATCGGCGGATGCTCCGCGTCGAACCGCTGCTTCGCATTCTCCGGCGTGTCGTCCTTTGCGCCCTCGGCGATCCAGCGCTTGATGATCGCGATCTCGTTTTCCGGCAGCGGCGCCTTCTTCGGCGGCATCTCGGCCTCGCCTTTCACCGGCGTGATCTGGCGGAACAGGTGCGACTTGTCCGGCTGCCCCGGAACGATCGCCGCGCCTTCCTTCTCCGCGTCTTCGCCGCCCTTCAGCAGCCGCACGAAGTCCGTCATCACATACCCGCCCTTCGCCTTCGCCGGCTGATGGCAACCCTGGCAGTTCGCCTGAAAAATGGGCCGCACCTTTTTGAAATAGCTCACCGGGGCATTCGGATCCTCGGCCTCCTCCTTCTTCGGCGGCGCGGCGGAAAATGCGGGACTCACGATGCACAGTGCGACGATGGCGGACAGGCTGTGGGGGAACTTCAGTTTCATGGTGGTGGAGGGAACTGTGGCCGGAGGTGATTCTTAGCCGAAACGATTTCAGACGGAAGCATGCGGCTCGCTCCACACCGGGAGGCGCACGATGAAGGTCGCGCCCTGGCCGGGCACGCTCTCGCATTCCACGGTGCCGGACATCGCCTCCGCGAGACGTTTCACGATGGAAAGGCCGAGGCCGTTCGAGGATTCACCGCCCGTGGGCCTCGCGCTGAGCCGCGCGAATTTGCCGAACATCTTCTTCCGATCTGCCACGCTGATCCCCGGCCCCTCGTCCTTCACCGCCACGCACGCGTGCCCGCGCTCGATGTAGGCGCGGATGCGCACCGTCGTGCGTTGCGGCGAATACTTCACCGCGTTCGAGATGAGGTTGTCGAGTATCTGCGTGGCGGCGCCCGCATCGGCGCGGATTGAAAATTCGCCGCCTGGCTCGAACTCCAGCGCGATCTCCTTGCGCTTTGCATTCGGCAAATTCTGCTCCACGCCCTTCCCGGTCAGCTTCGCAAGATCGCACCGCTCCAGTTTCGTGAGGAAGCGCCCCTCCTCGATGGCGTTCACATCGAGAAGATTGCCGATGAGGTCGCGCATCCGCTTGCCTGCATCAATGATGGTGTCGGTGATCATTTCCATCTGCGGCGTGCTGTCCCGCATCTTCAGCAGCTCACCGGCCATGATGATTGTGCTGAGCGGATTTTTCAGATCATGCGCGGCGATTCCGAGGAACTCGTTCTTCTCGGCGTTCAGCGACGTGAGCTGATCGTTCGAGACCTTCAGTTGCGCGAGCGCCTCCTCCGTGCGTGCCCGCGCCTGCTCGCGCAGCGACTCGAAAAGCATCCCCACGATGAACATGAAAATGATGAGCCCGATGTAGCCCATCGCGGAGATCACGGTCTCCCAGCGCGGGTCGTAGAGACGCGGGAGATCCCTGCCCGTGGCCGCGGCGAGGATGACGACACCGGCGGCAAGCAGGCTGATGAGAAGCCACCGCATCGCCGCGCGCCGTCGCGCCAGCAGCAGCGCCCACAGCGGCACACCCACCAGCCATGCGATCGCGTGCCCCTGCAAGCCGCCCTCGACAAAACACAGCGCGGTGAATCCCGCGCACAGCACGCCGGGCAGCAGATTGCCCCCGAGTTCCAGCGAGCGCGTCCGCCGCATGAGGAAAGGCGTCGCGATGAAACACACGCTGCACAGCATGATGATGAGCGCGCCCCACCAGTGCCCGATGGCGCAATAGAAAACCGAATAGGCGACGCCAAAAGCCGGGCCGATGAGACCGAACCTCACAATGGAACGCGCGCGGCGGCACGCCTCCGCATCCGCCAGCCATTCGCTCACCAGAAAATGATCCGTCAGCGCCGCCGCTTTCATTTTCCACGAGCGGAAATGGGTCCCCTGCCCTGCTCGGGCGGGCGGCTTCTGCGGTTCCGGTTCAGACATCGCGTGAAGCAAGCCTGTTCCGCCCGTGCGTCAACGATCCACGCACCGAAATCTGCCCTGCCGCTCAGAGCTTCGACTTCAGATCTTTCCCCACCCCAAATTTCACCGACTTCGACGGCTTGATCTTCAGCGGCTCGCCCGTCTTCGGATTCACGCCCATGCGCGCCTTGCGATGCACGACCTTGAACGTGCCGAAGCCCACGAGCTGCACGTTCTTCCCCTTTCGCAGTGTCGCCGCGATCGAATCAATGACCGCGTTCACCGCCTTCTCCGAGGCGGCCTTGCTTGCGCCTTTGCCGAGGTGCTTCTGCACGCTGATAACGAGTTCTGCCTTGTTCATGATATGATGAGTTCCGGGTGGGTTGAATGGATGTGAAAGCGAATCCCGACCGGGATTCGGGCCGCTTCTGTCACGCGAAAAACGGCGCGTCAATCCGTTTCCCAAGGATCTTCCGTCATCTCCCGACGCCCGCCCGCGCAGTTCAAAATCCGTGCCGGAACCGCAGCAAAAACGCGCCGCTTCCGCCGTTGATTTTTCGCGCCGCGGCCCGCAGCTTTCGCGCATGGATTATTCACAGCGGATCACGCATCACCTCGGCCAGTCGCCGCGCATCCACCCCTCGGCCTTCACCGCGGCAAATGCCACGATCATCGGCGACGTCACGATCGCCGAGGAATCGAGCGTGTGGTTCCAGTGCGTCCTGCGCGCGGACATCCACCGCATCGTCATCGGCCCGCGCTCGAACATCCAGGACGGCGCGGTCGTGCATCTTGCCGACAACTACGGCACCGAGATCGGCGAACTCGTCACCGTCGGCCACAAGGCCGTGATCCACGCGTGCAAGATCGCCGACGAAGTCCTCGTGGGCATGGGCGCCATCGTCCTCGACGGCGCGGAAATCGGCGCGCGCTCCATCATCGGCGCGGGCGCGGTCGTCACCGGCGGGAAAATCTTCCCGCCCGGCTCGCTCATCCTCGGCACGCCCGCGAAAGCCGTCCGCACCCTCACCCTCGAAGAGCAGGCCGGCATCCGCGTCTGGGCCGAACGCTACGTCACCCTCTCCCGCGAATACATCGCCCGCGGAATCCGCTAGAGCCTGTCATGCACTTTGGCAGCGAGCTGCCTTTGAGCACCAACGGTGCGCACCAAGCCAGCCCAGGGCAACGCCCTGGGTCATCGGCCCAACAGGATCAAAGCCCTGAAAGGGCGTGCCAGTTTTGCGCGCCGGGAAAAGTGGTTTTCCGGTTTGTAAATCGTGTTCTCCAGTTTGGAAAATGCGTCCGCCGGTTTGGAAGGTGCATTTTCCAGTTTGGAAAACCGCTTCTCCAAGTTGGCGGATGACTTTTCCAAGTTGGAAAATCCATTCTCCGAT
>CAIRYQ010000070.1 GCA_903882875.1 uncultured Spartobacteria bacterium | reverse complement strand
CCCAGCCGACGAGGATGGCGTTGCCCATGAGGGTGAGGGTGAGGATGGCCTGCAAGGTGGTGAGGTCGGGTGCGCCCTGCACGGAGCCTTCGATGCCGAGAGCCTGGCCGATGGCTGTGCTGTAGTTCTTCGCGGCCTTCAGGCGCTTCACCAGCGCGCGGAACCGGGCGACGATGCCCGCGGCGACCGCTGGCGGGAACCCGGCGGGCAGCACGGGGACGGTCTGGCCGGCGGGCGCGGTGCCGCTGCCGTCGCGCTCGTAGTTTTTCTCCGCCGTCCAGGATTGTGCGGCGTTCTGCATGTTCCCGCAAAAATCCACGATGGCGCGGAAGCGGGAGGCATCGGCGGCCTGCTGGATGATGTCGGGGTCGGTCGCGGGGATTTGGAGGGTGGCCAGGAACTGGCCGTTGTTGTCGCGGAAGAGGACGTAGAGCTTGGCCTTCCCCTCGTCGTCATTGGGCATGTAGGCCAATGGATGCGTTTCGTGATGCTGCGTGAAAAAAGCGCATCCTCTCGCAAGCCAGCAGAATAGCGGCTTGCGGGGCGATCTGCGGTCTTTTTGGAATCGCGCAGAATTGCGCAGGGTCGCTGTCCGAATCTGTCCGAAAACGTGAAGTGCTAAGAAAGCAGCCGCGCCAGCGGGCAAGCGAAGCGCGCAGCATGTTCCCTCCCGAGGCTGGGGAGCGCGAGGGCGCGCCGGAGAGCGCCCTTGCACGATACGCTCCGCGAGCATCGCGAGCCATTCCGCGCCGGAGGCGTGCGGCGGGCTACGTGGGTGTAGGGCAACGCGGCGTGTGTGGCACGGTGGCGGCAGACTCGCGACGACGACGCGCGCGCGGCGGGCAAATTGGTGCGGGAGGGCTTGCGCGCGTGGCGAGAGCGAGGCGAAGGCGTTAGCCGTAGCCGGACGCGGCGCGGGCGAGCGTAGCGAGGCGGGACGCGGCGACTTCGCGCGGAGCGCCACATTCAGCGAGCGGGCGAGCCGACACAGCGCATCGCAGCACAACGCACGGGCGGGATGGCGGACGTTCGCGCGCTGGCCCGAAGGGCAGCCACGCGCGAAGCGAGCCGTGGGAGCTGCTTGGCAGCGGTGGCGGGCAGTGGCGGGCGAGCGTTAGCGAGTAACCGGCTGGCAATGAGCGGAGCCACAAAGGCGAGCGGAGGCGGGCAAGCCCTGAGTGGCGACGTGGCAGGGCGCGGGCAAGCGAAGGATGAGAGCGCGGTTCCAAACAGTTCGCGCATCGCGCCTGACTTTGGGGGAGTAGCAGAGGCCGTGACGAGAGCGGCGAACGCGCGAGACTTTGAGCGCGATGGCCGCGAACGGCGCGGGCTGTGCGGGGAGAGTGCGCGCGGGTCAAGCGCAACGGCCATTTGAGGCTTGATCGTGCATCCGCAGAGATTCACCTTTTCAAAACACGGCAAGCATGAACAAAAGACCCATCATCGCTCAATTGGTCGCGCTCGCTTTTTTCGTCGGCGGGTGCTTCGGTCAGGGTGTGGTGGACCCGATGAAGAAGGCTCTGGAGAAATATCCCGATCTTGGAAAAGCGGGCACGACCTTACACACGAAGTTCATCGCGTTGTATCAGGACGCGAAGAAAAACGATCCCGCGTCACTGCAAGACCCCAATTGGCCGGCGATCCTCGCTGAAAAAGCAGCCGCTCTCGTGAGCAAGGCCGACGCCGCGTTGACGCCAACGGTGCCTCCTGCCGTTGCCGCATCGCGCCCGGCCATGTCGGGAGGATGGAAAAGTTACCCGTTGACGCCAGCGGTTCCCCCAGCCGTTGCCCCTCCGCCTCCTCAAGATGATCCCGGCCCGCCGGGGCAGGCGACCATAACAGGAGCCTTTGGCAAGAAACTTGGTGACGTGTTCGATCCGGCGAGTGCAATTGGAAAGGGCGCACTGACCGATGGCACACCGATGTATCAGTTTCAGCCGGACAAACCCTTTCGCTCCTTCACCAGCTACTATGTTTTGATCACGCCAACGTCCCACTTAATTTATGCAATTTGGGGCATTGGCCCATGTGAAAACGCTGAATCAGGCGAGAAGGAACAAGCTCTCCTCATGGAACTGTTAGAGAAGAAATACGGCCCGAAAGACGCAGACGATGTTTTCAAGGGATTTAGAGACCACTTGAACAAGACGCAATCTATTACCCAAGGGGGGCGCTATGTAATGACGCAAGTTCCCCATGCTTTCCAAAATCAAACCGTTGAAGTGCGCTATGTGAGCAGTGGGCTTTCCAAAACGGCGGAGATAGAGCGGCTCAAATCCGAAGGGAAGAAAGTGGACGCGTCCGGCTTGTGATCTGAGAGGAATACAGTCCCCCATGATAAAACGCATTCTCGCCGCCCTTTTCGTGTTTGTCGCCACAAGGTCGTTTGCATTGGACATCATCACGCGGGACGGAAAATCGTATCAGGATTGCACCGTGAAAACAGTGGAGCATGATGGCGTGCGCGTCGTGCATCGGGACGGCACCGCGTTTTTGGATTTCGACGATTTGCCGTCTGCGCTTCAGAAGCAATACGGTTGGACGGAAGAAAAATCGGCAGCACGAAAAGCCGCGAGAGCTGCGGAAGCTGAAAAGCAAAGAGCCGCTATCGAGGCGGAGCGGAAGGCTCAAGAGGCGGCGAGGCTTGCTTTAGAAAAGACGAAGGCCGACGAAGCGAGATTCAAAGCGTTGAGTGAGGAGCATGAAAAGCAAGCGGCTGCGAATGCGCAATCGTTGCAACTGGCGAAGGAAAGACGCCTCCAGAGGGAAGCAAACGAGCGCGAGAAATCTGAGCAAACAAGCCGTTCGATTTGGCTGTATGGGATTTTTTCCGGCCTCTCATTTCTCTATTTTCTGCCCTCTGTAATCGGACGCAAGAAGCGGAATTTTGCGGCCCTTTTCGTGCTGAACCTTTTGGGCTTTCTGTCATGGGCTGGGTGGGTCATTGGATTTTTCCACTTTAACTTAGGTGCCAGCGGGCTCGCGGGCGCGATTGCCGGTCTTGTCGTCGCTTGCGGGGTTTTCCTGCTCCCCTTTTCGGCAGTGGTCTGGGTGGTGGCAATCATTTGGTCTTTCATGTCTGATGGGAAGCCGCAGACGGTCATTCAAAACGTGATCGTGCATCATCCTCCAAACGTGGGGCCGCGCCCCGTAGCTGTGCCGCGTGTGGTGGCGAAGGTCATCCCGCCGCCGCGCAATCCGCCGAATCCGCCGCCAGCGTGAAAGCCGGATCGCATTTTGGATCACGTAAGAGTGACGGGCTTCGCGTTCCGACTAGTGCAACGTAACATTGACTTCGGCCACACATGAGATAAGATTGGCGAATGGCCATTCAACCATTGATTCTTACTGATACCGAACGCATGGAACTTCAACGACGGGTGAGATCGCGTAGCGTTCGAGCAGAGGATT
>CAIRYQ010000069.1 GCA_903882875.1 uncultured Spartobacteria bacterium | reverse complement strand
TCCGGTTGCCTGACACAGCGCGTGGTGAAAGGGAACGCCGTGAAAATAGCCCAGCGCTTCAGCGCTGGGAACCGGAGGTTCCAGAAAAACAAAGTCCCGGCAGGGACGGAAGGAGCGTTCTGCCGTCCCTGGCGGGACTTTGCTCGTTTTCACCATCTTTTACCCAGCACTGAAGTGCTGGGCTATTCTCGAAGCCCTCGCAGAGCCTGTCTGTGTCAAGCAACCGGATAAGCAGGCGTTTTTCTGGCAAAAATGACCTTTTCTGGATTTCCCTCTGTTTGAGGTCGGGCATTTTCGATCAAAAACGCCGCATCTTTAATCGAAAATGCGGCATCTTCGATCGAAAACGCGACATCTTCGATCGAAAACGCGGCATCTTTAATCGAGGATGCGGCATCTTCGATCGAGAACGCGGCATCTTTAATCGAGGATGCGACATCTTCGATCGAAAATGCGGCATCTTTAATCGAGGATGCGACATCTTCGATCGAAGATACGGCATCTTTAATCGAGGATGCGGCGTCCCTAATCGGGGATACCGCGCTTTGAACCGGAGGAGCGGTGCCCGATCGTCGGCACGCGGCGGGCACGATCAGCCCTGCTGCAAAACGGATGAAAGCGCGCTTGCCCAAGAGAACCAGAACCCGCAATCTCGCCGCATGAAAATCACCTCCATCGCCATCCTTCCTTCCATTTTGCTCCTCGCCACCTCCGCATTCGCGCACGACGCGAGCGTGGAAATGGCAAAGGCCGCGAACGCCCTCCTCTCAACGCTCACGCCCGAGCAAAAGGCGCAGGCGACATTCCCGTTTGAGAGTGAGGCGAAGGGCGAGCGGCTGAACTGGCACTTCATCCCGCGCGAGCGAAAGGGACTTCCGATCAAGGACATGACCGAGCCGCAGGTCGCACTTGCGCGCGCGCTTTTGAAGACCGGCCTGAGCGAGGACGGCTACAACAAGGCGACGACCATCCAGAGCCTCGAATCCATCCTGAAGGAGATGGAGAAGGACACGACGGGCAAGCGCGACCCGATGAAGTATTACGTGAGCATCTTCGGCACGCCGGGCGAGAAGACGTGGGGCTGGCGCTGGGAGGGCCATCACCAGTCGTTCAATTACACGAGCGCCGGCGACGCCGCGCCGTCGGTCACGCCGTCGTTCTTCGGCACGAATCCCGGCGAAGTGCGCGAGGGCGAACGCAAGGGCCTGCGCGTGCTCGGGCTCGAGGAGGATATGGGACGCGAGCTGGTGAAGTCGCTGAATGACGAGCAGAAGAAGGCCGCCGTGATCCCCGGCGACGCGCCGAAGGAAATCTTGACCGCCCCAAACCGCCCCGACCCGACGAAGCCCGAGGGCATCCCCGCCTCGAAGCTCACCGCCGACCAGCAGGCGACGCTCGTGAAGATCATCAAGCTCTACCTTTTCCGCGTCCGCACGGATGTCGCTGCGGAGGAGTTTGCGAAAATCGAGAAGGCGGGAATCGGCAGCGTCCACTTCGCATGGGCGGGCGGCTTTGAACTCGGCCAGCCGCACTACTACCGTGTGCAGAATACGGCGTTCGTCCTCGAATACGACAACACGCAGAACAACGCGAACCACGTCCACTGCATCTGGCGCGACTTCGCGAATGACTTCGGCGGCGATGTGCTGAAGCGGCACATGAGCGAGGGGCACGCGAAGTAGGCGCGAGCATGGCAGCGCGTGTGCTGCGGCTGCGAGAAAGCCCCCGCGTCAGTTCGCCACGTTCACCTGGTCCGGCTTGCCCGTGGCCTGGCTGTTGGCGGCGCTGGTGAAAATCTGCGTGAGCGAATCCTTGCTGCTCACGCGGTATTCGATCGTGCGCGCGTGGGTCGTCGTCGGGTAGCTCTTCACGACTTTTTTCCACGCATCGGTGCCGCTGCGATCGGCGGCGTCGCTCAGGACGCTCTGCACTTTTCCGAGTGTCGCCGCGCCGATCCCGCCGGGGCCGGCCGTGACTGCCGGCTCGATGTAGTAGAAACGCACGGCGAACTGCCCCGCGGTGTCAATGTTCACCTCGGTGACGCGTGCGGCGCCGTCCACGATGTATTCGTGCTGGCTCACGCTGAGCATCGCGGAGACGAGCACCTGGTAGGAGCCGCCCGGCAGCGTGCAGGTCCAGAGATTGCGCGTGGCGGGCACTGTGGTCGTCGGCGGAGGCGCAGGTGTGGGCGTTGCAGTCGTGGCACCGCCGCCAGTGGATTTCTGGGCGAACGCTGCGGTGGAGAGGAAAAGGAGGATGAGGATGGGGCGCATGGCAGAGGAGGATTTGGTGCATGGAAGCCCCTTGCGAGGCGGCGTGCAACTAATTCGTAGCCGTCATCGGCACCCGATGCACGCGCGTTCCATGCGCGTTGCAAACCGGGGCACCCTCGCGCACCGTCACGCGCAACGACGTGAAGCACGCTGATCCGATTTTTGAAAATGCCGACACCGGCGGACGGGACACGCCCCGTGCGTTGCGGGATCTCACATTCCCCGAGATGGAACGCCTGCTCGTCGCCGACGGGCTGCGCGCGATCCACGCACGCGCGCTGTGGCGGATGATCTACCGTGACGGCGTCACCGAGGAAAATGTTGCGCGCCTCACTCCGCCGCTCCGGCGATGGCTCGCGGAGCGGGATGCGCTCGTGAACGGCACTGCGCCTGGAGTCGCCGCGGACATCCGCAGCAGCGACGGGCTCACGCGGAAATTTCTGCTGCGCCTCGGCGACGGACAGACGATCGAGACCGTCGCGATGGGCTACCCCGGCCGCTTCACCGTGTGCGTGAGCACGCAGGCGGGATGCGCGATGGGCTGCGTTTTTTGCGCGACTGGGCAGATGGGATTTTCGCGGCACCTGCGGCCCGGCGAGATCGTCGCGCAGGTGCTGCACGCTCGCGACGCGCTCGCGGAGGACGGCAAGTCCGGTCTGCGCAATCTCGTGCTCATGGGCATGGGCGAGCCGTTGCACAATTACGACTCCGTGCTCGCCGCGCTGGAGATCATCAGCGACACGCGCGGGCTGAACATCGGCCCGGCAAAAATCACGATCAGCACCGTCGGCGTCGTGCCCGGCGTCCTGCGGCTCGCGGAGGAAAAGCGCGGCTACAAGCTCGCCGTGAGCCTGCATGGGGCGACGGATGCGGAGCGTTCCGCACTCGTGCCCGCGGGAAAACGCTGGCCGCTAGACGAACTGATCGCCGCGTGCCGGACGTACTGCGCGAAAACACAGCGGCGCATTTTTTTCGAGTGGACGCTCATCGCCGGTGCGAACGACACGCCCGCGCAGGCGCAGCGCCTCGCCGCACTCCTCGCGGGGCTCGACGCACATGTGAATCTCATCCCGCTGAATCCGACCGGCGGATTTTCCGGCAGCGCGACTTCGGGCGTGGCGGCGACGGAATTCCAGCGCGTGCTGAAATCCGCGGGCATCCCGAGCACGGTGCGGCAGCGGCGCGGGATTGATGTCGCCGCGGGGTGCGGCCAGCTCCGCACGGAGCGCGGGAGAGTCGTCGTCGCGGGCGTGTCGGCGTGAACGAAGCTCCCAGAGTCGCACATTCATCTCGCCGCACGCGGTCGCGGCACGTTAGAAAATCGCGGCATGTGGGCATTCCTTTCACGTAACCGCGACGCCGGCCTCCTCATGCTGCGCCTCACGCTCGGCGCGCTTTTCCTGTGGGCGCACGGCTGGGCGAAACTCACCGCGGGCAGCAAGGGCTGGGCTGAAATCGGCAGCGCGATGTCCGGCATCGGCATCACTTTCTGGCCCGCGTTCTGGGGCTTCATGGCGACGATGGCGGAGACTGTGGGCATCGTGCTTTTCATCATCGGCTTCGCCTTCCGTCCCGCGTGCCTGCTCGTCGCCTTCACGATGGGGATTGCCGGGGTTTTCATGTGGCATCATCCGATCAAGGACTTCGGCCGCCTCGGCAGCGCCTCGCATGCTTGGGAACTCGGGCTGGTGTTCTTTTCGATGATCTTCATCGGGCCGGGAAAGTACAGCGTGGACAAGAACTGAGCCGGCGGCGGAATGCCGGACGCGTCTGTCACTTGGCAGACGTCATTTGGATCAGCCCGCCTCCTGCCGTCGGCGGATGCGGAATTGGTTCACGCAGAACGCGAGCGCGTCACTTTTTCTTCTCGGGGAAATCCGTCCACGGCGAGGCGGCGAAGGCTTTCCACTGTTCCTCGATCTTCGCGGGCTCGGGCATCCCGCTGTGGATGTAGAGCGCGTAGCGGAGGCGCATGGGCTCGCCCTTTTTCACAGTGAGCGGATGGCCAAAGGTGAGCGATGCGCCCATCCAGCCGTCGTTGCGGCAGTGGAACGGGACGGGGTGGTTCGGGTTCTGCGGGTGATCGAAAAGCGCGATGCCCTCGACTGCGTTCGGCGTGATGGGGCCGCTGTAGTCCATCCAGCGCGCGGGCTTGCGGAAACAGCCGGCCTCGTCCACGCCGCCCTCGCTGTTGCGGATGGTGCCGCCGCCATCAATGACGCCGATGGTCTTCGCCATGCGGACGCCGAGGAAACCGAACGCGGAATCGTCGAGCGGCACATCGGCGGTGCGCGCCTCAAGCTGGAGATCGAGCAGCAGCAGCCACTCCCTGCCCGCGAGCGGCTTCACGCTGATGCGGCGTTTGTCGTGCAGCACCGGCTTGCCTTCCTTATTGAGCCAGGCGTTCTCCGTTTCGGCAAAGGCGAGGTCGTCGGTGTCCTCGTAGCGCAGCACTTTGATGTGCGAGATGCGCCCGCCGTCGTCGCCCCAGAAATTCACGCCGCCGACAAACTGGTGCGAGAACCACACGGAGTTGTGATGGCTGTGCGTGATCGGATCATGCGGATGCCCCATGCGCGTGAGCGAACGCCCGCTTGGGCCGATGACGGGAAAGACAAACGGCCTGCGCTGATCCTGCGCAAAATGGAAGCGCGCGATCTCTTCGCCGTCGCGCTGGAAGGAAACCTCGTCGCGCGGCAACGGAATGGCCTGCATGCGCGGGACGGGCTTTGGCTCGCCTGCGGAAACGGTGAGTGTGAGGAGGAGCGCCGGGAGGAAACGCAGCATGGGATGGGAGGCTGAGGATTAGTCGGTGACCGCGCCCTTGCTCGCGCAGGCGACGGTCTTCGCGTACTTTGAGAGCACGCCGCGGGTGTAGCGCGAGACGGGGGCTTTCCATTTTGCGAGGCGCTTCTCGATTTCGGCTTTCGGAAGATCGAGGGTGAGCGTGTGCTTCACGGCGTCAATTTTGATCGGGTCGCCGTTCTTCACGACGGCGAGCGGACCGCCGAGCGCAGCCTCGGGCGTGATGTGGCCGACGACGAAACCGTGGCTGCCGCCGGAGAAACGTCCGTCGGTGATGAGCGCGACATCCTTGCCGAGGCCCTTGCCCATGACGGCGCTCGTGGGCGAAAGCATCTCGCGCATTCCGGGGCCGCCGACGGGGCCTTCGTGGCGGATGACGATGACGTGGCCCTTCTTCACATGGCCGTCGAGGATCGCCTTCAGCGCGTCCGCTTCGTTTTCAAAGACGATGGCCTTGCCCTCGAAGTGCGTGCCTTCCTTGCCGGAGATTTTCGCGACCGCGCCGGTGGGGGCGAGGTTGCCGTAGAGGACGACGAGATGGCTGTCCTTTTTGATGGGGTTGGAAGTCGGGCGGATGATTTCCTGGCCCTTCGGATACGCTTTCACGCGCTTGAGATTTTCCGCGAGCGTCTTGCCGGTGACGGTCATGCACTTGCCGTTCAGCAGGCCCTCGTCGAGCATCATCTTCATGAGCGGCGTCTGGCCGCCGATGGCGACGAGTTCGGACATGAGGAAGCGTCCGCTCGGTTTCAAATCTGCGAGCACGGGGATTTTCTTGCCGATCTTCGTGAAGTCATCGAGTTCGAGTTTCACGTTTGCGGAATGCGCCATTGCGAGGAGATGCAGCACGGCATTCGTCGAGCCGCCGAGGGCGATGACCATGGCGATCGCATTTTCAAAGGACTCGCGCGAAAGGATGTCGCTCGGACGGATGCCGCGCTTGATCAATTCGACAACGGCCACGCCCGCGGCGCGCGCGTCGGCGGCTTTTTCCTTCGACACCGCGTTCTGCGCGGAACTGTTCGGCAGCGACATGCCGAGCGCCTCGATGGCGCTGGCCATCGTGTTCGCGGTGTACATTCCGCCGCACGAGCCCGCGCCGGGGATTGCGTTTTCCTCGATGAGCGCGAGTTCGCGTTCGTCGAGCGCGCCGGCGGCATGTTTGCCCACGGCCTCGAAGCACGAAACGATGTCGAGCGGCTTGTCGCCGAGCAGCGCGGCGCGCTCGCGGTTGAGACGTTTTTCTGCGAGGATGCCGGTGATGCAGCCGGGCAAAATCGTGCCGCCGTACACAAACACCGCGGGACGATCGAGCCGCGCCATCGCCATGAGACAGCCGGGCATATTTTTGTCGCAGCCGCCGATGGCGACGAGACCGTCGAACTGCTCGCAGCCCATCACCGTCTCGATGCTGTCCGCGATGACTTCGCGCGAGACGAGCGAGTATTTCATGCCCTCGGTGCCCATTGAGATGCCGTCCGAAATCGTGATGGTGCCGAAGATGACGCCCTTGCCGCCGACGGAATTCACGCCCGCCTCGGCCTGCCGCGCGAGGCCGTCAATGTGCATGTTGCACGGCGTGACCATGCTCCATGTGCTTGCGATGCCGACCTGCGACTTCTTGAAATCCTCCCGCGCAAAACCGACCGCGTGCAGCATCGCGCGGCTTGCGGCGCGCTCTGCGCCGTCCACGACTTCTCGTGACCAGCGGCGGTGAAGGGACCCAGGATGCTTGGAAGGTTCGCGGCTCATATTTTTGGAAAAGGGCGCGCACCCTAGCGGCCCCGGCCCCGCATGGCAAGGACGGTGCTGACGGCGCACAGCGGTCACGCGTCAATAAAAGATCGGAGCTATCCTGAACGGAACATCGGCGCGGGCATTGCCGGATGGCCGATGTGCAGCGAGGAGCCCCGTGGGGTGCCTGCACAGCGTCCCGTTTTGGGTGGGCGGATGGGATGTCCGTAGCCGGAGCGGCGGAATTGCGCGAGATGTGCGCCTTATCCGGGGAATTTCGCTTTTCACCTTCCATCTGCTCTGTTTGTTTCACCCGATTCCATGCCAGTGAAACGAACCGTCACCGCCGCCCTGCCCGCATTTTTCTGCCTCTGTGCGGGAATCCGTGCGGATACCGTAATCCTGAAATCCGGCGACAAAGTCGAAGGCAAGATTCTCAGCGAAACGGCAACGGAGGTGACGGTGAGCGTGCAGGTGACGGCGACAATCAAGGACGAGCGCGTGATCAAACGCGACGAGATCGCGGGCATCGAGAAAGTGCTGCCTGACGAGGAGGCGTGGACCGCGCTCGCGGCCTTCACGCCGGGAACCGAGTCGTTGACATCGGATGAATACGATCGCGCGGAAACCGCGCTTGAGGGATTCGTGAAGGCCTTCCCGCAGAGCAAGCACGCCGCCGAGGCACGGCAGCGCCTCGACCAGTTCATTGCCGAGGAAAAGCGCGTGAACGCCGGCGAGGTGAAGCTCGAGGGAAAGTGGCTGACGAAGGAACAGTTGCAGGAAGAGCGCGTGCAGGTCGGCGGACGCATCCTTTTCAACCGAATGAAAATCGCCTTTGCGGCCGGGCGGCTCACGGATGCGATGGTAAACTTTGCGCAGATCGAAAAGAGCTATCCCGGTGCCGCGAGTTACCCCGATGCCGTGGAACTCGGGCGGCGGATCCTCCCGGCACTGAAGGCCGCGGTGGAGCAGCGGCAGGTGCAGCTCAAGCGGCGCACTGAGGATGAAAACAGACGCCTCGCGACCTCCAATGGCCTGGAGCATGCACAGCTCGATCTGCTTCTCAGAAAGGAACACGCCGCGGCGGACGCCGCCATCGCCGCGTCCGAGCGCTCAGGTGTGAAGTGGCTCCCGCTCCAGCCTGCAACGGAGAAAAGCCTCACTGCGCTTGCGACGCTCGTGACTTCCGAGACCACGCGTTTGAACGCCGTGCCGATCGAGAAAATGCGCGAATCCGTGCTCGCCACGCAGAAGGCCGCCGCCTCCATCGCCAGCGGCAGCCTCGATGCCGCGGACAAATCGCTGAAGGACGCCATGTCCGCGTGGCCCACGAACGAATATGCAAAGCGTCTCCAGGTCAGGCTCGCGGACATGCGGAAGGCATCTTCTGAGAAGAAGCCTGCGACCTCCGCACCGGCTCCGACTCCCGAACCCACGCCGACTCCGAAGCCCAAACCTGCGGCCACACCCGCAGCCGACGCCGTCGCTCCCGCGCCCGTGGTGGACAATGATCCTTTTTATAAAAACCCGATCTTCCTCATCGTGCTTGCGGCCCTCGTGGCATTTGGTGCGATCGGCGGAAAGATGATCGCGAAAAAGCGAGCCAACGCGGACAACGCACCCCAATAAGGATCCACGCACCATGCCACGCACCGCGCAGATTCACCGCAAGACCGGCGAGACGGAAATCCGCATCGGCCTCACGATCGAGGGCCGCGGCACCTCCACCATCGCGACGAAGATTCCGTTCTTCGATCACATGCTCACGCTCTTCGCGAGGCACAGCCTCATGGACCTCGACGTGAAGGCCGACGGCGACATCGAAGTGGATCTGCACCACACCGTCGAGGACACGGGCATCGCGCTCGGGCAGGCCTTCGCGAAGGCGCTCGGCGACAAGTCGGGCATCCGCCGCTACGGCTTCGCCTACCTGCCGATGGATGAGACGCTCGCGCGCGTCGTCGTGGATTTCAGCGGGCGTCCCTTTCTCGAATACCGCGCACCACAGGGCGTCGCGAGTATCGGCGGGTTTGCGTTCCAGCTCGTCGAGGAATTTCTGCGCGCATTCAGCGTCCACGCCGGATGCAATCTGCACGCGGAAATTTTGTATGGCCGCGACGCGCACCACATGGCCGAGGCGATCTTCAAGGGCCTCGCGAAAGCGGCGGACGCCGCGTGCCAGATCGATCCGCGCGTGACGGGAATCCCGAGCACGAAGGGGATGCTGACCGAGCATGAGAAGGACAAACCCAAGCCCGCGACCCTTGAGGTAGAGCAAGAGAGGGTCATTCGGTTGTGAGTTGGGATTCTGATGGTTGCTTTAATTGACTACGGCTCCGGCAATGTGCGCAGCGTCTTCAACGCGCTGAAATCGCTCGGTGCGGACGTGCGGCTCACCGCCGATGTCTCCGAGATTTCGCGCGCGAAAAGAATCGTATTGCCCGGCGTGGGCGCATTCGGCGACTGCGTGGGCGGGCTGAAGGAACGCGGGCTGTGGGACGTGATGCACGCAGCGTTGCATGACGGCAGGCCGTTCCTCGGAATCTGCGTGGGCTACCAGATGCTCTTCGAGGAAAGTGAGGAAAATCCCGGCGTGCGCGGCTTCGGATTTTTTCCGGGGCGCGTGAAGCGATTCAGCACGCCGGGCCTGAAGATTCCTCAGATCGGCTGGAACTCGCTCGACCTTGCGCCGCATCCGCTGTGGACGGGGCTGCCGGCGAATCCGTACGTCTATTTCGTCCACAGCTATTTTCCCGCGACCGGCGACGAGTCAGTCGTGATCGCGCGCAGCACGTACGGCGAGACGTTCGCCGCCGCGGCGGCGCGAGGGAATGTCGCGGGCGTGCAATTTCACCCGGAAAAAAGCCAGGCTGTCGGCCTCACGATCCTGCGGAATTTTCTCGGCGCAAAGTAAGCCGGGCGCCGCGATCACATCGCCGCGATCATCGCGCTGCCGAATTCGGAGCACTTGATCTCGGTCGCGCCTTCCATGAGGCGGGCAAAATCGTAGGTCACTTTCTTCCCGCCGATCGCGCCATTGATGCCTTTGACGATGAGATCCGCGGCCTCGTTCCAGCCGAGGTAGCGGAACATCATCTCGCCGCTGAGCACGACGCTGCCGGGGTTCACCTGATCCTTGCCGGCGTACTTCGGCGCGGTGCCGTGCGTGGCCTCGAAGATGGCGTGGCCGGTGATGTAGTTGATGTTGCCGCCGGGCGCGATGCCGATGCCGCCGACTTGCGCGGCGAGCGCGTCGCTGAGATAGTCGCCGTTGAGGTTCAGCGTGGCGATCACGTCGAAATCCGTCGGGCGCGTGAGCACCTGCTGGAGCGCGATGTCCGCGATGGCGTCCTTGATCACGATGCCCGCGCCGGGCTGACCCTCGGGGATTTTGCACCACGGGCCGCCGTCAATTTCCACTGCGCCGAATTCGTTTTTTGCGAGTTCATACGCCCAGTCGCGGAAGGCGCCCTCGGTGAATTTCATGATGTTCCCCTTGTGGACGATCGTGAGGCTCTTGCGCTTCTGCGCGATGGTGTATTCAAGGGCCGAACGCACGAGGCGCTGCGTGCCGGGCTTGGAGACGGTCTTGATGCCGATGCCGACGCTTTCACCCGCCTCAAGGCCGAAGCGGATTTTTTTGAACTCTTTAGGAAAATTTTGCGCGAGGAAATCGAGCGTCTTCGTCGCGGCTTCGCCGCCCGCTTGGAAATCAATCCCGGCGTAGATGTCCTCCGTGTTCTCGCGGAAAATCACCATGTCCACTTTTTCGGGATGCTTCACGGGCGAGGGCACGCCGGTGAACCACTGCACGGGGCGCAGGCACACATAAAGATCGAGCATCTGCCGCAGCGCCACATTCAGCGAGCGGATGCCGCCGCCGACGGGCGTGGTGAGCGGGCCCTTGATGCCGACGAGGAATTCCTTGAACGCGGTGATGGTGTCTTCCGGCAGCCACGAGTTGAATTTCTTGAACGATTCCTCGCCTGCGAAAACTTCCATCCATGAGATTTTGCGCTGGCCGCCGTACGCTTTTTCCACCGCGGCGTCGAAGACGCGCACGCTCGCAGCCCAGATGTCGGGCCCGGTGCCGTCGCCGCGGATGAACGGGATGATCGGGTTTGCCGGGACGGTGAGCTTGCCGCCTTGGATCGTCACTTTTTCGCCGACGGGAACGGTGCAGGTCTTGTATGCCATGAGGTGTGATTTTTTTGAAAATGAACCGCGGGAGAATGCACACATCCGCGGCGAGGTCGAGCGTGCGTTGCGAATTCGTGCGAAAAGAACAAAGGCCCGGCGGCGCGCCGAATGAATCGTGTTGCACTTTGGAAACGCCTCCCGCCTTTTTCCCGAACTCAAAATGAAACCGTCCCTATTTCTCGCCTGCCTCTCATTTTTCTGCGCCGCGGTTACGAACCTCGCCGGTCCGGTGGCTGTTTCCGCCGTTCCTTTTCCCAACGCGGTGAAGGAGGCGGATCTCGATGTCGCTGCGTGCCAGATACTGCGGGGGAGCGACGTGGAGGCGATGGATGCGGAAGCACTGAACGATTTGCTCGGCCTCTCGGCGCGTGAGCCGGATCCGGCGAAATACAAGGGCGCGCGGCTTTCGGCAAAAGGTGACGCGGTGCAATATCTCATCGTCTTCAAACAGCCGGTCGCGCTCGGCACGGTATTGGGCGGTGCGGGTGAGTTGCGCGTCCACAAGGACGGCGCGCCGATGCCGGCGAATCCTGCGAACCCGTCGGACTGGACGACCGTCGAGGTGCAGCCGAGCCAGTCGTCGCCGCAGTTCGCGCCGCTGCCTCCGGGGATGCGCACCCGTGCGGTGCTGGTGTCCGCATTCCTCGCGCCGAACACGCCGCCGTCGCTTTTGCTGCTCGCGCCGCGGCTCGTGAACCACACGCCGTCCGCGATTGCGAATGCCGAGGCGGAATTCACGACCGAGCCCACGCTCAGCGCGCCGTACACCTACGACGCGGGCCACATCACACGCGGGCGCGGCGAGTGGATCAATTCGGGAAAAAACGGCAAGGGCATCAATGCTCATCCGCCAATCACGGATGTCGCCCCGTCGTGGTTCGTCCTCTCGTGGGCGGAGAAGCGCCGCGTGGAAGGCGTGATCCTGCACGACAATTTTGATCAGTTCGAGGTGCAGGTGTTCGACGGCCCGCCGGGGATCAATGCCGTCGCCGCGACGGAGCAGGAGTGGAAGACGATCAAAAAATTCAAGCAGACGCGCACGGGCACGCAGCGGTGGATCACGTTCGATTCCGTGCAGACGCGCGCCGTGCGCCTGCACATCACGAAGACGGCGGATGGAGCCGTCGCGAAGCTCGGCGCATTTCATGTCTTCAGTGATCTCGGCGAGCAGCCCGCGCCGGTTGTGGTGAATGTGCTCGCGCAGGAGCCGCCGGTGAAAATTCCCTACACCCTCGCGCAGCCCGGCCAGGTCACGCTCGTCGTGGACGGGCCGGACGGCACGCGCGTGCGAAACCTCATCGCTAACGTGGATCAAATCGCCGGGCCGAACGCCGTCGCGTGGGACTTGAAAGACGAAAACGGCACCTACGTTCCGCCGGGCAAATACCGCTGGAAGGCGATCACGCATCCGCCGCTCGAACTGCGCTACGAGATGACCGCGTATCCGAACGTGACGTCCTATTTTCCCGAGCGCCCCGCATGGCTCACTGGCGCGAGCGGCTCGGGCGGATGGCTCGCGGATCACACGCCGCCGCACGCGGCATGTGTCGCGGGCGACAGTGTTTTCCTCGGCGCGCCCGTCGCGGAGAGCGGCGTGTCGCTGATCGAGTGCGACACCGAGGGGCGCAAACTGTGGGGGCATCATTCGTTCGAGGGATTCACCGGCTGCTGGATGCTCGCGAGCGACGGCAAGACCGTTTTCAACACGATGTCCGCGACCAATTTTGCAAAGGCGGGCCTCGACAAAAACACGGAGGCCGTGTGGGCCGTGGATCTCGCGACGCGCAAAGTCCGCACCGTCGCGATGCTCCAGCCGACTGCCGAACGGAAGCGCGGCATCCAGGGCTTCGCCGCACGCGACAACAAAGTATATCTCGCCATCCATTCGCAGGACGACTGGATGAACAGCGCCGTCGCCGCCGTGGACGTGGACGCGCTGAACTGCCTGCCGACCTATCCCACGCCGCGCAAGGAACGCGCCGCACACGAATATGTGCCGGACCCGCGCACGGATTTCCTGCGCCTCTTCCGGCTGAAGGACACGCCGCCCGGCCAGAACGGCGGGCTCACATGGATCGAGTCCACGAAAAATCCCGACCGCCAGCAGCACATCGTGCTCGCGTTTGCGAAGCCCGTCGCGATCGGCAGCCTCGTGTTCCCGCCGCCGCCGAAGGAGGACAAGGTGCAATTCCAGATCAGCATCCTGAAGCCCGACGCGCCGTATCCGCCGCATCCGCAGGAAAAATCGCACTGGCAGGTCGTGCCGCTCGCCGACTCGGGCGCATGGGCCGTGCAGCCGCTGCCCGAGGGCACGCTCACACGCGCGCTGCGGTTCACTTTCATCCGTGGCAGCGCGGGCGCTGCCGATGATTTGCTCGCCGATGTGGAGGACAAAAAGGGCGGGCCTTCGCTGGAAAAAGTGGACGCCGCCACAACGAAGAAATCAAACTTTGAAAGCACCGACCCGGACCTCTGGCAGCGGCAGATCGAGGGGATGAAACTGCTTGCGCGCCGTTACGAAAATCTCGCCGCCACTGCGACGATCCGCGTGAACAGCGGCAAGGTCGCCGCCGACGGTTCGTGGGATGCGCAGCGCACGCAGCCGCTGAGCGAAGCCGAGCCTGCGGTTTACGCGCTCGAATGGAAACAGCCGCAGACGGTGCGCGGACTCGCCATCAAGGAAATAGACGGCGAGCAGACGGAGGTGGATGTCTTCACTGGCGCGGCGGGCGCTGCCGTGGACATCACATCCGCCGACGGCTGGGAGAATGTCGCGAGCTACAAGCAGCGTCTCCGCCATTACTACCAGCCGGACCCGCTGCACAATTCCGCGGCGCGCTACCTCGACGGCTACGTGGATTTCGGGCGTGAAGTCAGCACGCGAGCCGTCCGCCTGCGGGTCGTGAAGCAGTGGGACACGAAGGATCATTACCCGAGCGGCGTGCGCGCGGATCAGGGCGGGCAGGTGCTCGATTTGAAACGCTGCCACGTCTATGGCGTCGCGGCGCTCAAATATCTCGGCGGCGAAAAAACCGTGGACCCGCTCGTGACGGAACGCCTCGAAGTCCTCGATGCGGACACCGGCAAAATCGTGCAGGAAGTCCATCTGCCAGGCGCCGGTTCGCCCGGCGGTGCGACCGCGCGCGGCAACGCGCTGGCCATCAATTCGCACGGCGACATTTTCGCGATTTCCAATGACAAGCTCGTCCGCGTGGATCTCGCCGGCGGCAAACACCAGGTGCTCGCCAGCGACCTCATCACGCCCACCGCGCTCGCGTGCGATACGGCTGGAAACTTCTACATTTTCGACGCCGCGAAGGATCGGAAAAACATCCGCGTGTACGATGCGGCCGGGAAATTCACGCGCACGATCGGCGCGACGGGCGGCTACCGTGCTGGCGCGTGGGATCCGAATCGCATGGAGCACATCAGCGCACTCGCCGTGGACAAGCTCGGCCAGGTCTGGGCCGTGGACCGCAACTACTGGCCGAAGCGCGTGAGCCTGTGGAGCAACGACGGGAAATTCCAAAAGGAGTTCCTCGGCCCCACCCAGTACGGCGGCGGCGGATGCCTCGACCCCGGCGACAAACGGCGGCTTTTCTACGGCCCTCTGGAATTTGAACTCGATTGGGAGACGGGCAAGACGCGGCTGAAAAATTTCACCTCGCTCGACGGCCATGACACGAGCGACGTGCCGCGGCGCGTGAACAACCGCCTCTATCTTGTCAACACGCACCCGGAAAACAATCCGCCGTACGGCCTCGTCTATTTGCACGAGGGTGATCATGTCCGTCTCATCGCGGCCGTCGGGCTCGCGGGGAAAATCAAGCCGCTGCTCGATCCGAAACTCGTGAAGGCATTCGGCGGAAAGACGCTGATGGATTACGACTGCGCGTGGTCGGATCTGAACGGCGACGGCCAGGTGCAGCCGGAGGAGGTGCAACTTTGGCCGAAGCAAAAGGAGAACACCGCCGTGACATTCGACAACCAGCTCAATGCGCAAATCGGCGCCGTCACTTATCGCGTGAAGCAATGGCTGCCCAATGGTGCGCCCGTCTATGAGCGCGTTGAGTCGCCGACGCTCCTGCCGCGCATCACGCTCCAGCTCGACAACGGGAATTTTTACCAGATGGAAAGCTACAACCGCACTTCGCCCTGCTCCGTGCAGCAGCCCGACGGCAAGACGCTCTGGACTTACCCGACCGAGGGAGGCGGCGGCCACGCGCTCACCCGCGCGAAGCCGATGTATCCCGGCCAGGTCGTCTGCCAGATCGGCATCGCCGGACACGCGACCGCGCACGCGGGCGACCTCGGCGAATTCCTCGTGTTCAACACAAACGTCGGCATTTTCAACATCATCACGGCGGACGGTCTCTTTGCCGGCACGCTCTTCCGCGACATCCGCGATCCGCTCGTGCGCCCGTGGAGCGGCACGGACAATTCACGCGGCCTGCGTCTTGACGACGTGACGCCGGGCCAGGAGCACTTCAACGGCTACTTCACGCGCACCTCGGACAATCACTACTACGCCGTCGTCGGGCACAACCACGCGAGCGTTGTGGAAGTCGTCGGCCTGGATCGTTTCAAGCGGTTCGGCGGCGAGATCACCGTCAGCGGTCGCGAAATCACCGACACGCAGGCGTGGGAACGCGGACGCGAGATGCGCCAGGTGTACGTGCGTGCGCCCGTCGTGGATTGCTACCGTATGGCCACGCCGCCGAAGCTCGACGGCCAGCTCAACGACTGGCCCGTCGTCAGCGCCGAGATTGATTCCGACGCAAAATTCCGCATCGGCTACGACGACGACAATCTCTACCTCGCCTACGAAATCACGCGCCGCGGCCCGCTGAAAAACCAGGGCCAGCAATGGGATCGCCTTTTCAAAACCGGCGCGAGCGTGGACCTGCAAATCGGAACCGACCCGAACGCCCCGAGCGATCGCCGTGGGCCGGTGCCCGGCGACCAGCGCCTGCTCATGACCTTCATGGGCGACACACCGACCGCCGTGCTCTACCAGGCAGTCGTCCCCGGCACACCGCAGGACAAGGCGTGGCAAGTCGTGAGCCCCGTCGGCTCTGCGACATTCGACCGCGTCACGCTGCTGCCGAAGCCGAAGATTTACGCAGCCGGAAGCGACACCCGCTACGTCGTCGAAGCCGCGTTCCCGCTCTCCGTTCTCGGGTTGAAAATCACGCCCGGCCTGCGTTTGAAAATGGACTGGGGCGTGCTCGTCAGCGGTCCCGACGGCACCGAAGTCCTGCGCCGCGACTACTGGGCCAACAAAGCCACCGCCATCACCGCTGACGCTCCGAGCGAAGCTGAACTCCATCCCGATCTCTGGGGCCACGTCCGCTTCCACGCCGAGACCGCCGGTGGTCATCTCGATCCGACCGCGAAGAAAAAGGACAAGGCAGTCGAGGATTTGCTGAATGATTTGAAATAGGGAAAGAGCGCCACGCAATTCGCCACGCCGGGGTCGCACGCCAAAATAGGGATGCCGTCGGATGCGTGGGGAGTCGCAGGCGCTGTGGGACGCAATACATGTGGCAGACGAAAGCGATGCGGTGATGGAACCGTCCGACTCCGTTCCATCCTGCCGCCTGCGATCATTCGCCGTCCATCAGGCCCGAAAATTTTGATGCGTCCAGCATGGGATATCCACTGCTTCGTACGAGCTTGTGAAAAATTTCACAAATTCACCTTGCTCCATTTTCCCTCGCCCGTTTTAGTCGCGGGCAGTGCAGCGCACGGTCGTCAATTTCGCCACTCTCACTTTGTTTTCGATGCTCGTCTTCACGGGCTGCGAGCGCAGGCTTTCGTCCGCGAATATCGAAATCGCCAACAGGCAGCAGGAAATCGCGGCGAAGCGAACGAGCCGCAATGCGCAGGTGAAGGAAGGTCTCGCGCTGAAGGAAGTCGAGAGCATCCTCGGCCAGCCCGCGCGGGTGGAGACGGAGAAGCGCCCGATTTTGGTGCAGAAAAACCTGGAGGTGACGCGCTGGTATTACGAGCAGGATGGCAAGACGGTGGAACTCGTCTTCGTGGACGGCAATCTGCAGGGCACCATCCCGACATTTGAGCAGGCTCCGTCCGCGCCTGTCGCGCCGCCAAAGGTCATCGCGCCCGGCGCGCTCCAAACGAACGTATCGCAGCACTGAAGCATGAACATTCCCGCTGACCTGCTCGCGAAAATTGACGAGGTAATCACGCATTACCCGGTGTCGAAGCGCTCGGCTTCGCTGCCGCTGCTGCACCTCTGGCAGGAGCGTTTCGGTTTCATCAGCGACGAGGCGATCTCTTGGATCGCGGCGAAGTTGGAGCTTTCGCCGATCAACGTCCTCGAGCTCGTCACGTTCTACCCGATGTTCCGTCGCCAGCCCGCGGGCGCGACGCACATCCGCATCTGCCGCACGCTCTCTTGCGCGCTCGCCGGCGCGTATGAACTGCGGAAAAAGGTCGCTGCTGCCGCGGGGATCGACCTCGTGAAATTTGAGGAGGAGCAGAAGCGCACGGTCGTCCACGGGCATCCGCACAATCCCGGCCACGGCAATCCCATCGCGGTTTCGCCGGATGGGAAGTTCTCGATGGAGTTCGTGGAGTGTCTCGCGAGTTGCGGCACCGCGCCGGTCGCGATGGTGAATGACAATTTCAAAGAAAGCATCTCGCTGGAGAAGGCGGCTGACTTGCTGAACGTCACTACGAGCGACGCGACGCTGCCGAAGGTGCTGCCACCGCATCCGCGCGAGAAGCGGATTGTTTTCAAGAACATTGATGTCGCGGGCTACACGCCGGACATTGATTGCTACGTCCGCAACGGGGGCTACGAGCAGCTCAAAAAGGCGCTCACGATGAAGCCCGAGGAGATCGTGGACGAAGTGAAAAAGTCCGGCCTGCGCGGACGCGGCGGCGCGGGTTTTCCGTGCGGCGTGAAGTGGGGCTTCATCAAGCGCGGCGGACCGAAACCGACTTATCTCATTTGCAACGCGGACGAGTCCGAGCCGGGCACTTTCAAGGATCGCTACATCATCCACCAGGATCCGCATCAGCTCATCGAGGGGATGATCATCTCGTGCTTCGCGGTCGGCGCGAACCTCGCCTACATCTACATTCGCGGAGAATTCCCCGAGGGTGCGCGCATTTTGGAGAACGCGCTGAACGAGGCGTGGAGCAGGGGACTGCTCGGCTCAAACATCCTCGGCTCGGGCTTCGGCCTGAACATCTGGGTGCATCGCGGCGCGGGTGCCTACATCTGCGGTGAGGAAACCGGCCTCATCGAATCGCTCGAAGGCAAGCGCGCGTATCCTCGCATCAAGCCACCGTATTTCCCCGCCGTGCTCGGCCTCTACCAGTGCCCGACCATCGTGAACAACGTCGAGACGCTGTGCGACGTGAAGCACATCCTCGCGATGGGCGGCGGCGCGGAATACGCGAAGCTCGGCAAGCCGAACAACACCGGCACGCGTATCCTCTGCGTGAGCGGCGACGTGCAAAAGCCCGGCTATTACGAGATTGAAGTCGGCAGCATGACTTTCGGCGAATTGCTGAACGACGTGTGCGGCGGGCCAAAGCCGGGGCGCAAATTCAAGGCGGTGATCCCCGGCGGTTCGTCGGCGAAAGTGCTGCGCTTCGGCGAGCGTTTCAAACTCAAGGATCGCGAACTCGGCGTGGACGACATCCCGCTCGATTTCGACACGCTCGCAGCGTGCGGCTCGATGGCTGGCAGCGGCGGCGTGATGGTGATGGACGACTCGCGCAACATGGTCGAGAGCCTGAACAATCTGAACGAATTCTACGCGCATGAGAGCTGCGGCCAGTGCACGCCGTGCCGTGAAGGCGCCCAGTGGATGCGCAAAATTACCGACCGCATCATCGCCGGCGGCGGCACCGACAAGGATCCCGCCACTTTGAAAAATGTGGCCGACAACATCGCTGGCAAGACGATCTGCGCATTTGGCGAAGCGTGTTCGTGGCCAGTCCAGAGCTTCCTTGCAAAGTTCCCCGAGGAGTTTGCCGTGAAGTCCGTGAAGCCGCTCCCGCCGCCGATGCCGCCGGAATACAATGCGGAGGAACTTTCCAAAACCCCGAAGATCGAAGCGGTGGCCGCACCGCGCGGCAACTCACAGGAAACCATGGCGGAGGCCGCGACCAGATAGCATCGTAGCAACATGAAAACGCTTACGTTGACCATTGCCGACGACATCTACGCGAAGATCGAGGCTGACGCGCGCCTTCACGGTCGCTCTGTTGAAGATGAGATTGCCCAGCGATGCCAGCCCGTGGATTGGGCGAGACGTCCGCTCATCACGGATCGGGACGAACTGCAACGGGCGGTCGAGGAGTTTCACCGTGATTTGGGACGCAACGTGATTCAGTCAGCGGAGGAGCTCGAAGCAGCCATCAACCAAGGACGAGAATGATAGTCGCCGACGCCAATCTCATCGCTGCTTATTGCATCACGAGCCCGCTCACCGCCACTGCGAAGCAGGTCTTCGCGAAGGATCGTGCCTGGATCGCGCCAAAGCTCTGGCAGTCAGAGTTTGTCAGCGCGCTACTGAAATACCATCGCGCCCGGCAGGTAAGCGACGATGAGGCGATGCGTGCAATTTATCTCGCTCACTCTCTGATGCGTGGGATGGATTACGACAGCGACCTCCATAAGGTGTTCGCTGTCGCCCGCAGGACGACGTGTTCCGCCTACGACAGTTGCTACGTCGCGCTGGCCGAGGAGATGCGCATGAGAGTTGTCACGACGGATGGCGGCATGGTTACGAATGCACCGCACGTTGCAATGTCGCCGGAACAATATCTCGCCGAAGTATTTTGATGTCCGCCGCCGCAACCACAACTCCCGTGCAGATGGTCAACGTCCAGATTGACGGCGTCTGGATGCAGTTTCCGAAAGGCACGCGCGTCATCGAGGCTTGCAAGCAGGCGGCGAAACTCATCCCGCACTATTGCTACCACCCGAAGCTGACTTCGCCGGGCAACTGCCGCATGTGCCTCATCGAAATGGGCACGCCGAAGATGACGCCGGATCGCAAGCCCGTCATCGGTGCGGATGGAAAGCCGGAGATTGCATGGATTCCGCGGCCGCAGATTTCCTGCGCGCAGGACGTGAGTGAGGGCATGGGCGTGCGCACGAATTCGCCGATGGTGCAGGAGTGCCGCAAGGGAGTGATGGAATTTCTGCTCATCAATCATCCGCTCGACTGCCCCATCTGCGATCAGGCGGGTGAGTGCAAGCTGCAGGAATTTTCCGTCGAGCATGGCAACGCGAATTCGCGTTTCCTCGAGCGCAAGGTGAAGAAGCCGAAGTCCGTCGAACTCGGGCCGCGCGTCACGCTCGACGCCGAGCGCTGCATCCTCTGCACGCGCTGCATCCGCTTCATGCAGGAAGTCGCCAAGGACGACGTGCTCGGCATCGTGGATCGCGGATCGTTCAACAGCATCGCGTGCCACCCGGACCGCAAGCTCGACCACAACTACTCGCTGAACACCGTGGACATCTGCCCGGTCGGCGCGCTGACCTCGACGGATTTTCGGTTCAAGATGCGCGTATGGTTCCTCAAGGAGACGCCGACGATTGACGTGAATTGCGGCACCGGCAGCAACATCACCATCGGCACGCGCGAGAACCGCATCTACCGCATCACACCGCGCGACAACGACGCGGTGAACGGCCCGTGGCTGCCCGACTCGCACCGGCTCAATTTCAAATTCGTCGCCGACCCGAAGCGCCTCACCGCGCCGGAAGTGCGCCCGCAGCTCGGGGAGTCGAAGCCCGGCTGGCAGCAGGCAATCAATCTCGCCGCCGAGGCGCTGAAGAAAAATTCCGGCAAGGTCGCCATCCTCGCGAGCGGACGTGCGACGAATGAGGAGCTTTTCCTCGTGAGCCGACTCGCGTCCGCGCTGAAGGCGAGCGTCGTGGACATTCTCCCGCGCACCGGTGAAGCCGACGGCATGCTCATCGCCGCAGACCGAAATCCGAACACGACCGGCGCGAAGCTGCTCGGCGTCGCGACTGGCAAGCTCGCGGAAATCGCAAACGGCATCCGCAGCGGCAGCATCACTGCGCTGCTCGTCTTCGGCGAAGACGCAACGAATGCGGGACTCACCGCTGACGATCTCGCGGAGCTCGATGCGCTCGTCGCGATGGACATTTTGCCAAGCGCCACCACGGACAAGGCGCACGTCGTCCTGCCGTCGAGCGCGTGGTGCGAGAAGCGCGGCTCGATGATCAATCTCAAGAACCGCATCCAGCGCCTGAACAAGGCGGTGATTGCACCCGGCTCCGCGCGTGACGACTGGGAGATTCTACGCGATTTGATTTTCGCCATCAGTGGCTCGAACGGCCTGCACAGCATCGAGGACGTCTTCAAGGCGATGGCCTCCGCGACGCCGACGCTCGCCGGACTCACGCTCAGCCGCATCGGCGACCTCGGCGTGGATTTGAATAACCGCGAACTTCCGAGCGCGGGCCACGTCGTCCCGCCGACACTTCCGACTCTGTAACTGATGGACTTCATCACCTCCATACCGTGGGCGCTCATTGCGTGGTCCGTCGCGAAGGCGGTGTTCGTCATCTTCCTCGTGGTACTGCCGATGGTGAGCTACACCGTGTATGCCGAGCGCCGCGTGAGCGCCGCGATTCAGGATCGCGTGGGCCCGAACCGCACCGGCTTCCCCACGACGCTGCTCGGTTTCAAAAAGGATATGCAGATCATTCTCGGCGGTCTTGGACAGCCGATCGCAGATGCGGTGAAGTTTATTTTGAAGGAAGACTTCACGCCCGGCGGGGTGAAGAAATTCTATTTCTGGCTCGCGCCGTGCCTCGCGATGCTCCCGCTCGTGTCGCTCGCGTTCGTGCCGTTTGGCAGCAGCCTCTTCGGCGAGAAAATGGTGATCGCGGACATCAACGTGAGCGTGCTCGGCGTGTTCGCGGTCACGGGTGTGGGCGTGTATGCCATCGTGCTCGCAGGCTGGGCGTCGAACTCGAAGTATCCCTTCCTCGGCGGCATCCGCAGCACTTCGCAGATGATCGCCTACGAGCTCTCGATGGGCATGTCCATCATCCCCGTGCTCATGGCGCAGGGGACGATGCAGATGAGCCACATCGTGCAGAATCAGGCCGACAACGGCTGGACACTCCTGCCGCTGTGGGGCCACGGACTCAGCCTGCAAAGCTGGCTGCTGCTCATCCCGTTCGGCATCAGCTTCATCATTTTCGCTATCTCCGTCTTCGCCGAGACGAACCGTCTGCCTTTCGACATGCCGGAGTCGGAATCCGAACTCGTCTCGGGCTACCACACGGAATACAGCTCGATGAAATTCGCGCTGTTCTTCCTCGGCGAATACACCGCGATGATCGTCGGCAGCTCGCTCATCGTCGTATTTTTCCTCGGCGGCTGGCACATGCCCGGCATCCCGGATGGCGATGGCAACGGCGGGCTCGCGATCCTGCGCGAACTCCCGCATTGGATTCTCGGCCTCGTCAATATCACGTGCTTCTTCGGCAAGGTCGCCGCGCTGCTCGTGTGCTTCATCTGGGTGCGCTGGACGCTCCCGCGTTTCCGTTTCGATCAGGTCATGAAGCTCGGCTGGCTCTACCTTTTCGAGATCGCGCTCGCGAACATCATTCTCACCGCGGCGATCATCGCCTTCACCAGCAAGTAACATGGCCTACGTCGTCCCACGTCCCGAGCTGACCCTGAAGGAAAAGGCCTACCTGCCGAGCATCATCAGCGGGCTGAAAATCACGTTCGGGCATTTCAAGAAAATGCTGCAGGGCAAGACGAAGGTGACCATGCAGTATCCCGAGGAGAAGTGGGACGCCGAACTGCCCGAGTATTACCGCGGCGCGCCGACGCTCGTGAAGGACGACCACGACCGCGAGCGCTGTGTCGCCTGCCAGCTCTGCGAATTCATCTGCCCGCCGCGTGCCATCACGATCACGCCGGAGGAAATTCCCGCTGGCGAACGTTTCGAGAAAGTCGAGAAGCGCCCGGCGGAATTCAAGATCGACATGATCCGCTGCATCTACTGCGGCATGTGCGAGGAGGTCTGCCCCGAGCAGGCGATTTACCTGCGGAAAGACTACGCCATCACTGGCATCACGCGCGGCGAGATGGTCCACGACAAAAAGAAACTCTACGAGCTGGGCGGTGTGTTCAAGGGGCTCGTGCATAAGTGGAATCCCGAGAAGTAGCCGATGAACCCGCTCCTCTTCGGTCTTTTCGCTTTCCTGATGCTCGCCTTCGGCGTGAGCGTCGTCGTGAACCGGAACCCCGTCGCGTCCGCGCTGAGCCTCGTCGTCAGTTTTCTCTGCCTCGCCGCGCTGTATGTCGGGCTCGATGCCTACCTTATCGCCAGCGTGCAGGTCGTCGTCTATGCCGGAGCGGTGATGGTGCTGTTCCTGTTCATCATCATGCTGCTCGACTTGAAGGCGGAGGAGCGCCGCAAATTCAACAAGCTCGCGGTCGGTGGCGGCGCGCTCGTGTCGCTCGCGTTTGCTGCGCAGGTCATCGGAGTGCTCGGCAAATTTCCGAAGGGCAATCAGCCTTTCCCCACGCTGAAGCTTCCGCCGGACGAAACGCTGAACGACATCCAGAAAGTCGGCGAGTCCATGTTTTCGCAGCACACGCTGCCGCTGCAAATCGTCGGCGTGCTCATCCTCGTCGCCACCATCGGCGTCATAGTCATCTCGAAGCGCGAACTGAAATGACCATCACGCTCAACTACTACCTGCTCGTCAGCGGCCTGCTCTTCGCGATCGGCTTCGCCGGCGTGCTGCTGCGGCGGAACATCATCACGATTTTCATGTGCCTCGAGCTGATGCTGAACGCCGCGAACCTCTCGCTCGTCGCATTCAGCCGGTTCAATGTCGGCCCCGACGGCCTGCCGAATTTCAACGCGCAGGTGCTCGTGTTTTTCATCATCACCGTCGCCGCCGCCGAGGTCGCGGTCGGCCTCGCCATCATCGTCGCGCTCTTCCGCGCGCGGCAGACCACGCACGTCGAGGACATCGCCTCGCTGAAGTTTTAGCGCCGGATGGACACCGCCAAACTATTTCCCTGGTTCATCCTCCTGAATCCGCTCATCGCAGCGGTGCTCATCCTCGTCGCCACGCGGAAAAATCATAGCACCAGCGCGATCATCAGCACGCTCTCGGCGTTCTTCGGCCTCGCCGCCGCCGCATGCGCGTGGTCGCTGCCCGAGGTTCACAGTGCGGTGCTGTGGATTGATTTCGGCAAGGCGCTACAAATTCCGCTCGGCGTGAAGCTGGATCATCTCGCGAAGACGATGCTGCTCGTCGTCACCGGCATCGGCTTCCTCGTGCATCTCTACAGCACGGTTTACATGGAGCACGACGAGTCGAAGGCGCGTTTCTTCGGCCACCTCTCGCTGTTCATGTTCTCGATGCTCGGCATCGTGCTCGCGGACAATTTCGCGATGATGTTCATCTTCTGGGAACTCGTCGGCGTGAGCAGCTACCTGCTCATCGGCCACTGGTTCACGCGCGACGCCGCAGGCAAAGCCGCGAATAAGGCATTCATCATGAATCGCCTCGGCGACTTCGGCTTCATGCTCGGCATCCTCATGCTGTGGGCGAGTGCGGGCACAGTGACTTTCGACGGACTGAACTCGGACGCTGCGAAGGCGGCGCTCACACACAGTCCGCATTATCTTTCTGCGGCGATTTTCTTCATCTTCTGCGGCGCGGTCGGAAAGAGCGCGCAGTTCCCGCTGCACACGTGGCTCCCCGACGCGATGGAAGGCCCCACGCCCGTCAGCGCGCTCATCCACGCGGCCACGATGGTCGCGGCGGGCGTCTACATGCTGGCCCGCGTTGCGTTCCTGCTCAACATGGAGAGCTGTCATTGCGCGGGCATGATCATCGCATGGATCGGCGCCATCACGAGCATCCTCGCCGCGCTCATGGCCACGCAGCAGGACGACATCAAGCGTGTCCTCGCCTACTCGACGCTCTCGCAGCTCGGCTACATGGTCATGGCAGCGGGCCTCGCACCGAATCCCGAAGGCGGCCCTGCGATGTTCCATTTGTGGACGCACGCATTCTTCAAGGCGCTGCTCTTCCTCGGCGCGGGTGCAGTTATCCACGCGCTGCATCACGAGCAGGACATTTGGAAAATGGGCGGTCTCTCGAAGACGATGCGCGTTACGACGGCGACCTTCGCCATCGGCACGCTCGCGCTCACCGGCTGTCCCGGTCTCGCGGGTTTCTTCTCGAAGGACACGATCCTTCTCGCGGCCTACGAGCATAACAAAATTCTTTTCGGCACCGCGCTCTGCACCGCATTCCTCACCGCGTTCTATATGACGCGCCTCTTCGCCGTCGCATTCCTCGGCAAGCCGCGCAGCGAGGCCGCGCATCACGGCCACGACTGCCCGCGCCGCATGACGTGGCCGCTCGTCATCCTCGCCTTCCTCTCGATCTTCGCCGCCTACGGCGCGGTGCCGCACTGGTTCGGCGTCGAGCATCACGAGGGCGCATTCGTGCCGGCGCTCGCCATTCTTGCATTCCTCGCGGGCACTGGCGTCGCATTCCTGCTCTACAACGGCGTGGAAAAGGAACCGCTCTCGCTCTCGCTCTTCCGCAATAAATTCTACTTCGACGAAATCTACGGCGCGATCGTCGCCGGCACGCAGGATGTGCTCGCGTTCATCGCCGCAGGAATAGATACCGTCATCTCCGGCATCGTCCGTGCGACCGGCGTCGTGACGGTCGGCCTCGGCTACGCGTTGCGTCTTTTCCAGGTGGGCAACGTGCAGGCCTACGCATTCATCTTCGGCCTCGGCGTCGTGGCGCTGATTTACTTTCTCGTTTTCCGATGACCGTTCTCTCGCTGATTATCCTGCTGCCGATCGTGAATGCCCTCGCGATCCTGCTCGGCGCGCCCGCACGCAAGAGCGCGCTGATCGCCGCGTGGACACAACTCGCGCTGACGCTGTTCGCGGTGTTCGGCTACAACCGCGCAGCGGGTGGCGTGCAGTTCGAGAGCAGTTGGAATGTCGCCGCCGAGTGGGGAATGAGCCTCAAGCTCGGCGCGGACGGCCTCAGCCTCGTGATGCTCTTGCTCACTGCGCTCGTCACGGTTGCTGCAATCCACGTCACGCCGCGCATCGAGAAACGTGAGGGGCTTTTCTACGCGTGTGTCCTGCTGATTGATGCCGGTGCCGCGGGCGCATTCGCGTCATTCGACCTGTTCTTCTTCTACGCCTTCCACGAACTCGCGCTCATCCCGACCTTCCTGCTCATCGGCATCTGGGGCCACGGACAGCGGCACGCCGCCGCGTGGCGCATCACGGTCTATCTCGCCATCGGCAGCATCATCCTGCTCGTCGGCCTCGCGAAACTCTACCTCGCGCAAAATGTCGCGCTGCTTCACGGGCACCGCACATTCGATATGGTCGTGATGGCGAAGACGCCCGGCCTCATTCCCGCGGCTGCGCAGGGCGGAATCTACATTTGGCTGCTCGTCGGCTTCGGCGTGCTTATCTCGCTCGTCCCATTCCACTCGTGGGCGCCGGGCGCTTATGCGAGCGCGCCGACTCCCGCCGCGATGCTGCACGCGGGCGTGCTGAAAAAATTCGGCCTCTACGGCCTGCTGCGCGTCGCCGTCCCGCTACTGCCCGAGGGCGCAAAGCAATGGGCGCATCTGCTCCTGCTGCTGCTCGTGCTGAACATCCTCTACATCGGCCTCGTCACCATCGCGCAGAAGCGCCTCGACATGATGCTCGGCTATTCATCCGTCATGCACATGGGATACGTCTTCCTCGGCATCGCTGCGGGAAATGCAGTCGGCCTCTCCGGTGCAGCGATGCTCATGCTCGCGCACGGACTCAGCATCGCCGCGCTGTTCGCAATGGCCGGCTATCTGCGGCAATCGTCGCCCACGCTCGCGTTCACCGATTTCGGCGGCATCGCAAAGAAGGCGCCCTTCCTCGGCTACGCATTCGGCATGGCGGCGTTCGCGAGCATCGGGCTGCCGGGCTTCGCGAATTTCGCCAGCGAGATCATGGTGTTCTTCGGCGCATTCGGAAGCACGCCGCGCCCCGGTACACTCAGCTTCAGCGCGATTCAGGTTGCGGTCATCTGCGGACTCTGGGGTGTGGTCATCGGCGCGGTGTACATGCTGCGCGCCTACCGTCAGATGTTCATGGGTGAAAATTCCGGCACAGCGCAAGTCGCCGAGCCTTCGTGCTGCTTCCGCTGGGCGATTATCATTCTACTCGTGGCCCTGCTCATCGGCGGTGTGTGGCCGCGGTCGTATCTCAGCTTCATCCAGCCGAGCGTGGAGGCGCTGATCGGGAAATGAATTACGCGCGACCGAACTTAATGCTCTGTCGGGTGAAGTTCCTCCAGGGAGGTAATCAATGCGACATCAATGCGAATCAGCCGATCATCCGGGAGCGAAACGTAGGCAATCCGGCCCGTCGTGGAGAAGGAGATGTAATCCGGATGCGGAACCTCCACCGATGCTCCGCCGGGGTAGTTGATTCGGAACGGGACAAATGGAGTGGCGTTCTTCACCTGCTTGATTTGTTCGACGGTCATGCCGCGCAATTAGCACCGGTTCCGGCAATCGCGCAAGCCAGCTAGACTCATGCAACAAATCCTTCCCGCCATCGCGCTCGAAGTCTCCGTGATCATCCTCGGCGTGCTCATGCTGCTCGCGGAGGCGTTCAGCCGGCGCGCGGACCGCACGCACATGGCGAAGTATGCGATTGGTGTCCTCGCCGCCATCCTCGGCTTTTCGTTCTTCACAAAGGCCGTGCCCGGCGATGTGCTGTGGAATGTGTATTCGGTGGACGCCACCGCGCTCTTCTTCAAGCGCATCGCACTCGGCACCACCATCGCCTTCCTCGTGATGGCGCTCGAATACCGCCACGTCCTCGCGCGATCCATTCCCGGCGCCGAGGAAGGGCGGGGGACCGGCGAGTTCTACATCCTGCCCGTCTTCGTCTGCGCGGGCCTCATGTTCATGGCGTCGGCGGTGGACTTCATCCTCATCTTCGTCTCGCTGGAACTCGTCACCATGGGCTTTTACGTGCTCGTCGCCTACACGCGGAGGAACACGCTGACGCTCGAGGCAGGCGTGAAATATCTCATCCTCGGCGCGCTCAGCACCGGCTTCCTCATCTACGGCATCACCTGGATTTTCGGCATCTCCGGCGAGACGAATCTCGCCCTCGTGAAGGCCCGGCTGGTTGCCGGATTCAGCGGCGCGAGCATCACTGACTCGACCGTCGGCCCGCTGGTCGGCAACGAATCCGCACTGCTCTTCGGCATCGTGCTCATCCTCGTCGCGCTCGGCTTCAAGGTCGCCGCCGCGCCGTTCCAGCTCTGGGTGCCCGACGTGTATCAGGGCGCACCGACGCCCGTGACCGCCTTCCTCAGCGTCGGCAGCAAGGCCGCGGGCTTCATTGTCCTCGTGCGTGTGCTCGATGTCTTCGTCGCCGTCCCCGCCGTGCAGGGGAAAGTGACCGCCGTCCTCGTGCTGCTCGCCGCGGCCACGCTCATCTACGGCAACATCACCGCGCTCCCGCAGGAAAACCTCAAGCGCCTCTTCGCCTACTCCAGCATCGCCCACGCGGGCTATCTGCTCGTCGCGTGTGCAAGCCTCGCGGGCGACAACGCGGCAGCGAAAGAAGCCATCAGCTTCTACCTCGCGGGCTATCTCGTGATGACGCTCCTGAGCTTCCTCATCCTCATCACCGTCGCGCGCCACAGCCGCGGCGACGATATCCGCCACTTCAACGGACTCGGCAAACGCAGCCCCTTCCTCGCCTTCGCGATGACACTCGCCATCGCGAGCCTCGCGGGCATCCCGCTCACCGTCGGCTTCGTCGGGAAATTCCTCGTCTTCAAGACCGCCGTCGCCACCGGCCACTGGCTGCTCATCGGCATCGGTATCGTCGCCGTCGGTGCGGGCTTCTACTATTACATCCGTGTGATCGCCGCGATGTACTGGCGCGAACCGGAGGACGCGACGCCGATTGCCGTCGCGCCGCCCACGCGGATCGCCATCGCCGTCCTTGGTGTGCTCATCATCGCCCTCGGCATCATTCCCGGCCCCGTGCTCGGCCAGTTGAAGGAGCGCAAGCCCGCCGCGCCCGCGCATCTCGCGCAGCACTGAGGCCTCTGGGGGCGGCGGAGTCCCCGCTACCTCCGCAGGGCGGTGATGAGCTGGTTGATCTTGGCGCGGAGCGTCTCCATGTCCCCGACGGTCGGGGGATCATGGGTGAAAGGGGAGAACAGCGTGTCCACGGAGTTGGAATTGGCGGAGGAATTGGAGGCGGCGGCGGAGAGCGCCGCG
The DNA here is from genome assembly GCA_903882875.1 of uncultured Spartobacteria bacterium. Classification (GTDB taxonomy): domain Bacteria; phylum Verrucomicrobiota; class Verrucomicrobiia; order Chthoniobacterales; family Chthoniobacteraceae; genus SXWH01. The sequence continues at coordinate 62 of CAIRYQ010000069.1, read as the reverse complement.
GCGATTGCGGCGTCCAATTCGGCACTGGTCACATCGCCGGGCATTCCCTGCGGGCCGGCGGG
>CAIRYQ010000068.1 GCA_903882875.1 uncultured Spartobacteria bacterium | reverse complement strand
GTGGCCCTTCGCCACGATGGGCTGGCCGGAGAAGACGGACACGCTCGCGAAATTCTACCCGACCACCGACCTCGTCACCGGGCCGGACATCATCTTCTTCTGGGTCGCGCGCATGATCATGGCGGGCTTCGAGTGGATGGGCGAACTGCCGTTCAAGAACGTCTATTTCACGAGCATCATCCGCGACAAACAGGGGCGGAAGCTCAGCAAGTCGCTCGGCAATTCCCCCGACCCGCTCGACCTCATCGCGAAGTTCGGCGCAGACGCCCTCCGCTTCGGCACGATGCGCAGCGCACCGCTCGGGCTGGATGTCACCTTCGACGAAAAGAACATCGAGCTCGGCCGCAACTTCTGCACGAAACTCTGGAACGCCGCGCGCTTCCGGCAAATACAGGGCGGCGAGACCGAGGCGGACATCGTCCCCACGCTGCTCACGAGCGACGACAAGTGGATCCTCCTGCGCCTCGACACCGCCGTCGCCGAGGTGAGCAGCGCGCTCGCCGAATACCGTTTCAGCGACGCGACGACGGCACTCTACCGCTTTTTCTGGAGCGAATACTGCGACTGGTATGTCGAGGCGTCGAAGGCGTCCCTTGGGTCCATTCCGTCCACAGAGTCCACGCCGTCCATGGACAGCATGGACAAAGTGGGCGACGGGCGCCGCGCAAACACGCTCGCCGTGATGGACTTTGTCTTCTCGCACACGCTGCGACTCTTCCATCCGTTCATGCCGTTCATCACCGAGGAACTGTGGCAGGGCATGGGCTTCGCGAAGGACATGCCGGCGAAGCAGGGCGGCGAGACGATCATGTTCGCGCCGTGGCCGAAGCCGTTCACGCCCGAGGAGCGCGAGTATTTCGTGCTCGATGAAACCGACGAGCAATTCGCCAACGCCAAATACGAAGTGGTGAACCTCGGCCGCGGACTGCGCCGCGATTTCAACATCGCGAGCAGCAAACGCGTGCGCTTCGTCCTGAAGCCCACCGCCACGCTCGCCGACCACGAGACGGCCGTGCTCCAACTCCTGCTCAACGCCGAGCCGCTCGAAGTGAATGCGGCCTTTGCCGCAGCGAAAGGCACGCCCGTCGCGCTCACACCGCTCGGCGAACTCTTCCTCCCGCTCGACGGCCTGATCGACGTCGCCGCCGAGCGCGAGCGCATCGGCAAGGAACTCACGAAGGTCGAGGACGAACTCGCCAAAGTCCGCGCGAAACTCGCCGATTCAAATTTCGCCGGCAAGGTCCCCGCGAAAGTCCTTGAGGATCACCAGACGCGCGAACGCGACTGGGCCGAGAAACACGCACAGCTCACGAAGATGCGCGAGGCTCTCGGAGCTTCGTAGCCGCCGACGGCAGGAGGCGGGCACTTTCCGCGCGAAGACAAGATCAGCCCGCTTCCTTCCGTCAGCGGCTACTGAGTCGAGACGCGCCGCACTCGCCCGCTTGCTTCGCCGGAACGCGACGCTAAAACCCGCGCATGAAATTTCTCCGCCCGCTCATCGCCTCGTCGCTGCTCGCCATCGCCACGGACTGCATCGCCGCCACGACGATCCAGATTTCCGCGAAATTCGCCGACGTGCCGGCGGGCACCGAGATCCCCGCAAAGCCCGATCTGCTCGCGAAGGCGAAGGGCGTGGATGTCCTCAGCTCACCGACGGTGATCACCAATCCCGGCAAGTCCGCGACAATCGAGATCACTCAGAATGTCACCGCGCCAGGCGGCTCCGAAGTCCCGCTCGGCGTCTCGCTCTCGATCACGCCGTCGCTCACAGAAAAGGGAAACATCACGTTCAGCGGCAAGGCGGTGGATCGCTTCAAGCACGGCGAGCGCGACGGCGAATCGCTCAATGTCCTCTCGTGCGTGGCGCGCGAAATCTATTTCAAGGGCAGCGTGGCGAGCGGCTCCAGCGTCCTGCTGAATACCGGTGCCCCGACCTCCGCGGCGGCGAAGAAGGACGGCGCAACTCAGATGAAAAGCCGCGAACTAGTGATCTATCTGACGTTCAAAAAAATCACGTCCGAGCCCGAGAAGAAGCCCGAGCCGAAGAAAAAATCCGCCACCTCATCCGGCAGCTCGAAGTCCCCGGCGAAAAAGAAATCCTCGTCGAACAACTGATCGCGCACGCACACAGCGCGCGATTTTTCAAAATACCTCGGGCCGTCCCTCGAGCATCACCGCAACCTTGTCGTTCAGCCCGCTGCGGCGCGCGGCGACGAGCAGGCGGCGCAGCGGCTCCTCCATCGGCTCGTAACTCAGGCGGAACGTGCCGTAGTGCATCGGCACCATCACCTTTGCGCCCAGTTCGTGAAATGCGAGCAGCGCCTCCTCGGGGTTCATGTGGACTTCGCGGCCGCTCGGCGGATCGTAGGCGCCGATGGGCATCAGTGCCACGTCCACGTCGAAGCGTTTCGCGATTTCCTTGAAGCCGCCGAAATACGCCGTGTCGCCGCAGTGATAGATCGTCCGTCCCTCGTGCTCGATGATGAATCCGCCGAAGCCGCGGTGCGAGTCGTGCAGCACGCGCGCGCCCCAGTGCGCGCACGGCGTGAGCGTCACCTTCAGCGGGCCGAGCTTGAAGCTCTCCCAGTAGCCCAGCTCGTGGACGCTGCGGAAGCCGAGGTCGTGCACGAGATTGCCGACCTCGAACGGCACGACGATCGGCTGGTCCGCCGCGACCTTGCGCAGCGTCTTGCGGTCGAGGTGATCAAAGTGCGCGTGCGTGACGAGCACGAGGTCAATGTCCGGCAGTTCGTGCAGGTGCAGGCCGGGCATCTTCAGCCGCTTCACGATCTTCAGCCAGCGCGCCCAGTTCGGATCCACGAGCACATTGTGCGTGCCGAACTGCAGCAGGAAAGACGCGTGGCCGATCCACGTCACGCCGATCTCGCCGTGCTTCAGCTTCGGGAATTCCGGCGTCGCCTCGCGCTGCTCGCGGCGCTTGAACAGCGACGGGATGAGCACGTTCGTGAGGAAGCTCCGCTTGCGCCACCCGCGCTTCGGCTTCAGCCCGACCTTCTTCGCGCCCGCCGCGGCATCATGGTGCCCGTTGGCGGACTTTTCGATCTTCGCCTTGGGGGGGTTCGCCTTTCTTGTGAAAAGTCGTCGCACGCCGCGAATGATAAAGCCTTCCGTTTCCTGCGCAATCGTTTCGTGCGCGACATGCTCGGAAGTGGCAGGGATGATTTCAGACATGCGTTCCAAGACCGAGATCCGTCGCAATATCCGCGCCATTCTCTACATGCCGCCGGATCTCCGTGCGGAAAAAAGCGCGCGCCTCTGCGATGCGATCGCCGCGTGCGAAGCATGGCGCACAGCGCGCACCGTGGCGATCTTCGCGCCGCAGTCGCGCGAGCCGGATGTGGACATGCTGTGGTCGCGCGCGGAGAAAAAATCATTCGCCTATCCGCGAGTCGTGGAAGGACGCCTCGACCTTTTCCATGCCGAATCGCCGCACGAACTCGCGCCCGGCGCATTCGGCGTACGCGAACCCGCTGCGGATCTCACGCGCGCAGTTGCACCCGACACGCTCGACCTCATCCTCGTCCCCGGCGTCGCATTCACGCACGCGGGCGGACGCCTCGGGCGTGGCGGCGGATTCTATGACCGGCTTCTGGCCTCGCTGCCCGCGCACACTCGCAAAATCGGCGTGTGCTTCGACTCGCAGCTTCTTCCCGAGCTGCCCGTCGAGCCCCACGACCAGCGCGTAGATTTCATCGCCACCGAAAGCGGCCTGCGGCCTGCCGCGTGACCGTTCACGCGCCCGTGACCGGCGCCTTCATCTCGAAGCGGGGAATCCGCACAAGCACCGGTTTGCCCTCGGCCGTCACGCCGATGTATGCGCCCTCGGCCACGCTGTCCGATCCGATCGTGTGGTAGCTGTTGTAGGAAAAATTTCCGCCCGGCTCGATCCTCGGAAATTTTCCCACAACGCCGTCGCCCTCGACCACGAGCGTCTCCGCGCCGGCATCCGTCACCACCCACTTGCGGCCCTTGATCGTCACCGTCTCCGCCGAGTCGTTGTGGATCGTGATGAAATATACGAATGGGAACGGACGGTCCTCCGACGCCTGGAGCTGCGGCATGAATTTCACACCGTCCACCGTCACGCGCAGTCCTTCGAGTTCGGGAATGGTGTTCGACATTATGCGCCGAGGATATCGGCACACCGCGGGAACGCGAGCGGAGAACGGCCCCTCTCCCTTGCGTGCGAAAGCGGATCCCCTCCTCTCTCCGGCGCGCATTCTGTTCTCGCTCTCGTGAGAAAATCCCCGCAACTTTCCGTCACGATTCCGGTTTCCACATTTCAACGATGAACCACGAAGAGCACGACGAACTTTGGAAACTGCTGGACAAGGCCCGGCAGCCGAAGCCGTCTGCCTTCTTCTCAGCCAATGTGATGCGCGCAGTGCGGGCCGAGGCACAGCCGAAGCCCGGCTTTCTCGCATGGCTCCGTATGAAGTGGGTGCTGCCCGCTGCGGCTGGCGCGTGTGCGGCGATCGTCGCAATCCTCGCGCTGCGTCCCCCCGGCACGACGACGCAGTCCGCCGACCCGCTGGAGGGAATCGCCCTCGCAGCCGCCGCGACACCGGAGAATGCGCCGTCGCTCGACTCGCTTCTCGCTTCGGAAGACAATTCGATATGGCTCGCCGGCGATCCTTCCTCACTCTACTGAACGCGACCGCATTCGCCGGAGCCGCGATCTCGGTCGCATTCGCCCAAGAGACCCCGAGGACGACGGCCCCGGCATCGGCGGAGCGCCCGCCGGACGAAAGGCCGAAGCCCACACTCACGCCAGCGTCACCGGACGGGCCGCGGCGTTTTTCCCGTCACAACGGCCCCGAGGCCGATGCCCTGCGCGAGCGCGCGATGAGGGAACTCCAGAAGCTCTCGCCCGAACAGCGCGCGGACATCTGGAAGGCCGTTTGGGCCGTGCTCAACCTCCCGCCGGAAAAACGCCAGATGCTCTTCGGAATGGACGAGGATCGCCGCAGGCTCGCACGCGAGGAGATCGAACGCACGATGAGCGACGCCGGGCTGCATCTTGATGAGGAAAAGCGGAGGCGTTTTGTGGGCCGTTACTTCGAGGAGCGCCGGGCGATCGAGGAAAAGCTGCGCAAGGAAACCGAAGAAAAGCGCCGCCAGTTCCTCGGCGAGATGCGCGCGCGGCTGAAGCAGGAGTTCGAGACCGTCGCGGCGAAGCCCGCACCGGACGAAGGCGCGAAATAGCGCACGTCCGGGCAACGCCTCACTTTTCCAAAACTCGTGCTTGCCAAGGCCGGGGCGACCCCGCATGTTGCGCGCCCTTTTTCCGCAAACACCACCACATTTTATGTCCACCGAATTGATGACAGAACTCCTCGAAGCAGGCGTTCATTTTGGCCACCAGACGAAGCGCTGGAATCCGAAGATGAAGCCCTATATTTTCGAGAAGAAAAACCAGATCTACATCATCAACCTCGGCGAGACCGTGCGGCAGCTCCGCGGCGCGTGCGAATTCCTCGCGAGCATTGCGGCGCGCAATGGCAAGGTGCTTTTTGTCGGCTGCAAGAAGCAGGCGCAGGAGGCCATCCGCGAGGCGGCGCAGGCGGCGGGGCAGTTCTTCGTGAACCAGCGCTGGCTCGGCGGGACGCTCACCAATTTCAAGACCATCAAGCAGAGCATCGCCCGGCTGAACTACATCGAGAACCTCGAAAAGGCGCCGGAGTATTCCAAGATGGGCAAGGCGGAGATTTCCGCCGTGAAGCGCGAGGGCGCGAAGCTGTTCCGCAACCTCGAAGGCATCCGTACTCTTGAGAAGCAACCCGACGTGATGATCGTCATTGACACGATGCGCGAGGCGAACGCTGTCGCGGAGGCCAAGCGCCTCGGCATCCCGGTCATCGCGATCGTGGATACGAATGCGAACCCGGATCTCATTGACTACCCGATCGCGGGCAATGACGACGCCATCCGCGCCATCCGTGTGGTGCTGCAAAAGCTGGTGGACGCCTTCGTGAGCGGCAACGCCTCGGGAGCGAAGAAACGGCAGGCGGAACTCGCCGGCGTCTCGGAGTAAATCGCGCCATCCGCCGTTTCCAAATTTCCGAGAGACGAGGGTGAACGCTCTCGTCTCTCTCATTTTCAACCCAAAGACACACTGACCCATGACCACTCAAGTGAACATTGACGCCAAGCAAGTCGGAGCACTCCGCGAAAAAACCGGAGCCGGAATGCTCGAATGCCGCAAAGCCCTCGTCGAGGCAAACGGCGAAATCGAGGCTGCGATTGACATCCTCCGCAAGAAAGGCGCGGCCAGCGCCGCGAAAAAGGCCGGTCGCGCCGCAAACGAAGGCGTGATCGCGCAGGCGATCCTCCCCGGCGCAAAGACAGGCATCCTCGTCGAGGTGAACTGCGAGACGGACTTCGTCGCCAAGAACGCCGACTTTCTCGCGCTCACCGCCGGCTGGGCGAAGACGCTCGCCGAGAACCCCGCCGCGGACCTCGAGCCCGTGCGCGTCGAGGCTGTCACCAAGATCGGCGAAAACATCCAGATCCGCCGCAGCGCGCGCATTGATGTCGCGGGCAACGGCATCGTCGCCGCCTACATCCACCTCGGTGGAAAAATTGGCGTCCTCCTCGAAGTTGGCGCAGGCAAGCAGGACACCGTGAACCACGACGACTTCAAGCAGCTCGTCCGCGACATCACGCTGCACATCGCAGCGGCGAGCCCTGTGAGCATCCGCCGCGAGGACGTTTCGCCGGCACTCGCAGCCCGCGAGCGCGCCATCTACGTCGAGCAGACGCCGAAGGACAAGCCCGCGCCGGTGATCGAGAAGATCATCGAAGGCAAGATGAGCAAATTTTTCGCGGGTGTGTGCCTGCTCGAACAGGCGTTCGTGAAGAATCCCGAGCAGACCATCACTCAGCTCGTGGCGGAAAAGGCGAAGACTCTCGGCGACACCATCGAGGTGCGCAAGTTCATCCGCTATCAGGTCGGCGAGGAAATCGTCGGATAGTTTCCATCGGCCCGGTTCATTCCGGGCGCAGCGAAAACCCCGTTGGCTTCAACACTGAGGCCGCGGGGTTTTTCTTTGCGCGCAGGATGCGTGACAAAGCGCCGCGCCCCATCTCCACTGCGCCCATGCCGTCCGCGGAGTTCCTGCTCATAGACAACAGCAATTCATTCACGAAGTTCGCGCTATCATCGCGCGAGCGGCTCGGCGCGGTGCGGCGTGCGCGGACTTCGGAGCTCAATGCCGCGACCCTGCACCGCGTGCTGCGCGGGTGGAAGTTCGACAGCGTGCTACTCTGCTCCGTGGTCCCGCAGAAGGCTGCGCTAATCCGTGAAGCCCTCGGCGCAAAGCCGCTGCACAACGTGGATCACCGCAGCAGGCTCGGCGTCGGCGTGGATTACCCAAAGCCGAAAAGCATCGGCGCGGATCGCCTCGCAAACGCCGCCGCCGCCGCGACATTTCACGGCGCGCCGTGTGTCGTCGTGGACTTCGGCACGGCGGTCACGTTCGACATTCTCTCGCCGCAGAAAAAATACATCGGCGGTGTGATCGCGCCCGGGCTGGAGGCGATGACGGACTACCTGCACCAGCGCACCGCGCAGCTCCCGAAAATCTCGCTGCTCGAACCGCCCGGGCCGATTGGGAAATCCACGAAGCACGCGATGCTCGCCGGCGCCGTGTATGGCTACCGCGGCCTCGTGCGCGAAATCCTCACCGAGCTTCGCACCGCGCTCGGCGTGCGGAAGCTGAAGGCCGTCGCCACCGGCGGTTACGCGGATCTCATCGCCGCTGGCGTGAAGGAAATTTCCGCCGTTCACGAGAACCTCACGCTTGAAGGCCTGCGGCTCATCGGTTGCCTGAATTTGTGAGGCTCCTGCGCAGTCTGTTTTCCCCGCTCCCGCACTCCATTGCCGCACAATGCCATCACGGCTAAGATAGCCCCGCACCACTGGTCAAACCCCTGATGTTTTCCCGCTCCTCCATCCGCATTCTTGCCGCTGCGCTCGGTGTCGCGACGGTGCATGGCGATCCGGGCGACACCGAGTTTTTTGAAAAGAAAATTCGCCCGCTGCTCACGGACCGGTGCTTCGAATGCCACAGCCCGGAGAAGAAAGTGAAGGGCGGGCTGCGGCTTGATTCGCGCGAGGGCTGGCAGACGGGCGGCGACAGCGGCGCGGCGATCGTGCCGGGCAAGCCGGACGACAGCCTGCTCATCAAGGCCGTGCGCTACCGCGACAAGGATCTCGCGATGCCGCCGAAGAAAAAACTTTCCGCTGACGAAGTCGCGACGCTGGAGCAGTGGGTGAAGATGGGCGCGCCCGATCCGCGCACTGCGGCGAGCGTGGCTGGGGGTGTGAAGAAGCAGGTAGGCCTGAGCATCGAGGAGGGAAAGAAATTCTGGAGCTACATCGCGCCGAAAAAATCCACGCCGCCCGTGGTGCAGGACACCGCGTGGCCGCGCGGCGACTTGGACCGTTTCATCCTCGGGAAGATCGAGGAAAAGAATTTGCACCCGGCGAAGGACGCGACGCCGGAAGTGCTCGTGCGCCGGCTTTACTACACGCTCACGGGCCTGCCGCCGTCGGCGGAGGAGGTGGATGCGTTCGTTCGCGAATACCAGTCACCAGTCACCAGTCACCAGTCACTTGCCGCGACTGTGGATCGTCTGCTCGCCAGCCCGCACTTCGGCGAGACGTGGGGCCGGCACTGGCTGGATGTCGCGCGCTTTGCTGAGTCGAGCGGCGGCGGGCGCACGCTGCTGTTCAAGGATGCGTGGCGCTACCGCGATTACGCGATCGAGTCGTTCAATCGCGATGTTCCTTTCGACCGTTTCATCCGCGAGCAGATCGCTGGCGACCTGCTGCCTGCGGCGAATGCGGACGCCCGCAACCGGCAGCTCACGGCGACGGCGTTCCTCGCGCTCGGGCCGACGAACTACGAGGAGCAGAACAAGCAGCAGCTCCGCTTCGACATCATTGACGAGCAGCTCGACACGATCGGCAAGGCCGTGCTCGGCCAGACCATCGGCTGCGCGCGGTGCCACGATCACAAGTTCGATCCGATTCCGCAGAAGGACTACTACGCGCTGGCCGGGATTTTTTCCTCCACGCGCACGCTCTTCAACTACACGGACAACGTCGCGCGCTGGATCTCGGAACCGCTGAAATTCGACGGCGCGGACGAGCAGAAATTTGCCGCGCACGAGGTGAAGATCGCGAAGCTAAAGCAGGATCTCGAGACGGCGAAAAAGGAGGCCGCTAAGATGAAGGCCATCGCGACGAAAGGGAACGGCGAGCCGGGAAAATCCGTCGCGGCGACGGATTTGCCGGGCATCGTGATTGACGACGCGGACGCAAAGACCATCGGCGGCTGGAGCAAGTCGCAGACGGTCGCGGGCTTCATCGGCGACGGCTACCTCACGGACGACAACAGGGATAAGGGCGCGAAGACGATCACGTTCACGCCGAAGCTGCCGAAGTCGGGCCGCTACGAGGTGCGCTTTGCCTACACGCCGGGCAAGAACCGCGAGAAGAAAGTGCCGATCCACATTTTCCACGCGGACGGGCAGGAGAAAGTCTTCGTGGACGAGACGCTGGAGCCGTCGGCGGACGGGCGCTTCGTGTCGCTCGGAAAATTCCGATTCGAGCAGGACGGCGCGGGCTATGTGCTCGTGGCAAACGAAGGCACGACGGGATTCGTCATCGCGGATGCGATCCAGTTTTTGTCCGAGGAGGATCTCTCCGTGCTCGACAATGCCGCGAAGCCCGCGGCGGGCGAGACCGCCAAGCGCGACGACGCGGACAAGCGCAAAAAGATGGACGCGCGAGTGAAGGAGATGGAAGCCTCGATGAAGAAGCTGACGAGCGAAGGCCCGCAGCGGCCGACGGTGATGGCGGTGAATGACGGAGGAGAAATCGGCGACACGCAGATCCGCGTGCGCGGCATCGTGGCGCAAAAGGGCGCGCAGGTGCCGCGCGGTTTTCTGCAGGTGCTCGGCAGCGCGAAGCCGAAATTTTCCGACAAGCAGAGCGGACGTCGCGAACTCGCGGACTGGCTCGCGAGCCCGGCAAATCCGCTCACGGCGCGCGTCTTTGTGAACCGCGTTTGGGACTGGTGCTTCGGCTCAGGCATCGTGCGGACTTCGGAGAATTTCGGCACGACCGGCGAGGCGCCGTCGCATCCCGAGCTGCTGGATTTTCTCGCGGTGCGTTTCGTCGAGGAGGGCTGGAGCGTGAAGAATCTCGTGCGCGAAATTGTTCTCTCCCACGCGTGGCAGACCGCGACGGCCACGACACCGGGCGACCCGGACAACCGGCTCTTTGCCCACGCAAACCGGCGGCGGCTCGATGCGGAGCAAATCCGCGACACGATGCTCGTCGTGAGCGGCGCGCTGGATCTGCGCGCACTCGGGCCGAACATCGGCAATGCCGGTGAGATCAATGCGAACGACTCCGGCGCGCAGAATATCGAATACAAATACGAGTTCACCGACGTGCGCCGCAGCGTTTACACGCCCGCATTTCGCAACCGGCGGCTGGAGCTTTTCGAGGCGTTCGACTTTGCGGACATCAACGCAACCTTCGGCCACCGCAACGCGAGCACGGTCGCCCCGCAGGCGCTCTACCTTCTGAACAGTCCGTTCGTGCTCGCGCAGGCAAAGGCCGCCGCCGAGCGCGCGCTTGCATCGTCGTCGCCCGACGACGAGCGGCTCGTGAATGCGTTCCGCGCGACGCTGTGCCGGATGCCGACGGAAAAGGAGCGCGCGATTTTTGCAAAGGCGCTCGCGGACGCGACCGGCGATCATCGCACCGAGGCGTGGTCGCAGATTTACCAGACGCTCTTTTGCTCGCTCGATTTCCGGTTTCTCGACTAAGCTCACCCATTCCCATGAACACTCCGCTCTTCTCCCGCCGCTCCGCACTGCAACAGCTCGCGTGCGGTTTCGGCTACATGGCGCTTGCCGGTCTGGCGCAGCAGCAGGCACTCGCGGCATTGAATCCGCTCGCGCCGAAGAAGCCTCATCATCAGCCGAAGGCGAAGCGGATCATTTTCCTCTTCATGGCGGGCGGCGTGAGCCATGTGGATTCGTTCGACTACAAGCCGCGGCTGCTGAAGGACGACGGGAAGATGATGGATTTCGACGACGCTCGCTCGCTCGCTCGCACGGGCAAGGGCGCGACGCAGCGCGTGATGAAGCCGCTGTGGGAGTTCAGGCAGCGCGGGCAATCGGGGCGCTGGGTGTCGGAACTTTTTCCCGAAATGGCGAAGCACGCGGACGAGCTGTGCGTGATGAATTCGCTGCACACCGAGGGCGTGGCGCACGGGCCGGCGACGCTTTTCCTGCACACGGGGACGACGAATTTCATCCGCCCTTCGATGGGCTCGTGGGTGAATTACGGCCTCGGCACGCAGAACGAAAACCTGCCGGGCTTCGTGAGCATCACGCCTTCGCTCGGGAACGGCGGGCCGCGGAATTACGGCAACGCGTTCCTGCCCGCGGTGTATCAAGGCACGCCGCTCGGGCGCGTGGGCCAGCCGGCGAAGGAGACGAATTTCCGCAACATCACACCGGCGCGCTCGATGGACGAGGCGAAGCGGCAGTTCGACATGCTGCGCGAACTCAATGCAACGCAGCTCGCGCAGAAGCCGGGCGACACCGAATTGGAGGCGGTCATCAACAGCTACGAACTCGCGTGGCGGATGCAGGGCCACGCGCCGGACGCGGTGGACATTTCCAAGGAATCGCCCGAGACGCTCGCGCTCTACGGCATCGGCGAGGACAAGACGGACAATTTCGGACGCGAGTGCCTCATGGCGCGTCGGCTGTGCGAGCAGGGCGTGCGCTATGTGCAGGTGAATTACAGCGACAACTCGAACAACCCGGCGTGGGACCAGCACTCGAACCTACCGAAGCACGGCGACCACGCGCGCGCGGTGGACAAGCCGATCGCGGGCCTGCTCACGGATCTCAAACAGCGAGGCCTGCTCGACGACACGATCGTGTGGTGGGGCGGTGAATTCGGCCGCACGCCCTACGCGGAGAAAAACGGCACCGGCCGCGATCACAATCCGAGTGGCTTCAGCCAGTGGATCGCGGGCGGCGGTGTGAAGAAGGGCTTTGCCTACGGCGCGACGGATGAGTTCGGCCACTACGCAGTGGAGGACAAAGTCCACATGCACGACCTGCACGCAACGCTACTGCACCTGCTCGGTCTCGATCACGAGAAGCTCACCTTCCGCCACGACGGCCGCGACTACCGGCTCACGGATGTGTATGGCCGCGTGGTGAAGGACATCATTGCGTAACGATCATCGCATCCTAACGAGTGGCGCCCGTCTGCACGGCGTCCCTAATTTTTCCCAACCTCATGAAAATCCCAACCCTCCTCTGCCTCGCAGCCCTCACCACTTTCACCCGCGCCGACTTCACCGATGAGCAAAAACGCGTGCCGCTGGAGGTGGACACGACGGACACGAAGCTCGCGAAAATCGTCGTCATCGCGGGCAGCGTGAGCAGCAAGCCGGGCGGGCATGAGTATTTCGCGGGCTGCACTATCCTCGTGAATGCGCTGAAGCAGACGCCGGGCGTTTGGCCGGTGATGGCCGCCGAGGGGTGGCCGAAGAATGAGCACATTTTTGACAACGCGCGCGCGGTCGTGATCTATGCGGATGGCGGGCCGAAGCTGCCGTTCCTCGACGCGGCGCGCTGGGAGAAAATGAAGTCGCTCATCAGCAAGGGCACGGGCTTTGTGATGCTGCATCAGGCGGTGGACGTGCCGGAGGATCGCGCGGATGAAATCCAGTCCTGGCTCGGCGGCGTGTTCAAAAAGGACATCGGCTGCCGCGGGCACTGGGACATGAGCTTCGACACGTTCCCGCAGCACGCGGTCACGCGCGGCGTGAAGGCATTCTCCGCGCCGGGCGACGGCTGGCTCTACAATCTGCATTTCCTGCCAGGCGCTGTGCCCGTGATCACGGGACAGGTGCCCGACAAGGCGCGCACGTCCGCCGATGCAAAGGCGCACGCGGGCCGCGCGGAGACGATCGGGTGGGCCTACGAGCGCAAGGACGGCGGACGCAGCTTCGCATTCACAGGCGCGGACTGGCACACGAACTGGAAGGCCGAGGGCCAGCGCAAGCTCGTGGTGAATGGCATCCTGTGGTCGGCGAAAATCGAGATCCCCGAGAGCGGCGCGCCGGTGGCATTCGACGAGGCGGACATCATGAAGAACTGGGACAGCAAACCGAAGCCCGCGCCGAAGGCGGCTGCCCCTCCCGCTGAAAATACGGCGAAGTAAATCCGCAAAGGAGTTCGCGGGGGATTCACGCGTGGAACCCCGCGCTGCCTGTCCGCGGTCCTGCTATTTTTTCTGTCTTTTCAGCCAGTCGTACGCGGCGGCCTCGCTCTCATTTCGCATCCGGCGGAGGTATTCCGCGATAAGTTCTCCGTCCTGACTCTGGATGACCGATTCGATTCCTTTGGCGACTTCCCTCACGTTGGCCCGCTTCTGTTCGATCTCGGCGAGGCGTTCCACCGGGGTCACCATCAGCCAGTCCGGCTGTGAACCTGCGGGCAGCGCCTCAAGCGCGCGCTTTTCCATCGCGATGCCGACGAGCTGGCCGATGAGCATGCGCGAGGCCTCCGGTGTGGCGAAAGTGTGGCCAAGCTCGTAAGTGAGGCGGAGCGCTTCGCTCGACGAAGCAGTGTCCCCGGATTCCGCCGCAGATTTCTGCCACTCCATGAGCCCGCGCGACGCCTGAGTCGCCGCAGACATGTGCGGCAGCGTGAGGCCGAACATCGCGGACGCGCTCGCTTCAAGCTGGCCGACTCCCAGGCTCTCAGAGAGCCGCTGCGCCGCGTCCATGCGCTCATTCGCGTAGATGTAAAACGCGGGGCGTTCGAGCGCGGCGCGGATCTCCGCGACGCCCTCGTCGGTCTGTTTCGACTTAAAAAGCTCCTGTGCGGCGAGAATCCACGGCACGGGATTGTTCGGGTCGGCGGCTTTGAACCGCTCGATCAGCGCCAGCCGCTCCTTGTTTGCCTGATACGCTTCGCCCTCCTTCGGCACCGATCTGTTGTCAGCCGCATCCACAGCCTTCATCAGCACGAGCGGACTGTTCGGAAAAAGCTCCAGTGCGCGGTCGAGCCAGCGGCGGTCATGCGCGGCCTCAAACGCCGCGATGAGGTTCGCCGGTGTCTCGCCGTGCTTCGCGAGAAAACGGGCGATGTCTTCCTGCGTCGGGGCCGGACGCACTTTGCCGGCATCGAGGTTTGTCAGGAAATTCCAGTCCGCCTTGCCCGTTTTCTTGGCGGGCTTCGTGGTGGCGCCGGAACTTGGCTGCGCTTGCAAAGTCCCCGTCGCTGGCTTCTCACTTTGCCCGCGCCCCAGTGTCGCGCCGACGTCACTGCTGGTGAAAAAATATGCACACACCGCCACGACAGCGCAGACGGCGACTATGATGAGGACACGGGGGTTCATCGTCAGAATCTGCTAACGCATCCTGCTCGCGCAGTCGCGTGAATTGTCTGCGAGACTCAGCTCGCGACAGCAGCAGGGGCGGGCGCAGGTGCTTCTTTCCAAAGCACGCGCGCGACCCAGTCGCCGAAACGCTCGGTGCCGCCAATGCGCTCGGCTTTCCATCGCGCGAAGAGCGGCTGCAGCTCGGTGATGATGTCAGGATCTTTCACGAGATCGCGCCAGACTTTGTTCAGCCGCGTGCAGTTCGCATTGCCGCCGAGCCAGAGCTGGTAGCGGCCGGGGCCTTTGCCGACGAAGCCGATCTCGGCCATGTAGGGCCGCGCGCAGCCGTTCGGGCAGCCGGTCATGCGGATGATGATTTCCTCGTCGGCGAGGCCGAGCGTGGCGAGCGATTCCTCAATGCGCGTGAGCAACGTGGGCATGTAGCGTTCGCTCTCCGCGAGACCGAGGCCGCAGGTGGGCATGGACGGACAGGCCATACTCGCGCGGCGGATGGCGTTCGCCTGATTTTCAACGGGAATGCCATGCTCGGCGAGCAGCGCCGTGATCGCGGCTTTGTCGGCGGGCTTGATGTTTGCGAGGATCAGGTTCTGCGAAGGCGTGAGGCGCACTTCGGTCTGATACTTTTCCACGATGGCACGCAGCGCGGTTTTCAATTTGTAGCCGTCCTTGTTCTTCACGCGGCCGGTTTCGACATAAAGGCCGAGGTAGCTCGATCCATCGAGCGCCTGGCCCCAGTCGAACGTGTCGCCCTGCCGCTCGAATTTGAACGGTTTCGCATCGGCAAGCTTGTAGCCAAGGCGTGCCTCGAGTTCGTCACGGAACCATGCGGCGCCCTTTTCCTCGAGCACATACTTCAGCCGCGCGTGTTTGCGATCCGTGCGGTCGCCGAAGTCGCGGTGCACGGTCAGCACGCCGCGCGAGACCGCGATGAGCTGCTCCGGCGATACGAATGCGATCACATCCGCGATGCGCGGATACGTCTCGGTATTTCCATGCGCGCGGCCCTGCCCGCCGCCGACGGTGAGATTGTAGCCGGTGATTTTTCCACCCTCCTCGATGGCGATGTAGCCGAGGCAATTCGTGAGGATGTCCACGTCATTCACCGGCTGGAGCGCGAAGGCCACTTTGAATTTCCGCGGCAGATACGTGCGACCGTAGAGTGGGTCCACGAAGTCCTTGTTCGCCGGGTCTTCCAGATTGAGCTGCACGCCCTCGACCCAGATCGAGTGATACGCCTTCGTCTTCGGCAGCAGCGCCTCGGAGACGCGCGTGGCGTCGGCGAGGAGTTGCGCGTGCTGCGCGCTCGCGACGGGCGCGGGCGGGCTCATCACGTTGCGGTTCACGTCGCCGCACGCGGCGAGCGTGTCCATCATCGAGTCGTTGATCTTCTTCATCAGCGGCCCGAGGCCGGTCTTCACGACGCCGTGAAATTGGAAGCTCTGGCGCGAAGTGATGCGCAGCGTGTTGTTGCCATACTTCGTCGCGAGGTCGTCATAGACGAGGTAGCCCTTCGGCGAAAGCACGCCGCCGGGGATGCGCCCGCGAATCATGAAAATGAATTTCTTTCCCGTCTTCCGCAGGTCACGATCGTCCTGCTGGTAG
Organism: uncultured Spartobacteria bacterium; assembly: GCA_903882875.1. Classification (GTDB taxonomy): domain Bacteria; phylum Verrucomicrobiota; class Verrucomicrobiia; order Chthoniobacterales; family Chthoniobacteraceae; genus SXWH01. The sequence goes on along the minus strand of CAIRYQ010000068.1, from coordinate 138,322 downwards.
ATGCCGTGGAATTTCATGAACTGCTGGTCGTCCTCGGAAAACCGGTCCAGCGCCGGGTCCGCGAGCGTCGCGGCAAGCGTGCCGGCGAGCGTCGGGATCGCGGTTTTGATCTCCTCGTTGTGGTTGGGTTTCTTTTCCTTCGGTGCCGCCGGTGCGGCGGGCGCTGCAGTCTCGCTCATGGTCTTTCGTGCGTTTTCGGTTTGGATAAATGCGGATCGCTCTCCGATCCGGGCGCGCACTGTGGAACACATGTGCGGGTAGTGCAAGGTCATCGAAACCGATGCCTGTCATGAAAATTCGGGGCGCGACGCGCGTCAGTGCATCAGCAAGGCAAAGGCTCCCGTGAGCACGACCGCATGAAGCCAAACCATCAGGGCCTGCATCCGGCCGTATGAGCGGGAGCTGCTGTTCTCGCTCGGCACATCGGGATCGGGGCCGAAGAAGCGTTGGAAATTCAGCACGAGACAGCCTCCCGCAAACAGCGTGAGAAGGAACAGACCGGTGAAGATGGCTTGGATGAAGTGAAGCGGCTCTTGGTTCATGCCTCACGCTACCGCCGCCGAAAATCCCGGCCAGATGCAGATCGCGTGATTTTCCACCGGTACAGATCGGCCGCCGCGCAAGGCCATCGCCTTCACGATGCCTCCGAGAATTTTCAGCGCCAGCGCATGCTCGTGAAGCCGCAGCGCGCAGCGATCCGCGACGGCAGCTTGCGCGCGATTTCACATGCGCGCGATCCATAGCTGGCGCGACTTTGCACGATCGAGTGCCGCACTGCCTTCCGCCTCAGCCCGTTGTTCAGCCCGACTTACAGGCTCAGCGGCCGGTTCTGCGGCAGCTCGAAGGCCTTGCGCTGGCCCGCGTTCGCCTCGTCCGTGTAGGGCCAGATGCCGTCGGCGGCGTGCTGGATGGCGCTGCGGCGGGTGTTAATCGTCTTGATGAGCCTGTCGCGCGAAGTTGTGTTTGAAAATAGCCCAAGTGCTTCAGCACAGGGTCACGGAAAGGAAAGCGACCAAAGTCCCGGCAGGGACGGTAGAACGGTTCTTTCGTTCCCGCCGGGATTCTTTGCCTTCACCACCCATGGATCCCGGCGATGAATCGCCGGGCTATTTTCAAACATCCCCTCGGTGTTTCATTCACCGCATCCGCTTTCCGCTCGCACCCGCAGCCCCGGCCTGTCAGGTGTGCGCTACGGACTTCGATGCCTTCATCACCACCCACCCGTAGCCCAGCCATGCACTCCCGCCGCTACAGCGCCTTCATCAGCTACCGCCACGCGGACAACACCCAGGAAGGCCGACGCTGGGCCGAGTGGCTGCACCGCGCGCTGGAGCGTTACGTCGTCCCGCCCGATCTCATCGGCACCCCGAACCTGCGCGGCGAACCCATCCGCGACTCCCTCTACCCCATCTTCCGCGACGAAGACGAACTCCCCGCCAACGCCGACCTCGCCACCGGCATCCGCGCTGCGCTGGAAGTCAGCGATCACCTCATCGTCCGTCGCACGGAGGAGCTTCTGCTGAATGAAATCGTCGGCTGGCAGGCGGCGACAGAGGGGGTGTATTGAATTTGCTTATGATATTCCTCAGTCACGCTAACGTAGCCAAAGACAACGAGTTTACTCGGTGGATCGCCCTGCGCTTGGCTGCGCTGGGTTATCCAGTCTGGTGCGATCAAACGCAACTTTTAGGCGGCGAGAAGTTTTGGACCGACATTGAGACAGCGATTCGCGATCGGACGACGAAGTTTCTGATGGTTCTGTCCCGGCACTCGAATGAGCGCGATAGCGTGATGGACGAGATCGCCGTCGCAAAACGAGTAGCGAAGGAGAAGGCGCTGACAGACTTCATCATACCGTTGCGGATAGATGACCTGTCCAACACCGAGATAACGATTGAGTTGGCACGTGCTACGGTCGTGGAATTCTCTTCCGGATGGGCTCCTGCGTTCGCGCAATTGCTAAAAAAACTCGAGCGTGATCAAATCCCAAAGGACGAGAGATTTAGCCCTGGCGCAGTCGCGGAATGGTGGCGTGCCAACGAACGCCAGTTGATGGATGTGAGTGAAACCCCTGAACCTTGCGCAAGCAACTGGTTCGCTATCGGCGACCTGCCGGAGCGGCTCTTTCTCCATTCTCTTGCAGATCCTCTGGAGGACAAAGGTGCGAGAGAGCTACCACTGGGTGTGCCGAACTATCGCGAAAAGGGTGGGATCTTCTCTTTTGAAAGGAAGGCGGGAATGGCACGCCTCTTGAAGGAAGCCGGCATGGAGCTGGCGGAGACACAGGATATGGATAGAGCTGAGTTTCAAAGATCGGGGCACAAGGGACTGCGGATGGACAAGAAGGAGGCCCGTAACATCGTGACATCGCTGGTCAAACAAGCGTGGCAGGCCCGCTGCCTAGCCGCTGGTCTTAGGGAGTATGAGCTTTCCGGCGATCAACGATGCTACTGGTTTCCGCAAGGCTTTGTGAAAGATGACAAGGTTTCCTTCAGACCCATTGTGCCCTTGCCCAGCGGCAGGACGCCACACCGTCGGCTTGTAGCACGCCCGACGAAGCGTGACGGCACTCCGCAGAAGCGGCTGTGGCACTTCGCTACTCAGGCCAAGGTGATTTGGTGGCCAAGGCCGATCCTGACCATCCGCTCGCATGTCGTGTTCACCGAGGCTGGAGAACTCCTCCCATCCGACAAGCAACACAGTGCCCGGCGATCACTGTGCAAGCAGTGGTATAACGACAAGTGGCTGGATTGCATGTTGGCTGTGATGTCGTTTCTGCACGATCCAGCTTATCAAGGCCTAATCTCGGGGCCTTGCGGTGACGATGTCGGATACACGGTTTCAACCCATCCACTGACATTTCTGAGCCCAATAAGCTTTGGCAGGGATGATACCGACATTCCAGAAGACGACGAATCGGAAGAACATTGGCCCGAAGACGAACTGGATGAGGAGGAGATCGAATCATGAAGACGGACTTCAACTTGATCCACCTCCCAGAGCCGCAACTCGTCTTTGGACACGGACAGACGATGGAAGATCCACGACATGGTTTGACCTTGCTAGGGCCTTACGAGGCCCGGGAAAACTATTCAGTGAACTACGGAGTGATCGGCACGGTGGACGGGATTCGCCGATTGAGGGACTGGATTCAAAAGGTGAAGACGCCGATTTCAGAGGGGGGGAAGACGCAGGGAAGGCCCCCGTTCCCTGGCTTTGAGGCAGCCTTTGGCATCGCCTGGAATTCTGAGCCACAAGCGGTGATTGAGATTGAGGAACAAGCCTTGTTGCGCGTGGTAAACATTGATGACGTGAACAAACGTGTTCACGAAACAGTGGGTTTCTTCATGTCGCGCCTGGTGAAGCATACCAAGAATGAGGACGTGACGCCGACGCTCTGGATCGTCGTCCTCCCAGATGTGGTCAAAACGCGCTGTCGCCCCAAGTCCACAGTTCCATTTTTTGAGCGAGTAAAAACGGTGGCGGCAATCAGCAAGAAAGAAGCCCGGGCGGTGGCCAGCGGTGATAAGTTCCTATTCGAAGAGTTCAATCAAGCTGCTGAACCCTACCTTCACGAACCTGACTTCCACAACCAGCTCAAGGGTCGCTTGCTGAAGCATGGACTGCTGACTCAGATCGTTCTAGAAAGCACCATCGCGCACCATGAGTTTCTCAAGTCGAACGGCAGACCGCTGAAGGATTACGGCACGATGCTGAGTCAGATCGCTTGGAACCTCAGTTCCGCGATTTATTACAAAGTGGCCGGCAGACCTTGGAAACTCGATGGCGTTCGTCCAGGTGTTTGCTACCTTGGCCTCGTCTTCAAGAAAGACGACAAGAGCAAGAAGGCAGAAGATGCCTGCTGCGCAGCCCAGATGTTCCTTAACTCGGGAGACGGGGTGGTTTTCAAAGGGCATCACGGCCCCTGGTATTCCCCAGATACACAGCAGTTTCATCTGGACCGTAAAGAAGCCGAAGATCTGCTGGCAAAGGCCATCAGCTCCTACCGTGAGACACACGATGATCAGGTTCCGACGGAAGTGTTCATCCATGGTCGAACTCACTTTGATGATGAAGAGTGGACAGGTTTTGAACGTGCCGCAGGCAACCAGACCAACGTGGTAGGAGTGAGGATAGTGGATGCCAAGAATCTCCGCTTCTATCGACTCAATAGTGGTCAGCCGGTGATGAGAGGAATGGCATGGATTCAGGGAGAACGGTTGGCCATGCTTATGACCCGTGGCTATCTGCCGAGCTTGGGCACCTATCCCGGCATGGAGGTGCCGCTGCCTCTGGAAGTGACCATCATCCGTGGTGAGGCTGACATCAAACAAGTGCTTCAGGACATCATGGGGCTGACAAAACTGAACTATAACAGTTGCCGTTTTGCGGACGGAGACCCGGTGACCCTGAAGTTCGCGGACGCTGTGGGCGAAGTGCTTCTCAGCGGACCCAAGAATGAAGAAACAATCCCACTGCCATTCAAGCATTACATTTGAATGCGGCTATCCCGAATCTCAACAGCCTTAATTGATGCGACGAAGCATCCGCAGATTCACGGGCATCCCACCATCTGCCAGACCGCCGCGCAGATCGCTCCCGTGCTGACGAAGGAGATGATGGCCCAGCCCACGATCTCGCTGGCGATGATGAGCCTGATGCAGGCCCCCGCAAAGGACCCCAGCCCCGGCATGACCGCCCCCCGCACCGCCCTCCTGAAGCGCTTGGAGGAAGTAGCGGCGAAAGATTGGCTGGCGGTGCTGCGGGAGAGTGCAGGGAAGCAGGGCGTTTTTGAGCCAAAGTGCAGCCGCGATGAGCGGGGTGACTGTGCGGGAAGGTGGAACGCGCCGCGCCGCTCCTTCCCAAAGCGTCGGATGGCTGGCGCACTCCAAAAATGGCCGCCTTTTGCCGTTTTTCCCGCCTTCCGAAGCCCAGCGCATCCCTTCCAGATCTCGCCGCATCCCTTCCGCGAGTCGGCGCATCCCTCCGATGAGTCAAAGTATCCATGTAAAAGGTCGGCGTAGGGATACGCGGGGTTTGCGGAGGCCTACTTTGGACGTTCGCAGGCCTCCCGAGGGCTTGCGGAGGCCTCCGCTAAGCTCGCGTAGGGCTCCGTGAAGCTCGTGCAGGGCTGCGCAAGCCGTGCGTAAGGCCTACTTTTACGAAAAGGAGGAATACGCCGAACCGCCGTAGGGATACGGCGGCTTGCCGGAGGGATACTTTGAGTTGCCGGAGGGATACGGGAAGACTTCGTAGGGATGCGACGGGGCGCCGAACGGACGCCGCAGGAGACCGCAGGGATGCGACGGGCTGTGGGAGGCAGGCGGGGAAGTCCGGAAGGCACGCGCCATCCGCCGGGATGGACGCGCGGACGGGGAGCAGGGATGCGGCGCGGTGATTCCGGCACGCGCGGGCGGTCGGGATGGGCGCATCCACCCTATCGGTAGTGCCCTAATTTGGAAGCCAGGAAGCCAAGAAAGGAAAAGCAACCCGAGGAACGAGGGAGATGCGTGTGTTTTTCATGGCTTCATGGCTTCCAAATTCAAATTGGGATACTGCCTCCCTATCCGGTCGGCTGGCGACGCTGCGGGAAATCATGGCGAAAACAGCCCGGCTATTCACCGCCGGGAATGCGACTCCTCGGCGAAATGAAGTCGCGCAGGGACGGAAGGAGCGGCTCTGTCGTCCCGTATGGGACTTTATCCGTGTCACTCCGCAAGCCCAGCGATGAATCGCCGGGCTATTGTCCGATGCACTTTGTCCACACACCGGATAGGCGTGCCCGATTGCCGTCCCATCGGTTCTGCCTGGCAGCTACTTTTCCTTGCCCGTCGCAATGACGGGCTCCTGGATGCGGTGATTCATGAAAGGATAGCTCGTCACGACTTCGACGATGAGCGCCTGCATGCGGTAGCCGTCCTTGGCGAGGGTTTCCATCAGGCGATCCACGACGATTCCGTCGTAGCCTTCGAGCTGGCGGCAGAGGGCGTAGGCGAGGAGCTTTTCCGTGAGGTTGCGCGCGAGTTCGTCCTTGCGGGCGGCGATGATGGCTTTGAGTTCCTTGGGAGTGGAGAAATGTTTGCCGCCGGGGAGTTCGCCTGCGGCGTCAATCGCCCCGCCGGAGTCGTCCTTGTCGCGCCAGCGGCCGATGGCGTCGAAATTCTCCAGGCCGAAGCCGATCGGGTCGAGAATCTTGTGGCAGTTCGCGCAGACGGCGTTCGTGCGGTGCAGTTCGGTGCGCTGGCGCAGCGTGAGATTGGCGACTTTTTTCTGGTCCTGTTTTTCCAGGGCCGGGACGTTTGGCGGGGCGGGCGGGACGTGTTCGCCGAGGACTTGTTCGAGCACCCACACGCCGCGTTTCACGGCGCTGGTGCGGTTGGGAAAGGAGGTGACTGCGAGGATGCCGGGCATCCCGAGGATGCCGCCGCGGTTGGCATCCGTCAGCTTCACCTTTCGCATTGCCGGGCCGGTGACGGCTTTTTCCATGCCATAGACAGTGGCGAGCGTGCCGTTCAGGAATGTGTAATCGCTGTCCACGAGACTAACGACACTGCGGTTATCGCACACGATGCTTTCAAAGAACAGCCGCGCCTCGTCCACCATCACGGCGCGCATTTCCTTCGTCATTTGCGGGAATTTGGCGGTGTCGAAGGTCTTGTTCTTCAAGTCCCCCAGTCCCAGCCACTGCGCGCCGAAGCCATCGAAGAGCGCGCGCGACCGTTTGTCCGCGAGCAGACGGCTCACCTGCGCCCTAAGAACCGCGGGCTCGTGGAGCTTGCCGCTATCTGCCAATGCTGATAGCTCGGCATCGGGCATGGTTGCCCATAACAGATAGGACAGCCGGGAAGCGAGTTGATAGTCATCCAGGGGAGTAATAGCATGACCGGTTTCAGCCTCCCTGGCTGGCGTGATGAACAGGAATTGGGGAGAAACCAGGATCGCCTTCAGCATCAGGCGCAGGGCCGCCGGGTAGGCGAGTTTGTTTTGCCTTGCCAGATCGAATACTCCCAAAAGGACATCCAGCTCCGCCTCCGACGGGGGCCGGCGATAGGCGTTCCGGGCAAGTGAGAGGGCGACAGCTCTCGCCGCCGCGCGAACATCGCTCCCCGGCTTTGGCGGTTCACCGAAGAGACGCTTTTGCATCTTTGTCGGCGAAGCACTGCTAAGTGGCAGTATCTGATCCAGCACCGCATTGGCGATTCCGAGATATTGCTCCGACTGGAGGGAAGATAGCGTATTCAGATATCCCGCGCCGAATACCTCATCGGGCAGCTCATTGGCGACCGCCGGATCCACACCCATGAGATCATGCAGGGTATTGCCATACTCGATCTTGGTCAGCCGTCGGATCACAAAAGGCCCCGGATCCTTCGGGCTGAGAAATTTCGCCTTGGGAATCCAGTCCACGAAAATCTGCCGCTCCGCATCCGTCGGCTGCTTGTCCGCATCGTCCGGCGGCATGTCGTGCGCCTTCACGTTGACGAGCGCCTGCCGCCACAGTCGGTTGGATTCAGGGCCGCCGGGTTTCTTGAGCGCCGGTTGGAAATTAAAGCCGCCCTTGCGCTTCTTATTCCCGTGACAGTCCATGCAGTAGGTCGTGATGAAAGGGTTGACGTTCTCACGAAAGGTCTTTTGCGCCTCAGCCTGAAGCGCGGCGAAATTCCGATCGTCCGGCGGCTCCGCTTTGGAAGGCAAGGACAGTAATGGCGACAAGCCAAAAAGGATCATGGCAATAGCGCCGTTCTGAAAATTTCCGGTGGTTATCATTCTTTCTTCAGCTTTGAATTAGAAGTCATCTCATAAGTGGTCAGCCGCTTAGCTTCGCAGCTTTGGCATTCAGAAAACGGTTGTCCTTGCACGACGCGGGTTGATCCAAACACAGGCAAAATGGTAGTCGCGGTATTCATGAGATGACTTAGGGTGCCCGGCTTTTTGCGGAGGTTTCATTCTCGGGGGGTGAGGTGGCTTTATTGGGGCACCTTGTCGCGTCCCTTGCGTCGAGCAAATTGGAAGAGCTTCACCGCTAGCCACATTCCGGGCAGCAGCCCCAGAGCCGCGACAACGGCCCAGAACGGGAAAATCGTGAACGTCCGGGTGAGCGTATCGTGGTCGGGTTCAGGCGGCAGTTTCAGATATCCAAAGCCGAGCCAATTCACATGAAGAGGGTAGCCGCTTTGGAATTGGTGACCTTTCGGATAACCGGACGGTTTTCCCTTGCCTGCGTAAGCATCATGAACCGTGGCGGCGTCCAATTCGGCATCGGTCATCGGGGTCGGAAGATCCCACCGGATCCTTTCAAAGCACACTCCGCCGGAATCGAACGAATAGGTATACCCTCGAATGGCAGCCCCAGGCCGCCAAGGCTTCTCGTAACTTGCCTGGCTTTGATACCATTCCGCCTGAAAATAGCTCATCATCCAAATCACGAAAACCCAGATCGAGGCGGCCAGCAGAAGGATCATGACGAGACGCCACGTCCATTTGGACATTGATTTGATCATCTTACTGGCCATGCAAGCGTGAGGAAATTACTTTCACGCCACGACGCGACATGGGCTGCAAGCACAGGGATTGCTTTGGGGAGCGGGAACTCCCGGAGCACGATGCATGAAGGAAAGGTGAACGGGGTTTCTGGTACGGCTCCGGGAAGCACATTTCCGGGGTTGGGATTCGGTTGCGGCGAAATTCACATGCTCAATCGTTGCCTTCGAGCATCCTCTTCCGCCCCGCTTTGCCAAGCACCTTTTTGAAGCGTTTTTTAAGGTGATCTGATCGGTAGCCTCAGTCGGGATTGAGGGTGGGGATGTTTGCCGTTTGGAGCACCGCGGACATCAATGGCAATGGAGCATCTGCGGGCCGCGGACATCCGTCCGGGAAGGCCCTTCCGGGGCTTCGATGCTCCTGCCGCGCAAGGACGGCAATCAAACCGCCGTCGGGGTTTTATTTTGTTCCGCAAAAAAGCTCGCCTGCCGGTTCGTTTGCTGCCAGTGTGCCGAAGTCCGAGCGCGCACTTATTTTCCGACCTTTCTGTGCATATGAATAAGATCATCCGTCTTACTGCTGTCCTGCTTTGCCTTCTCGGTTTGGGGAGCCTGGCATTCTACCACTTCCGCCCGCAGGAGCCGGGCGCGCTCCACTGGGACGCACCCGTGGTGAAAAAATCGCTGATGACTTTTGCCTACAAGGTCTATGGCAATCCCTCCGCACAAAACGGACGGAACTTTGTCAGCAAGATCGTCTTCCACAACGACGGCCAGGGGATGGTCCGCAATTTTTCCATCAGCTATCAGATTCCCGACTACGTCCCGTGGACGACGGAGGAGACGCACGCCGAGATCCCGCCGGGACAGACCGTGGTGAAACTTTTCTACCCGCAACTGCCGGCGAAGGTGACGCAACTCACCAACCAGACCACGGCAACCCTCGAAACCAAGGTCCGCTGGATGGACAAGCTCGGCGAGCAACGGGAGGAAATCCTGCGTTCCAACATCGAACTGCGCGGCGTGAACGAAGTCGAATACACGGATCTCCCGAAGAACGAAATCCTGACGTGGTATGATGTTTTCGCCGCCACGCCTTTCATCACGGCGATGGTCACGCCAAACGATCCCGTCGTGAAGGAATTTTGCGCGGTGATCACACAACGCACTGGCGGAACCACCGCGGGTATCGTGGGAGGTTCGCAGGAAGTCTGGCGCATCATGAAGGCGCTCTACGACTACATGTGCGACACGAACATGCGCTACACGAGCGATCAGGGCGTGCCGGCCACGCTGGGGGATGTCCGCACGATCGTGCAGACGGTGCGCATGCCCCGCGATGTCATCATCACCAATCAGGGATTGTGCGTGGAACTCGCGCTGCTTTGGTCCTCGGTGATGGAGCACTTCGGCCTGCGCACCACGGTGGTGTTCCGGCCCGGCCACGCATTCACGCTCGTTTGGTTCGGCACCGGCCAGTCGGATTTCTTCGCGATCGAATGCACGGCCATCACGCCGATGGCCGTGGGCAAAACGAGCCGCGTGGCATTCGAGGATGCGGTAAAGATGGCTCAGCAGGATCTGCGGGATCAGAAGTACCAAATCTGGCTGAACATCCAGCAGCATCAGGCGGAAGGCTTCCGCCCTCCGGAATTGCCGAGCGTCGAGATTGACAAGATCAAGGACATCCTTGCGAAGAGAACTGCCGGTGGAAATACGAACCCGGCCGGAAACGGAAACGTGACCAAGAATGCGGATGCGGGTGGAGAGGTGAACGGGAGCGAAAATGCGAAAATCGTCCCTGTGAACCCTGGCGGCGATCAAGTGTTGCCGCAGGGTTTCATGCGTTGGTTCGGTGCGGGCGGCATGGTCTCTGTCGCCATTCCGTCCTATTGGGCGCGGCTGGAAAACCCGGGCATTGCCGGGATGATCCTCACCGCCGAGGATCCGAAGTCCTTTGTCGCGGTGAACATCTTCCATTTTCCACAGCTGCAGACTGCACACGATGCGATGCAGACCGCGCAGCGCAATGTGACTGCGGCCAACGGAGCGAAAGTGAAAGTGGCGACGACGCAGCAAAAGGGCACCGGCGTCATTTACACGGGCACCACGAGTTCGAGGAACGGCACCCACATGTGGGTGGGAATGTTCCAGCCCACGCCAAAAGGCGTGGTCGGAGTGTTCATCGGCTCGCCCCAGCAAGCATTTAAGCGCAACCTGGAAACCATGCAGACGCTGATCCAATATGCGCGCCTCGGAAACGGTCAGTAAGCGCATTTTCAAACCGAAAAAATTTTCCATCATGAAAATCAGGCTCCCTATTTTCGCACCGGTCCTCGTCCTCTTTGCCGCGCTGACACCCGCTCCTGCGCAAGAGACCGAGTCCGTCAGCCGCACTTCCAACTGGGTTTACAACATTGATGAGCGCGGCGATGCGGCGGTCGAGGTCAGCTTCCAGCACAGCGCCAGCCAATGGGCCGCCTGGAAGGAGAATTACGGAAACCACCAGGATCTCGTGCTGCGCGACCTGCGCTATTCGATGGCCGCGGCAGTCCTCGACAATTTCAGCATGGAAAGGGACGACGCGCAGCGGAAGGCGCTGAACAAAGTCCGGGCGAAGGCATTTGCGCGCTATCGGAATGCGGGCGAATTCGTCGTTGATGTCCCGAAGGAAATGAAACTCGTGACTGGCGCAAATACGGACTGGATTTTCAGCACGGCCAACGGGATCAACGGCGAAATCGTCAGCCAGACGTTCCACTTCAAACTCCCTGCCAGCGCCAAGAACGTCCACTTTTCTCCCGGCGGTGATTTTAACAATCTCAGCTACACGCTCGACCTCACGCAGTCACACCCGAAAGTCTGGCGGAACGCCGGGATCGCGATGCTGTCCGCGGGCGTCGGCCTGCTCATCATTTCGCTGTTCACGAAAAAAAGGAACACCCTCGTCATCGCTTCTGAATTCGTGCCGCCTCCGCCTCCGCCGCCCGCGCTTCCGCCCGAATAGCGCGTGCCGTCCACGATCTGTTCCTTCCGTGAAAAGTTGGGTGGCATGATGCGCCCCTGCTGTTCTGCTCGTCGCGCTTGGCTCCCTCGGTTCCGAAATTGCACAATCACTGAGCCGCGGCCCCACGGGCGGTTGGTCCGGCGATTTCATTCCGGAGAAAGAACTTCCCTCAAAACCTTGAGCAGCGCCTCCGCCGTGTAGGGCTTGGGCAGAAAGTGTCTTACGCCGAAACCGGCAAGCTGGCTGTTGGCCGAGAGGCCGCTCGCCGCGATGATGCGCACCGCGGGATTGATTTTCCTCAGGACCTGGATGGTCGCGAGGCCGTCCATCACGGGCATCGTCATGTCTGTCAGCACGACGGATATTTCGGCTCTGCGGGTCGCGTAGATGGCCACGGCTTCCGAGCCGTCGGACGCAATGATGACCCGGTAGCCAAATGCCTCCAGCGTCTGCTGCGTGATCTGGCGCACGGAGGCCTCGTCGTCCACGACGAGGATCAGTTCGCCGTGGCCGCGCGGAAGTTCGGCGGCGATTTCAGTGGCGGCGGCGGCGGAAGCCTCGGTTCGTGCGGGGAGATTGATGTGGAATTTCGTGCCGATGCCCATCTCGCTGTAAACGCGCATGAAGCCGCCGTGGCTTTTGATGATCGCAAGCGAGGTGGAAAGGCCGAGGCCGGTGCCCTTGCCCACTTCCTTCGTGGTGAAAAACGGATCGAATATCTTTTCCAAAATCCCAGGCGGGATGCCGCTGCCGGTGTCCTCGACCTGGATGAAAACGTAAGGCCCTGGCTTGGCCTCGGGGTTCAGGCTCGCGTAGTGCGCATCGAGCATGAGGTTTTCCGCAGAGATGGTCAGCCTGCCGCCGTGCGGCATGGCGTCGCGCGCGTTCACGCAGAGATTCATCAGCACCTGGTGGAGTTGCGTGGGATCGCCCATCACCGTCCAGAGATCGTGCGGGAGAACCGTCCGCATCTCGATGGTCTTGAGAAAGGTGTCCCTCACGGTTTTTTCCATGTCCTGCACGAGGTGCCGGATCTGCACTTCCATCCGCCTGCCTTCGACACCGCGGGCAAAGGACAGGACCTGCCGCACCATGTCCGCACCGCGCTGCACGCTGGTGCTCAGAATGTCGAGAAGGTTCCCGCTTTCGGCATCGGGGAAGCGCATCTTCAGGACTTCGAGCGACATCATGATCGGCGAAAGCACGTTGTTCAGATCATGCGCGATGCCGCCGGCCAGCGTGCCGATGCTCTCCATGCGCTGCGCCCGGAGGAACTGCTGCTCCAGTTTTTTCCTCTCCGTGAGATCGATCACGAAGCACACGCCCTCCCCCGGACTGTCCTCGAAATTCGCCGCGCCGATGAAAACTGAAACCCGCGTGCCGTCCTTGCGGATGTATTCCTTCTCAAACGGCGGGCAGACTCCCTTCGCGGCGATTTCCTCCAGGCAGTGCCGGTCGCGATCCGCGAACTCCGGCGGCGTCATCGCGACCCAATTCATGAGCCCGCCCTCCAGATCCGCGCGGGTGAATCCCATGAGGCGCAGGAAGGCATCGTTGGCCCCGGTGATCTCGCCGCGCGTATTCCAGAATATCACGCCCTGCGCGTTGGATTCGACCAGCCGGAGGAAGCGGTCTCCGGCGCGTTTTCGCTCGGTGATGTTTTCGTGGGCTACGACCACACGCACCGGCCCGTCGCCATCGAAACGGGTGACCCGCACGATGAACCACCGCTTCTCCACCGGGCCGTGGCAGGGGTATTCGAGATGAAATTCGTCGCGCTGCCCGGCCATGATGGCGCGGATGCCTTCAGCCACGGCTGCACCCTCCTCGAAGAATCGGCCGGTGGCCGAATCGCAGACCAGCAGGTAATTGTCGCCCACGCAGTGGTTGCCGCCCATGAAATGGTTGTCGTCGGCAAAGCAACTCCACGCCGCGTTGACTGCGACGATGGTTCCGCGCTCATCCAGGATCGCGATGTGCGAGGAGAGCGCGTCGAGCGTGGAGCGCAGGAAACGCTTCGACTCCACCAGTTCGGTTTCCGCGCGTTTGCGCTCCGTGTGGTCGGTGAACATCGTCACCAGCACCGGCTCCGCCTCGCCTTGCACATCCAGCAGTTCCAGCGAAAGGAGCACGTCGCGCACTTCGCCATTCCGGCGGCGCAGGCGGACTTCCGCGTCGCGGGCGAATCCCTTCGTGCGCACCTGCTCCATCACGGCATCCCGCTGCGCCACGTCCACCCAGGTCTCCAGCTCGAAGATGGTCTTCCCGATCACCTCCTCCCGCTTGTAGCCGGAGAATTCGCAGAGCCGGTCGTTCACCTCGATGACCCGGCCCGTGGAAAGCGTGTGGATGCCGATGGCCGCAAGGTTCGACCGGAAGACCGCCGCAAAGCGCGCCTTGGAAATCTGCACCATCTTCTCGACGCGCTTGCGCTCGGTGATGTCGCGGACGTTGCACTGGATCACCTTGCCGCCATTGACGCGATAGACATTGCACACGAACTCCACCTCGATCCGCCGCCCGTCGCTCGTTTCCAGCGGCAGATCCTCGTAGCGGACGTATCCCTCCTCCCGCAGTTCCGGGAACTTCTCCTTGTTCGCCACGACATCCCGGAAAAATCCCAGCTCCCAGATCGCCTTGCCCAGAATCTGTTCGTGCGAAAACCCGAGCAGCTTCTCCAGGAATGGATTCACATCCACCACCATCCCCGTCTCCGCATCGAGGATCAGGATGCCGTCCTTCGCCGACTCGAAGAGCCGCCGGTAGCGCAGCTCCGAGGCGTGCATGTCTGTCTCCGACTGCAGGCGCTCGGTGGTGTCCAGAATCGTGCTCAGCGTGAACGGGCCTCCGGGCGACTCAATCGGGTTCAGCCCGATCTCGACCGGAATCTCCGAGCCATCCTTGCGCAGGGCGAAAAAATCGCGCCCCTTGCCCACACATCGTTCTTCGGGATGCTCCGCATACGCCGCGCGATGATCCCGATGCGCCCCGCGAAACCGCTCCGGCACCAGCATCTCGACGGCCTGCCCCAGCATCTCCGCGCGGGTGTAGCCGAAAAGCGCCTCCGCCCGCGCATTCACCACCGCGATTTTCCCGTGCGCATCCGCGAGCACGATGGCGTGCGGCGTGGCCTCGACCACGAGGCGGAACACATCCGCCGTGTGGCCGACAGGGATCCGGGATGGGGGTGGATTGGACATCGTTCCGCGACACTCGCCATTCCGCGGCTCCCTAACATCGCGGCTCACGCGCTTCCCGGACGTATGGGTTTCAGCATCTTCACGCTCCGCACGCTCACGGTAGCGGCTCAGTTTGGATTTCACTACAAAGAGCACGAAGGACACGAATGGGAAAATCTGGGACTCTTCCCCAGTGCCTCTGCCTTTGTGTTCTTCGTGCCCTTCGTAGTTCCAGTCGAGCCAATGCCGCGCTCACGCTCACGCCCGCCTTTACCTTTCCCCCGCGCCATGTAGCTTGCGCGCCCTTTTCCACACGCCCGCCAAAAACAGCGGCACCCACGCCATGCTCACCAGCACCCAAATCCGCCAGTCGTTCCTCGATTTCTTCCGCGAGAAAAAGCACACCATCGTGCCGAGCGGCTCGCTCATGCCGGACTCGCCAAACCTCCTCTTCACGAACGCCGGCATGAACCAGTTCGTCCCCATCTTCCTCGGCGAGAAAAGCGCGGACGTCTCGAAATGGGGCGGCGCAGTCCCCGGCAGCGACACGCGCGCGGCGGACACCCAGAAGTGCATCCGCGCGGGCGGCAAGCACAACGACCTCGATGACGTCGGCCTCGACACGTATCACCACACCTTCTTCGAGATGCTCGGGAACTGGTCCTTCGGCGACTATTTCAAAAAGGAAGCCATCGAGTGGGCGTGGGAGCTGGTCGTCGAGCGCTGGGGCTTCCCCGCGCAGCGCGTCTATGCGACCATTTACAATCCCGACAAATCCATCGGCGACCCCGCCGAGCGCGACGAGGAGGCATGGAACTTCTGGGCCGAAAAATTCCGCGCCAAAGGCCTCGACCCCGCCATCCACATCGTGAATGGCAACAAAAAGGACAACTTCTGGATGATGGGCGAGACCGGCCCCTGCGGCCCATGCTCCGAGCTGCACATTGACCTCACGCCCGCCGGCGACACCCGCGGGCTCTTGGTCAACCAAGGCACCGCCGAGTGCATCGAAATCTGGAACCTCGTCTTCATCCAGTTCAACGCGAACCCCGACGGCACCTTCACCCCCCTCCCCGCGCAGCATGTGGATACCGGCATGGGCTTTGAGCGCGTCACCAGCATCATCCAAGGCACCAAAGGCTTCACCGACTTCGCCAACGCGAAAATTTCCAACTACGAAACCGACATTTTCCGCCCCATTTTCGATGAATTGGAGAAGATGAGCGGCAAACGCTACGCCAGCACCCTGCCGGGAGGCCAAAAAGAGCCGAATTCCGGTGTCTCCAGTCCGACCAGTGGTGCTTCCAGTCCGACCGGAGGGGCTTCCAGTCCGACCAGTGGTGCTTCCAGTCCGACCGGAGGGGCTTCCGGTCCGACCGGGGGGGCTTCCAGTCCGACCGGAGGGGCTTCCAGTCCGACCGGAGGGGCTTCCAGTCCGACCGGAGGGGCTTCCAGTCTGACCGGGGGGGCTTCCGGTCCGACCGGAGGGGCTTCCAGTCCGACCGGGGGGGCTTCCGGTCCGACCGGGGGTGTACCCAATTCGACCAGCGGTGTGTCCAGCCCGACCGGCGGCACCGCGCCTTCCGAGCAGATCGCCATAGATGTCGCCTTCCGCGTCATCGCCGACCACATCCGCACCCTCAGCTTCGCCATCGCCGACGGCATCCAGCCCGGCAACACCGACCGCAACTACGTCCTCCGCCGCATCCTCCGCCGCGCCGTCCGCTACGGCCGCACCCTCGGCTTCCGCGAACCCTTCTTCTACAAGCTCACCGCCGTCCTCGCCCGCACCATGGGCGACGTCTTCCCCGAAATCCGCGCCAAGCAGAAGCTCGTGGAGGAAACGCTGAAGCGCGAGGAGGAGGCGTTCAACAAGACGCTCGATCGCGGCATCCAGCTCTTCGAGGAAATTGCCAGGGGGATTCCCTCGCGCCGCGAGAGCGCCTTCATCGCCACACTCAACGACGACGAGAAATACAGGATCTACAGTGCGATGCGCTTCGGCGATTTTGAAGGCGAAGCGGGCATCCTGTTTCCCGAAAAGGCCGCGCTTTACGAGCAGCTCAGCGGCATCGCGGGTGAGGATGCCTTCAAGCTCTACGACACCTACGGCTTTCCCCTCGACCTCACCGAACTCATGGCGCGCGAACGCGGGCTGCGCGTGGATGTCGCGGGCTTCGATGCGTGCATGGCCATCCAGCGCAAGACCGCGCAGGCCGCGCAGAAGAAGACCGTGATCGAGCTGAGCGAAGTCGAGACCAAGGCGCCGACGAAATTTGTCGGCTACGACTCGCTCTCCACGCCCGCGAAGGTGCTCGAAGTCGTCTCGCTCAAGGACCGCACCGCCGTGGTGCTCGATGCGAGCGCCGCCTACGCCGAGATGGGCGGGCAAGTCGGCGATTCCGGCGAACTCACCCACGGCGCCGACGTGTGGCGCATCGCCAACACGCAGAAGACCGGCCACACATGGCTGCACTTTTTGGACGAGTCCATCCCGTCCACCGAGCCCGTCCCGTCCATCGGCAGCGAGGTCACGCTCATCGTGGACAAGGACCGCCGCAACGCCATCCAGCGCCACCACACCGTCACGCATTTGCTCCACTGGGCGCTGCACGAAGTCGTGAGCAAGGAGGCCACGCAGAAGGGCTCCTTCGTCGGGCCGGACAAGCTGACGTTCGACTTCAACAGCGCCGCGCTCACGCCCGCGCAGGTGCGCGACATCGAGCGGCTCGTGAATGAGCGCATCGTGGAAAACGCCGCCGTGCAGTGGAACGAAGTGCCCTACGCGCAGGTGAAGGGCGACGCGTCCATCATGCAGTTCTTCGGCGACAAATACGGCGACATCGTCCGCGTCGTGGACATCGGCGGATATTCCAAGGAACTCTGCGCCGGCACGCACACGCGCGCCACCGGCGAGATCGGCCTCTTCCGCATCAACGCCGAAGCCGCCATCGCCGCCGGAGTCCGCCGCATCGAAGCCGTCGCCGGCCTCACCGCCTACGACGCGGCCACCGCCAACATGCAGCGCCTCCACACGCTCGCCGTGAACCTCGGCACGCCGCTCCCCGAACTCGAAAAGCGAATCGAAGGAATGCTCGCGCAGCACAAGGAACTCGATCGCGCGCTCAAGTCCGCCCAGCAGCGCGAAGCCGCCGGCCGCGCGAAGGATCTCATCGCGAATGCGCAGACGATCAACGGCATCCCCGCCATTATCGCCAGGCTGGACGGCATGGACGGCGATGGACTCCAGACGATCGCCGACGCGCTGAAAGGCGCGGGCTTCAAGGGAGCCATCGTCCTCGGCTCCGGGGGCACAGCCGTCGCATTGGTCGCATCCGTCGCGCCCGACTTCACCGCGAAAGTGCAGGCCGGAAAAATCATCCAAGCCATCGCCCCGATCGTCGGAGGCAAAGGCGGCGGCAAGCCCGACTTCGCCCGCGGCGGCGGCAAGGACGCGGGCAAGCTCGACGAGGCGCTTGCGAAGGCGAAGGCATTGCTCGGCTAGACAAATGAACCCGGCCAGAGTGCTGCGGCGATACCGGTTGATGCTCGGCCTTTTCATCGCGGCGCTGATCGTGAGCGGGCTCACCGCATTCCCGCTTCTGCACGAACTCGAACTGCTCGCAAAGCTGCTCGGCATCCCGCCCGCCGCCGATCCGCACTCGCTCAGCGGCCTGCAATTTTGGATCGCAACCGTGCGCGATGGCCTGCGCGACGTGCATGCACACCACCCGTGGCTCGCCTACGGCACGGACTGGCTCGCATTCGCGCATCTTATCATCGCGATATTTTTCATCGGCCCTTGGCGCGAGCCCGTCGCAAACGCGTGGGTGCTGAAGGTCGGCCTCGGCGCGTGCGCGGCGGTGATCCTCCTCGCGCTGATCTGCGGCCCGATCCGCGGCATCCCGTTTTACTGGCGGCTGATTGATTGCAGCTTCGGCGTCTTCGGCGCACTGCCTCTGCTCTATTGCCTGCGGCTCACACGGCAGTTGGAAGCTGACGAAAAAAAATCACCGTAGCTCGCAGGACGAGATCAGGACTCTTCTGGATCGAGACCGCGAACAATCTTGCAAGCGCGTCACGGCTCGTGGAAAAAACTCGTGCAACTTCTGCGGCCCCGCGAAGTTTCATCGCTCACCTATGAACAAACTCATCTGCTCCCTCATCGTCGCCGTCGGCTTCGGAACGCTGCCTGATGCCAACGCGGAAACTCCCGCCGTCGCACCGGCCGGTGCCGCAGTCACCTCACACCACGCGGCGGCGCACCGCACCGCCGCGCGGAAGCATCATCGCCACCACAGGCATCACCGCCATCACCGGCACCATCACCATCATCACCGTCCGGTGAAGAAGTAAGGGGGCGCTTTCGCCTTGCTCCCACGGGATGATCGTCCGGAGTTTTCTAGCGTGGCTTTGTCTCGCCGCCATGTGCATGGCTGCGGAAGTGCGCAAGGCCGTCGCTTTTTCCGAGCTTCCCGCTGCGGTGCAAACTGCGATCGCGAAGCTCGGAGGCAACACCGCGACAGAAATCACGCGCGTGGAGGAGGACGGCGACGTGACCTTCGAAACCGCGATCACGCAGGGCGGACGTGAGCGCGACATCTCAGTCGGCGCTGACGGGACGCTGTTGAGCATCGAGGTGGACCTCGCCGAGACTCCCGCCGCGGTGCAGAAGACGATCAGGGCGCAGATCAGCACTGGCGTGCTCGTGGGCGTGGACAAGATTTTCGACGATGGCGAGGCGAGCTACGACGTGGTGATGACGACGAAAGCCGGGCAGGAGCGCGCATTCACCGTGGAGGAAAACGGGACGCTCTCCAGCGCGGAGATCGCGCTCGCCGAGACGCCGCCCGCAGTGCAAAAGGCGATCACCGCCGAAGTCGGCGCAGGCAAGCTGGCCACCGTGACGCGCATTTTTGACGAGACCACGACCTACGACGTGGAGGCGACCACTGCGGCCGGGAAGCCGCGCGAGTTCAGCATCGCGAATGACGGCAAGCTTCTGAGCGTGCGCGTCGCGGTGGAGGAGACGCCCGCCGAGGTTCAGAAAACGATCCGCGAGCAAATCGGCACGGGGAAAATCCTTCGGATTGACAAGTCGTTCGAGAAGCGGAGCAAGACGCTGCCGTACGAAATCATGGGGATGAAAAACGGGAAGCCGTTCAATTTCAGCGTCGGCTCGGCGGGGAAATTCCTCGGGATGGACGAGTGATTCCGCGCGAGCGGGATTGCGTGGCGCGAGCACGTCCGGCAGGATTTTTGGAACGTATGGATTCCTCCCGCTCCAAGACCCGCGACCCTGATCAATGGCTGGAGACTGCGCCGGCATTTTCGCGCCCGATCACGCAGCAGCTCCGCGAATGGTTTCTGAAATGGGAGCCCGATCTCAGCGAGTCGGTGAAGTGGAGCCTGATCTGCTTTTCCGGGAGGAAAAATGTGTGCGGCATCAGCCCGGCGAAGGCGCATGTGAGCGTCGCATTTTTCCGCGGCACGGAGCTGGATGATCCTGCGGGACTGTTCGACGGCGGCGAGGAAAACACCAACATCCGCTGCGTACGCATCGTATCGCCCGGCGAGGTGAATGCCGTCGCGCTGCGTGCGCTGCTCCGCGCGGCGGTCGCGCTCGACGGCGACGCTGCACGCCCGGTCGCGAAGCAGCCACGCGCGCCGCTGCCGGTGCCGGACTATTTTGCAACGATGCTCGCGATGAAGAAGCACCGGAAGGCCGCGGAAAATTTTTCAAAGCTCTCGCCGAGCTGCCGGCGCGAACACATCCGCTGGCTGACCGACGCGAAGCGCGAGGAGACGCGTGACCGCCGCATGGCGACGCTGCTCGAATTCCTGAACGCCGGACGGAAGTGGCCGGAGCAAAAAGCGTGAGCCCGCGCCGCAAACCGATGTGCCCGCTGCGAAACAGTCTCCGTGCGGTGATGATACTTGTGTCAGCAGCCATGTGTGGGCCGTCCGCGATTTCAGCCGACGCTGCGGAAAATCTCGCGCGAGCCAAAGGGGCGATTGCGATTGGGAGCGGGAGCAACGGGCCGTTTGTGATTTCCAAGCTCAACGACGGCCGCATGGAGACGCTCGGCATGTGGTCGAGCGACGCGAAGGACGGCGCGTTCTGCGGCATCAAGCTGGGCGATGCGCCGGTGGCCTTCAACACGGTGCGCCTCTATCTTTTCAACGGCCGCGCGGCCTTCACCGGCTGGCGGCTCGAAACCTCGGACGACGTGGAGATTGACGACGATCCGGATCCGGGCGTCTCGCCGGGTTTTGCGATCGTGCATGATCCGGAGCTTGTCGCATCCGATCCCGATGGCCAGTTTGCGAACTCGACAGCGAAGGAGCACAACGTCGTCACGATCACTTTTCCCGCGGTGAAAGCACGGTCGGTGCGGATCGTTTTTCCGAAGCTCCCCGGCGGATCGCGTGCGACGGTCGCCGTGCCTGAGATGGAAGTCTTTCACCGTACGGACAACGCGACTCCTCGTGCGACGCTGACCGCAAAGGCGGGCGTCGTTCTCGATGCGGGCAGCCGCTCGATCACGGTGCAGAAGGCGGTCACTGTCGCGGAACTCACCGCGAAGCTCACGGTGCCGGCAGGCGTCACCGTCTTCGCGCACGACGCGGCAGGAAGATCGCTCAAGGCCGGTGATCCCGTAACGAATGGTTCCCGTGTCGTGGCGAAATTTCAGACCGGCGGCAAAGACGTGCCGTTTGCGACCGAGTATGCCTGCTACACGATTGTGGACAGCAGCGCGCCACCGCCCGCGCCGAAACCGCAGAAGGCACCGCGCGCACCACGCCCGCCCAAGCCGCCCGTGACCGTGGCCTCGGCTCCCGCAGCACCGAAGGACACGACGAATCTCGTCATCGGGAAAAAATTTACAGGCAGCATCCGGCCTGAAGCAGGTGAAAAATTCACGGCGACCGGTGCGGGCGACTGGTTTCTGACGCAGCAGATCCCACAGTGGATCGGCGTGGATCTCGGCGCGGAGACTGAGTTCAACTTTTTCGGACTCGCATCCGCGCAGGCGGTGCATTTCGCGCTCCAGTCTTCGGGCGATGCGGTGAACTGGAGGACGCTCGTCGAAGTGGATCGCCTGCGGCCGCCCTACGCGTGGAACGGCTATTTTGAAAAGACCAGGGCGCGGCATCTCCGTCTGGTGATCCTGAAGCCTTCGTGGGATGTCCACATCCGCGGGATCACCGTCGCGAATCTCACCGCACCGCTGCGGGACGCCGATGGGAAACCCGTGCCGACCATCGCTCCGCCGAGTGGCGTGACGTTCGATTTTTCCACACTGCCAGGGGCCGCGCCGGCCGCTGCAAAATCCAATCCGAAATGAACAGACCATCACGCCCGATCCTCGCCTCTGTCCTCGCCTGCGCGATTTTCCAATCGGCCCATGCGGAGCCCGCTGCGTTTTTTGAAAAGCACTGCACCGAGTGCCACGACAAGGACACGCAGAAGGGCAATCTCGATCTCACGTCGCTGAAACGCGACTTCGCCGACACGGAAAATTTCGCGCGCTGGGTGAAGGTGCATGACCGTATCGAGTCGGGCGAGATGCCGCCGAAGAAAAAGGCGCGGCCCGACGCCGGCGAGCTGAAGTCCGTGCTGGCGTCACTTTCCACCGAGCTGATTGCAGCCGAGCGCACACGCCTCGACATGCGCAACCGCACCGGCGTGCGCCGCCTCACGCGCGGCGAATACGAAAACACGGTGCGCGATCTTTTTGACATGCCCGGCATCGCGCTCCAAGGCGGGCTGCCGGTGGACGGCATGGCGCACGGCTTCGACAAGAACTGCGACGCGCTGGACATCTCGCATGTGAACCTCTCGAAGTGCGTCGAGGCCGCCGAGCACACGCTGAACCTCGCCATCGCCACGCAGCCGCAGGCGCCCACGGTGCAGAAGACGCGCATCTCGCTCGCAAATCCCGGCGGCTTCGTCGGCCATGTCCTGATGAATGGCGACGCCGTGATGCTGCGCAACAAGCAGCCCGATCCGGAGTTTCCCGCCGCGGGCGACGTCGCGCATCTCGACATCAGCGCGCACTCGCGGCTCGGCATGTTCGGCACGGATCGCAGCGTCGGCATGTTCCGCCACGAGGACGAATCGGTGAGCCCGTACTTCAAGGAACACATCACGATCTATCCCGGCCTCTACCGCGTGCGCACGTCGTTCTGGAGCTTCCAGTGGGACAAGGGAAAAGTGCTGCCGGCGCGCGGCACGGAAGCGGCGCGGCTTTCCGTCGTGCAGCTCACCGCCGACGGGCGCGGCGGCCAGCACCCGAGCTACGTGCTCGGCTACTACGACGCGCCGTCGCTCAAGGAACAGGAACTCGAACTCGTGACGTGGATGAACGTCAACGAGATCATCGGCTTCAATGCCGCGTCGCTCGCGCCCGTCGCGAATTACAGCCGCAAGGGCCGCGCGATGGCATTCACCGGCCCCGGCGTCGCATGCGACTGGCTGGAGGTGGAAGGGCCGCTGCACAAGATGTGGCCGCCAGCGTCTCACCGCGCGCTGTTCGGCGAGATGCCGATCACGGAGTTCGCAAAGACGGATCAGCCGGAAGTGCGCGCGCCCGTCCGCAAGCCGAACAGGCCCATCGGCGGCGGCCTCAACCGCCCCGATCCGATCACAGGAATCTGGACGGTGCAGAGCAAGCAGCCGCTCGTGGATGCGGATCGTCTGCTCGCCGCATTTTTGCCGCGCGCATTTCGGCATCCCGTGGATGCCGGGGTGCGAAAGAGTTACGTCGCGCAGGTCGAGACCCGCCTGAAGGCTGGCGACTGCTTCGAGACCGCGATGCGATTTGCCTACCGCTCCGCGCTCTGCTCGCCGGATTTCCTCTACCTCATCGAGGACAGTGGTGCGGCTGAAAGTGTGCGAATCACCGATCACGCGCTCGCCTCGCGCCTGTCGTATTTTTTCTGGAACTCAATGCCGGACGACACGCTCACGCGCCTCGCCGCCGACGGAAAATTGCACGACCCGAAAGTGCTCGACGCCGAGATCGAGCGGATGCTGAAGGACGCGAAATCGCAGCGATTCGTCGAGGATTTCCTCGGCCAGTGGCTAAAGCTGCGCAACATCGCGACGAACGATCCCGACAAAAAACTCTACCCGGAGTTCAGCCCGTACCTTCAGGACTCAATGGTCGCCGAGACGCGCGCGTATTTCCGCGAACTCATCGAACAGAACCTCGACGCAGTGCATCTCGTGAAATCCGACTTCGCGATGATCAATGAAAAGCTCGCCACGCTCTACGGCATCCCTGGCGTGAGCGGTCCCAAAATCCGCAAAGTGAAACTGCCGCCCGGCTGCCCGCGCGGCGGCTTCCTCACGCAGGCCGCGGTTTTGAAAGTGACGGCAAACGGCACGACGACCTCGCCCGTGCCGCGCGGAGCGTTCGTGATGGCGCGGCTGCTCGGCCGGCCGCCGGAACCTCCTCCGCCGAACGTCCCCGCAGTCGAGCCCGACGTGCGCGGTGCGACGACAATCCGCGAGATGCTCGACAAGCACCGCAACGACGCGACGTGCGCCTCGTGCCACGCGAAGATCGATCCGCCGGGATTCGCGCTGGAGTCGTTCGATGTCATCGGCGGCTTCCGCGATCGTTACCGCTCGCTGGAGAACGGCGACCCTGCGCCGCGCGGTTCGATCGATCCGTTCATCGGCATCAGCTTCAAGCTCGGCCCGCCTGTGGACGCCAGCGGCAAGCTCGCAGACGGTCGCGCGTTCAGGGACATCACGGAAATGAAGGCGATGCTCGCCGCCGACACGCGTTCGCTGCTGCGCAACCTCGCACAGCAGCTCATGGTCTATGCGACCGGACGCGAGATCGCGTTTGCCGATCGCGCGGCGCTGAGTGAAATCGTCGCGCGCACCGAGCAGCAGGGCGGCGGCATCCGCACGCTGCTCCACGAACTCGTGCGCAGTCCGCTTTTCCAGACCCGCTGAAGAAAGGCGCGGGTCGAACTCGACGGAAAACAGCCCCGCAACTCCGCACGCATCTCCGCTGGCGGTGCGCAGGAAACCGCGCTAGCTATTGCCCCCTTTTTTCCAATGAACCGAGTTTCCGACGTCCACGTAGTCGCCAACACCGCCCTTCCCTCACCGGGGGAAATGAGCGCGGATATCCCGCGCAGCGATGCGCACGCGGCGTTTGTGAGCAAGGCGCGCGCGGAGATCGCCGCGACCATCTCGGGCAAGGATCCGCGCTTCCTGCTCATCGTCGGACCGTGCTCGATTCACGACCTGAGCGGCGGGCACGATTACGCCAAGCGGCTCGCAAAGCTGGCCGCCGAAGTGCGTGACCGCGTGCTCATCGTGATGCGCGTGTATTTTGAAAAGCCGCGCACGACCGTCGGCTGGAAGGGGCTCATCATGGATCCGCACCTCGACGGCACGCACGACATCCCGGCCGGGCTGAGGCTCGCGCGCACATTCCTGCGCGACGTGCTGGATCTCGGCCTGCCAACCGCGACCGAGATGCTCGACCCGATCACGCCGCAATACATCGCCGACCTCACGTGCTGGACCGCCATCGGCGCGCGAACGACGGAAAGCCAGACGCACCGCCAGATGGCCAGCGGCCTCTCGATGCCCGTGGGCTTCAAGAACACGACGAGCGGCGCGGTGCAGCCCGCGATCAACGCGATCAAGGCCGCGATTCAGTCGCAGACTTTCCTCGGCATTGATGAAAGCGGCCGCGCCAGCGTGGTGACGACGACGGGAAACCCCGACTGCCACGTCATCCTCCGCGGCGGCGACGACTCGCCGAACCACGACCGCGAATCCGTCGCAAAGGCGCTCGCTGCATTGGAAAAAAGCAGGCTGCCGAAGACGCTGATGATTGACGCAAGCCACGCGAATTGCGCGAAAGAATGCGCGAAGATGCCCGCGACGTTTCTCGAAATCCTCACGCAGCGCGCGAGCAACAGAGGCGTCATCGGCGCGATGCTGGAGAGCAACCTCGTCGCCGGCGCGCAGGCGCTCGGCAAAGATCGCAGTGCGCTCGTGTACGGACAGTCCATCACCGACCAGTGCATTGACTGGGAGACGACCGAAACGCTCGTGCGCAAGGCTGCGGCGCTGTGAAACGCGTGCATCAGTCCGCGGTGAAGCGGTTCGCTTTTCGGATCGTCCTGCGATTCCCCGCCGCCGGGCACGGCGATTGCCTCGGAGAGGTACGGTGAGCATCTCCGGACTTTTTTTTCAACTGCGTTTTCGCAGGAAATGGGCGCAGTTGGGCGTCCGCTTCCTGCGGACGCGGGATTTCAAGCTGGATCATGTGAAGGTCGCAGGACGGAAGATTGCGCTCAATTTTCCCGACGGTGAAAAGGCCGCCCTCGAGCACGAGCTCGCGCAGATATTTTTCGACGACTGCTACCACCTGAAGGACGTGCGCCCGAAACCGGCGGCGGTCCTCGACATCGGTGGCAATGTCGGGATGTTCTCGCTCGTGGCGCGGCACCGCTTTCCGCGCGCGGTGATTCATTGCTACGAGCCGAATCCGCGCCTGCACGGCTTTCTCGCCGGCCATGTCGGGCCGTTGGGAGTCGAAATTTTCCGGGAAGCCGTCGGCGACCGCGCGGGCACCGTGGCGATGGCGGGATCGAACCAGTCCCTCTTCGGAACAGTCGTCGCAGACACCGGCGGAACAGTGCTGATGACCGCGTTCGACACGGCTGTCGAACGCATCGGCGGCAAGGTCGGCCTGCTCAAGCTCGACTGCGAAGGCGCCGAATGGGGCATCCTGGAAAATGCGCGGGCGTTCGACGCGGTCACCACGCTGACGATGGAATTCCACCTCTGGGCGCGCCCCGGCAGCACGGTGCGCGACATCCAGGCTCTCGTGGAACGGCGAGGCATGGAGGTGAGCTTCACCAGCCAGCGCCCAGGCGAGGAATGGGGCCTGATTTTTGCGAGTCGCGAGCGCCGTCGGAAGGCCGCCTGAAAAGTCTTCCGGCGGGGAGTCGGAACCGACTCTGAGCAACCGCAGCTATTTCAAACCGTACGCCTGGGTCGCGGTGCGTCCGAAGATCCACTCCTGCTCGTCCGAGGAAAGTCCTGACGAAAATTTTCTCACCACTTCCATCCAGCGCGCGTAGCTGCTCGCCGCGAGACACACCGGCCAGTCGGTGCCGAACATCAGCCTCTTCGGGCCGAACGCCTCGAGCACCACGTCGAAATACGGGCGCAGTTGCTCTTCGCTCCACGTCTTCCAGTCCGCCTCCGTCACCATGCCGGAAATTTTGCAGAAGACATTCTGCCGCCGCGCGAGTTCACGGATATTTGCACGCCACGGATCGAGCGCGCCGTCTTTGATGCGCGGCTTTGCGATGTGATCGAGCACGAAGACCTGCTGCGGGTGGCGGTCCACGAATTCAATCGAGGGCGCGAGCTGCCGCTCGAAAATGAGAATGTCATACACGAGCCCGAAGTCGCGCAGCGCCGACACGCCGCGGTTGAAATCCGCGCCGAGGATGAAGCGGTCATCCGGCTCGTCCTGCACGACGTGGCGCACGGCGCGGAATTTCGGATTCGCCGCGAACACCGCGAGCGTGTCGCGCACATCCGCGAGCGCCAGCGGCACCCAGCCGACGACGGCCTTGATGAAAGGACTCACGTCCGCAAGCGAGAGCAGCCACTCCGTCTCGCGCACGCTCTGCCGCGCCTGCACGGAGACGACGCCGTCAATTCCCGCCGCCGCAATCTCGGCTTTCAAATGCTCCGGCAGAAAATCCCGGCGCAGCGCGGCCATCGAGTCGCCGATCCACGGATACTCCTCGGCGCTGTATTTCCAAAAGTGGTGATGGGAATCGATCTTCATGCGCGGCGCATGACGACGGAGAACAGGAGCACTCGCAAGCGGAGAGAATCTGTAGCCGCCGACGGAAGGAAGCGGGCATTCTCCCGCAGGAGAGAACGAGTTCAGCCCACCTCCTGCCGTTGGCGACTACGTTCGCGCGCAGCTCAGGGGAGCTTACGCTACGACATCACGCAAGGATGCCCTTCACGATTTTTCCATGCACATCCGTGAGCCGGTAGTCACGGCCTTGGAAGCGGTAGGTGAGTTTCTCGTGGTTGAAGCCGAGCAGGTGCATGATGGTCGCCTGCAAGTCGTGCACGTGCACTTTGTCCTGCACGACGGAGAAGCCGAGTTCGTCCGTCTCGCCGTAGCTGATGCCGTGCTTCACGCCGCCGCCGGCGAGGAAGATCGAGTAGGCGTCGGGAAAATGATCGCGACCCTGATACATGCCCTTCGCGGTGCGGCCCTCGCGGAATGGCGTGCGGCCGAATTCGCCGCCCCACACGACGAGCGTGTCGTCGAGCAGACCGCTCTGTTTCAGATCGCGGATGAGCGCGGCGACGGGCTTGTCGGTGCGCGTCATTTTGCGCGTGAGGCCGTCCTTGATTTCCTCGTTCGCGTTCGTGCCGTGGAAGTCCCATCCCCAGTCGAAGAGCTGGACGAAACGCACGCCCTGCTCGAGCAGACGGCGCGCGAGCAGGCAGTTGTTGGCAAAGCTCGCCTCGCCCGGCTTCGCGCCGTAGGCATCAAGGACAGGCTGCGGTTCGCGCGTGATGTCCATCACGTCCGGCACGCTCGTCTGCATGCGGAATGCGAGTTCGTATTGCGCGATGCGCGTGGCCGTCTCGGGATGGCCGAGTTCGCGGGCCTGCTCCTCGTTGAGATCGCGCAGTGCGTCGAGCGTCTTGCGGCGAAGCTCGCGATCCATGCCGGGAGGATCGCTCACATACAAAACGGGGTCGCCCTTTGATCGGCACTGCACGCCCTGAAAAACCGACGGGATGAAACCCGTGCCCCACAGTCCCTGTCCGCCGCTCGGCTGCACGCCGCTGCTGATGAGCACGACGAAGCCCGGCAGATTTTCATTCTCCGAGCCGAGTCCGTACGTGACCCACGATCCCATCGAGGGCCGCCCTTGCCGCGCGGAGCCGGTGAAGAGCAGCAGCTCCGCCGGCGCGTGGTTGAATTGCTCTGTGAACATGGATTTCACCACGCACATCTCGTCGGCGATTTCGTGGAAATTCGGAATCGCGTCGGACATCCACGTGCCGCCCTTGCCGTATTGCGCAAAGGTGTGCGGCGTGCCCATGAGTTTCGGCACGCCGGTGGTGAACGCGAATTTCTTGCCCTTGATGAACGCATCGGGCGCGTCCTCGCCGTCGTGCTTCACGAGTTCGGGCTTGTGGTCGAAAATGTCGAGGTGCGGCGGCCCGCCGGACATGTGCAGGTACACGACGCGCTTCACTTTTCCGGGGTAGTGCGGCTTGCGCGGCGCGAGCGGATTCACCTCGGCAGTGAGACCGGATGCGCTCGTGCCGAGGAGCGAATTCATCGCGATCGCGCCGAGCGAAAACTGTCCGGCTTTGCGGAGAAAATGGCGGCGCGTCTGTGCTTGGAGGAGATCGAGTTCGGGATTCATGCGGAGTGCAAAGTGATAAGTAATTAGTGAACAGCGTTCAGCGTTTCATCACGGTTTCGTCGAGATTCAGCAAAGTGTTCGCGACGGTCGTCCATGCGGCGAGGTCGGCGACGTCGGCACCCTTCGGTGCGGCGCCGATGGGATTGGTCGCCATCTCGAGCGCCTTCTTTTGATCCTGCTGATACGATGCCAGCACAGCGTCGTGCAGCGCGATGAGGCGCTGCGTTTCCTTTTCGCTCGGCGGACGGATGAGCGTGAGGCGAAAACCTGCGCGCACTTTTTCCTGCGGTGTCGCACCGCTCGCGATCATGCGGCGCGCGAGCGATTGTGCGGCTTCGATGTAAACGGGATCGTTCATCGTCACGAGCGCCTGCAGCGGCGTGTTCGTGCGGTTGCGGCGCAGCGTGCAGACCTCGCGGTTCGGCGCGTCGAAGGTGACCATCGAGGGATACGGCGAGGTGCGGCGCCACTCGGTGTAGAGCGCGCGGCGGTGCATGTCCTCGCCGGCGCTCGTCGCCCAGTCGAGGGCACCGCCGAATGCCGCATTCAGTCCCATGTTTGGACGCGGCGGGCGCACCGGCGGGCCGAACATTTTCCGCGAGAGCAGCCCGCTCACCGCGAGCGCCTGATCGCGCACCATCTCCGCACCCATGCGGAAGCGCGGGCCGCGCGCGAGCAGCCGGTTGTCCGGATCGCGCTCGTTTACCTCGGACGTGACCTTCGACGACTGGCGGTAGGTCGCGGAGGTCACGAGCAGCTTGAGGAATGCTTTCACATCCCACGGCTTCGCGTCCGCGATGACCGTTGGGTGCATCAGCTCGCACGCGAGCCAGTCGAGCAATTCGGGATGCGACGGCGGCTCGCCCTGCGCGCCGAATTCCTCACTCGTCCGCACGATGCCACTGCCGAAAATGGATTCCCAAAAGCGGTTCGCGATCACGCGGGCAGTGAGCGGATTCGCGTCGTCCACAAGCCAGCACGCGAGCGTGAGGCGATTCATCAGCGCGTCCTTCGGCAGCGGATGAAATGCGGCGGGCACGCCCTCGCTCACCTCGTCGGTGAGCACGAGGAAGTTGCCGCGCAGTTGGATTTTCGTCTTGCGGCGCTGGTTGCCGGCGAGTTCGCGCATGATGGGAACCGTCAGGCGCGTGGCCTCGATCTGCTTGCGCACAGCCGCGGCCTCGTCGCGCGCTTTTTTCAGCTCTGCGTCGAACTTCGCCGGCTCTGCATCGGCGGTACGCGGCACCTTGATTTTTGCATCGAGCGTGGCGAGCCGCGCCTCCAGCTCAGCGCGCTTCGCCTTTTGCTCGGCAGTCGGCGGGAGTTCGAGCGTCGGGCGCTCGTCCTTTTTGTCCGAGTCCTCCGTGTTGTTCAAAAACGCGAACAGGCGGAAATACTCGGCATTCGTGATCGGGTCGAACTTGTGCGTGTGACACTGCGCGCACGCGAACGACGTGCCCATCCACACCGCCATCGTCGTGTTTGCGCGATCCACGATCGCGGCGTTGCGGAATTCCTCGTCGTCCGTGCCGCCCTCGTTGTTTGTCATCGTGTTGCGGTGAAAGGCGGTCGCGATGAGATGATCGTCTTTTGAAGCAGGAACCCATGAAGCCATAAAGGGTTCTTTCCTGGCTTCCTGACTTCCTGCTTCATTCTCACCCGGCAACAGATCCCCGGCGATCTGCTCGATGGTGAACTGATCGAACGGCATGTTCGCATTGAATGCGCGGATCACCCAGTCGCGGTAAGCCCAGATCGTGCGCGGCGGATCGTCCGCGTAGCCCGCCGAGTCCGCATAGCGCGCGAGGTCGAGCCAAGCGCGGCCCCAGTGCTCGCCGTATGCGGATGAAGAAAGCAGGCGATCCACGACCTTCTCATACGCGTCGGGCGACTGGTCGTTTGCAAATGCGTCCGCCTCCTCCGGCGTCGGCGGCAGTCCGGTGAGATCGAGCGACACGCGGCGGATAAGCGAGTAACGATCCGTCTCCGGCTGCGGTGAGAGCTTCTCCTTTTCGAGCCGCGCGAAGACAAAATTGTCGATCGGGTTTTGAATTTTGAATTTTGAATTTTGAACTGCAGGTGCTGCGGGGCGCGCCGGCTTCTCATACGACCAGTGCCTTGTGTATTTCGCGCCGCTCCTGATCCACTCGCGCAGCAGCGCGGTTTCCTTTTCGGTCAGCTTTTTGCCACTCTTGCGCGGCGGCATCGCGTCGTCCTCATCCTTCGTCGTTACGCGCTTGAACAGCTCGCTGTCCTCCGGCTTGCCGGGCAGGAGCGCCTTGTAGCCGCCGAGATCCGCGAACGCCCCGTCCGCAGTGTCGAGCCGGTAGCCGTGCTCGCCGCCCTTGCGCTCCTTTTCATCGGGGCCGTGGCACTGGAAGCAGTTGTTGGAAAGGATGGGCCGGATCTCGCGCTGGAAGTCCGGCGGTGTCTGCGCGCTGCAGAGCGCGGAAAAAAGGAACGCGGGCGCGATGACGGATGCGAGCGGGAGTCGGGTGCGGTTGCAAAACATGGGACGCAGGGGAGTCACCCTGCACTGTGCTGTTTATTTGCCGCCGGTGCCATTGCGATCTGCGGTTTCGCACTGGGCGTGCCTTGGTAAAAACCGATGAGAAGAAGGGTGTGCCGTAATCCCGGCCCGTTCTTCCGGCCCGGCAGGCCGCTAGTGATCCTCGCTCGTCACGCGCAGGACTTCCTCGAGGGTCGTGATGCCCTCGCGGGCCTTGTCTATGCCGACCATGCGCAGCGATTTCATCCCTTCGCTGATGGCCTGATTTTTCACCACGGCGGCGCTCGCGCGCTTGATGACGAGTCGGCGGATGGTCTCGCTCACGGGCAGCACTTCGAGCACCGGTGCGCGGCCCACGTAGCCGCGGCCTTTGCATCGCGAGCAGCCAGCGCCGCGATAAAGTGTGGCCCCGTCGTTCTCGATATTCAGCTTCGTGAAAATCTCGGGCTCGGGCTGGAACTCTTCCTTGCAGTTCGGGCAGATGCGGCGGACGAGACGTTGCGCGCAAGTGAGGATGACGGAGGACGAAATGAGGAACGGCTCGATGCCCATGTCGTCGAGTCGCGTGATGGCGCCGGCGGCGTCATTCGTGTGCAAAGTGGAGAGCACCTGGTGGCCGGTGAGTGCGGCCTTCACCGCGATGTCGGCGGTCTCGTTGTCTCGAATTTCACCGATCATCACGATGTCCGGATCCTGACGCAGAATCGAGCGCAGCGCCTCGGCAAAGCCCATGCCGATGTCGGCCTTCACCGCGACCTGGTTGATGCCCATGAGCTGGTATTCCACGGGGTCCTCGACGGTGACGATGTTGTAGATCGGGTTGTTCAGCTCGTTCAGGATCGTGTAGAGCGTGGTCGTCTTGCCGGAGCCGGTGGGGCCGGTGACGAGGATCATCCCATGCGGCGCATCAATCGCCTTCTTGAAAATATTCAGCGCATAATCATCCAGCCCCATGTTCTCGATGCTCCCGCCGAGGGCGCCCTTGTCGAGCAGACGGATCACGATCTTTTCCCCGTACACCGTCGGGAGCATGCTGATACGCAGATCCACTTCCTTGCCGGAAACGCGGATGCGGAAACGGCCGTCCTGCGGGAGGCGGCGCTCGGCGATATCGAGACCGGCGAGAATCTTGATGCGCGACGCGATCGGGAGCTGGAGCGCCTTCGGTGGCGAAGTCGCCTCGATGAGCGCACCGTCCACGCGGTAGCGGAGTTTGATCTCCTTCTCAAAGGGCTCGATGTGAATGTCTGACGCCTTCTCCTTGATCGCCTGCACGAGAATGAGGTTCACGATCTTGACGACCGGCGCGTCCTCGCTGTCCACGGCCATTTGATCGAGATCGATCTCCTGCTTCGCCACCTTCACTTCCTCAACGGTGTCCGCGGCCGCGGCCTCGGCGGCGCTGCGGAGCACCTGATCCATCGTCGCGCTGGACTGGCTCACGCCGGACAGCGCCTCGATCACGCACGTCTCCGTGGTGATCATCGGGAAGACGTCCATCTTCGTGCGCTGGCGCAGATCGTCGAGGGCCAGGACGTTCAGCGGATCGGCCATCGCCACGAAAAGCTTTTGCCCGAGCCTGCACACCGGGACGAGCTTGTAGGCGCGCGCCATTTCCTTCGGGACGAGATTCATCACCTCCTCCGGGATGCGCATCTTCGAGAGGTTAATCGGCGGAGTATCGAGACAGCGACCCATCGAAATCACCATGTCCTGCTCGGTCACATATTTGTTGTCCGTCAGGATCTTCAGCAGCCGCCCGCCCTGCTTTTTCTGGAGCTGCATGGCCTCCTCGAGCTGGCCGGGCAGCAGCAGTCCGTCCTCGATCAGGACATCCGCGATTCGTTCACCGAAGGATTTGATGCTCATCGTCTGGGCTGTGAAATTAGCGGCGGTAGGATTCCGTGAGCACCTTGCTGATCGCCTCGGGTGCGGAGAGGTGCCACTGGATGTTGTAGTCGAGCAGTTGCTGGACGGCTTCCTTGCCGACGGCGTCGAACGGGTTTGCAACCGCGATCATCATCGTGCGGGAGATGATGTCGAAGGGGACGATGAGCCGCCCGAGCGTCACCGACTCCGGGAGCATCTTCACGATCTGGCGGTCCACATCGTAGTATTCGAGCGGGAGATAGGCGAACTTAGAGCGGTTGAGGATTCCGTTGAGCAGGTTCTCGAGTTCCACACCGCCGCGAGCGACGAGTTCCGCAATCAGGGATCCCGAAGGCTGCCCTTCCTGGCGCGCGCCGTTGCGCTTGCGCACGGCCAGCAGCGCGGGAGTGAGCACATCCTCCTGCACGAGCCGATGCTGCGTGAGAAATTTCGCGAGCGCGTCGTTGCCATCGTCCGCGGAATCCAGTTGCGCCGCGATGGCGGCGGAATCCACCGAGCCGCGCACGGAGATGCGTTCCGCGGACGAAGTCTTCTTCGTCGCGATCAGGTTTCCCCCTTCCATGACCATGCTGCGGAAATCCAGATTGATCGAATTCGGATCCCCGCCGCTGGCCTTCACCGCTTCCGCCTGGCTGGCGCGCAGCTTTTCCTCCACCTGCCCGAGCGCGGTGACGACCTCCGTATTTCCCGGATCGTGCTGGAGGATGAATTCGTACTCCAAGAGCGCCCCGGAATACTGCGCCAGCTCCATATAAGTGTCCGCCAGCCTGCGCGCGACGGCAAGCCCCTCGGTAAACTGCCCGAGCTTGAAGTACGCCTCCTTCAGGATCTCCATGCTCTGCGTATCCTGGGGATTCGCCTGCGTGATCACGTCGAACATCTCGATCGTCTGACGCAATTGCTCCTGTTCGTCAGTGGAGAGCGGCTGGGTTGGAGTGGCTTCGATCGCTGGCATTTGCACAAATGACATAGCGGAAACCATGCCTCGCACCGCGGCAGATGGCTCCGCGGGCGAAAAATGGATTGCCCTGCCGGGGCACGCGCACTATCAGGCGCGGAGCATGAAATTTTCCCAGCACTGGTGGCATCCCTAGACGGGCCTGCCCCGCCTCTCACGGCGGGGCGGTCGTCGCCACCGTGCGTCGCCTTTTTCCGGCCCGATGATTCAGAACGCGAATCACCGGGCCTTTTCATTTTCACCGTTCACCTTTCACACACCCGATGATCAGCCAGTTCAAATACAACGCCGACGGACTCATCCCCGCCATCGTGCAGGACGCAAAATCCAAACGCGTGCTCATGATGGCATGGATGAACGAGCAGAGCATCCGCATGACGCTCGAAAAAAAGCTCATGGTCTACTTCAGCCGCTCGCGGAAAAAATATTGGGTGAAAGGCGAGACGAGCGGCAACGTGCAGCGCGTCGTCCGCTGGAGCGTGGACTGCGACAAGGACACGCTGCTCTTTGAAGTCGAGCAGACCGGCGGCGCGTGCCACACGGGCTACGAGAGTTGCTTTTTTCAGGAGCTCGACGAGCACGGGCTTCCGAAGCCGATCGAGGAGCAACTGATCTTCGACGCGGCAAAAACATACGGAGGCCAGTCGTGACCACCCATTTCACTCCCGACCTCGCCGCTTTCCGCTCGCTCGCGAAGCAGGGCAACCTCATCCCCGTCCACGCCGAGTTCATCGCGGACGCGGAGACACCCGTGGGCGCATTCGCAAAGCTCGACGACGGCGGCTACACGTTCCTTTTCGAGAGCGTCGAGAAAAGCGAGCAGACTGGCCGCTACTCATTCGTCATCGTCGGCCCGCGCGTCGTGATGGAGAGCAACGGACGCACCGTGCGAATCACCGATAACGGCGCGACACGTGAATTCCAGTCGGAAAAAGATCCGCTCGCAGACTTGGAAAATTTCATGGCGCGCTTCCGCTACGTCCCGCTGCCCGATGAGCCGCCCGAATTCCGCACGCGCTTTTCCGGCGGTGCTGTCGGCTTCCTCGGCTACGACATCGTGCGCTTCTTCGAGCCCACAGTGCCTGCCGCGAAAGGCGATCAACTCGGCCTGCCCGAGAGCCTCTTCGTCCTCGCGGAGACGGTGCTCATCTTCGATCACCTCAAGCGCCGCCTGCGCATCGTCGCGAATGCGTTCATCGAGGACGACGCCGATGCCGCGTATGCGCGCGCGACGAAAACGATCTCCGGCATCGCCGCGAAACTCGCGAAGCCAAACCAGCTCCCGCCATTCCCGATCACGCCGCCACCGCCGCCGGCCGCCGCGACGAGCAACACCACGCGAGAGGAATTTCACGCGATGGTCCGCAAGGCGCACGAATACATCCACGCGGGCGACATCTTTCAGGTCGTGCCCTCGCAGCGCTTCACGACCGACTACACTGGCGACCCGCTCACGCTTTACCGCGCGCTGCGCTTCGTGAATCCGTCGCCCTACATGTTCTGCATGAAATTCCCCGCGGCGCACGGACGCGGCGCGTTCAGCCTCGTCGGCAGCAGCCCCGAGGTCCACGTCCGCGCAGTGAACGGCAAAATCGAAATCCGCCCCATCGCGGGCACGCGCAAACGCGGCGCGACGCCCGCCGAGGACGACGCAAATGCCGCCGAACTCCTCGCCGATCCGAAGGAGCGCGCCGAGCACCTCATGCTCGTGGATCTCGCTCGCAACGACGTCGGCCGTGCGAGTGAATTCGCCAGCGTGAAGGTGAACGACTTCATGATCATCGAGCGCTACTCGCACGTCATGCACATCGTCAGCAACGTCGAGGGCCGCCTGCGTCCCGACTGCTCCGCCTACGACGTGATGCGCGCGACTTTCCCCGCCGGCACCGTCAGCGGCTCTCCGAAAGTGCGCGCGATGCAGGTCATCGGCGAGTTGGAAAAGTCCAAGCGCGGCGTGTATGCCGGCGCGGTCGGCTACTTTGGTTTCGACGGCAACAGCGACTCGTGCATCGCGCTGCGCACCGTCGTCCTGAAGGACGGCAAAGCCCACGTGCAGGCCGGCGCCGGCGTCGTCGCCGACAGCACGCCCGAGGGTGAATACATCGAGACCGTGAACAAGGCGATGGGCATGATGGCCGCCATCGCACGTGCAAAGAACGCCGCCGAATAGGGAGACTCCACCATGCTGCTCGTCATAGATAACTACGACTCCTTCACCTACAATCTCGTCCAGTATTTCGGTGAACTCGGCGCGGACCCGCTCGTGAAGCGCAACGACGAAATCACGCCCGACGAAATCACCGCGCTGAAACCCGAACGCATCTGCATCTCGCCCGGCCCGTGCACGCCGAACGAAGCGGGCATCTCGTGCGAAGTCATCCGCCGCTTCGGGCCGACGGTGCCGCTGCTCGGCGTGTGCCTCGGCCACCAGAGCATCGGCCACGTGTACGGCGGCGACGTCGTGCGCGCAGGCCGTCTCATGCACGGCAAGACCTCGCCGATCCACCACAACGGCACCGGAGTCTTCGCCGGACTCCCCTCGCCTTTCGAGGCCACGCGCTACCATTCGCTGCTCGTGAAAAGGGAGACGTTTCCCGCGATTCTCGAAATCACCGCGTGGACCGAGGAACAGGAAATCATGGGCCTGCGCCACCGCCAATTTCCGATCTACGGCGTGCAGTTCCATCCCGAAAGCATCCTCACGCTCGAAGGAAAAAAGCTGCTGAAGAATTTCCTGAGCCTCTGATCGCTACTGGCGGATGTCTTCCGGCGCGTTCCAGTTTGCGAAAAGCGCGGCGTCCTCCGCTGTGACCATGAGGACCGTCGCGAGTTGTGCCTCTTCGAGTTTGAGGATGAAGGCTTCGAGTTTGAATTCACCGGCACGGAGGCATTCGTCAGCGATTGCGAGGGCCGTGCGAGGATAGACAGCCACGAGCGGTTCGAGGCCGGCCCGCCTGCCTTCGCCAGCCGCCACGAATGGAACCACGCCCATCGCACTGCGCCGGGATTCCGCGAGCAGCGTGCGCAGAAATTCCGCAGTCATCGCAGGCATGTCCACGGCGAGGACGAGCAGGCGTTCACTCGTGCAGCGGCGCAGCGCGGTGGCGATGCCTCCGAGCGGGCCGCAGCCGGGAACTTCGTCCGCGAGAATCTCGACGCCGCAGCCCGCGTAGGGGCCATCACTTTTCCCCGAGATGAAAATCTCCGACGGCTCCGTCGCGCGCAGGATGGCGAGTTGGCGCTGCCAGAGCGGAATGCCGTTCACAGGCAGCGCGGATTTGTCGCGGCCCATGCGCGACGATTTTCCTCCGGCGAGCAGCACCGCGGCGTGTGACATGGTTTCCGTTTGAGCGCGCGCGCGGGATGACGCAAGCTCTGCGCCATGTGCATCCGCCACATCTTCATCAGCCCCGGACACAATTTTGTCGGGCACCACGGCAAGCCGCCGAGCGAACATCCGACGCTCGATGTGCGCGAGGCGCGCCTCCTCGCGGGTCGCGGCATCGAGGGCGACCGCTATCTCGATTTCAAGGACGACTACAAGGGGCAGGTCACATTTTTCGAGTGGGAAGTGTACGAGCGGCTCTGCGCGCAGTTCGGCGTCCGCGACAAATCGCCGGACGTCTTCCGCCGCAATATCATCACCGAAGGCGCGGATCTGAATGCGCTCATCGGCACCGAATTCGAGGTGCAGGGCGTGCGCTTCCTCGGCACGCAGGAAAGCGCGCCGTGCCACTGGATGAACCACGCCTTCGCCGAAGGCGCGGAGGCTGCGCTGCAAGGACACGGCGGGCTGCGTGCAAAAATTCTCAACGACGGCGTGCTGCGGACGGGGGCGTGAGTGCCCGGTGCCCGGAAGAAGATATTCGGACGAAGCGAGGGAGGGCTGCTTTTGGGCGGCATTCCGATTTGGCGTTGAGCGTTTGAAGTCGGTCGTTTGTTCGCTGCGGGCGCCAGCACCGGGACGAACTTAAATCATCGCACTGCCGACGCCTTGCCGGGCTTGCCCGCGGCGGCGGCTGTGGCATGAGAGGGTGTATCGCACAGCACTCATCCGGCTATCAACTTCTCGACAGCGGCGGGTTTCAGAAACTCGAACGCTTCGGCGACATCGTGCTCGCACGGCCCTGCGCGCAGGCGGTGTGGCGTCCATCGCGGCCCGATCTCTGGCGCACGGCGACGGCGACTTTTTCCCGTGAAAACGGCAACCGCTGGCAGGGGCGAGAGAAACTGCCGGCGACGTGGACGATCGAAGTGGACGGGATCAATTTCCAGCTCAGCTCGACGGACTTCGGCCACCTCGGGATTTTCCCCGAGCAACGCGAACAGTGGCAGCACATCGTGCGGGAATGTGCGGCGCACCGCGGGCGGAACGGGCGAGCAGCGAAGGTGCTGAATCTTTTCGCGTACTCCGGCGGGAGCACGCTCGCCGCGGCGCGCGCGGGCGCGGAGGTGTGCCATGTGGATGCCTCGAAAGGCATGGTCGAGTGGGCGCGCACGAACGCCGGACTGAACGGGCTGCGGGAAAAGCCAATCCGCTGGATCGTGGACGACGTGACGAAATTCCTCGAACGCGAACTGCGCCGCGCCCAGCGATACGATCTCGTGATCCTCGATCCGCCGAGCTACGGGCGCGGCGCGAAGGGCGAGATTTTCAAAATCGAAAACGATCTGCCGAAGCTGCTCTCGCTGCTTTCGCGTCTGCTTTCGGACGAGCCCGCCGGCGTGCTCATTTCCTGCCACACGCCGGAACTCACGCCCATCTCGCTGCACCACCTGCTTCTCCAGGCATTCGGCAAGACGGGCACTCTGCACCACGGCGAAATGCTGCTGCACGGCGAAGCGGATACGCTGCCCGTGCCGAGCGGGAGCTTCTGCCGGTGGAGCGCAAAAGCGGAACGCTGATGCGGATGCCGGCGTTCGGTTCGTGGGAAGTCAGCGTGGTGTGATTGCGGAAGGCCGGGACACCACACCCTGCGAAATCAACTCGCTTCGCTCCGCGTACTCATCCGGCAGGTGAAGGCGGCGGCGAGCTGCAATCCGCCCATCGGCAAGGCGCTCGGCATCGAGGCGCCCGCACCGGCCAGTGGAGCGACGCGGTCGCGATCACCGTCGGCGGGTAGGCGGGAAAAGGGCATCGCCACGCGCAGGCCGCGCAGCTAGCGTGCCCCGCACCAAACCTCCCCGGCCATGCCCGAGCATGAACCACAGCCACCGCAGCCACGCGCCGTTTCCATCTGGAGATGGCTGCTGATGCTGGTGCCAGCGGCAGTCGTGATCGCTGCATTGCCTCTCGTGAGTGTCACGGAAGAATGGTCTCGAAGTGAATCGGATGACTTGCCGAAGCTTTATACAGTTGCGGCACTGTTGGCGCTTGGCCTCAGCTTCCGCCTTGGCTTTGTCTTGGAGAAATGGGAGGACGGTGAAGACGCGAAAATCTGGCATGCAGCGGTTTATGGTTTCCTGATTCTTGCCCTCAATTTCGTCCTGTCCCTCAGTAGCCACGTAGCGATTGGAATGTTTCTCGAGCGATAAGCCCGCCCATGAACCTCACCTGCACCACCGAATCCCTCCCCAAGCGCACCACCTCGCGCTGCCCCGTGTGTCATGCTTCGGTGCCCGCCGAAGTGTGGAAGCTGAGCGACGACAAGGGCGCGCAGCTTTCGGATGCAACGACGGCGTGCCTCGGGTAGCGCGGGTATCCTACCCGCCGCATTCCGCATCCTGCGGAATGCACCCGGACACCCAAGACGAACTGAAAGCCTGTGGCCGTCCGCCGTGTGCCGCGCAGGATGCGCGGCACTGCGGGTAGGATACCCGCGCTACCCGAGACACGTCGCTCCTGCATCTTTCGCCGCTGTAAAAAAATCTGAACACGCTCTAGCTTCCGCCCGAATGGAGATTCGGAAATTCAACGTCCTCGGCGTCGCGATGAGCGCGATGAATCTCGACATCGCCACGCAGGCCGTGCTCGACGCGTGCGCGGCGCGGCGCAAGGGCTACGTGTGCGTGACGGGCGTCCACGGCATCACCGAGGCGCAGTCGGACGATGCGTTCCGCCGCATTTTGAACAACGCATTCCTCAACACCTGCGACGGCATGCCGCTCGTGTGGGAGGGTCGGCGCGCGCACGGCGCGTGGGTGGACCGCGTGTACGGCCCCGACCTCATGCTCCGCATCATGGACGCGACGCGCGATGGAAAGTTCACGCACTACTTCTGCGGCGGCGCACCCGGCGTGGCCGACCAGCTCAGGGCCGCGATGGAGCGGCGCTTCCCCGGCGTGCGAATCCTCGGCACGCACTGCCCACCCTTCCGCCCGCTCGACGAGGGCGAACGCAGCGCGCTCATCGCGGAGATCGCGGAGAAAAAGCCCGACCTGTTCTGGATCGGCCTCAGCACGCCGAAGCAGGAGCGCTTCATGGCCGATTTCCTCCCGCTGCTGGACACCACCGTGATGTTCGGCGTCGGCGCGGCATTCGATTTCCACACCGGCCGCATGAAGGAAGCCCCGCGCTGGATGATGCGCTGCGGCCTGCAATGGCTCCACCGCCTGTGCAGCGACCCGCGGCGGCTGTGGCGGCGCTACGGTGTGATCGTGCCGAGCTACCTCTTCCGCATTTTCCTCCAGCGCACCGGGCTGAAAAAATATCCAATCTCGGAATAGTGCCACGCATTGCACGCGCACGGTTTTCCGTGGCGTGCGGCAACCCGGACGCAATTTCATTTTGAACCACCCGGACGCATCGCGGTGTAGAGCGAGACGATGCCGCCGGTGAGTGGCTCGCACTTCGCATCCGCAAAGCCGGCAGCCTCGATCATCGCGTTCATCGCGGTGCCGGCGGGGAATTTTTCGATCGAGGCGCCGAGGTATTCGTAGGCCTGCCGGTCGCCGGTGAGCAGGCGCGCGAAGAGCGGCAGCACGCGGTGGAGGTAGAAGCGGTAGAACCAGCGGAACGGCGGACGCGGGATCGAAAAATCGAGCACGAGCACATGTCCGCCGGGACGGAGCACGCGCGCGATTTCCGCGAGGCCGCGCTGCCACGATTCCATGTTGCGGAGGCCGAATGCGATCGTGACCGCGTCGAACGCGTCATCGGGAAAAGGGAGCGCCATGCCGTCGGCCTGCACGAGATTTGCGACGCCCTTGCGCCGCGCAGCGAGGAGCATCGGCAGGCAGAAATCCGCGCCGAGCACTCCGGCATCCGGGCACGCCTTCGCGAGTGCGAGCGCCAAGTCGCCGGAGCCGGTCGCGAGATCGAGGATGCGCGCGGGTTTCCACGAGCGGACGATTTTTGCGGCGCGCCGCCGCCAGAAAAAATCGAGCCCTCCGCTGAGCAGGTGGTTTGCGAGGTCGTAGCGCCGGGCGATGGCGCCGAAAAGCCTGCGGACCGCGGCGCCTTTTCCCTCCGCGGGGCCGGGGCTCGGTATGGCGCTTGAATCAGGCATCTGGCGCGGCATATCAAGTGCTAGCACTGCCGGTGTCCACTGAACACTTCAGCGGAGCCATCACAGCCCATGTCCCGCATCACATTGCCGCCGGCAAAAATTCTCGTCGTGGACGACGAGCCGTCCAACGTGCGCCTGCTCGAACGGATGCTGGAGATTTTCGGCGGGCTGGAATGGCGCTGCACGATCGATCCGCGCGAGGCGATCCCGATTTTTGCGGAGTTCCAGCCCGACCTCGTGCTCACGGATCTGCACATGCCGCACATGGACGGCTACCAGGTGATGGAGCAGCTCAAGCAGATCATCCCGGAGGACGTGTTCCTGCCGATCGTCGTGCTCACCGCGGACGTGACGCCCGAGACCCGGCGCAAGGCGCTCGCCGCCGGCGCGAGCGACTTCATCACGAAGCCGCTCGACACGACCGAGGTGCAGTTGCGCCTGCGCAATCTGCTCGAGAGCCGCTTCCTGAACCAGAAGCTCGAGGAGCAGGTGCGTGCGCGGACGCACGAGCTGGAGAACGCGCTCGATCAGCTCAACAATGCGCAGGAGCAGGTGGTGAAGCAGGAGCGCCTGCGCGCGCTCGGCATGATGGCCGGCGGCATCGCGCACGATTTCAACAACGCGCTCACGATGATGCTCGGCTACGGCGAGCTGATGCTGCCGTGGTTCAAGAAAAACGCCGACGACGCGAAGGAGCACACGTACCTCAAGCACATCGTCGCCGCCGCGCAGGACGCGACGCATGTGGTGAGCCGGCTGCGTGATTTCTACCGGCCCGCGGAGGCGGACGAACTTCGCGCGCCGCTCGAAGTGAACACCCTGTGCGAGCAAGCCGTCGCCTTCACCTCGCCGAAGTGG
Organism: uncultured Spartobacteria bacterium; assembly: GCA_903882875.1. Taxonomy (GTDB): domain Bacteria; phylum Verrucomicrobiota; class Verrucomicrobiia; order Chthoniobacterales; family Chthoniobacteraceae; genus SXWH01. The sequence continues at coordinate 95,527 of CAIRYQ010000068.1, read as the reverse complement.
AAGGCAAATGCGCGCGCCACCGGCGTGACGATCGCAGTGAAGACGGACTTCGCCGAGGTGCCGCACATCCTCGCAAGCGCGCCCGAGTTGCGCGAATCGCTCACGAACCTCATCTTCAACGCCGTGGATGCGATGCCCTCCGGCGGCACGATCACTGTGTCCACGCGCACCGACGGGCCAAATGTGCGCATCAACGTGACGGACACCGGCACCGGCATGACGGAAGAGGCGGCTTCGCGCTGTCTGGAGCCGTTCTTTTCGACGAAGGGCGACAAAGGCACCGGGCTCGGGCTCTCGGTCGTATATGGCATCGTCCAACGCCACGGCGGCACGATCGAGATCGCGAGCGAAGCAGGAAAAGGCACGACTTTCTCGCTCCTGCTCCCCGCGACGGATCAGAGGATCGCAACTTCCGGAGATGCCGAGCAGTCGCCGGTGAACCACGTCCTCAACGTCCTCGTCGTGGACGATCAGGAAATCATCTGCGAGCTGATCGCGGCTCACCTCAGCGCCGACGGACATCAGACGGTGACGGTGACGGATGCCGCGGAGGCGCTCGCGCGCTTCGAAGCGGGCAGCTTCGATCTTGTCATCACCGACCAGTCCATGCCCGGAATCTCCGGCGAGCAGCTCGCGAAAAAAATCAAGGAACGCAGCCCCGGCACGCACATCATCATGCTCACCGGGTTCGGAGAAGACGTGCTCGCGGACGGCAAGGCGCCAGAGTGCATCAGCCGTGTGCTCTCGAAGCCCGTGTCCTCGGACGATCTGCGCCGCGCGATCTTCGAGGTGACGAGCTAGCTTGCGGCGTTTGCCGCTTCGAGGCGATCTGCGAGGTCCGCCTGCTGGAGCGCGGCGAGCATTTCGCCGAGGTCGCCTTCCATGAAGCGATCGAGGTTGTAGAGCGTGAGTTCGATGCGATGATCGGTCACGCGGTTCTGCGGATAATTGTAGGTGCGGATTTTTTCCGAACGGTCGCCGCTTCCGATCTGACTCTTGCGGTGCGCCGCGTATTTTTCCGCCTCCTCGCGCTGCTTCTTTTCGAGCAGGCGTGAGCGCAGAATCGTCAGTGCCTTTTCCTTGTTCTTCTGCTGCGAACGACCGTCCTGACAGCGCACGATGGTGCCGGTCGGGATGTGCAGAACCTGCACTGCGGAGTCCGTCGTGTTCACGCCCTGGCCGCCGGGGCCGCCGCTGCGACAGACTTCGATGCGAAGGTCGTCGGGCTTGAGTTCAAAATCCACCTCCTCGGCCTCCGGCAGCACGGCGACAGTCGCGACACTCGTGTGGATGCGCCCCTGCGCCTCGGTCGCGGGCACGCGCTGCACTCGATGCACGCCGCTTTCGAAGCGCAGCTTCCGAAAGACATTTTCGCCGGTCACCTTGAAAATGATTTCCTTGTAGCCGCCGAGTTCGCTCTGCGAGGACTCGAGCGGCTCGATCTTCAGCCCGATGACTTCCGCGTATCGCGAATACATCCGGTGCAGATCCGCCGCAAAAAGCGCGGCCTCATCGCCGCCGGTGCCCGCGCGGATTTCCATGATGGCGTCGCGGTCGTCATTTGGATCGGGCGGCAGCAGGGAAAATTGCACATCGCGCTGCAGCTTCTCCGCGCGCTTTTCAAGGTCGGGCAATTCCGCGCGCGCCATCTCGCCGAGTTCGTCGTTTTCCTTGGCGAGTTCGCGGCTCTCGGTGAGTTCCTTGTCCACCTTTTGAAACTCCTCCCACATCGCGAGCGATTCCCTTAGCCGGCTGTGTTCGCGGAGAATTTCCTGCGCCTTCTTCGGATTGTCGTAGAGATCCGGCGCAGACACGGCAGCCTCGACTTCGGCGAAGCGCTCGCGCTTGCGATCCATCAGTGGCGTGAAGTCCATGGCGTGTGTGTCTCGGGTAAAAACGAAACGGTGGAGCCGCGCGTGGCGCCTCCACCGTTGCGAAAATCAGAATGTGCGGAGCTAGGCCTTTGCGACCTTTTTCCGGCGAAGCTCGGTGCCGCCGAAGCGCTTCGTGAACTTCTCGATGCGACCCGCGGTGTCCACAAACTTCTGCTCGCCCGTGAAGAACGGATGGCACTTTGCGCAGATGCCGACCTGGAGGCTCTTGCGGGTGGAGCGGGTGTGGATCACGGCCCCGCACGCGCAGGAGATCGTGGTTTCGTTGTAGTCGGGATGGATGTCGGCTTTCATGGCGTTGTGCGGAAAAAGGGCATGCAAATTAGCGTTGCGCGCGGCTTGTGCAAACGAAAAGTCCGGGCAATTTCGGGTTCGCCCGCCACACTCCATCCTCGGCATTGCGCACAGGCGCTTCGTCTGCAAAGTGTGCGCTCCACTTTCATCCCGCACCATGAACCTCCTCCGCATCGCAACCCTCGCAGCTACCCTCACCCTCGGCGCGTCGCTTCTCGCGGAGGAGCCGAAGCTCCAGGCGATCCCGATCAAGGACATTGACGGCAAGAAAACCTCGCTGAAGGCGTTCGCCGGAAAAGTCGTCCTCGCCGTGAACGTCGCGAGCCAGTGCGGGAACACGCCGCAATACGCCGGCCTCCAGTCGCTCTACGACAAGCTGAAGGACAAGGGCCTCGTGGTCGTCGGCTTTCCGTGCAACGACTTCGGCGCGCAGGAGCCCGGCACAAACGCGGAGATCAAATCGTTCTGCACGTCGAACTACAGCGTCACTTTTCCGATGATGGACAAGGTCCACGTGACAGGCCCCGAGCAGCACCCGCTCTTCAAGGAACTCACCGGCGCGAGCGCGGCGTTCCCCGGCAACGTGCAGTGGAATTTCGGGAAATTTCTCATCGGACGCGACGGCAAGGTGCTCGCACGCTTCGAGCCGGACGTGGAGCCGGACGCAGCGCAGCTCGTAAAGGCCGTCGAGGACGCGCTGGCGAAAAAGTAGCCGCGCTTTTTTTTCCCATGAGCACTCCGATGAGCCTCGTGGAAAGGCAGCACCAGATGATCGCGCGGCTCTCGCTCATCGAGGACGCGCACGAGCGGCTCGCCGCACTCATGTCTCGCGCAAAAAAAATCCCCGCGCCCGATCCCGCGCAGCTCACGGACGAAAACCGCGTGAACGGCTGCCAGTCGCGCGTGTGGCTCACGGGCGAGCTTGCGGACGGCGTGTGCCGATGGCGGATGGACTGCGAAGCGCCGATGGTGAAGGGCCTCGTCGGCCTGCTGTGCGAACTCTACGAGGGCACGACGCCGGATGACGTCATCGCATTCGAGCCCGCGCTCATCGAGAAACTCGGCATCGCGCGGATGATTTCACCCACGCGCATCGCGGGCCTCGCCGCGGTGCGGATGCGGATGCGGCAGATCGCCACGGCATTTGCCGCAGGCGTGAGCGGATGAAAAGCGCGCCGCTGTTCGACGCGCACAACCATCTCCACGACGCGCGCCTGCTGCCGTGGCGCGCGGATTTTCTCGCGGAGCTTCCCGCACTCGGCGTGCATCGCGCAGTGGTGAACGGCACACGCGAGGGCGACTGGCCTACCGTCGCCGCACTCGCCGCTCAGGTGCCGTGGGTGCTGCCGTCGTTCGGATTTCACCCCTGGCATGTGAATGAACGCAGCGCCGGCTGGTGCGAGACGCTGCTTCATTTTCTCGACGCGCATCCCGGCGCAGGCATCGGCGAGATCGGCCTCGACCGCTGGATCGAAGGCCACGATCCCGCCGCACAGGCCGAGTGCTTCCACACCCAGCTCGCCATCGCTGCGGAGCGCGATCTTCCCGCGACGATCCACTGCATCCGCGCGTGGGGCGCACTGTGGGACATCATCCGCGAGGGTGCCGTGTCCGCGCGCGGCTTCCTGCTGCATGCGTACGGCGGGCCTGCGGAAATGGTGCGCGGCTTCCTTGCACGCGGCGCATATTTTTCCTTTTCGCCGTCCTTCCTCCACGAGCGGAAATCCGCCCAGCGCGAAATCTTCCGCACGCTCCCGGCGGAACGAATCCTCGTCGAGACCGACGCGCCCGACCTCGCGCCTCCGCCCGAAAAAAATCCGTGTCCGATCACCGACGGAAATGGAAAGCCACTGAACCATCCCGCAAACATCGTCGTCGCCTACGATGCGCTCGCAACAATCCGCGGCACGACTCGCGACGAACTCGCATCAGTCGTGGAGCAAAACTTCACGCTGTTTTTCCAACCGTAGAAAAAATCACACGAGCCCGTGCTCGTTGTTCGTCATTCGCAAGCGCCCCGCCGCCTTGCCAACGCGCCGCCGCCGCGCTACGCCCCTCGCCACGCGATGCAGACGACTTTTCCGCCCTCCGAATTCCTCGACCTCGGCCACACCGAACACCGGATGCTTTTCGACAACGCCATCAACGCGTGGGACGCGCTCCGGCAGATCCCGAGCTACCTCCAGTTCCGCCTGAAGCCGCAGATCCTAGCGAAGCTCATCGGCAAGCCCTTCGTGAGCAATGCCGTCTTCGTCGGCGCGGGCACCGTGATCGAGCATGGCGCGATGATCAAGGGTCCCGCGTGGATCGGCGAGAACTGCGAAATCCGCAACGGCGCATACATCCGCGAAAATGTGATCATCGGCAGCGGCTGCGTGATCGGCAATTCGTGCGAGTTCAAGAACTGCATCATCTTCGACGACGCGCAGGTGCCGCATTTCAACTACGTCGGCGACTCGATCCTCGGCCACAAGGCGCACCTCGGCGCGGGCGCGATCCTCAGCAATGTGCGGCTCGACCGCGGCGAGATCACCGTCGCCACGACGGGCGGCCTCGTTCCCACGGGGCTGAAAAAATTCGGCGCAATCATCGGCGACCGCGCGGAGATCGGCTGCAACGCCGTGCTGAATCCCGGCTCCGTCATCGGACGCGACGCGATTGTTTATCCCGGCACGCAGTGGCGCGGCGTGTGCCCCGCGAAGAGCATCGCAAAAGTGCGCACCGAATTTGAAATCATCCCCCGCCGCGCTCCCGGGGAATCGCCCTAAGCCGAAGCCTCGGCCGCGAGGCCGCGCTTGTGCAGGAGGAAGCTGCGCGTCGAGGTGATGAGCGAGGCGATCGCGCCGAAGATCAGCGGCGCCTTCCACAGGTGCAGCGAATACACGAGGTTCAGCGATCCGCCGGCGATGCTGAAGTGCCAGAACTGGAGCGGCATCACGAATTTCTTCTCCTTCTCCGAGGCAAGCCACTGGATGAGGAAGCGCATGGAAAAAAGCCCCTGAGCAGTGAAACCCAGCGCCGTCCAGCCCCAGTGGTCGCTGCGGAGCTGGTCGAGGATGGTCGCAAGGAAAATGGCCGGGATAATCACGCCCCCGTATTTCAGCCGCGTGCCTGTGCGGCAAGCGGGATGATGATCCGGCGGCAATCGGTTGCCATCGCCCGTGCGCCGCGGATAGGCTGCGCGACTCACAAGTGCCCCGTCTTTCCACCAGCGCCCGCCCCGGTGTCCGCCGCGTCGCAGTCACCGCGATGGGCGTCGTCAGCCCGCTCGGACGCGGCCTTGCGGCGACGGATGCGGCGCTGCGCGAAGGGCGAGATTGCGTGAGCGTGGTGACGGCATTCGACACGTCGAAGTGCCGATCGAAAACCGCGGGCCAGGTCACTTCGCTGCCGGAGCCTGCGTCGAAAAGGGAAGCGCGACTGCACCGTGCAAGCCACATGATGATCCACGCCGTGCGCGAGATGCTCGCGGGCGATCCGGCTTTCAAACCGGATGCGATGATCATCGGCACGACGAGCGGCGGGATGTCATTCGGCGAGGAGTTTTACCGCGCGCAGGTGAGTGGCAAACGCCTCCGCAACCGCGCGGCGCTCGTGGCAAACTATCCGCCGCAAAAGGCGCCGATGGACGCAATGGAGGCCGTCGGCTTTCGCGTGCCGCTACAGATCATCGCGAACGCCTGTGCGTCCGGCACGAACGCAATCGGTCACGCATTCCATCTCGTGCACGCGGGGCTGAAACGGCGCGTGCTGTGCGGCGGCTACGATGCGATTTCCGAGATGGTGTATGTCGGCTTCGATTCCTTGCAGGCGTCCACGACGGAGAAAGTGCGGCCTTTCGACAAGGCCCGCACCGGCCTCGTGCTCGGCGAAGGCGCGGCATTGCTCGCGCTGGAGGATCTCGAATCCGCGCTCGAACGGGGCGCGCCGATCCTCGCGGAAATCACGGGCTACGGAATCTCGACGGACAACCATCACCTCACGCAGCCGCACCCGAGCGGCATCGGCCCGGAGATGGCGATGCGCCGCGCGCTCGATGACGCCGGACTCACACCGGACGAGGTGGACTACATCAACGCCCACGGCACGGCGACGCAGTTCAACGACGCAAGCGAGGGCGCGGCGATTGCGAAAATTTTCGGTGCGCGCGTGCCAGTGAGTTCGACGAAGGCGATGATGGGCCACTCGCTCGGCGCGGCAGGTGCGATCGAGGCGGTGTTCGGCGTGCTCGCGATCCGCGGCGGATTTCTCCCGCCGAACATCAACCTCAACGAGCGTGATCCCGCGTGGGATTTGGACATCGTCGCAAACACCGCGCGCGATGCGCGGGTGGAATGCGTGGTGTCGAATTCCTTCGGTTTCGGCGGGACGAATGCGAGCATCGTGATCGAGGCGGCGCGTTCTGAGACGGGTGTGAACCGGAGTGGCCGCATCGAGTCGCCGCAGCCGCGCCGGGGTGCGATGATTGCAAACATCATCGGCACCGGCTGCGTGACACCGCTCGGAAAATCCGCCGGGGAAACAGCGCGACGACTCCGCGCAGGCGAACGCGCGCCGCTGACGGAAGTGAGGAATCCAGAAAGCGGACGCGCTTTTTCCGTGGCACTTGTGCCGCCGGAATTCACGGCACACCTCACGCGCGAGCCGAGGTTGCGGCGTGCGAGCGCGATCAGCCTGCTCGCGGCGGCGGCGGGAACGGCGGCGATTGCGGACAGCGGTGTGCAGTTTTCACTGGAAAAAAAATCACGCCTCGCAGTGGTCTCCGGTGTGTCGAGCGGCGGCGTGCATTACACGCGGCGCTTTTACGAACAGATCGTGAAGCAGGGCGCGAACGCGGCGAGCCCGCTGCTTTTTCCCGAGACGGTGTACAACGCGCCCGCGAGCCATCTCGCCGCGATGCTCGGCGTGGACGGCGCGACTTACACGCTCGTGGGCGACGGCACGGTCGGGCTGCAGGCTCTGGAATTTGGCGCGCAGCTCATCGCTACGGGTGATGCGGATCACGTGCTCGTCGTCACAGCGGAGGAACTCGACTGGATTTTGATCGAGGCGCATCGCGCATGGGGGCTGGTTCCGTCACATGTTCAAGGATCGGAAAAAATTTGTGCGAGCCGCGGCGTGCCGCTGGCGGAAGGCGCGGCGGCGGTTCTGGTGAGCCGCGATGCGGGTAACGCGATGGTGACATTTGCCGGGAGTCGCACGCATTTTTCCCGAGCCGAAGCACCGGCGGCGATGGAACGCGCAATCGCGGAAATCGCGCATCGCGGCGTGCCGGATGGGATCGTGAGTGGTGCGAACGGCACTTGGGCGGACGCCGGAATCGAACACGCGATCACGCGGCATTTTCCCAATGCACAGCCGCCGCTCACACCGAAGCGCGCACTCGGCGAATGCCTCGGCTCGGGCGCGCTGCTGCAGGTGGTGATCGCGCTGGAGGAATTGCGGCGGACCGGTGCAAAGCGCGCGCTAATCACGGCGCCGGGGTGGAATCAGCAGGCCGCTGCTGCAATGATCGCACGGACTGCTTTCTAAATTGGCGGACGAAGCGGTGCAGCGCCAGCCGCTACTTTTTCGGAGGCACTGCGAAAATGGGGACGCGCGCGCGGTGACGCACTTCATCAATGGTGCTGCCGTGCAGGATGTCGCCGACGAGGCGGTGGCCGTGCGAGGCGAGCGCAATGAGGTCGCAATTCTCACTGTCGGCGATATTCAGGATTTGATCCGGCGGGTTTCCAAGCGCGAGACGCACCGAGACTTCGAGTCCGGCTTCCGCGCGCAGGCGCGCGGCGGTTTCCTCGAGGTAGCGCCGGTCTTCCTTCATTTCCTCGGACTCGGCGAGATTGAGCTGATCGAAATTGCGCGCGACCCAGCCATCGGCCACGTGCAGGAGCAGGAGTTCGCTTTTCAGCAAGGCGGCGAGCTGCGTGATCGGTGGAAGCAACTCCTGATCCGATGCTGTGGTGTCGAGCGCGACGAGAATTTTGCGATACATGGCGATCGGACTATTGGGTGGGAACGGACAGGTGGAGGAATCCATAGACTGCCTTGAGCACAGACTCGGGCATCAATTGGTCGAAGATATATTTGAGGTTCAGCACGATGATGACCGTTGCAGTCGTCCAGCCAAGAATCTTAATCCAAAGCCGGTTCGCGAACTCGCCCATCTTCGCCTTTTCATTCGTGAAGCGCATCAGCGGCACCACGGCGAAGCCGAGTTGCATCGAGAGCACGACCTGGCTCACCATGATCAACTGGTCGGTCTTGTCTTCCCCGCAAATGCCGATGACGAGGATCGCGGGCACGATGGCGACGGCGCGCGTGATGAGCCGGCGCATCCACGGACGCAGGCGGACATTGATGAAGCCTTCCATCACGACCTGCCCCGCGAGCGTGCCGGTGAGCGTGGAATTTTGCCCCGATGCGAGGAGCGCTACGGCGAACAGCACGCTCGCGAGGCCGGTGCCGAGCAGCGGGCTGAGCAGCTTGTGGGCGTCCTGAATTTTCGCCACATTCTGGTGCCCCGACCAGTGAAACGTCGCGGCAGCGAGAATCAAAATGGCCGCATTGATGAACAGCGCAAACATCAGCGCGCCGGTCGAATCAATCGTGGCGAACTTGACCGCTTCGCGCCTGCCTTCCGGCGTCCGCTCGAATTTGCGCGTCTGCACGATGGACGAGTGCAGGTAGAGATTGTGCGGCATCACGGTCGCGCCGATAATGCCGATGGCGACGAAGAGCATGTCCTGATTCGTGACGATGCGCGACGTGGGGATGAAACCAAGCAGCACGCCGCCGACGGATGGTTTTGAAAAAAATAGCTCCACCGCGAAGCATCCGCCGATGGTCGCAATCAGCGTGATCACGAGCGCCTCGATGTAGCGGAAGCCCTTGCTTTGCAAAAAAAGCACGGCAAGCACGTCGAGCGCGGTGATGATGCAGCCCCACACCAGCGGAATCCCGAAGAGCAGTTGCAGCGCGATGGCCGAGCCGATGACTTCGGCGAGATCGCACGCGGCGATGGCGATTTCACACATCACCCAGAGGAACCAGACCACCGGCTTGGAATAATGATCGCGGCAGGCCTGCGCGAGATCGCGTCCGGTGACGACGCCGAGCTTGATGCTCAGATGCTGGAGCAGGATCGCCATGAAATTGGAAATCATGACGACGGCGAGAAGCGAATAGCCGAACTTTGCGCCGCCCTGCAAATCGGTCTCCCAATTGCCCGGATCCATGTAGCCGACTGCGATGAGAAATCCGGGACCGGAGAACGCGAGCAGCTTCCGCCAAAACGAAGCCGTCTTCGGGACGAGGACGCTGCGATGCACTTCCGGCAGCGATGCCTCGCCCGCGGCCCTGCGCCAGCGTCCGGCGGGCTCGGGTTCGATTTTTTCGGTGGGTTGGCTCATGAAGTTAATGGAGGATTGACTATTTTAGCTGTGTGAATGGATTAAATGGACTTGCCCTGATATACATCGAAGACATTCGAGGCTGGTCAGCGCGCGGATGAAGTGCCGCCGGATTTGGCAGAAGCGAGTCTGGCGCGTGCATCATTCAAGTCCTTTACTACGGAGTTATACTTGCCCGCGAGTTCATTGAATTTATCGGCAGCTTCATTGCGTTCCCTGGCCAGGCTTTGGAGCCGCTCATTCACTATTTTCAACTGTCCATCGCGTGTGGCAATCGCTGCTGTCCAAACGTCTATGTTTTTCTTAAGTTGATCGCGTTCCGCAGCATTCGGACTGTCACCGACTGGATGGACGGCAAGTTTTGCTTCGGCTTCTTTCAATGCGGCATCTGAACGGACCAATTGCTCGCGAAAGGCATCCAGATCCGCGGCAGAATTCTTGATCGTCCTGTCTTGCGCTGCGAGTTTGGACACATGCTCCAGAATGGTCCTTTCCTGATTGAAAACTTCAAGATGAAGCTGTCGATTAGTCCACCATTGAACCATGCAAAGCACCGTCAGTGCGACGATGCCGACCAAGTTGAAAACTGGAAGAAAGCGATTCATTGTTTTCCGGAGTTGTTAGTTTTCCCGATTTCAAACGCGACTTTCTCAACGCCGGCCGAGCGCACCAAATCAAGCACGCGGATGACTTCGCCGTGACGGGCATCCTGATCGCCACTAATGAAGACACGCAGATTGGCGTTGGCTTTCTGCGCCTTGGTGAGAGTCACCACGAGTTCATGATTTCCCACGGGTTTCTTATCGAGATAGACGAGGCCGCTTTTATCCACGGAGATGTCCACAAAGTCTTTCTTCGTGTCGTTCGTGGCGGTGGTAGCCGTGGGCAGGTTGACCTTTACGCTCTTCATGTTCACCATGCTCAGACTCACCAGCATGAAGCTGGCGAGCAGAAAAAACATGATGTCGATAAGCGGGATGATCTCGATGCGCGCCTCGGCGCTTTCGGGTGAGAGTTTGGAACCGAGTTTGACAGGCATAAGTCTCCTCAATGATTGCACGCGAGCGATGAGGCGATGCGGGCCTGGGCGTCGCCACTGACTGCGCGCTCGCGGGCGAACTCCTCCAAATCGTGGCCGTGGTGTTTGGTGGATTCCACGATCAACTCGACATGATTGATGGCGCGTTCAAGTTGCGCCCGGAAAGCCGCGAATCGGCGATTGAAATAGTTATAAGGCACCAGGCAAAGAATCGCGATGGTAAGACCACAGGCGGTAGCAATCAGTGCTTCCGCGATACCACCGCTCACCTTGGCTGCCGCGAGTTGCTCGTCGCCAACGAAGCTGAAGGAACGCATGATGCCAGTGACGGTGCCTAACAATCCCAACAAGGGGGCCAATGTAATGAGCGTGCCCAGTACCCACAGGAACCGCTCGCTGTGCTCAAGTTCGTCAGAAGCGCGAAGCTGCATCGCTCCGAGCATTGAACTGTGCGCGTGGAGCAGACCCTCATTCACCGTGCGGAGAAATGGATCATCGCTTTTGGTGCTCAGTTCCAACGCACGGTCGAACTCGCCACCTGCGATGGCCTCGAAGCTCTTTTCCAGAGCTTCGGAGCGCGTCCGTGCTTGAAGCCTCCACCACCACAGAGTGCGCTCGATAATTACGGTGAGAGCAGACAACAGGGCGATTAGCATCGGCCACATCACTGGGCCACCTTTAATAAAATAGTCGAAAACGAGATTGGCGAGAATTGGGTTTGGCATTGGGTTAACGGGTTATTGTTTGAGTTGAAAGTTAACAGAGACTTCGTAGAGCCGGGCAGGCCCGGTTTGAAATCGCCAGCGATCGCGCACGGCACGCAGCGCGGCTTGGTTCAGAAGCGGCCAAGGGCAGGATCCCACTACTTGCGCCATGCCTACCCGACCGTCTTCGCCGACGCTGAAGCGGATGCGGACGCTTCCCTGCTGCCGGGCGATGATGGACTCGCGCGGATAGTCGGGTGCGGGTTGTTTTCCTTCGCCCTGCCCGTAGGTCAGATGCTGCACGGCCGGATGCGCCGCCTCGGCGACTTGCGCCGGGCGCGAATGACTTGCCTGCTTTGCCTCCACTTCACGAGTCGGCCCCTTCACGGGCAATGCGAAGGCCGGCGCTGGATTCGGTTTGGCAACGGGTATCATGGCTGGTGCTTCGGGCGGAGTGACGGCATCAAGTGCGGATGGCGGTTGCGGGACATCGGGTGGGGGTGGGGCGACATCAGGTGGCGGCGGCACTTCATTGGTGAGCTCGATTTTCAGATTCTCGACTTGGATTGGCTCAGGTTCTTTCGCGGGTAGGTGTGGATGGGCATACGGGAGGCAGAAGCCGAGTTCGCCCACGGCGAGGCAACCCAGCCACAGGACCAATGTAACGATTCCTACAAGCGACACTTCGTCCACAGCGCATCGGCTCTGGCCGCGTCGCGGCAAGATTTTCGGATCGACCACCGGATCTTTCCTGTAGGATTCGAGGAGTGGCGGATTCATTCTTGCAGATCTGAAAGCGGATCACGCTTTGTGTTCATCCGGGGCTAAAATTCCACGGAGAACCCGGCGAGAAGCGTGCGGCGCTGGCCGTATTGTGACGCCGTGATGCCGAGGCCACTGCCGTCGCGCAACCGGTAGCTTTCATCGAAAACATTCAGGCAATCGATGCGGACTTTCATGGCGTGGACACCCGGAATCTTCGGATGGAAGACGTGTTCAATGCCGAGATTGACCGGAAGATATCCGCCATTCTTTTGGGTGTTGGCAAATCCCTTGCGCAATCCGTAACCATAAAGGACATCCAGAATGAAACGCGTATCTCCAAGGGTATACGTGGCACCGGCGGAGACGGTGTATTCCCCCTCGTGGTCGAGCTTGATGTTATGAGTGACGATATAAGCCAGTTCATCGCTCGGAAACTGGTATTGGGCGGAGTTAATATCGCGTGCGCTGGTATTCACGAACGAAAAATTGGCGAACGCGGAGAAGTTTCCCCGCTTGTAAATGGTGCTCAGTTCAGCACCATAGACGGTACCGGTGCGATAGCTGAATGGCGTAAGGATGACTGCGTTGCCGAATTGCCCGAGATCGATCAGATTCTGCGCCTTCTTGTAATAGGCATCCACAGTCACCTGCCACGCGGAAGTGATTTGCCTGGAAAGGCCGATGTCAAAGTAATGGGCACGCTCGACCGGCGTTGGGTTATCCAGATCGTTCTCGGGAGCATTGCTGGTGCCCTTGAATTTCTGAATGGTCGCAGAGCTAACATATTGCACTGAAGGCGGCGTAAAATAGCGTGAATAGCCGAGGTGCGCGGTCGTGGCATCGTTGATCTTCCAGACGAGATTCACCCGCGGGCTTAGCTGGCCCTCATGATCGAAGGAAGAATCAAAGCGGTCGTAACGGGCACCATAGTTGAGCGTCCAATGATCTGTCAGCCGCCATTCGTCCTGCAAATAGATGCCGGCGGTCACACCGGTGAGGCCGCGGTTGTCCACGATGGTGAATGGATGGTTGGATAGCTGCGTCCCCGCGGAATCCACCGCGAAGACCGATGTGTTCGTATCCAGTTGCTCTACGGTGTAGTCTGCGAGCACGCCGGCCCGAAGAGTGTGCCGATCATTCAGGATATAAGAAGCATCGAACTCCAGACCGTTGGTGAAGAAGGTATTCTTGACCTCGCCCGCGACGCCTTGAAAGATAAGATCGCGGACAGAGTCTGGCGTAAAATGAATCCCGCCGTAGCGCGTGAACGCCGAGAGTTGATAGAAAAGGTTGTCGATGGTCTTTTGATACGAGAGAACCGCATAATAATTCTGCTCCTTCTGGTTCTCATTGACTGCGGACGAACTTGCCGATGGAATGCCCGACAATTGGAACATTTGGGGTAAGCCGGGGGTGTTCGGCAGTTGAAAAGTGGCGTAGGAGGCGTTCAGAAGCAGGCTGATGCGACTCGTTTGATCAATTCGGTAGGACAGATAGGCAAAAGCCTTTTCCTGAGCTGTGTAGTCGTGCAGTGGGCGAACGCTGGATGTCGGGTTCTCGATGCCCAGATCGCTGTGCTTGTAGGAAAGGGAGACAAAGTAATCCCATTTCCCGCTCGTGCCACCGAACTTCAGGGCAGGATTGAACGTGTCGTAACTCCCGCCAGTGAGCGAGAACTCGCCTCCCTTGAGCGTGTCGCCTGACTTTGTCGTGACATCAACAATCCCGGCCGTGCGAAAGCCGAACTGCGCCGGCAAGCTGCCATCAATCAGCGTGACAGAACTGATGAGACGAGTATCGATTTCCTGCCCAAAGCCGTTCAGACCCTCCGGCAGGAGCACGCCATTGATGCGATACGTGAGGCCGCCGTGTTCCCCGCGCACATGCACTTCTCCAAAGGAATCCGCGACCACTCCCGGCGCACGGAGCAAGATCTGGCTGAAGGGTGCGTTTTCACCCTGAGGTACGGATTGAATCTGGTTGGGGCCAATCGTGTAAGTGAGCGCTCCCAGACTGGGCGCAATCTGGGCGCGGGAGGCGTCGAGATCCGCGGCAACCACTACGTCCTGAAGCTGAGTGGCAGGAGCGGAGGGGCTGTCCTCCGCGCGTGCCGGAGACGTGGACGCGGCGAGTGCAAAGGAAAGGAATGCGGCGGCTGTGTGCGCGGCGCGGTTTGGAAAAACGCGCCAGCAGCTCATCAAAGAATGTTGATCGCGATTTAGAAAATAGACATGACTAAATTAGTTGTTAGTAACTACGATTCTGTCAACGGACAAATTTGTGTTTTCTTGACGGGGATTTTTCCGGCCCCTATCATCGCCCCATGTCCGCCAAATCCTCCCGTCCCCAGCCGCCGCGCAGTTCCGCCGCAGTGGAGGATTACCTCGAGCGCATCCTCGAACTCATCAACACCAAGGGCTACGCGCGCGTGGTGGACATCGCGCAGAGCCTGAAAATTTCGCAGGCGAGCGTGACAAACATGATCCAGCGCATGGATGCGGACGGGCTGCTCAAATACGAGCGCTACCGCGGAATGGCGCTGACGGCCTCGGGCGAAGCGCTGGCGAAGAACATCACGCGGCGTCACCGAATTCTCACTGACTTCCTGCGGCTTTTCGGGCTCGATGAGGAGCTGATTTACCACGACGTGGAGGGCATGGAGCACCACGTCAGCCCGCCTACTCTGAATGCGATCGAGACGCTGACTGTGCAGCTCCGCAGGCAGCCCGCGCTGCTCGCGCGCGTGAGGCAGTAGCGGCGCGAAGCGCGGTTGCGTCGCGTGCGGTGTTGCGCTAGAGCGCACGCACATGAAACTGATCCGATTCGCAAGCACGCTGCTCCTGCTCCCGTTTTTCACCGGCTGTATGTCCACACTCGGGCCGACGCCGGGACAGTCCCAGCAGGCGCGCGTGGCGATGCTCGATCAGATCAAGGCCGAGCCGAAGGACGCGTATTTCGTGGGGCGGCGCTACTACAAGACGGAGTACAAATTCTGGGGCTTCGTGCGCGCGTCGGGCCATCCGTGGAGCGAGTCGAAGCTGGTGATGCTGAATGAAAACCAGAAGCTTGCGCCGGATCGCGGCGGCACGTCGCTCGGGACGGATAACAACTTCGAGTACAAGCTGCTGGGTCATTTTTCCGGCGACACGGTGTACGAGCCGGCGAGCAACGGGCTGTATCCCGAGTTTGTGCTGAAGGGCTACGAACTGCTCTCGCAGACGCCGCCGCCGATCTTCCGCGAGGCGGGCGCGACGAATCCCGAGAAGCCGATCATCGCGCGGCCGTACTGATCGCCGGCTTACGGCGCGACGACGGGCGGGAGCGGCGGCTCGACGACGGGCTCGGGCGGCACGGTGAGCGGGATCTGCTCGCCGCGCAGGACTTCGAATACGTGGTTGATCAGCCCGCGGTAGTGCTGCTGCACGATCGCGTCCGGCGACTCCTTTTGGAGGGTCAGGAAATCGGCGTAGTCCTCCTGCAATTTCAATGCGAGGAGTGTGCGGAGCTGCGTGACCTCGTCAGGCGTGGCGTCCGCAGAACCGGCGGCCATCGCGAGCGCGCGGGCCTCGCTGTCGGTGGTGAGTTCTTCGACGCGAGCGTTCAATTCAGCAATGCGGCCCTCGAGCTGGATGACGAGGCGCTTGAGTTCGTCGGGGCTGAGATTTGCCTCCTCGTGCGAGAGGACGGGGCGGTCGGCGCGGGCCCTTGCCCCGTCGCCCTCGGCGCGGCGCAGGCGGTTTTGCGCGGTCGCGAGATCGCTGCGCAGTCCGGCCACGTAGGATTCGAGCTGCTTGAGCGTCGCCGAAAAATTGAAGCCGGACGTGCTTCCGCGCTCCTGATCGCGAGGCACGTATGCGGGCCGTTCCTTGCGATCGTTGCGTCCGCGCCTGCGCCGTCCGCCGCCTTCGTTGGAAGCCTCCGCGACTTGCTCCTCGTCTTCGTCGTCCTCGTCGTCTTCATCTTCGTCGTCCTCCGCTGTGTCGAGCGCCTCGAGGCGCGCAATTTTTTCTGCCTCACGCCATGCGGCGATTTCCTGGTTCACGGCTTCGACTGCGGCGGGATCGCCGGTCTCGGCCGCGGCGCGCAATTTTTCCTGCAGTTCCCCCGGGAGAGGCACCTCGGTCTCCACGGCGGGCGCTTCGTCGGCGGGAGCCTCTTTCGGCTCGGACGCGCGATCGGGCTTCATCGCGGTGACGATTGCCTCGGGCAGATCGGCGACTTCCTTGCGCAGTGCGGACTGCCACTTTCCATTCCAGCGGCCGACGGCGCGGGCGATCATGCCGATGAGATTTTCGTGCAGCGACGCGAGGCGTGAGCCGCCGTAGCGCAGCACGCTGAGCTGCGTGATGGGCGCGTTGTTCACATTGAATGTCGAGAAGACGACGGCGGAAAGGATGGCGCTGGCGTCCTCCGCGGACAGATCCGCGAGCTGGAGCTGGAGCACCCACGGCTTGCCGCGACCGATGAAGACGTTGCCGATGAGCTTCGAGTGCTCCGCCTTCAGCGTGCCGGCCTGTGCGTCCCACATGCTGCGGCAGGCGGAGGCGGCGACTTTTGCCGCCTCGGGAAGCTCCACGCGGGCGAGCGAGCGGGCCATGCTCAGGCGCAGGCGGTAGCCGTTGTCGGTGTCCATCGTCGCGAGGCCGCCGAGCACTGCGGCGCGGGCGTCCGGCGCGAGCTGCTGCCATGCGCCCTCGATGGCGCGCACGCCGAGGATCCACGGCAGCAGCGGCATCGCGGCGAGCGCGGCGGCGGTGCCGTCTGCGCCTTCGAGCAGGCATTCGCGCATGAGGCGCGTGGCCCTGTCCTCGTCGGCGGGCGAGAGGCGGTTCGTGTTGCCGTTTTGTGCGAGCGCGGCGAGGTCGGCCTTCGGGTCGCCGGAAGGCTGCGCGGCTGC
The DNA here is from genome assembly GCA_903882875.1 of uncultured Spartobacteria bacterium. Lineage (GTDB taxonomy): Bacteria > Verrucomicrobiota > Verrucomicrobiia > Chthoniobacterales > Chthoniobacteraceae > SXWH01. The sequence continues at coordinate 78,527 of CAIRYQ010000068.1, read as the reverse complement.
TACCGCGTCGGCGGCGACGGGAGCGGGCGGTGTTTCGGTGAGGGCGAGATTCACCGGCTCGGGATTCGGTGAAGCGGTGGAGCCGTGCGCCTCGGGGGAGGATTCGGGCGTCGGCGTGGGAGTGTCTTTTGCCATGGGTTGAAAAAATCGGCCCTATGAATGGCGGCACGGTTCGCCGTGGCGAGAGGTTTTTTCCGCCGCCGCCCGATCCCGATCCTGCGGCGGGTCGTCGGGACAGGAACAATGTGACACCTCCGCGAATTGAAGCGGACAGGAATTGGGCGTCCGCAAAATACGCCAAATGCGCCGCCCCCGCTTGACGCCTCCGCGCCCGCGCCTGCAACGTGCGGTCATGTCGCGCGACATCGTTTATTTTGATCTCGAGACCCAGCGCACCGCCAACGACGTCGGTGGCTGGGACAAGAAGCGCGACATGGGCATGAGCCTCGGCGTGACCTACAGCACGAAGCTCGGCGAATACCAAATCTTCAGCGAGAAGCGTGTGGACGATCTCGTGCAACAGCTCCTCCGCGCGGATCTCGTGGTCGGATTCAACGTGATCAACTTCGACTACGAGGTGCTGATGAACTACACCGTGCTCGATCTCCCTCACCAGTGCCGCACGCTCGATCTCCTCGTGGACATCGAGGCCAAGCTCGGCCACCGCCTCGGCCTCGACGCCGTCGCGAGTGCGAGCCTCGGCGTGGGAAAGACGGGCGACGGCCTCGACGCGATCCGCTGGTGGCGCGAGGGCAAACTTTTGGACATCGCCGAATACTGCTGCTTCGACGTGAAATGCACGAAGCTCGTCCACGAATACGGCGCGACGCACAAGAAGGTGCTCTACGACGACCGCTTCAGGCAGCGCAAGAGCGTGGCCGTCGAGTGGGGAATATGACGGCGTCGCGGCATGACGGCTGCATTTCACCGGCGTCCAGCCCATGAAATTCCGATCCCAGCCGCTCGTCTTCCTCGCCGTTCTCGCGGCCGCAATCGGGCTCATCGCGCTTCAGGCGCACTGGGGCTGGAAAGATGTGCGGGAGCGCCAGGCCGCGTGCGATGCGAAGTTCCTGCCGATCACGGAATGGACGCAGCCGCGGACCATGACGACGTACGCGGATGCCGACGGGAACTACTGGTTTCTCTACGCGCGACAAATGCTCACCGAGGGCCGCTGGCGCATCCATTGGACGAACCTCTATAACACGCCGTCCGGGCGTCCCGTGCATTGGAGTTCGTCGTATTCGTGGTGGATGATCCTGCTCGCAAAGGCGCGCGCGACCGTGAGCGGCGGGACGGCGCTCGATCATCTCGCATGGGCCGCCGACTACAGCGAAGCGATCCTCCTCGCGCTTTTCATCGCGGCATTCACCGCGACATTCTGGCGGCGCGCGGGAGCGGCAAAGACCGCCGTCGGCGCGCTGCTGCTCGCCACGTTGGAACCGATCGTCTCGGACTTTGCATTCGCGAGGCCGGATCACCACGGGCTCCACGACGGCGTGGTGCTCGCCGGCCTCTCGTGTCTCGCATGTGCATTTTGGCCGGATGAAAAGCACAGGCGCGGATGGATCGTCGCGGCGTCCTTTTTTTGCGCGATGGGAATGTGGATCGGAGCCACGATTGAATTGGTGGTCCTCGGCGGCGGCGTGATCGGCGGCTGCCTGTGGCCGTTCCTGTGCCCGAAGGGTGTCGCCGCGGATGAATTCGCCCCGCTGTGGCGGCTGTGGGGATGGGCGGGCGGCGGATTCGCGCTCGCATTTTTCGCCCTCGAGTACGCGCCCGGCCCGTGGCCTTTTCGTCTCGAAGTAAATCACCCGCTCTTCGCGCTGGCGTGGATCGGCCTCGGGGAATTCACCGCGCGCTTTCAGTCCGCGCGCGTTTCCGGCCGGTTGTTCACGCCAGGGATGCTCGCCGCCGGGCTGGCGGTCACGCAGTTGCCGCTGACGATCCTTTCGCTTCCCGCGTCGCTCTATTCGCCTCGCGATCCGATCATCATCGCGCTGTTCCGCATGGGTGCCGAGACCGTGCCGATCATGGAGAGGCCCGCGGCCGAAGCGGCGGTGTATTTTTCACTCGTGGGAATCGCGCTGGCCGGGCTGCTCGGCGCGCGGATCGCGGCGCACGCGGGCAGGCTCGCAGCCGCGACGACAGTTCCGCTGGCGACGGGGTTTCTCCTGCTGCTTTTCGCTGCGATGCAGGTGCGATGGGCCGGGCTCGCGGCGGCGGCCGTGGTCGTGACTTGGATGACGCCGGTTCCCGCATGGCGGTTCGGCTGGCTGCGGCCCGCGTGTGTGGCCGCCGCTCTGGGCAGTTCAGGATTTCTGCTGTGGCACGCGGCCCAGCGATCTTCGATTGCGGGCGGCTCGCTCGCAAATGCGGACTGGGAGGCTGCGCGCGATCTCGGGCTTTTTCTGCGCGAGCATCAGGATGGCCGGCCGCTCCGCATTATGACCGACCAGACGAACCCGAACTTCGTCTGGCTCCACGACCTCGCCGGCGCGGAACTCGTCGGCTCGCAGTACTGGGAATGCGTGGACGGACTGAGGGACAGCACGGCCTTTTGGCTCGCAAACGACGACGCGACGGCACGCGCGATCTGCCAGCGGCGCGGCGTCACGCATGTCGTCGTGAAAGCCAAGCCCCATGCCGTGTACACCGGCGTCTTCATGGGCGAAGTCACGCCGGACGCCGTGACCATCAAGCACTCGCTGCTCTACCGGCTCGGCGGCCCGGAGGCTTCGCCGCCGGCATGGCTCGAACCGGTGCCGCTCCCGCGGGGAGGCGCGCTCGTCGGGATGAACAACACGCGGCTTTTCCGCGTCCTCCCGTAGCCGCGCACTCCGCGCTGGCAATGCGGCGGGGCGTCCGTATTCTTCGCGCCCTTTTATGTACCGCACCACATCCTGCAACAGCCTTCGCACGGAACACATCGGCCAGAGCGTCACGCTCGCCGGGTGGATCAATTCACGCCGCGACCACGGCGGCGTGATCTTCGTGGATCTGCGGGATCGCGAGGGGCTCACGCAGGTGGTCTTCCGACCGGAGGATTTTCCGAAGTTGGCCAGCGTTCTGATTGATCATGCAGCCGAAGCAGCAACGACTTCCAAGGGTATCGACTTGGAGAAGGCATACAGTGATCCACTGATGACCTCGGGACTAAACATTGACGAACGCGAATGGGAGAAAGCTCGTGCGTTGCGCAGCGAGGATGTGATTTCAGTCACAGGAAGAGTCGCGCCGCGTCTGCAGGGAACGGAGAACGCGAAGATTGAAACGGGCGAGATAGAAATCATCGCGAGCGAGCTGCGCGTGCTGAACAAGGCCGACGTGCCGCCTTTCCCGCTCGACGACCCGAGCGTGAACGAGGATCTGCGTCTGCAATACCGCTACCTCGACCTGCGCACCGCGCACATGCAACGGAACATCAAGCTGCGCCACCGCGTGGTGAAGGCGACGCGCGACTATCTCGACGAGCAGGGATTTTTGGAAATCGAGACGCCCGTGCTGTCGAACCCGACGCCCGAGGGCGCGCGTGACTTTCTCGTGCCGTCGCGGCTGAACCCCGGCACGTTCTACGCGCTCCCGCAGGCGCCGCAGCAATACAAGCAGCTCCTGCAAGTCGCGGGCTTGGAGAAGTATTTCCAGATCGCGCGCTGCTTCCGCGACGAGGACTTGCGCGCCGACCGCCAGCCGGAGTTCACGCAGATTGATGTCGAGGCGTCGTTCATCACTGACGTGGAAATCCAGACGCTCATCGAGGGCCTGCTCTCGCGCATCTTCAAGGAATCGCGCGGCGTGGACATCCCCGTGCCGTTCCCGCGCATGACCTACGCCGACGCGATGAACCGCTACGGCAGCGACAAGCCCGACACGCGCTTCGCCATCGAACTCGTCGAGCTGACGGACATTTTCACCGCTTCGACCTTCAAGGTTTTTGCGTCCGTCGCAAGCGGCGGCGGCACGATCAAGGCCATCAACGCCAAGGGCGCGGCGGCGCTGCTCAGCAAGGAGCAGCTCAAGAAATGGGAGGAGTGGGTGAAGACTGAGTTCGGCGCGAAGGGCCTCGCATACATCAAGTGGAGCGTCGGTGGCGAGTGGGAGTCGCCCATCGTGAAATTCTTCAGCGACGCTGAGAAGAAGGCGCTCGCCGAGCGCATGGGCTTTGCCGAAGGCGACGTGCTCTTCTTCGGCGCTGACGCGAAGCTCGAGCCCGTCTGCGAAATTCTCGGCCGCGTGCGTCTGCGCTGCGCTGAACTGCTCGGCCTGCTCGCCGAGAAAAAAGATCAGCTCAATTTTCTCTGGGTGGTGGATTTCCCGCTGCTCGCATTTTCACCCGAGGACAACCACTGGGTCGCCGTGCATCACCCGTTCACGCGCCCGAAAGCCGAGGATGTGCCCGCGATGGAAGCCGGTGACTACGGCAAAGTCCGCGCGGTCGCGTATGATGTCGTGCTCAACGGCGTCGAACTCGGCGGCGGCAGCATCCGAATCCACGAGCGCGAATTGCAGGCGAAACTCTTCGAGGTGCTCGGCGTGAATGCCGAGGAGCAGCAGATCAAGTTCGGCCACATCCTGAAGGCGTTCAGTTTCGGCGCACCGCCGCACGGCGGCATCGCGCTCGGGCTGGATCGGCTCGTCATGCTCATCACCGGCGCGAGCAGCATCCGCGAAGTGATCGCGTTTCCGAAAAACAACCGCGGCTGCGATCTCATGACGAGCTCGCCGGTCGAGGTGGACTTCAAGCAGCTCCGCGAAGTTTACATCCAGAGCACTGCGAAAAAGCTGTAGCGCCGCGCGCGTCTTCGCGCGCAAATCACCGAACGCACATCACCCCATGAGCACCACATCCGAAGCCCGCAAACTCATCTTCGACTGTCATCTCGACATCTCGATGAACGCGATGGAATTCAACCGCGACCAGCGCTGGACGCAGGAAAAAATGCGCCGCAGCGAACTCGCCGATCCGTTCATCCTCCCCGCGGCGGAAAGGCATCGCTCACGCAGCACCGTATGTTTTCCCGAACTGCGGCGCGGGCGCATCGGCGTCATCGTCGCCACACAGATCGGACGCTACTCGCCGCGCTTTCACAATCTCCCCGGCTGGCGCAGCCCCGAGCAGGCGTGGGCGCAGACGCAGGGCCAGCTCGCGTACTACCGCGTCATGGAGGAATGCGGCGAGATGGTGCAGCTCCGCACATGGGCGCAGGTCGAGGCGCACGCCGCAAAATGGATCGCCGCGTCCGACACCGAGGCCGCAACTTTGCCGATCGGCTACCTGCTCAGCCTCGAAGGCGCGGATTCGATCCTGAGCTGGCGGCATCTTGAAAAATCACGCGCAGACGGACTCATCGCGCTCGGGCCCGTGCACTACGGTCCCGGCATCTACGGCCACGGCACCGACGACGAAGGCCCGCTCACCGTGAAGGGCCGCGAGTTGTTGAAGGAAATGGAACGCCTCGGAATCATCCTCGACGTCACGCACCTCTGCGACGAATCCATGCGCGACGCGCTCGATCATTTCAGCGGCCCCGTGTGGGCGAGCCATCACAACTGCCGCGCGCTCGCGAATTGGAACCGCCAGCTCACCGACGAGCAGATCAAGGAGCTAGTCGCCCGCGGCGCAGTCATCGGCATGGCGTTCGATGCGATCATGATGGTCCACGGCTGGCATCACAAAGTTTCCAAGCCGCAGGACTTCGGCCTGCGGATCGAAAAAATCTGCGAGCACATTGACCACATCTGCCAGCTCGCCGGCAATGCGAAGCATGTCGGCATCGGCACCGATCTCGACGGCGGCTACGGCACCGAGCAGACGCCTCTCGATCTCGACAGCATCGCCGATCTCACAAAGCTCGACGGCCTCCTCGCAAAACGCGGCTACTCCGCCGCCGACATCACCGGAATTTTCCGCGGGAACTTCTTTCGATTCCTGCGCGAGAACCTGAAGTAACGGGATCCGTTGGATTCGATCTTTGAAGCGCGTGGTCTCTCTTTCAGCAGTTTCCGATGAGCAGAACACTCACAGTTGTCCAAGTGGTATGCGGCTAATTACTCACAACCAATGCGGCCCTGACCTTTGCCTTTGTGATCCTTCCGTTTCTGGCCGGCTTCTCTCGGCTGACATTCCAAATCATCGAACTCCCATTCATTGAAATGCGCCGATCGCGTATCCGCAAAAATGAGGATGGTGCGAAATCCAACGACACCGGTTCCTGAAAAGCTCCCGCAGCGCGAAGTGTTCCAAGGGCCAAAAGCCGCAGCCGAAGTAGACGATATCAGGCCATACCACGCCGTGATGGCTGGGTCGCATTTGCTTCCACCGGAAAAACAAAACCCCGGCCTCAATCGAAGCCGGGGCTTGTCTGTTTCAATTTTTGAACCTGTCGCCTACTTCGGCGGCTCAGGCGCTGCGGGCGCGGGAGCCGGAGCGGCAGGGGCGGGCGCTGGCGGTTTCGGCGCCGGCGCCGGCGCAGCCTCGGGGGCAGTGTTGATCACTTCGTCGGTGGTCGGCGGCTTGTTGGCCTTCGGAGCGGAAGGCGCGGAAGGAGCCGAGGGTGCAGGGGCCGAAGGCGCAGTTGCCTCTTCCTTCTTCGGCTCCTCCTTTTTGGGCTCTTCCTTCTTTTTCTCCTCTTTCTTGGGAGCGGGCACGGAAGGCTCCGCGGGTTTCTTTTCCTCGCAGGCGCTCATGCCGAATGCGGCGATCGCTGCGACTGCGAACAGGTTGGTGATTTTCTTCATGTGTGTGTTTGGGTTTTGTTGCCGCCGGTGACGGCTCGGTGACAGATTGCAGGAAATCCCGCGCCGGGGTCAACCACCGAGCGCAGTTTTGCTTTGAATGGCCTTAAGCTCTTCCGCAGAGCTTCTCCAGCAGCGAGGTCATGCGCCCGAGCATCGTGCGCGGATCGTCGAGCAGGCCTGCGGCGGCGAGCGCCTGATCGGCAACCTGCTGCGCGACGACCTTGCCGAGTTCGGCGTCGGAATTGCGCAGCTTGTCGAGGCTCACGATGAGCGCGTGGTCTGGATTGATTTCGATGTCCGGCTTCGGCTCCGGGCCGGCTTCCCCGTCGCGGTTGAGCGCCTTCATCATGCGGCGCATGTTCACTGTCATTTCGGAATCCGAGCTCAGCGCGATCGCCGGGCTGCCGACGAGACGCTTTGACACGCGCACTTCGCCGACGCGCTCGCCGACGGTTTCCTTGATGAACTCCGCGAGCTTCCCCGCCGTGTCCGCGTCGAGCCCCTTCGATTCACGCTCCAGCTTCACATCCGCCTTCTCGGCGGCGACCAGCTTCTTGCCGTCAAATTCGCGCAGTTGCTCCAACACGAACTCATCGCGCGCATCTGTGAGGAAAAACATCTCCCACTTCTTCTCGCGGAACACCTCGTAGCTCGGCGCAGCCTCGCACGCCTCGCGGTTTGCGGCGCTCAGGAAATAAATCTCCTTCTGTTCCTCCGGCATCCGCGTGACGTATTCCGCGAGGCTCGTGAACTTCCCGCTCTCCGTCGCGCTCGACTCGAACCGCAGCAGCTTCGCGAGCGCCTCGCGGTGCGCCCAGTCGTTCGACACGCCCTCCTTCAGGCAGTGCCCGTGCTCCTTGAAAAAGCGCGCATACTTCTCCGCGTCCGCGCGCGATTCCTCGTCGAGGAATTTCAGCAGCCGCTTCACGAGCACCTCGCGCAACTTCGCCACCAGCGCGCTGTCCTGCATCGTCTCGCGCGAAATGTTCAGCGGCAGATCCTCGCTGTCCACGACACCGCGCAGGAAGCGCGTCCACTCCGGCAGCAGCGTCTTCGCGCGCGACTGGATGAGGATCTTTTTGCAATAGAGATCCACATGGTGCTCCTCGCGTGTGAACGTCGCCAGCTCGAGGTTCTTCGACGGGATGAACAGCAGCGCGCGAATCGCCAGCGGCGCATCCGCATTGAAATGCAGCCGGTAAAGCGGCGCCTCCGCGTCGTGCCCGATGTATTTGTAGAACTCGTCGTATTCCGCGTCCTTGATCTCCGACTTGTTGCGCGTCCACAGCGCCTGGACGGTGTTGATTTCCTTGCCGTTCACCTCGATCGGCAGCGGCACGAAATTCGAGTAGCGCTTGATGATGCTCTCGATGCGGTAAGCCTTCGCGAACTCATCGTCCTTGAGATGCAGGACAATCTTCGTCCCGCGCGGCAAATCCTCCGCCGCTTCGATCTCGTAGCCCGACTTCCCGTCGCTCGTCCAAATCCATCCCTGCTCACCCGGACGGCAGCTCCGCGAATACACCGTCACTTTGTCCGCCACCATGAACGCCGAGTAAAAGCCCACGCCAAACTGCCCGATGAGCGTCGCATCCACCGCCCCGCCCTGCGCCTTCGCCCGGAGCTGTTCGAGGAACGCCTTCGATCCTGAATGCGCGATCGTCCCGAGATTTTCGATCAGCTCGCCGTGCGACATGCCGACGCCCGCATCCGTAAAGGTGATCGTATTCGCCGTGTCATCCGTCGCGATGGTCACCTTCAGCGGCGCATCCGGCTCGATGATTTCCTGCCCGCTCGTTTTCAAAAAGCGCAGTTTCTCGCTCGCATCTGCCGCATTGGAAATCAGTTCGCGGACAAAGATCTCCTTATCCGTGTAAAGCGAATGGACGACGAGATCGAGGAGCTGCGCGATCTCGGCCTGAAATTCATGTTTCTCCGGTGCAGTGATTGTACTCATGGGGGCGCGGACTCTATGGATGCGGCGCATTTGCGCAAGGGGGGCGTTTCTGCGGCCCGTTCTTGTCGCCGGCGTCAGAAAAAGTCTTTAGACGGAATAATTGCGGCGTTCAGAGAATGGTCGCGATTTCGCGCGGCCGATCTGGATAAGACGCTAACTCGCGACCTCCGGGTCCATCAAATTGCACTTTTTTTCCGCGCTCCCCGAATCCGAGAAAACGGATCTTCCTTTTTGCCTTCTCAAATGCGGCGCTCAGCTTCGCGCCGCGCATCCACGCTCCAAACTCCCATGCGACCCAATCGCTCAGCCAAAGACACGGCTCTGTTTCCGAAGGCACTCGGTTAAACTGCATCGAAGGACACAACTTGTGATCATAGATTTGCGAGGAAGTTAACTGAATTGCGCTCTTGCTCCTTTCAAAACCCTTCTCAAGAGCTTGATTCATCCAATTGCGGTGCTTCCGGTCATGGACTACAGAGAGATTTGATCCGGCAACAAGGCAATCGACTCCGATATGCGCGATTAACTCCTCAGTGGTCAAAATCAAGAGCTTCCGTCCTGGGTGGGAGTTTTCGTCAGCGAGTAGTTCAGCGATGTTCGTTTGGATTGGACGCTCTTGCGTACGATTAAACTCAGCTTCACATCGCAACAAGTAGCGGCAAAAATCCAAATTTATCGCAGACAAGCAGATGGCATCATCAACTTCGCGAAGGAAAATCTCGGCAAGAGCATCACTCACCGCAACGAATTTGGAAGCAGGCATGCTGCTAAAATGCAGTTCTTGAGGGACTGAGCCGCGCCAATTTGAAGCGATCACATTGCGAATGGCATCGCGCGTAGCATCCAATCGAGAATCTTTTACGAGGACGCCGCAATTAATGTAAAAGTGTTCTCCTGATTTGAAACCCAGATCGCCTGTTTCGTCGATAAATAGGGTAACGGGGTCGTTATTCACAGGCCGAGCCCGGAGTCGCAACTCCCTCTCTCTCGTAATTTTCAATTCTGCCTTTGCGTGCTCTCGCAGTATTCGTTCCTTGGTTTGATCCATCCAGTCTGGGGAAGGCCGCGCGTCAGGATTGGTCTCATAAATTTTCGCTAGCTGGTCGTATATATGCGTGTTGGCATAATTCGGGAGGTGGATGGCGGGCGAGCCTTTGCCGTCATAAAACACTTCCGCGGTGATTGTCACCACGGTTAAAGAATTGCGCTTAGAATCCTGAAGTCCAACTTTGAAAACTTTCGGTGCACCAAAGTCAGCCTCCATCAACTTAAGCTGCCAAAACGCTTCGTAAATCTGCCAGAGTAGGAATGGCCTACAGTCTTTTGACCAGAGCGGGTGTTTCGCGACAAACCGCTGTCCTTCTTCGTCCAAATGAGTTGTCGCGGTGATTCTCGCAATCATTTCTTTGCCCTCTGACCACGACTCTTCGATCGTAAGACGAAACGAAGGACAAGGCATGCCTGCCTCGAGTTGTTCAAAACGGCACCATTCATCAACTTGCCCCCGTGGCTGGCGCACGTCGTCCCAGAAAATTTGTTCTAGTTTCATTGGAGTCAGAAAGAAGACGGCAATGTCTCGCAAGGCTCGTTGACTGCAACCTGCGTTTTCGGAGAAGCGCTACAGGCGGATTGTTCTCAAGTTACCCGCCTCCGCTGTGGCGCGCATTTCCCGCTGGCACCGGTGCGGATGCGGGCTAGCTTCCGGCCATGAGCTTCGCAGAAGTGTTGCACGAACTGCCCGCATTGACTGTCGCCGAGCGGCAGATGCTGATCCGTCGCGCGCTCGAACTGGATAAGCCGGGGCTGCCGGCGGAGGATGTGGCGCTGGTGGAGGAACGCCTCGCCGAGCATCATCGGAATCCCGGCTCCGCCGTTCCTCTGGATGAGATGAAGGCCCGCCTGCGCTCCCGCTTTCCGCAATGAACTGGCGGGTGGAGTTCCGCCCCGAAGTGGAGCGGGACATGGCCTAGGCTGCGACGTGGTATGAAGACCGCCGCGCGGGGCTCGGCGCGGAATTCATCGAGGAAGTCTTCCGGATTTGTGACGCGCTGGGCGACAACCCACTGCTGAACAGCCGACGGCATCCGGCGAGGAACATCCGCTGGCGATACCCGGATCGTTTCCCTTACCGCATCATTTAAGTTATGGAGGCTGAGCGGACGGTGGTCGTGGCGGCAGTGCTGCATGCGGCGCGGCACGATCGGTATTGGCAGCGTCGGGTTTGAGCTGGAAACAGATTCTCCCAGAAATAAGCTGAAATGGGTGGGTGGTGTCCCGTCCTTCCGGGCCGCGCCAATAATCCGCAACGTCGGAACCGTCTTTTCAGCAATCCACTCGGAAACAAGGAGTTCCAGCCCGTGCGGTCCAATTCCAAGACTCGCAATTCGCAGCAAATAGCTCGGAACTCGGAGCAAAAAGGTCGGAGCTTCGACCTCCGAACTCCGAGCTTGCACCTTTTTGCTCCAAGCTTCGAGTTCTGGACTCGGAGTTCGCAGCTCCGGGCTCCGTGCTTCGAGCTTTTTGCTCCGAGTTCCGACCTTTTTACTCGGAACTCCGAGTCCTGAGGTCCGTCCTCACAGCTCGGAGGTCGGAGCTTCGAGCAAAAGGCTCGAAGCGCGCAGTTCCAAGCTCGGGACTCCGAGTTCCAAGCTCCGTGCTCGCAGGGTGAAGTTTGGCGTTCCGAGGCGGAATGTCGCGACCAAAACTTGCGAAGGTCGCCTCTCGGGCTTTGATCTCGAAATGTGCAGTCGCGCCGTCGAGATACAGAACAAATGACCCGACGCGTAGGAAGAGCGTGATCTGCATGTGCAATCGAAGCTGGCGTTTCAAACCGATTTCATGATTCCCTCCGGTATCGGTCGCGGCGTGCGTTCGCGATCGGTTCTTCATTCCGAGAAATTATGAAATATTACATCCGTTCGGGGGAATCTGCACCACAGGTGGTGGAGGAGTCAGAAATCCAAAGCCTCATCAAGGCGGGTTCGGCTGATGCGAACACCCGCGCATGTGCTGTGGGTGCGCAGAGCTGGAGCACGCTCGGGCAGTTGCTGCCGCATTTTTTTGGAGGTTCTGCGACACCGCCGCCGCCGCCCGCAGCGTCCCCGATGGCGAATGCGGGCAGCGTTGCGCGCGACCTTGCCGTGAAGTTTGCAAGCAAGGCGAAAAGTTTCGCGCACCGCATCCTGATGAGCAATTTCACCGTCGAGACGGTCCTGCCCGATGAAAGCGCCGCGCTGGACAAAGCCGCCGCGCCGGTGAAAGCCCGTGTCGCGCAGAACTACGCCGCATGGCGGCGCGCGATGCTGTGGTTCAGCGGCGTGGGCCTCGCCGCCGGGCTGGGCGTGGACATTGTGGACGAGGTCAAAAATACTTTCGGCGGCACCATGCTTCCGATCCTGCGCGGCATCCTGATCGGGCTCCTCGCACTGAAAATCATCACGCCCGCGCTGCTCATCCGCGCCGCGCTGCGGTGGACGGACATCCGCGCTTCGCGAAAGGACGCCCGCCGCGCGGTATTCCTCACCTTCCTCGTGCCGCTGCTGCTCTTGCTCGTACCCGTCGTCGGTCTCTCCTCGCCGGAGGAACTCAGAAACCTCGGCCTGAACTCGACGCAGCAGCTCCTGAGCTACCGTCTCGGCATAGGCCTGGCCGCGGTCGCTTTCCTCCTCCCGCACTTCTTCGGCCTCTTCCCCGGAATCATCCGCGCGTGCATGACACTCCGCACGCTCGTCCCCGAATCCACGCTCCCCGGCATCATCGCCTCGCTGATCCTCCCGCTCTTCACGATGCTGCTCCTCATCGCGCTCGCCGTGGTCGCGCAGGTCGGCAGGCCGCTCCTCTTCCTCGGCTTCACCGGCATGCTCTGCCTGCCCGTGCTCCTCCTCTGGAACATCCGCCTCCTTTTGAAACCGATGGACGGCGCCGCCATGAACGCCCAGATCGGGCCCCTGCGCAAACGCGCCGCCCTCGCCTGGGACATCGGCCTCGCCCTCATCCTCGCGGATTCGTATGAACTCTGGAAAACCATCGGCATCCAGAAAATCCTCTCCTTCGCCACCGACCTCCTCGGCATCATCATCCTCGTCACCCTCGCCGGCACGGACTTCCTGCTCGGACTCATGAAATACACCTTCGAGCAGGACAGGGAGCACCGCGACACCCAGCTCTTCAGGGACATGGATGCGCGCTTCAAAGACCTCGATGAGGCACGCATGACCCAGTACTCCGAAACCCCGCCGGCACCACCGACAGCGTAGGCGCGTGCAACGCAAGAAGCCCGTCTGGTTTTCTTTTGCCCAACATCCGCATGCGTTGCACGGTGATCTCATCACTCCACGAACGATGAACTGCAACGACCACGCATTCCTCTCCCTCGATGCCGCGCAACGCATGGCGGTTTCGCGCCGTACGTTCCTGAAGCGATCCGCAGGCGGCATCGGCATCGCGGCGCTCGGCTCGCTGCTCGGGCCATCGCTGATGGCCGCGACGAAACCGGCGTTTCCGAATTTCACGCCGAAGGCGAAGCGCATCATCTACCTTTTCCAGTCGGGCGCGCCGTCGCAGATGGATCTCTTCGACCCAAAGCCGGCGCTCGAGAAGCGCCGAGGAGAGGATTTGCCGGACTCGATCCGCAAGGGGCAGCGCCTCACGACGATGACGAGCGGGCAGAAGAAATTCCCCGTCGCGCCGAGCATTTTCAAATTCGCGCAGCACGGGAAAAGCGGTGCGTGGCTGAGCGAGCTGATGCCGCACATCGCGAAAGTCTCCGACGAGCTGTGCATTGTGCGCTCGCTCTTCACCGAGGCGATCAACCACGACCCGGCGATCACTTTCTGCCAGACCGGCTCGCAGCTCGCGGGGCGTCCGAGCATCGGCTCGTGGGTCGGCTACGGGCTCGGCAGCGAGAACAAGGATTTGCCCGCTTACGTCGTGCTCACGTCGTTCGGCAGCGGGCGCAAGGACGACCAGCCGCTCTACGACCGCCTGTGGAGCGCGGGCTTTTTGCCGTCGCGGTATCAGGGCGTGAAATTCCGCAACAAGGGCGACCCAGTGCTCTTCCTTTCCAATCCGCCCGGCATGGACCGCGACACGCGCCGCGAGACGCTCGACGAACTCGCCGCGCTGAACGCGAAACATTTCGACGCCCTCGGCGATCCGGAAATCCAGACGCGCATCGCGCAATACGAGATGGCCTTTCGCATGCAGGCGAGCGTGCCCGACCTCACGGACATCTCGAAGGAGCCCCAGCACGTCCTCGACATGTATGGCCCCGAGGTGAAGACGCCCGGCACCTACGCGTCGAACTGTCTCCTCGCCCGCCGCCTCGCCGAGCGCGACGTGCGCTTTGTGCAGCTTTTCCACATGGGCTGGGACCACCACGGCGGATTGCCGAACGCCATCAGGGGCCAGTGCCGCGACACCGACCAGCCGACTGCCGCGCTGCTCACCGACCTCAAGCAGCGCGGCCTTCTCGACGACACGCTCATCGTCTGGGGCGGCGAATTTGGCCGCACGGTCTATTCGCAGGGCACGCTCACCGAGACGAACTACGGCCGCGACCACCACCCGCGCTGCTTCACCGTCATGCTCGCCGGAGCCGGCGTGCGCAGAGGCACCACGCACGGCGAAACCGACGACTACAGCTACAACATCGTCCGCGACCCCGTGCACGTGCATGACCTCAACGCGACGATCCTGCACCTCATGGGCGTCGAGCACACGAAGCTCACCTACCGCTACCAGGGCCGCGACTTCCGGCTCACGGACATCCACGGGGAAATCGTGAAGGCGCTGCTGGCGTAGCGGGACAAATTTGATCTCCAGTGTGAACTCGGACCACTGCGAGGAGGAAGAAGCTCACCTCAGATTTCAATGGTGACACGGACTGTTTTTCGATGGGATTTTTCGTCCGCGCCCATTCGTGAAATGCGCGGTTCACCATCCCGCAATCCGTGGAATTTTGCAGCAGTGTCCGCCTATCGCTTCGCGATTGATTTCATCGTGAGCAGCTCCTGATTTTTTGCCTTCGCGATTTCGTTGAAGCTCGCATAGGCGGCGGCGTCCGCGTTGAATTCGCGCACGGCGTGCGCGTTGTTCGTGTCGAGCGAGGCGCGGCGTCCCTGGAGCTGCTGGTGCCACCATGAAAGGCGCGCGTTGATCTGGTTCACGAGCTTTTCCTTTTCCGCCAGCCTGCGATCCTGTGGCGGTTGGCCCCGCTGCCCTCCGTGTGCGGATGAGGCGTCTTCTTCGTCCGCATCGGCGAGAGTCTCCTCCGCGTCGTGGTTCCGCCCCTGCGCGGATTCGATGGCGGCGGTCTGCTTTTCCCAAAGCCGGTTGCCGAAGAACGGCACCATGAGCCACAGGCCGGCCATCGCGATGAATGCGCCCTTTTTCGCGCGACGGTAGTGGCGGATGAGCGTGGTGAGGATCAGGATCGGAGCAACGCACAGGCTGATGTAGCGCCGCACGGGCTTCTCGTGGGCGACGTCGCGGATGAGCCGGTAATTTCCGTGGAGCGTGGCGAGTCCGCCGAGAATGGCGACGGCTGCGAGGATGGTGTCGAGCATGGCAGTCAGTTCTGTGCGGGTGCGGGAGAAAGTGCGGGCTCCTCCTCGTCTCGGAGGCCGTACTGGAAGAGGATGAAAAACATCCACACAAAGAGCGTGAGCGACAGCCCGCCGATGAGCACGGTGACGAGCGCGAGCGTGAGGCCGAGTGTCATGGATGCCGTGGCGATGATCGCTGCGATGAGCACGGAAAGCCCCACGGTGAGAGTCGCCGCGGGAAAAAGCTGATCGGTCGCCGCGCCGCGCTCCCGCGCCATCTGCCGGAAGAACGCGAGCGAAAGCAGGATGAAGCACGAGCAGCCGAGCGTGCTGAAAAGCTTGCCCGGCGTGCTGATGAAGGCGTCGTAAAAACCGTGCGCCGTCGCGACCGCGATGAACATGCACGGGAAGTGCCACCATTTTTTCCGCAGGTCGCGCAGCGAGTCGCACAACGAAAGACCGATGAGTCCCGTCGCCGCGAGGTGGAAGAAATTCGCGGTGAGGAAGCGCGCGAAGGCATTCGCCGGCGTGCTCGTGCGGAAGTAGCTCACATTTTCCTCGATCGCAAAACCGAGGCCGACCGCGCCCGCGACGAGGAGCATCTCCAGCCGGTTCTTGCGGAGCAGCAGCACGGGCACGAACGGCAGGAAGCACACGAGCTTGCACAGCTCCTCGCGCAGGCCGACGCCCGCGAGGAAAAAGAGGCAGTCCTGAAAAAACAGGCCGGTGTGTTTCAGCCCCCAGACTTCGGATTCGTAAGCGTCGAGGAACAGCACCGGCAGTGTGCTGAGCGCGCCAAGCGGGATGGCGATCAGCGGCGCCCAGATGATGAAAGAAAACAGTCCGCGCGGCTGCCCCATCTGCCATGTGAGGATGAGCCACACACCGCCCGCGATGCATGTGAGGATGATCGGGATTCTGTCCGAATGGCTGTCCTTCTGCATTTCAAGCAGGACGGTCCACACGACTTTCCAGTCGTGCCCGCGCATCGCGGCCAGCAGGCGCGTACGCACATCGAGCAGGCTGGCGTAAGCCGGGTCGCGCGCGAGCTGCGCGATGGCTGCGAGGTCGTTGCGCTGACGGTGCGCCGAGAGGATTTTTTTCCGAAGGATCACATCGTCAGGCCGCAGCGCGATCTCGCGCGTGTAGCAGGAGAGCGCACGTTCGGGCTGCCGCGCGTGCATCGCAAAATCGCCGACGAGTTCGTTCGCATACGCGGGCGGCTTTGCGAGGCTCGAAAAATAGAGCAAGTCCGCTCCCGGCTCATCGAGATGCGAACAGAGGCTCTGCCAGTGGGCGAATGCGAGATTCCGATCGGTGAGCGCGAGATTCGCCTTTTGCAGTGCGAGGGTCACATTTGCGATCGCCTGCGGCTCGTGGCGGTTGCACGACTCCAGCGCCGTGAGCACGCGCCCGATGTCGGGCTTCGCCTTCAGTAGTTCCGCGCCGAGATCCACGCGCCCGCGCGACATGCTCCCCTGCTGCGCTGCGTCGCTCATCCGCGCGCGGAATTCCCGCATCGTCTCCTCAAGCCGGGCCATTGGATCGTCCGGCTGCCACATTTTGCCGAGCGCCACGCCGACACCGATGATGATCACAGCAATCCAGATCAGGATGTGCGGATCGCGGCTCCAGAAATAAAGCCGCACGCGCCAGCCATCAATGTCCGCCTTTGCCCTCGTGGGGAAAGGCGCGGGATCCGGCTGTTCGCTGTGGTTCATCTCCATCCTGCCAAGCAGTGCCTTTGCCAAACGCGCCGGGAATTTCTGCGCATCACTCCTTCCTCCCGGAATGATTCCGCTGCAGTCGCCCGAACACGTGCGTTTGACAATGCCGACCGAACTGACTTTCTTCCGGGCCTGATGAAAAACCTCTTCCACACTGTCATCGCTCTCAGCGGTCTCGCGCTCCTCTCCGGCTGCGCGAGCAACCAGATCGGGCGCTCCTTCGGCTCCTACTCCGTCAAGGCCCTCGCGCCGCACAATCCCTCCGCAGTCCGTGTGAAGCTCTCCACGTCCACGCAGCACATCTACGTCATGGAAGGCGACCGCCTGCTCATGGCCGTGCAGGGCAATGTCGGCAAGCCCGGCACGCCTACGCCGCATGGCGAGTTCCACATCTTCAACAAGGACAAGACGCGCCGCCGCCAGAGCGAGCCGGACGCCGGCTACCCGATGGCGTACTGGTGTGAATTTGCGCCCGCTTATGGCTTCCACGAAGGCTTCGTCTGGTCCGAGCCGCACACGCACGGCTGCGTGCGCCTGCACAAGGAGGCCGCCGCACGGCTTTTCGCACTCGTGCATGTGGGCACGCCGGTGACCATCGCAAGCTCGCTGCCGGAGGACGCAAAATACGGCCACCTCGTCCGCAAGCTCGATCAGCGCAATGATCCCGATCCGGATCGCGGATTCATGATGTCCTCCGCGTGGTTCAAGGATCCCGCCGGCACATTGCTCGTGAACGAATAGCTTTTTCCCGGCCTCGTTCTTTCAAAGGCGTCCGCGACGTGAGTTGCGGACGCCTTTCCTTTTTCAAAACCGCAGCTACGCTTCGCTCCCAATGTCCACGACCACCACGCCAGTGCCCGCCAAACGCGTCAACCTCCGCACGCCCGATGTCATGGCCGCCGTGCAGTCGCAGGTCGAGTCGCACTACCGCAGCGAAGTCGTCGAGCGCATCCGCGCCGCCGGTGGCACGCTCACGGTGGACGGCGTGACCGTCCACCTCGCGAAGCAGTTCGGCTTCTGCTACGGCGTCGAGCGCGCAATCGATCTCGCATATGCGGCGCGCAAGGTTTTCGCCGACAAGCGCGTCTTCATCCTCGGCGAAATCATCCACAATCCCGAGGTGAACCGGCAGATCGCCGACATGGGCGTCGTGAACATCCTCGACAGCAAGGGCGAGGCGAATGTGGACGACATCGGTCCCGAGGATGTCGTCATCGTCCCCGCATTCGGCACCAGTGTGACGACACTCGCGCGGCTGAAGGAACGCGGCGTGCAGATCGTGGACACGACGTGCGGCGACGTGATGAGCGTGTGGAAACGCGTGAAGCAAAACGCCGCCGAGGACATGACGAGCATCATCCACGGCAAGGCCTCGCACGAGGAGACGCGAGCCACCGCGAGCCGCGCCGTTCACGAAAGCAAGGGCCACTACCTCGTTGTCCTCTCGCTTGATGACACCGATTTCGTCTGCAACTACATCCGCAAGGGCGGCGACCGCGCGGCATTCCTGAAACGCTTCGAGGGTGCGTACAGCCCCGGTTTTGATCCCGACAAACATCTGCGCCGCGTCGGCGTCGCAAACCAGACCACGATGATGCGCGGCGAGACCGAGGAAGTGCAGAAGCGCATCATGGCCGCCGTCCGTGATCGCGATGGCGAGAATGGCGTGAAGGAAAACTACCGCTTCTTCGACACCATCTGCGGCGCGACGCAGGAGCGGCAGGACGCGCTGAAGGACATGCTGCAAAAGAAAATGGACCTGCTGCTCGTCATCGGCGGCTACAACAGCTCGAACACCTCGCACCTCGCGGAAATGGGCGAGGCGCTGCTGCCCACGTATTTCATCCGCAACGCCGGCAAGCTCGAATCACGCGACCACATCGTGCATTTCAACCAGCACGCCAGCCACGAAGTGACGACCGAAGGCTGGCTGCCCGCATCGCCCGCGACCATCGGCATCACCGCCGGCGCGAGCTGCCCGAACAATCTCATCGAGGACACCATCCTGCGCACCTTCGAGCTCTACGGAGTCCCGCGCGAACACGTGCTGCAGTAGCCCGCGGTTAAGCCGCGGCGAGCGTGCTGAAAAATTCCCGCAGCCGTGCGGCACCCGCGGAAAAGCTGAGCGACTCGCGCGCACGCGCCTGTGACGTTTCGATGGCATCGTGCCACGCCGCATCATCGCGCAGCAGCGATTCGAGATTCGCATTGCGGCTGAACGCCACTTGATCCACCGCGCCGTTGCCGCCGATGCACGGCATCCGGCACAGCAGCGCATCGCCCGCGACCTGCCCCGGCACCGCGCTGGCATCGAGCTGGAAGACCACGCGGCACTTCGCCATCTCGCGCAGGTAATCGGGATACGGAAGTTTGCTTTCGATCACGCACAGCGAAGCGCAGCCGAGCGCGTCCAGCTTCTTCCTGCCCGCGCGTCCATCGTGATTGAACACCGTCACCGGCACTCCGAGCGAACACGCGCGCAGCAGCGCCGCCGCATGATTGCGCGACGGCACGTTCCACTCGCGCGTGCCGATGAAAATCCCCGATCGCTCCGCAAGCGGACGCGAAAAATCCCAGCGCGCATCGTCCACAGGATACGGCGTCGGGATGAACTCCGTGAGCTTCGCACCCGCGGCGCGGTAGAGCTGCACCAGCTCCGGCGTGCTGCTCAGCGCGCCGTCCGCCAGCGCGCAAAGTTCGCGAAACATCGCGACGTGCGCCGCCGAGTCGAGCTGCTTCGCAATCTGGTGCTGCCCGCTTTCCTTGCACGAGATCGCGACGACCCGACCCTGCGCCCTGAGTGATTTCACCGCCGAGATCGCGGTCTTCAAATCGGTGCGCAAAAGAATGAGCACCGCGCGCATCTCATCGGGGATCCTTTTTGCGTCGCGGAAAAATGCGCCGCGCGTGCAGGCCGCGTATGCGTGGTAATTCACGGGCGAATGGATGCGCGGATCGGGCGCACCGGCTCCGTCGAGAAACGACTGCTCGGGATCGTGTCCACCGGGATTGAGCACGGCAAGTTGCATGTGGCGCGCAGCATCGCGAAGCCCGCGCGCACTTCCAAGCACAAGCGTCGCGCGCTCCAATCTTGTCAGCGCGCCGCCGTGCGGCAATACCACACGGCCATGTTGCGCATCATCGCCATCCTGCTGCTCGCCGCCACGGTTCTTCATGCACAGGATCCGAATGTCCTCGTCTATGGTGCGACGCCCGCGGGCATCGCGGCTGCGATTGCCGCGGCGGAGGACGGTGAAAAGGTGCTGCTCGTCGAGCCGACGGATCGCATCGGCGGGATGATCACGTGCGGGCTTTCGCACACGGATTTCCGCACCGTCGAGGGGCTCACGGGCGCGTATTTGAAATTCACAAAACGCGTCGAGCAGCACTACCGCGATGCGTTCGGCACGGACTCGCCGCAGGTGCGCGACTGCTGGCACGGCGTCTTTGCGGAGCCGAAGGTGAACCTCGCGGTGTTTGAGAAGATGCTCGCCGAGCAGCCGAACATCACGCTTTGGAAAAACCGCCGCGTCTTCGGCACGCGGCTCTCGGGTGATGCGGAGGGCAGCTCCATCGGACTCGTCGCGCTCATCGAGAACGACGGCCGCACGACGCTGACGGTCACGGCGGACTACTACATTGACGCGACCTACGAGGGCGATCTGATCGCCGCGGCGAAAGTTCCTTACCGAGTCGGGCGTGAGGGCCGTGACGAATACAACGAATCGCTCGCGCCGGAGCAGGAGGATGCGCAGGTGCAAGCCTACAATTTCCGCCTCACTGCCACGCAGGATCCTGCGAACCGCGTGATGCCGAAAAAGCCGAAAGGCTATCAGCGCGAGGATTTCGCCGGCGTGCTTCCGTTGCTGAAGAGCGGCAAGGTGAAGACCGTCTTCGGCTATCCGAACGGCTGTCTTTTCAAGGCGCAGACTCCGCCGCTGCCGAATGGAAAATACGATCTGAACGACGTGTCGGGCGGCATCGTGCGGCTTTCGCTGCCGGGAGAAAACCTCGAATGGCCCGACGGTGGCGGCGGTGCAGCGGTGCGCAGTGCGCCGGAACCGGCTGTGAAACCCGAGGTGCCGTATTCACCGACCGGACTCGCGCAAGCGCGGCAGCGCGTGTTCGACGAACACCTCCGCTGGGATGTGGGGCTGCTCTGGTTTTTGCAGAATGATCCCGCGGTGCCTGCGAAGTTCCGCGACGAGGCGCGCTCGTGGGGCTGGTGCCGCGACGAATACGACGACAACGCGCATCTCCCGCCGCAACTCTACGTGCGGGAGGCACGCCGCATGATCGGCGCGTATGTCTTCACCGAGCACGACACCGACCATGCGCCGGATGATGCGCGCGCCGTGCTGCGGAGCGATGCGATCGCGATCGGCGATTACGGGCCGAACTGCCACGGCACGTCGCACGAAGGCTCGCGCTTCGGCGGAAAGCACACGGGTGAGTTTTACAAACAGGTGTCGCCTTACCAAATCCCGTACGGCGTGCTGGTGCCAAAGCAAATCGAGAACCTGCTCGCGCCGGGGCCGGTGAGTGCGTCGCACGTCGGCTTCTGCGCACTGCGGCTCGAACCGATCTGGATGTCGCTCGGCGAAGCCTCCGGTCACGCCGCGCATCTCGCGCATGCAGCGCACACGACTGTGCAGCAGGTGCGCGTGCCCGAACTGCAGGTGCGTTTGCGTGAGAATGGCGCGGCGACGATCTACGTGAGCGACGTGCCGCAGGGTCATGCGGATTTCGCAGCGGTGCAGTGGTGGGGAACGGCGGGCGGATTGCACGGCCTCGCGCCGATGCCCGCGAAGCCCGGTCAGCGCGGGAAAAATCTTCACGGCCAGTACTACGAGGCATTTCCAAATCACGCCGCGAAATTGGATCGCGTGCTCGATGACACGACTGCCGCGAAGTGGAGCGCGCTCGCGGAGAAGCTCGGCATCGCGGCGGATTCGCTGTCGAAGGCCGATGGTGAACTCACGCGCGGTGAGTGGCTGCGGAAGGCGTGGGCGCTTAAAAAGTAGCCGCCGACGGAAGGAGGCGGGCAAACTTCATCACAATGGCATTGCAGCGGGATCAGCCCGCCTCCTTCCGTCGGCGGCTACATCAGCATTAACGCGGGGGACTCGAGGAGCTTCTTGAGTTCGCCGAGGTAGTTTGCGCCGACTGCGCCGTCCACGACGCGGTGATCTGCGCTGAGCGTGATGCTCACGCGCTGGCCGACGACGATGGTATCACCGGGACCGACGACGGGCTTTTTCACGATCGCGCCGACTGCGAGGATGAGCGCCTGCGGCGGATTGATGATCGCGCAGAACTGTTCGATGCCGTAAGCGCCGAGGTTTGAGACGGTGATCGTGCCGCCGACGTACTCGTCCGGCTTCAGCTTTTTGTTGCGAGCGCGTGTCGCAAGATCCTTCACGGCCTCGCTGATTTCGCGGAGTGATTTTTTCTGCGCATCGCGGATGACGGGAGTGACGAGCCCCTCCTCAACGGCGACGGCGACGCTGAGGTTCACCGAGGCGTATTGGATGATTGAGTCGCCGGCGAAGCTCGCGTTCACCTGCGGGACTTTCTGCGCGGCGGTGACGACGGCCTTGAGCACGAAGTCGTTCACGGTGAGCTTCTGCCCGCCGGAGGTTTCCGCGGCGGAGTTTGCCTCGGCGCGGAGTTTCATCAGCGGCGCGGCGTCCACTTCGATCGTGAGGTAGAAATGCGGGAGGTGCGTCTTGCTGGAGAGCAGGCGTTCGGCGATCACGCGGCGCATCCCGCTGAGCGGGATGACGGTGTCGCCGATGCCCGCAGGGACAGGTGGGACAACGGGGACGGAGGGGCCGCTGCCGGTGACGACGGGAGCATTTTCCACATCGCGCGCGACGATGCGCCCGCTTGGGCCGCTGCCACGGAGCGTGGAAAGATTCACACCTTGCGCAGCGGCGATCTTCCTCGCGAGCGGCGAAGCCTTCACACGCGAGCCGGAAGTCGAGGTCGCGGCACGAGAGCCAGACGCATGTGCGACGGCGGTCGCAGCGCCGGATGATGCCGGGGCACCACCCGCCGCTGCCGCGACGGCCTGTTTCGCTGCGACAGCGGGAAGCGACCCGTCCGCAGGAGCCTGCTCATTTTTTCCAAGCAGCAATATGATGGGCGTGCCACACGGGACTTTTTGTCCGGCAGCGACGAGCAGCTTGTGGACGATGCCGTCGTCGAACGATTCCATTTCCATCGTTGCCTTGTCCGTCTCGACTTCGGCGACCACGTCTCCAGTCGCAACTTGGTCGCCTTCTTTCACGCGCCATTTGACGACCGTGCCCTCGGTCATGGTGTCGGCGAGCTTGGGCATTTCGATGTGTTTGGCCATTTGGACGGTGAGAAAAAATCGGGTTGTCGTGTCCGCGCCCGCAGGCGGGAATGCGGGAGGCATGTAGCGCGGATCGCGCGCTTGGGAAACAAAAAGTCAGCCCGGATGCGGCGTCCTGGAATCGGTGTCGTGAGGAAAATTGCTGTTCACACGCGTGCCGTCACGATTTTCTCCGCTCCGTGAAACCGCACTCCGCACCACACGGCACACCAGAGACGCCGATGATCGAGGTCGAACAGCAAGTGATGTTTTTCGACACGGACTGCGGCGGTGTCGTCCATAATCTCGCGTACCTGCGCATGATCGAAACGGCGCGCACGATGCTCGCCGAACAGCTCGGCCTCAGCATGGTCGAGATGGCCGCGCGTGGCGTCTATCCAGTGCTGCTGCGCACGGAGGCCGACTACCGCAAACCCGCAAAATTAAGCGACCGGCTTGTCATTCGCGGAAAAATGAGCCGCTTGGAACGCGCTCGGTTCTGGTGCGAGTTTGAAGTCGTGCGCCCGGCGGATGGCATGCTAATGGTGACCTGCCATCAAAGCCTCGCACTGATCCAGATGCCCGAGGGGAAACCTCAAAGGCTGCCCGAAGACTGGGCAGTGCGTTTTGCCCATCTGCGGGGACAGAGATATGTCGCCGATGTGGGCAAACGCGAATTTTTGATGTGACGGAGCGGAACCGACGGATCTCTGTGGTTTCCGAAATTATCCATGGGTCTTATGTGGTTGAGAGAGGGGGTAGGCGGAGGAGGGACAGCAGAAGCTGGCAAGGAATAGAGCGGCGATGATTGAAACGCCACTCGCATTCCTTGAGGTGGAGGAGAAAGCGTTCCTTGCGCACGCCGCGCAGTTTGAGGAAGCTGAACTTGGCGTAGCTCCAGAAGCTTTCGATCCCGTTGACGTGGCTTTTTCCGGGCAAACTGGTTTTGGTGGTGATGGATGCGATCGTGCTCGTAGCCCTTGAGGACGATGCCGTCGTAGGCTTTGCAGCCGTCGGTGCAGATCTCGGTTCCTTCGGGCACCCATCCGGTGATGATCGGCATCAGCTCTTGCCTGGAACAATTTTTCACGACGCTCACATAGACGTTCTCACCGCGCTTGTGCAGCCCGATGATGGGGATTTTTCCACCCGCGCCACGCCACGCGCCTGCCCCGTACCCGGCGACGCCCGAAGTAGCTTTCGTCAATCTCCACCCCCCCCGCCCAGCAGGGCTTTCGCGCACCGCCAGAGCCACCACGCGCTTCTGCTACAGCTCATAGACCCGATGCACCGTCCGGTAATTCAACCCGCAAAGGTTGGCCGCCGCCAGCGCCGCAAGATCGTGTGCAAAATACCTCAGTACCTCGCGGAATATCCGCTCCGAAATGCACACACCTTTGAGATATTGGTTTTAAATTGAGGATAAGCAGTTTACACTGCCAATCACCTCTCTCAGTTACACAAGACTAAAAATTAATTAACTCAATATATATAGGTATTTAGTCCCACCTCTCCACATATTGCGCGAGAGGCGCACTTTGCGCAGCACCACCTTCCTGGGCGTCAAGTTCACCACCGACACCAGCTTCCCGAGGAACCGTGCGCTGCGGTTGCCATCTCATCCACGAAATTCATCGGCCGGTCGCTCTTACTCATTCACTTTCCGTTCACTCGTCTCCGTGTGCCTTGGACAAATTCCAGAGGTTTCAGGCTGATAGTTTCTGTTAATCGGCTCTGTCCAGCCAGATGGACAGCAGCGTAAGATCTGCTGGCGTAACTCCGCTGATTCGAGCTGCCTGCCCGATGGTCTCTGGCTGGATAGCGATGAGTTTGTGTTGGGCCTCAACTCTCAAACCTCGAATTGCTAGGTAGTCCATACCTCTCGGGATCCGCTTGTCTTCCTCCCGGCGCAGCCGATCAATAGCGATATTTTGACGAACGATGTAGCCTTCGTATTTGAGGTTGATTTCCAGAGCCTCCCATAGTTGTTCCGAATAGTGCGCCCGAAGCAAAACAGGCAGATTCACGGCGAAATTTGCCGGTCGTTTCAGCCAAGCCGCGATCTTGATTCCGTCGTGAGCGGTGGTTTCCGCGAAATGCTTGAGGCGTTCGAGATTGGCGAGTTTCTGCCGGGTTCGTTCCCATCGCTCATCATCCACTAGGCCAAGTTTCCGGCCAGTGGGTGTGAGACGGAAGTCGGCATTGTCGTGCCGGAGAACTAAACGGTGCTCGGCGCGGCTCGTGAACATCCGATATGGCTCGGGTGTGCCTTTTGTGACAAGATCATCCACGAGCACACCGATGTAGGCTTCGGCCCGACTCAATACAAACGGCTCCTTGCCTTGCACTTTGAGCGCTGCGTTTGCTCCAGCCATCAGCCCCTGCGCTGCAGCCTCCTCGTAGCCAGAAGTTCCGTTGATCTGCCCCGCAAGGTAAAGTCCGGAGATAAGTTTTGTCTCCAGTGTGTGACGGAGCTGGGTGGGCGGACAGTAGTCGTATTCAACCGCGTATCCGGGGCGCATCAATTCGGCATTCTCCAGACCAGGCACAGTGCGGATGAAGGCATATTGGACTTCGATTGGTAGCGAAGTGGACACGCCGTTGATGTAATATTCGAGCGTGTGTCGCCCCTCCGGTTCCAAAAAGAGCTGGTGCCGGTCCTTTTCCGCAAACTTCACCACCTTATCTTCGATGGATGGACAGTACCGCGGCCCCGTGCCTTCGATGCGCCCTGCGTAAAGCGGGGACTTGTCGAGGTTGTTGCGGATGATGTCGTGTGTAGCAGGGTTGGTGTAGGTCACCCAGCATGGAATCTGTTCCACATGGAACTTTCCGCTGGCTGTGTAATTGAGCGAAAATACTTCGTCGGGTTTTTTCGCCAGACGTTCGGGCATGAAGCTGAACGGCGTCGGTGGCTCGTCGCCGAGTTGTTTTTCACATTTGGTAAAGTCAATCGTCCGACCATTCAGCCTGCATGGCGTGCCGGTCTTGAATCGTCCAATTTCGAGCCCAAGCTCCAGCAATGAATCACTCAGACTCGAAACTGTATCGCCCATTCGACCTCCAGGCTGATTCTTCAATCCGACATGCAGCAGTCCGCGCATGAAGGTGCCTGTGGTGACCACCACCGACCGGCAATTCACCTGCATCCCCATGTTGGTCTGGATGCCAGTCACTCCATCATCGTTGCGAAGGATGCGGGTGACATTGGCCTGCATCAGATCAAGGTTCACCATTCGCTCAAGTTCCGCCTTTGCACGGAACTGATAAGCCTTCTTGTCACACTGTGCCCGAGGCGAACGCACACTCGGACCTTTCTTGCAATTCAGCAGCCGAAATTGAATCGCCGTGGCATCCGTGTTCAGCCCCATCAGCCCACCGAGCGCGTCAATCTCTCGCACAATCTGCCCCTTCGCTTGTCCGCCGATGGCCGGGTTACAAGACATCTGGCCAACCGTGTCGAGCGACTGTGTCAAGATAAGCGTCTCAGAACCCAACCGGGCTGCAGCCGAAGCCGCCTCGATCCCGGCATGACCT
This sequence comes from uncultured Spartobacteria bacterium, assembly GCA_903882875.1. Classification (GTDB taxonomy): domain Bacteria; phylum Verrucomicrobiota; class Verrucomicrobiia; order Chthoniobacterales; family Chthoniobacteraceae; genus SXWH01. The sequence continues at coordinate 51,683 of CAIRYQ010000068.1, read as the reverse complement.
GCACCAATCACCACCACATCATAAGTTTTCGGATGGATGAACACGGTTTGTTTTTTACCTTTCGTTTGGTCTCGAAGCGAAAGCTACATGATGAAAATCAAGCGTAACCACAGTTGTTCTACGTGGAACATGGGTGATCGAGGATTCCTGCTTTGGAACGAGGGAGGAGATCGGAGAGTCCAGCACGGTATTTTTGACCTTGAAGATTAATACTTATGATTTCCATGTTATCTGCGAATTCTGAAAGAACTTGGCGGCAGGCTCCGCAGGGGGTGACGGGTTCTTTCGAGTCAGCCACGACGACGATTCGGCGGAACTTGCGGACTCCGGCGGCGATGGCGGCGAAGACGGCGTTTCGCTCGGCGCAGATTGTGAGGCCGAAAGAGATGTTTTCCACGTTGCAGCCAGTAAAAATCTGGCCGGTGTCGGATTCGAGTGCGGCACCGACCTGAAAATTCGAGTAGGGCGCGTAAGCCCGGCTGCGGGCGTCGCGGGCGGATGCTTCAAGAGATTTCAGGCTGTTGGTTTGTTTCATATTAGCTTAATTTTTTGATGTGATATAAAGTTTATATTTTATATGAAATATTTGCCTAGCTAGCATGGTGTCGTGCGGACGTTGCTGTGATGCGAACTTTCCTGCATAACCCGCGAAAGACGCCAAAATGCGCGAACTGCGGGAGCGAGCGCAAACCGCTTTTGCGTTCTTTGGCGTGTTTCGCGGGCCGGCATGGGCAGGTTGCCGCAATGTGCGTCATGCGAAATTCGATCGCAGCGGGGCCGAATTTTTTGTTGCGGAAAAAGGACATCTGCGCAGCATGGCGGCGTGGTTTCAAAGCCCCCCAAGTATCCCGGAAAACTCATCGCTGTCGAGGGGCTGGATGGTTCCGGCAAGTCCACGCAAATCTACCTGGTCAAACGCTGGCTCGAACTCGCCGGGGCGCGCGTCTTTTTCACGGAGTGGAATTCGTCGAGCCTCGTGAAACCCTCGACCAGCAAGGGCAAGACGAGCCGGCTGCTCACGCCGACGACGTTTTCACTCATCCACGCGACGGATTTTGCGGATCGCTACGAGAGGCAGATTTTCCCGCTACTGCAGGCGGGCTACATCGTGCTGGCGGACCGCTACATTTTCACGGCGTTCGCGCGCGATGTGGTGCGCGGTGTGGATTTTGACTGGGTGGAACGGCTGTACAGTTTCGCGGTGCAGCCGGATGTGACGCTCTATTTTCGCGCGCCGCTGGAAGTGGCACTGGGGCGCATCCTCGACGGGAGGCCGGAGTTGAAATTTCACGAGGCGGGGATGGATCTCGGGCTGAGCGCGGACCCGTACGAGAGCTTCCGAATTTTCCAAGGGCGCATCCTCGAACAATACGAAATCCTCGCGCCGCGCTATCATTTCACGGTCGTAGATGCGACGCGCGACATCCATGATCAGCAGGCGGAGGTGCGCCGCATTTTGCGCGGCAAGCTAAAGGTCGCAGATTACATGAAAAAGAAAGGCCGCCGTTCCTAGCCCGATGCCAGCGCCGCTTCACAAACTGAACCTCCCTGGCCGCCTCATCCGCACCTTTGGCCGTCCGCTCGCCGAAATGGGCACGTCGCGCCTCGTCGGGCGGCTGTTTGCCATTGAAGGCGCGGACGGCTCGGGGCGCTCGACAAACATCAAGGCGCTCAGCGAATGGCTCGAGGCCGGCGGCTACGCAGTGAAGCACATGGGCCTGCGCCGTTCGCCGCTGCTCGCGCAGGACATCGAGAATGCGAAGCAGTCGCGCCTGCTCACGCGCACGACGATGGCGCTGCTGTACGCGACGGATTTTTACGATCAGCTCGTTCATGAAATCATCCCGGCACTGCGAGCAGGATACATCGTTCTCGCGGATCGCTACATTTACACGCTCATGGCGCGCGACATCGTGCGCGGTGCGGAGCCGGAATGGACGCGTAACCTTTACAGCTCGGCGCTCATCCCGGACGCGGTGTTCTATCTTCAGGTGGATCCCGAGGAACTCGTCCTGCGCAACTTCGAGAAAAACGCGACGCTCGACTACTGGGAGAGCGGAATGGATCTCGGCCTTTCGCGCGACATGTTTGAGAGCTTTTTGATCTACCAGGATCTTCTCCAGCGAGCATTCGGGCGGATGCAACGGCGCTACGGCTTCACCATCGTGAATGCGAATCGCGACTTCACAAAAATCCAGCGCGAACTCCGCTCGCACCTCACCGCGAGTCTGGCAACGGCGGCGAGGTGAACCGCAACGTCGCGAGTGAAATCACTGACGGACACTGATGAGGAAAATGCCCGCGTGCGTCGAGCTCTTGCTGCGCGTGATTTTGCCTCATCAGTGTCCGTGAGCGTCCATCATTGCTTCCTTCCCGCGCCGATTTTTCACGAATGCGGATCACGCGGCGCGAAAGCTGCGGCGTGACTGGATTGAGGGTTGCGCTTTAGTCGCTGCCCCGTAACATCCACCGACTTCCTGCGCGCGATTGTGCGGGGTCTTTCAATTTCACACCGACGAACCGCAACTCATGGCCACCGCCGTTACGACAACCGATTTTTCCAAGGCCCCCATCAACGCAAAGCTTTCCACGGAGCAAAAGCTCAAACTGCTCACCGAGATGGTGCGAATCCGCCGCTTCGAGACCGAATCGCTCCGGCAATACAACGGCGGAAAAATCGGCGGCTTTCTCCATCTCTACAACGGTCAGGAATCCGTCGCCGTAGGATGCGTATCGCTCATGGGTGACGACGATCACGTCATCACCGCCTACCGCGACCACGGCCATGCTCTCGCAGTCGGGATGACGATGAACGAGTGCATGGCCGAATTGTATGGCAAGGCTACGGGCTGCTCGAAGGGGAAGGGCGGCTCGATGCATTTCTTCGCGCCGGACAAAAACTACTGGGGCGGCCACGGCATCGTCGCCGGGCAGACGCCGCTCGGCCTCGGCCTCGGCTACGCGCTGAAATACAAGGGCCTCAAGGGCGCGGCCATGTGCTTCATGGGCGACGGCGCAGTGAACCAGGGCTGCTTTTACGAGAGCCTGAATATCGCGTCGCTCTTTGAGGTTCCCGTCGTGTACATCATTGAAAACAACGGCTACTCGATGGGCACGAGCCTCGCGCGGAGTTCCGCATTCAAGAGCTGCCTCGCCGAGCGCGCCGAGGGATTCGGGATGGCGTGGGGCAAATGCAACGGCACCGACATCTACGAAGTGCGTGCCAACGTGCAGGAGGCCCTCGCGCGCGCACACATCGAAAGCAAGCCGACGCTCCTCGAAGTTTCGACCTACCGCTACTACGGCCATTCCGTCGCCGACGCGAACCACACGGGCGGCTACCGGCAGAAGGACGAGATCGAATTTTACAAGCAGAACCACGATCCGATTCAGCACTACAAACGGCGGCTCATCGAGGAAGGCGTGCTCACGGAGGAGCAGTACGAGCAGATTGACGAGGCGGCGAAAAGCGAGGCGGCGGCGGCGGCGCAGTTCGCAGATGAGAGCCCGGTCGCAGGCGAGGAGACCATCACGCAGGATGTGTATTTCGAGGTGGACCGGCAGACGGAAGCCGGGCGGACGGGAAAGCATTTTTTCAACGACTAGCACTCGCACTTCGGCGACCGATGCTCTGCGGGCATCGCAAAAAATCCCGCGAAAAACTGTCGCCGAAACACAGAACGCCCACATTTTACCTCTGAGAAAACCATGCCACTCATCGAATACCGCGACGCACTGAACCAAGCCTTTGACGAAGAAATGACCCGCGACGAAAACGTCGTGCTCATGGGCGAGGAAGTCGCCGAGTACAACGGCGCTTACAAAGTCACCAAGGGCCTTTGGAAAAAATGGGGCAGCAAGCGCGTTGTGGACACGCCGATCAGCGAGGCCGGATTCATCGGCATGGGCGTCGGCGCCTCAATGCTCGGCATCCGCCCGGTGATGGAGCTGATGTTCTGGAGCTTCGCAGCCGTCGCGTGGGATCAGATCATCAACAACGCCGCGCAAGTCCGCTACATGAGCGGCGGCCTCATCAACTGCCCCATCGTCATCCGCGGCCCCGCGAACGGCGGCACGAACGTCGGCGCGACGCACTCGCACAACCACGAAAGTTTTCTTGCGAACATTCCCGGCCTCAAAGTCGTCTGCCCCGCCACTGCCTACGACGCGAAGGGCCTGATGAAAACCGCCATCCGCGACAACGACCCCGTGATGTTCATGGAGAACACACTCCTCTACGGCGAAAAATGGGAAGTGCCCGAGGAAGAATACCTCATCCCGCTCGGCAAGGCGGACATCAAGCGCGAGGGCACGGACATCACGCTCATCGCGCACGGCCGCGCCGCGCTCACCGCCTGCACCGCCGCGGACATCCTCGCCGCCGAGCACAACATCAGCGCCGAAGTCATTGACCTCCGCAGCATCCGCCCGCTCGACGAGGACGCGATTTTAGAAAGCGTCAGCAAAACCCACCGCGCGATCTACATCGAAGAAGCGAAGCCTTTCTGCGGCGTTGGCGCGCAGATCAGCTCGATGATCATGGAGAAGATTTTTGACGAACTCGACGCCCCTGTGCTCCGCATCACGAGCATTGACGCCCCCGCGATCTACTCGCCCGAACTCGAAAAGCGCCAGCTCCCTCGCCCGCTCGACGTCGTCGAGAAAGTGCTGAGCATCTGCTGACGCGGTCCGGGGATTCGCTTGACGCAGCGGCGTCTGCCCGGTTTCTTCGCGGTCACGGCGATGGATTTCCGCCGGTGCGGACGCAGGTCCGCCGAACCGCTTCAGGTTTCACGACCGGGCCGATGATTCCTACTTACCACAGTAGAATCATGCCCATCTCACAGCCGCATAGTTTCAGTTCCCGCCAATGCCACCTTTCCACGGAGGTGCGCGCATGATTGCAATTCGGCAAAGATTTTCGGAGTGGCTTTTGCGGGCCAGGGCGGCGCTGAAATGGCTCGTGCTCATCATCCCGATGGCGATGGCGGCAGGTTCTGCGTGCGCGTTTTTTTTGTGGAACCTCGATGCGGTGACGGGCGTGCGTTTCGATCATCCGTGGCTGCTCTGGCTGCTGCCGATCGCCGGCGTGGGTGTCGGTTTGCTGTATCATTATTTCGGACGCTCGGCGGAAGGCGGGAACAACCTGATCATGGATCAGATTCATCAACCCGGCGGCGGCGTGCCGCGGCGGATGGCTCCGCTGATTTTGTTCGGCACGCTCGTCACGCATCTTTTCGGAGGCTCGGCGGGGAGGGAAGGGACGGCGGTGCAGATGGGCGGGAGTATCGCGAGCGGATTTTGCAGGATGCTCCGGCTGGATGCGACGGCCGTGCGAATCATGCTCATGGGCGGAATCGCCGCGGGCTTTGGCGCGGTCTTCGGCACGCCGCTCGCGGGTGCGGTCTTCGCGCTGGAGGTGCTCATGATCGGGCGCATCCAGTACGAGGCGCTGCTGCCGTGCCTCATCGCCGCAGTCGTGGGCGACTGGACCTGCCACGCATGGGGCATCGGGCACACGCACTACGCGATCGCATATCTCGCAAACGACCGCCCGCCCGCCGCGTTCTTTCACCTGGAGCCGTGGCTGCTGCTGAAAGTGGTGATCGCATCGGCGGTATTCGGATGGGCCGGCACGTTCTTCGCGGAACTTTCGCACCGGCTGAATGCGCTTTTCAAAAAGTGGATCCCATACGCGCCGCTGCGCCCGGCGGTGGGTGGCGCGCTGGTCATCGGCTTGTTTTTCATCGCCGGCACGCCGGACTATCTCGGCCTCGGCGTGTGGTCGCGCGATCCGCGCGCGATCACGATCCCGTCGTTCTTCACTTCGCCGGAAATCCACCCGTGGAGCTGGCTTTGGAAAATCGTGTTCACCGCGGTGACGCTCAGCGCCGGATTTAAGGGCGGCGAAGTCACGCCGCTGTTTTTCATCGGCGCGGCGCTGGGAAATGCGCTCGCCGGTCTGCTCGGCGCGCCGACGGATCTTTTCGCGGCGCTTGGTTTCGTCGCGATTTTTGCGGGAGCGACGAACACGCCGGTCGCCTGCACGCTCATGGGCATCGAGCTGTTTGGCGCGACACACAGCGTCTATATCGCGACCGCGTGTTTCCTCGCCTACCTGTTCAGCGGACACTCGGGCATCTACCTTTCGCAGCGAGTCGCCGTACCGAAAACGAGCGATTCGACCCTGCCGCCCGAGATCGCGTTGCGGCACGTTCGCGAAAGGGAAGTGTCCGCTTTCGGCGAACTCACCGCCTCGCTGGTCAGTCGCGCTGGCGCCGCTTTTTCCAACGAAAACAACACGCCCGAACCCAACACCATGCCCCACAACAAACACAAGGTCGTCCCGCGCGAGATCGGCCTGATCCGCATTTATCTCAAGCCCGCCGACAAACGAAAGCAGCCCGGCCTGCGCGGCTTTCTCGCCTCGCGCCCGCTCTACCGCGAACTCGTGGATGCCGCGAAGAAGGACGGCATCATGAACGCGCACGCGCACCACACCCACTACGGCTACAGCAACCACGGCAAAGTCCGCGCGCACGACGCGGAGACGGGCAATCCCGAACTGACCATGTGCGTCGAACTCATCGGCGAAAAAGCCCAGCTCGAACATTTCTGCCGCACGCACGGCGAGCTGCTGCAAAACAAGGTCATCATCTACAAGCACATCGAGCATTGGGACATTCACGGCAGCGACGTGGAGCACCACGATGCGACGCCGAAGGAATTGAAATCCGACGCCCTTTAGTCTCCGCTGCCCGCCGCCATGCTGAAGACCTATCTCGCCGTGATGCTCGGGGGCGCCTTCGGTACCGGCCTTCGCATGGCGCTCTCCGGCTGGCTCGCGGCGAAATACGGCGAGACGTTTCCGGTCGGCACGCTTGTCGTGAATGTGTCCGGCTGTTTCGTCATCGGCATCTTCGCCACACTGACCGGTCCCGACGGAATGTTCTTCACGTCGGCACTGACACGTCAGGTCGTGATGCTCGGCGTGCTCGGCGGCTACACGACCTTCTCTTCATTCGGCCTGCAAACCTTCAACCTTTTTCAAGACGGCGAATGGTTGCGCGCCGGATTGAATGCCGCTCTTTCCGTCGTACTGTGCCTGATTGCCGTATGGCTCGGGCATGTCGTCGCGACTTTGTTCAACCACCGCTAAAGCCCCATGACTCCCGACCAATCCACCGGCCAAGAACCCAAGCTCCCGCTCGAAGCGACGCTCCTGCGCATCTTCATCGGCGATGCCGACCGCCACGGCCACCAGCCGCTCTACGAAGCCATCGTGATGAAAGCACGCGAGCTTCACCTCGCCGGCGCGACGGTGCTCAAAAGCCCGATGGGGTTCGGCAAGAACAGCCGCATTCACACCGCAAAAATCCTTCAGCTTTCGACCGACTTGCCGCTGGTGATCGAGATCGTGGATATGCCGGAGAAAATTGAGGCATTCCTGCCCGTGCTTGATGAAATGATGGACGGCGGCCTGGTCACGCTGGAGAAAGTGCAGGTCATTCAATACCGCCCGCACAACGGGAAAAAATAATGGCGAAACGCATCCTTCTCACCGTCGCGCTCATCGGCCCCGGTACGAATTCCGCCGCGTTTCTGCTGGCGCTCGCTGCCAAATTTGAACCCGAACAGCACGGCTTTTTTCACCGCTGATTCGCCTTCTCGTGGCGCTACTGCTTTCCCGCCGGAATCGTCGCAGCGGGAATTTTCCTCTTCGTTGATCGCAGGCAACTCGTGCGCTGATGAACTGGTTTTTCTGGGCACTTCTTTCCGCAGTATTCGCCGGCCTCACTGCCGTGCTGGCAAAGGTCGGTGTCGCCGACGTCAACTCCAACCTCGCCACTGCCATCCGCACGACGATCATCCTCGCGATCACCTGGCTGATCGCCGCCTTCACCATGAAGACGGGCGCCCTCGCAGCCATCGCCCACCGCACCTGGCTCTTTCTCGCGTTGTCCGCAGTCGCCACCGGCCTTTCGTGGCTGTGCTACTTCCGCGCCTTGCAACTCGGTGAAGTCTCGAAAGTCGCCCCTATCGACAAACTGAGCGTCGTCATCGCGATTGGAATCTCCATCGTGGTTCTCGGCGAAAAGTTGAACGTGCGCGAAGGCTTCGGTGCGGGCTTCATCGTCGTCGGAGCCTTGCTCCTGGCGTGGAAGTGACCCGTCGCCCGTGAAATTGGACCAGCAGCTTTTCTTCCTCATCAATCGCTCGACCTTCTCATGGCCGCGTGCTTGTGCAGCCTTCGCTCATTGCGACCCCGGTGTTGTATCGGATGCCGAGAAGATGCCGACATCCGCCGGGCGATTGACGCCGCACTGCACCGCTGAGACTTTCGGCTGTAAAATGTTCGCCCGGCTGATTCGCTACCTCGCCACGCTCACCAAGGGACGTGTCGTCCTCTGGTGCTACGCGATTTGGTACGTCGTAAATGTTGCGCAGCATTTCGATCCGCGCCCGCGGCTGTGGCTGACTTCACTCGGTCTCGCCGGGATCATCGGGGTGGCTCTTTGGATCAGCACCAGCGCACCGGGCAAAGGCAGCACGCGGCAGGATCGCTGGCAGGTCTTCCGTCTTTTTCTCATGCCGTTCTGCGTGTCGAGCTTCGCTGCGCTGGTGAAGGACGCCGGCTACATCCTCATTTTTCCACCTTCGCTGCGCGATAATTTCATCGGCGCAGGCTGCATCGCGGGCTTCCTGCTCCTGCTCGCTATCCTCCGCCGCCGTGGGCATCCATGCCCATGATCTCGAAGATCCGATCGCGGGCCGCAAGATAGCCGGATGAATCGAGATCGCGCGGACGCGGGAGATCGATCTTCACTTCCTCTTGGATCGTCGCGGGCCGTTTCGTCATCACGAGCACGCGGTCGGCGAGCTGCACGGCTTCCTCGATGTCATGCGTGACGAAGAGGATCGTCTTTTTCTCCGCCTGCCAGATGCGGATGAGATCGGAGCGCATCTTGAGCCGGGTGAGAAAATCGAGCGCGCCGAATGGCTCGTCCATGTAGAGCACGCGCGCATCCGCTGCGAGCGCGCGAGCGATTTCCACGCGCTGCCTCATGCCGCCGCTGAGTTCTCGAGGGTAGGATTTTTCGAATCCATTCAGCCCCACCATCGCGATGTAGTGCTTCACCCGCTCGGCGCGCTCGGTCTCCGGGCGCGAGAGCAGTCCGAAGCCGATGTTTTGCTCCACGGTCAGCCACGGAAAAACGCCATTCTCCTGGAACACGAAGATGCGTCCCGGATCGGGGCCATTCACCACGGCATTCTCCACGTAAATTTCTCCCCGCGTCTCCTCCAGAAAGCCGCCGATGATGTTCAGCAACGTGCTCTTTCCGCAACCGCTCGGGCCGACGATGCAGACGAATTCGCCCTGCACGACATCAAGGTTCACCTGTTCGAGCACATGGATTTCAGCGCCGGGTTCCTTGCCCGCGAAGGACATCCAGCAGTCGCGCACGGTGATGATGTTCTGCATGTCAGCGTTGCCCATAGCCCCAGCGCACTTCGTCGAATTTCTCCAGCCGCCGCACGAGCACATCGAGCACGAGCCCGATGAGGCCGATCATCACCATGCCGGCGACGACGAGGTCGTAGCGTTTGCCCGCGTTGCGCGCGTCAATGATGAGATAGCCCAGCCCGCTGTTCACCGCGATCATCTCCGCGGCGACGACCACGAGCCACGCCACGCCGAGCGCGATGCGGATGCCCGTGATGATCTGCGGCAGTGCGGCGGGGAAAATCACACGGCGGAAAAGCTCCAGTCCGCCGAGGCCGAAATTTTGCGCCGCGCGCAAATAGACCTGCTGCATATTTTGCACCGCCGCCATCGAGGAAACGGTGATGGGAAAAACGCTCGCGAGAAAAATGAGGAACACCGGCGCAGTGTCCTTCACGCCGAACCACAGAATCGCCACAGGAATCCACGCGATGGGCGAAATCGGGCGCAGGATTTGGATGAACGGATTCAGCGCCGCATACGCAGGACGAAACCAACCGAGGATCAGCCCGAGCGGCACGCCGACGAGCACCGCCGCGATGAAACCCCAGCTCACACGGAAGAGCGACGCGACGATGTATTTCAGCAGCAGGCCCTGCTGTGCGAGTTCACCGAGGCCCGCGAGCACTTGCTGCGGCGTCGGAAAAATATCGCTGCCCGACAGCTTCACCGCGACATGCCATGAGGTGAGCAACAGCGCCCCTGTGACGAGCGGGAGCACGATGTGAAGCACTCGCCGGTTCATTTCTTCACCTCAAAATGCGGGGCCTGCACCTTCGCCGGATCGGGTGCAAACGTGTCGTCCGCATAGTCCTCGAAATGAGCGGTGCCTTGCAGCATGCCGACCTCTTTCGCGAGGCGTTCGATTTCCTCGAACTCTGGCTGCAGTGGTTTCAGCCGTGAGTAGGTCACGCGATCTGGCGGCTTGCTGAGGACGAAACTGAGCAGCCGCGGATTCTGGTTGTAATAGTTTGTCGCGACGAACTGCGCGGCGTCCATGCGGTGCGACATGCTTTCATCAATCCACTTTCCGCTCGATGCGATGCCGTTCACGAGGCGCTGGATTTCGTCTCGGTGATCGCGGATCGCATCCTCATGCACCGCGAGCACACACGAGATGAACCCCGGCCAAACGTCCTTCGCCTGCCACAGCACGCGACCGTAGCCGTCGAGTTCCGCCTGCCCCATGAACGGCTCGCCCGACGTAATCGCATCCACCGAGTGCGAGAGCAGCGCGGCGGGCATGTCCGGCGGCGGCATTTCGAGCAGCTTCACATCATCGAGAGTCATGCCGGCTTTTTTTAGTTCGCGATAAATGATGATCCGTTGGTTGGCGTAGCGTCCCGGCACCGCGATCGTTTTTCCGCGCAGGTCGGTCGTCTGGAAAATCCCGCTGTCCTTGTGGACCATCACTGCCGAGCCGTCGCGATGGCCGAGGTGGACGATTTTGATTTTCACGCCCTGCTCGCGCAGCGCGATGGCCATTGGCGCGAGGATGAATGCCGCCGGCATGTCCTTCGAGCGGCCGATGAACATCTCCTTCAGTTCCGGCCAGCCGTTGAAGCGCATCGGCTGGAACATGTCGTGGTGCTCCATCTCCTTGTTGATGAAATGCGTGACAGGGCAGGTGAGGTGGCACGTCACCGGGAGAAAGCCGACGCCGAACGTCTTCTCGCCCGTGCCGTCGCCTGTCGTCTTCGCAAACCAGTGCAGGTTCAGCCCGCCGTGCATGGCAGTAATGCCGAGCAGCCACAGCGTCAGAACAATGGCGAGTGTGCGGATGAGTTTCACTAAAACGGATGCGGAAGCTGGCAGTCTGCCGCTGATAACGGAAATCGAATCTTGCGATAGCAGTCATGCCTGATACGCATCAGCGAATGGAACTCCGCCACCTGCGCTATTTCCAGGCCGTCGCCGAGGAACTCAGCTTTTCCAAGGCCGCGCGCCGCCTGCACATCGCGCAGCCCGCGCTCAGCCGCGCGGTGAAGGAACTCGAGGAAAAAATCGGCGCGGTGCTCATGTTGCGCAACCGGCGCACTGTCTCGCTCACCGAGGCCGGCGCGGTGCTGCTGCACGAAATCGGGATTCTTTTTCAGCGCGTGGATGACGCGGTGAAAAAAGTGCAACGGACGGCAAACGGCGAGGAAGGGGAGTTGCGAGTCGGCTACATCGGCCCGCCCACGCGGGCATTTCTCGGACGATTGCTCGCGGAGTTTCGCCGGCGATATCCGCGCGTTTCGGTGATCCTCGAGGAGCGCACGCCGGAGCGCGTGTGGGAAATGGTCGCGCGCGGACGCCTCGAAATCGGCCTCACGCGCCCGGTGCTCGCGCAGCACGCACACGGCCTGCACACGACCGTGCTCCGTCGCGAGCCGTTCCATTGCGTGCTGCCCGCCGATCATGCGCTTGCAAAAAAACGCACCGTGCCTTGGCGGGCACTCGCTGGCGAACCGCTCGTCATCCTCGCGCGGCGCGAGGGCGTGGGCCTGCACGACGCAATCCTCACCGCATGTCAGCGCGCGAAATTCACGCCTCGATTCACGCACACGCCGAGCGTCATCCACACGGTGCTCAGCTACGTCGAGGCGGGCGCCGGCATCGGCATCATCCCGGACAGCGTGGCAATCGTCGGCGCGGGCACACCGCTCGCGTTTCGCCCGCTCGTGCCGGTGCAGGCGATCGAACTCGTGATGGTCTGGGCCGACTCCTGCACATCGCCTGCGGCCTCGGCGTTTCGCTCACTCGTTGCGGAGTGGCTGAAAAAACGGACGCTGTGGAGGAAATGAGTGCGCAAACTTTGCAGCCACTGCCGCCGGTTGACTGCCACGTGCATCTCGTCGGCAATGGGAAATCTGGCAGCGGATGCTGGCTGCGACTCGGCGCGACGTGGTGGCAGAAGATGCTGGCCAATCACATGCTCCGGCACATCGGCCTCGGCGCTACGTCGCTGCACGCGTCTGATTTTGATGAGCGCTACGTCGCGCATCTGCTGAAGCTCGTGAGGGAATCCTCGCTCGCGTCCGTCGTGCTTCTTGCGCAAGACGAGGTCTTTCACGACGATGGCACGAAGATGGAAGGCACTGGTTCCTTTCACGTGCCGAATGACTACGTGCTGCGGCTCGCGCGAGAGCATCCCGAGTTTCTCCCGGCGGTGAGCATCCACCCCGCGCGGCCAGATGCGCTGGATGAATTGGATCGCTGCATCCAGGGCGGTGCGGTGATGCTGAAGCTGCTGCCGAACTGCCACAACGTGGACTGCAACCATCCTCGCTACCGGAAATTTTGGGAACGAATGGCCGAGGTTCGCCTGCCGCTGCTCGCACACACCGGCGGCGAGCACACCGTTCAGGTCGTGAACGCCGCCTATTCCGATCCGCGCGTGCTCACGCTCCCGCTCGAATGCGGCGTAACCGTGATCGCCGCGCACGCTGCGACGAAGAGCGGGCTCACCGACCCGCAGTATTTCCACGTCTTCGCGGACATGCTCGGCAAATGGCCGAACCTCCACGGCGACACGCATGGAATGTCCCGCAGCGCGGACGCTTCGCAAAACGCTGCATCGGCGACGCAAACCTGCTCGGCGAACGCCTCCTGCACGGCAGCGATTTCCCGGTGCCGGTCTCCGGCCTATGGGCGTTCCTGCGTGGAAGCATTTCATTCGCCGACTACCTCCGCTGCCGCAAAATCACAAACGTGCTCGAGCGGGACTACCAGTTGAAGCTCGCGATGGGATTCCGTGCCGATCACTTCACGCGCATCCATTCACTCATTCGTTCGTCATAGACATCTGAAGGCCGGATGTTTTTCGCGAGCGCCGGAATCTGGTGGGAGATTGGATGATCCGGAACAAAGCAGCAGCGTCAGGCGTTCGCTCTTGTCGCGCGCGGGGCGAGTTGCTAGCACGGCGGCCCTCTTTCACCACACCCGCCATGAGCACGAACATCCAGTCCACCCTCGTCGAGAACCGCATCTTCAAACCGTCGAAGGAATTTTCCAGGAAGGCGCGCATCGGCTCGATGGCACAGTATCAGAAAATGTGGAAGGAGAGCGTAACGAAGCCGGAGAAATTTTTCGCGCGTGAGGCGGCGGAGCTGCAGTGGCAGAAGAAGTGGACGAAGGTGCTGGATTGGAAATGCCCGAATGCGAAGTGGTTTGTCGGCGGAAAAATCAACGTCGCGGAAAACTGCCTGGACCGTCACCTCGGCACGGCGCGTCACAACAAGGCGGCGCTGGTGTGGCAGGGCGAGCCGGTGGGGGAGAAGCGCACGCTCACCTATGCGCAACTGCACCGCGAGGTGTGCCGCTTTGCAAACGTGCTGAAGCGCAACGGCGTGAAGAAAGGCGACCGCGTGCTCATTTACATGCCGATGATTCCCGAGGCGGCGATCGCGATGCTCGCGTGCGCGCGAATCGGCGCGATGCACAGCGTGGTCTTCGGCGGGTTCAGCGCGGAAAGCATCAAGGATCGTGTGCTGGACAGCGGTGCGAAGATCATCCTCACGGCGGACGGCGGCTATCGTCGCGGTGCGGTGGTGCCTTTGAAAAAGAACGTGGACGATGCGCTCACGCTGCTCGCGGGCGGCGGCACGAATCCCGCGAAACGCGTGATCGTCTTCCGCCGCACGGGGCAGGACATTCACATTGAGGAAGGCCGCGACGTGTGGTGGCACCGCGAGCTGGAGTATGTGGACGCGAATTGCCCGGCCGCGCAGCTCGACAGCGAGACGCCGCTTTTCATCCTCTACACGAGCGGCTCGACGGGGAAGCCGAAGGGCATCCTGCACACGACTGGCGGCTACCTGCTGCACGCCTACATGACGTGCAAATACGTTTTCGACCTGCGCGACGAGGATGTCTATTGGTGCACTGCTGACGTCGGCTGGGTGACGGGCCACTCGTATCTCGTGTATGGCCCGCTCGCGATGGGAGCGACGTCGTTCATGTATGAGGGCGCGCCGAACTGGCCGGAGAACGACCGTTTCTGGCAGATCATCGAGGAGAATGCTGTGAGCGTTTTCTACACCGCGCCGACGGCGATCCGCGCGTTCATGAAGTGGGGCGACCAGTGGGTGACGAAGCATGACCTCTCCTCGCTGCGCCTGCTCGGCACCGTCGGTGAGGTGATCAATCCCGAGGCCTGGATGTGGTATTACAAAACCATCGGCGGCTCGCGCTGCCCCATCGTGGACACGTGGTGGCAGACCGAGACGGGTGGCCATATGATCACGCCGATCCCCGGCGCGACGCCGACAAAACCCGGCACCGCGACGCTCCCATTTTTCGGCGTGGACGCCGCGATCGTGGATGACAACGGCAAGGAACTCGGGCCGAATCAGGGCGGCAAACTCGTCATCCGCAAACCGTGGCCCGCGATGCTCCGCGGCATCTGGGGCGACAAGGCGCGCTACAAGCAAACGTATTGGAGCGAATTCAAAGGCATGTATTTCGCCGGCGACGGCGCGCGGCGCGACAAGGACGGCAATTTCTGGATCGTCGGCCGCATTGACGATGTGCTCAACGTCGCCGGTCACCGTCTCGGCACCGCCGAAGTCGAGAGCGCGCTCGTGTCGCATCCGTCCGTCGCCGAAGCCGCGGTCGTGGGCAAGCCCGACGAGTTGAAAGGCCAGGCTGTCGTGTGCTTCGTCACCGTGAAGACCGGCATCACCACGAGCAAAGCGCTTGCCGACGAATTGAAGAAGCAAGTCCGCACCGTCATCGGCCCCGTCGCGACGCCGGACGAAATCCGCTTCACCGACGCGCTGCCGAAGACGCGCTCCGGGAAAATCATGCGCCGCCTGCTCAAGCAGGTCGCCGCCGGCGAACTCGTCACGGGCGACACCACGACGCTCGACGACCTCAGCGTCCTCGCAAAGCTCGCCACTGCGGAAGACTGAGCGGAGTCAGACGCCGCGCAAGATTACCGCTTCCGCAGCAGGCAGCGCGAAGGCGCGCCGTCGCCGTTGTGGAATTTGATCGGCAGGCAAATCAGATCGTAGTTGCCTGACTTGATCTTCGAGAGGTCAAGGCCCTCGATGATCCACACTTCCGCGCCGAGCAGGATGTGGTGCGTCTCGATGCCATCCTTGTGGAAGCCGCCGACGCTCAGGTAGTCCACGCCCACCGTCTGCACGCCGCACTCCACGAGGTATTCAGATGCTTCGGCCGAGATGTAGACGAAGTCCTTGTCGAACTCCGGCTTCTTCCAACTCACCGCTGAGTTACGCGTCTTGAAAATGAGCCTCTCGCCTTTCTTCGGCTTCAGCTTTTTCAGCTCGGCAACTTTGATCGCCTCCTTGTCCTTGATCTCGACGACGCGCGCCGGGCCGACGACGGCGTCCCACGGCAGGTCGTCCATTGTCTTTGCACCGTGGAGAAAATGCAGCGGCGCGTCCATGTGCGTGCCGGTGTGCGAATTGAAATTGATAGCCGACACGTTGCACACGTCGGCCTTCGCAGTGCCGAGGTGCATCGTGATAAACGTCGGCGGATTTCCCGGCCAGCCGTGCATGGAATTTGAGATGGGAACGGAGACGTCAATCCAGGGATTCTTGCTCATGGTGTTGTTTGGTGAAAGTGGGTGAGTAATTAGTGATTAGTATTCAGTATCAAAGTGAATGCATCAGTCGCAGGCTAATCACTAATTACTAAACACTGCACCGCGCGCCCCGCTAAAACTGGATCACATTCTTGATCCCCTGCGCCCTGCCGATGAGCAGCTCGCGGTGCGCATCAATCGTGTGCCGTCCGGTGATCAGCGCGGCGAGAGCTTTCGGCCAGCGCTTCTTGAATTCGCCGAGATCGTGAATCGCATCCACGAACGCCTGCGGGCTCGCGTTCACCGTGCCGACGAGCGCCTGATTTTTCAGCGTGATGTTCCGCATGATGTTGTCCGCATACACTGGGATCGCGGACTTCAACGCCGGGATGCCGGTGAAAATATAGACGCCGTTGATGCCGAGCACCCGCGCCAGCTCGAACGACACGTCGCCCTCGCCGACGGCTTCGTACACGAGATCAATGTTCCCGATCTGCTGCGCGAGATCATCCGTGTGCATTTTCACCGATGAGATGTATTCCACGCCGATCTGCGCGGCGATGTCCGCCTTGAAGTTCGGCTTCGGCGAGCGCGAGTAGATGAAAACGCGGAAGCCCTCGATGAGCAGTTTCATCGCGCCGAGCAGGCCGATGGGCCCCGCACCGAGCACGACCGCCGTGCGTCCGAATCCGCGGCCTTTACCGTCGCGATTGTCGTGCTCCCAGCCGGGCACGCGCTTCTGCACCTGCCACGCCTGCGCGAGACCTTTCTCCGCGATGGTGAGCGGCTCGGCCATCACCGCCACGTCGCGCAATTCCTTCGGCACCGCCGTGAGAAACGTCTCCTCCTCGACAAACTGCTCGGTCATGAACCCGTGGAGCTGGTTGATGCCCCGCTCCTTGAAAGTCCACGTGAAACAGAAATCCTGCCGCCCCTCGCGGCACGGCGTGCAATTCGGATCCGGGCACGGCCGCCGCACGCTCGGCACGACGAGATCGCCCGGCTTGAAATTCTTCACGCCCGGCCCGACCTCCGTCACCTCGCCGAGGCATTCGTGCCCGAGCACGAGATACTCGCAGCCCTTCGGCCCGTGCCCGTAGGCAAACGTGCAAATCTCCCGGTCCGTCCCGCAGATGCCGACCTCCAGCGTGCGAATCTTCAGCTCATTCGGCGCGGTGATGCTCGGCTCGGGGTGCGCGACGAGGCGCAGTTCCTTCTTCTCGGGAACGACGCCGACGCCCTTCATGGTGTTCGTGCTCATGGTTGTTTGGGAAAAGTGTGCGTGGAAAAAATCACGCCCGGCGCGGATTCACACCGGCACGAGCGGGCGCGGAGCATACCGCGCGCGGACTCCGTGAGAACAAAATTTTCCGCGTCCGTCTGTGATGTGCGTCCTCGGCTGGCTTTGCGGTTGACTCGCTTTTCCGCGGCAACTTCCCTCGCACCCCGCGCTCAGCCGCCACCACTGGCAGCAAAGCATCACACCAAGAAATCCCATCCCCACGTGAAAACAGAACCCTTTGGAAAAACTGCCGCCGGTGAGCCGGTGGACGCATTCATCCTCACCAACAAACGCGGGCTCCGCGCGAAGCTCACGAACTGGGGCGCGTGCCTCGTGGAGATGCACACGCCGGATCGCAAGGGCGCGCTGGCGGACATCACGCTCGGCTTTGACACGCTCGACCGCTACCTCGTGAAGCACCCGCATTTCGGCGTGACCACCGGGCGCTTCGCGAACCGCATCGCGCTCGGGAAATTCACGCTCGACGGCACAACCCATTCGCTCGCGGTGAACAACGGCGCGAACCATCTTCACGGAGGCCCGACGGGATTTCACGCGCGCGTGTGGAAGGCCGAGCCGCTCGCCGCGGGAAATGGCGTGCGCTTTTCCTACGTGAGCGCCGACGGCGAGGAGGGCTTCCCCGGCAAGCTCACCGTCGCGGTGACCTACACGCTCACGGACGACGACGAACTGCGGCTCGATTACGAGGCGACGACCGACAAGCCAACCGTGCTGAACCTCACGAACCACGCCTACTGGAATCTCGCCGGCGCGGGCGAAGGCGACGTGCTCGGCCACGAAGTCACGCTGCACGCGAGCCGCTACATCCCCGTGGACGCGTCGGGCATCCCGACCGGAGAAATCGCCGCGGTCGCAGGCACGCCGATGGATTTCAAAAAGGCGAAGACGCTCGCGCGCGACTTCGCGCAAATCGGCGGCACGCCCGGCGGCTACGACCACTGCTACGTGATCGATCACGCGAGCGCAGGCGCGCTCACGCTCGCAGGCGAAGCATACGAGCCGCGCAGCGGACGCGTGCTGAAAGTCTCGACAACCGAGCCGGGCATCCAGCTCTACACGGGAAATTTCCTCGACGGCTCCATCGTCGGCAAAGGCGGCAAGGGCTACAAGAAAAACTACGGCTTCTGCCTCGAGACGCAGCACTTCCCGGATTCACCGAACCGGCCGAATTTCCCCAGCACCGTGCTGCGCCCCGGAGAGAAATTCCGCAGCACGACCGTGCATCACTTTTCCGCGAGGTAAATGTAGGCGCGGTTTGCAAATCGGCGCGCAATGCGAAAGGCCGCGCGAAAAATCACGGCATGAAATGCCTCAGACTTCATGTCGCACGGATACCGCGGCAGACCCGCAAGTAGCCCAATCGTGCCCGCCCGTCCATCGTTCCGCTATTTGATCCGATCTGTTCCCAGAAAATCATTGGTTCCAGATTTACATTCCTCCCGCGACTCCGGAACCCGCGCAATCTGACGGCAATAACAGATCAGTTGCCGCCCGGAGGCTTCGGGTCAGCAGGTTTTTCCGTCGGCTTCGGATCAGTCGCAGTCGGCTCCGCGGGCTTTGGCTCCGCAGGCTTTTCAGCAGGCTTGGGATCAGCGGGCTTCACTTCAGCCGACTTGGGCTCGACGGGTTTTTCCGCCGCCTTTGGTTCCTCAGCCTTTGGTGCAGTGGGCTTCTCGGCCGGCTTCTCCGCGGGTTTTGTCTCCGGCTTCGGAGCCTCCGGCACTGGAGCCGGGGCCGTGGATGTCGCGGGCTTTTTCTCGTCAGGCTGCGGAGGCGCGGGCTGCGGGACAGGGGCCGGCTGCGCAGTGGCCGAAGGGGCGGGAGCTGGGACAGCGGGCTTTTTGCCGGCGTCGTTCGCAGCGGATGCGGCTTTCGCGGCGTCCTCGGCGGCCTTCTGTTTGTCGCGCTCGGCCTGCTCCTGTTTTTTCTGGTTGATGTATTCGCTGATTTTCCCCTGCCGCTTGCTGTCGTGCGTGCCGAGGACGGCGATGAGCAGGCACAGCACGAGGAAAATTGAGCCCAGCCAGCGCGTGAGTGTCGCGAGGACGTTCGTGGTCTGCGCGCCGAAGATGTTGCTCGCGGTGTCGCCGCCGAACGCCGCGCCGAGGCCCTGATCCTTCGGCCGCTGCAGGAGCACGAGCAGGACGATGAGCAGACAGACGAGGACGTTGACCGCGGTGAGCAAGTTGGTGATGAGGCCGATCCAGTTCATAAAAAAAGGGGCGCGGAATATGGGTGCCCCTCACCCGCTTGGCAAATGCCAAATGCCCCGGATTTTCCAGACCGTCCCGAAGCGACAGCCTGGATGACTCAGGAAAATTGCTGCAGCGGGAGCTTCGGATGAAGGTCGGAGAGGCAGACGAGGCACACGTCCGCCAAGCTACATCGGCGCATCATGTCAGCGATCCATCCGCCTGCTGATCGCCTCTGCTTGATCGGGGCCGCATCCGCCCGACGTGGCCTATGTCCGGCTACTTTGCGTCCGGCTTTCGGGCGCGGTTTTTCTGGAGGTATTCCGGGTACTTGCTGTGGAGCTGGTTCTCCACGCGCTTTGCGTCGGCGGCGTTGCCGAGTTTCGTATGAAGTGTGAGTGCGCGCTCCAGCGCGCGCGGGCTCACGCTTTCATCGTCGAGAGTCACGGGGATCGTCTCGTAGATTTGCAGCGCCTTTTTCGTGTCGCCGCGTCCCGCTTCCACATCGCCGGCGCGCAGGCGCAGCTCGCCGTTGTAGCGGCCTTCGGTGGCAAGATTGAGGCCTTCCTTCACCGTCTTCTCCGCGCCGTCCCAGTCCTTCAGCCCGAGCTGTGCGTCCGCCTTTTCAATCATCCCTGCGACGCGCGGCACCGCGTCTTTCACGGAGGACAGATAGTTGTCGAAGCTGTCCACGGCGTCCTTGAATTTTCCGAGCTTCGCGCGGCTTCGCGCGAGAAGCAGGTAGTCGTCGCCGCCCGCTTCCTTGCGGAGCACGAGTTCGGGCAGGAATTTTTCCGCGCGATCGAATTGTCCGCGCTCATAGGACTTCTGGCCGAGCCAGCGGATCACGTCGCTCGGAGTCTGCGCCTTGCCGCCGCTCTGCTTGTAAAATTCGATCTCCTTCTCGGTCGCGTCCACGTCCTCGGTATTGTAGAGGCACGCCAGGAGTGCGAGCGAGCTGCGCTCGAAGAACTGCTCCTTGTCGAGCTTGCGCGCCTCGTCGAGGTGCGGCGCGGCCTTCCTGTAATTTTTCTTTTCGAACTCCGTGCGCCCGATCCAGTAGTTCGCCTTCGCATTGGCCGCGGTGTTGGGAAATTCCTTCAGCAGAATCTCGAACGTCTCCGCCATGCGCGCCTGATCGCCGAGCTGGCCGTGGATGAGCGCGAGGTTCTCGAGGCCGAATTCGCGCTCTTTCGCCTTCGGAAACTTCGCCACCAGATCCGCAAAATCTTTCTGGGCCGCCGGATATTGCCTGAGCTGCATCTGCGCCGAGCCGCGCTGCGCGAGCGCGGTGGGCACCTTTGCGTGCGTGGGAAAATCGCGCAGGAACGCGGTGAAAGTCTCCACCGCCTTGTCGTAATGCCCGAGCTGCATCCAGCACCAGCCGAGCTTGAAGGTCGCCTCGCCCTTGAAATTTTCCGGCAGCGCCTTCGTCCTCGCGACGACGATCTGGTAGATTGGCGCGGCGTGCTCGAAGTCGCCCGCCTTGAACAGCGCCTCGGCCTTCATCAACGACACGCGATCCACCTGCGAAGCGGTCGGGTTCTCGGTGAGGAACGCGTTCACCTCGTTCACGAGCCGCGTGTCGCCCGCATCGTAGAGCATCACGAGCCGCGCGTAACCGGCCTCACGAGCCTGCGGTGTCGCGGGAAATTCGCGCGCGATTTGCGCATACGTCGCCATTGCCTCGTCACGCTGCCCCATCTCGCGCTGCGAATCGGCGACGGTCACGAGCACGTTCAGTTTGCTCTCGAGCTTCAGGCCGTTGCCGGTGCCGAGGGATTTGTATCTCTCGATCACGCCCTTGTAGTCCTTTTTGTCGTAGAGGATTCGGAAGCCTGCGACGGCGATCGTGTCCTTCCATGTCGCAATCTCCGGCAATGCGAGCGCCGCGTCGAAAGTCTTCGTCGCCTCGTCGGGCCGTCCGAGTTCCACCTGCAAAAGCCCTGCGCGTGCGAGCGCCTCGGCCTTGATCTGCGCGCTGGTCGTCTCGGCCGCGAGCGGCAGCAGCCACTTCAGACCGTCCTCGCGCAGCCCGGCGTCCGCAAACATCCGGCCCGCGGAGAGACGGCTCGCGTCGCGGAACGGATTGTTGTCCACGACCTTTGAAAGATCCTCGTACTGCTGCCGCGCCTCCGTCTTCTGCGAGATCGCCTCCAGGCAGCGGCCGACGAAAAAACGCGACGCATAGATCAGCACCGGCTGCGTGAGCCGCACCGATGCGCGCCGGTAGGACTCAAGCGCGTCGCGGTAATTTTTTTCCTCGTACTGCATCGAGGCCAGGCGGTATGCCGCGTAGCCGAGGAATTCGCCGCCGGAAAAATTCGCAAGCAGCGACTCGTAGTTTGCCTTCGCGTTGTTGGTCGCGCCGGTGAGCCGGTAGCACTCGGCGAGACGGTAATAGACCGCCTGCCTGTCGAGTGCCGGCGCGCGTTGGAACTGATCGAGATATCGCTCGTACTCCGCCGCCGCGTCGCGGTAATTTTTCTTCGAGTAAAAGCCGTCCGCGTACTGGAGCTGCACCTGGTCGGCGGTCGTGGGCGTACTCCGTCCGACGACGATGTCGCCGGGCTCGGGGAGTTCCGATGCGGGCTGGCGCGGAGCCTCCGTCGTCGCCTTGGGCGGACGCGGCGTCGCGGCAGGCGACGGACGCGGAACGTCGGGCTCAGGCACCGAGATCGGCGACGGCTTGCGCACAGGCACGGCCTTTGGGACTTCGGGTTCGGAGGGATCGGGCTTCGGCGCATCGGGCGGCGGAACGGCGCGGAACGGCTTCAGCGGAATCGCGCGCGGCGGATCGTCCGCAGCGGGAGCGCCGGGACGGAAGGGCTTCAGCACATCGTTCTGCGCGGACGAAGAAGCCGCGAGCGCGGCCAGCATCGCCACCGGCAGCGCAAACAGGACGCGGCGTCTCATGGTTTCGGAGTGTTCACCGGCAGCGCGACGTTCCAGATGCCCGCGCCATTGCATACGCCGAGCACGCGCGCGACGTACTTGTAGGGCACATTCTCATCGCCGCGCAGGATGATCGCGTAGTCGGGATTGATCCTCGCGAGATCCTCCATGCGCGTGGCCAGCTCTTCAAAAGTGATCGGCTTCGTGTTCATCACCATCGTCCCGTCCTCCTTCAAGTTCAGCACGGTCTGGTTCACGTCGAGCGTCGGCTCGTGCGCGTTTTCCGCCGTCGGCACTTTCACCGAGAGTTCCGATTCCTTCCGCGCAAAATTCCATGTGAGGATGAAAAAGCACAGCAGCACGAGCAGCACGTCCACCATCGGGGCGATCTGGAATCCCATCACCAGCGGCTCTGAGCGCCTGCGGAGTTTCATCGGGGCACCGGGTTAAATCTCCTCGTCCAGCGCGGCGCGCGAGGCCTCGCGGCGCTTGAAGTTCAGCGCGATGAGCCCGACGATGTGCGAGCCCGCGACCTCGAGATCCGAAATGAGGCGCTGCACCTTGTTCCGGAAAAGCGCGTAAAAGACGAACGCCGTCACGCCGATGACGAGGCCGACGCCGGTCGCCACGAGCGCCTCCGACACGCCGCTCGCCAGCGCCCAGTCGCGGTTCTGCCCCACCAGGCCGCGCCCGAGGCCGCCGAAACTTTTCACGATGCCGACGACCGTGCCGAGCAGCCCGACCATCGGCGACAGCGTGCCGATGTCCGCGAGATACGTCACCCGATGCTGGAACGAAGCCGCCTGCGCGCTGGCCTCGCTCTCCGCGATGCTTTTCACCACATCGAAACTTGCACTGGGATTCTTCGTCGCAAAATCCAGCGTGCGCTGCACCACGCGCGCCACTGCCTCGCTGTGCCGGCTCGAGATCGCCAGCAGCCCGAGGTAGTCGCGCTTTTTCAAAAGCACGTCCGCGGTGTTCATGTAGTGCGTGGTGAGAATCGCCGAGCGCCGCAGCGTCGCGAGGAAGACGAGCACGAGCATCACCGTGAGCACGCTCATCACGCCGAGCGGGATCATCGCCCAGCCGCCGGATTCCACGAGCTTGAGCAGCGTCATCTCGTCCTTCACCGGCTGCACGGGCGGGATGTAGCCCGTGCCGGGTTTCGAGGGTTTCGCAGTTTCGGACGCCGGGAGCTTCGTGACCGCACCGCCTGCGGCCGGAGCCGCCGGAGCAGGAGCCGCCGGACGCGGTGCGGCCGGCGTCTGCGCGACCAACTGCGAAAGCCCGAGCCAAATGACCGCCAGCACAGATACGAGTGATTTCATGGAAAACTGAGCGCGGAGTGTAGCGGCCCCGGCGCGGGATGCAACAAGCGACACGCGGGCTTGGAATTTCAGTTTGGAATCTTCCGCTTGTTTTCGGTGGCGCATGGGGCGCTGTTTTGTAGGGTGCCCGGCCAGTCGCCTCACCCAGAAAAATGAAAGTCCCGAATTTCTCCAGAGCCGGCAGGCTCGCTCTCAAGTCCGACAGGCTCGCGCTCGCGGCGCTCGTGCTGTGCGCCGGCATCGCGGCCGCGCCGGTAGCGCACGCGCAGTTGCCGCCGAAGCCGACCGCGGCACCGTCGGCGCCGAGCGGGCCCGATGTGCTCGAATACGACGTGGCGGAACGGCTTTTCCGGAACAACAAATTCAAGGAGGCGGGCGCGGCGTTCACGAAGTTCCTCGCGAAATACAAGATGCTTTCGCCGAAGTCGCTCGATGCGAAATTTCGGCTCGCGGTGTCAAACTTGCAGGAGGGCCTGTACGAAGAAGGGATCACGCACCTGCGGGAGCTGATCGGGAATCCGAAAATTGACCAGGCGGCACGCGAGATGGCTCAGCTTCTCGTGGCGAAGGGGCTCACGATGAAGGCGTCGAGGCTCCCCTCCGATTCGCCGCCGCAGAAGGACGCGCAGAAGAAGGTGATGACCGAGGGCATCAAGGAATACGACGATTTCATCAAGGCCTTCCCGAAGAGCCGTGACATGGACAGCGCGCAGTTCCTGCGTGCGATCCTGCTGCTCCAGATGGAGTCGTTCGACGAGGCGCTGAAGGGTTTCGCAGTTGTGGCGCGCACGCCGTCGAGTCCGTTTGCGTGGGAGTCGCTGATGTGGATCGGGAAGTCGTTCTTCCTCCAGGGCAACGCGCTGCTTCAGGCAAAGGAGGGCAAGGAGGCGTCGCCCGACGAGGTGAAAAAGGCGCTGGCGCTCTTTGACAATGCCGAGCCTTCGCTCACGCAGGCGTATCAGCGGAGTGGGGATCTCGCGCTGATGAACGAGGCCATATTTTTCGTCGGCCAGCTCCAGCTCATGCGCAGCCAGCATGTGCCCGGCGGGGACGATGAGAAAAACAAAAAGCGGCAGGCGGATCTGTTGAATGCGGCGCTCACGGCGTTCCGCGCGGTGCGCAGCGTGGAGGAGATCGTCGAGGCGCAGACGGTGAAGATCGCGGCGCTCGAGCAGCAGATCACGTTGTTGCCGGCCGGCACGCCGGATTACCTCCCGACGAAGACGCGCATCGAAAACATGATGGCCTATGAGGACGAGAAGCGGGAGAAATACAAGGCCGGCGCGGATCAGTTCCTCGCGGCGCGCCTGGCCATCGCGCGGATCTTCCTTTTCCTCCACAAGACGGACGAGGCGCGCACGCTGATGCGGGACCTGCTCACGCGTCCCGAGCTTTTTGAAAAGGACAAGGACGGCCATGCGACGCTCGCGGCGCTGCTGTGCCTCACGTACGCAGAGCAGAAGAACACGGCGAAGGCGCTGGAGACGTACCGGGATTTCCGCAAGGACTTCAAGGGCAACACGAGCGGCGACAATCTCGCGCTGCTCGTGGCAAACCTGCTCGTGGAGCAGGGCGACGCGGAGCAGGCCGAGAAGGTCGTGGCCGAGGGCCAGGAGGACTACAAGGACTGGCGCTTCACGACCGAGGCGATGCAGATCCTCACCGCGACAGCGCTGAAAAAAGGCGACTTCACCAAGGCGCTCGAACTTTCCGACAAGCTGCTCGCGAGCAAGCCGAAGCCGGAGATCGAGGTGCAGACGCTGATGGTGAAAGGCAGCGTGCAGCAGGCGCAGGGACGCGAGAAGGGCGACGCGGCGCTGTACGACGGCGCGCTCGCGACCTTCAGGACGCTGCGCACAAAATTTCCGGCGAGCCCGCAGGCGGAAGAGGCGTGGTTTGCGACGTGCCAGATCCTCGGGGGACGCGATCCGCAGAAGGCGATCACCGAGCTGGACGCATTTCTCGCGCGCTTCGCGGAAAAGGACGGCGTGAGCCCGAACACGAAGAAGAACGTCCCGCAGGCGCAATATCTCCTCGGCACGGCGCAACTCGCGGCGAACCACAAGGACAAGGCGATCGAGGCGTGGAAGAAAGTGTACGAGGCCTACCCCGATAGCGAACCGGCACCGGGCGCGTACTTCAAGGTGTTCGACGTGCTCCACGAGATGAAGGATTACGTGGGCGCGCTGAAGCTCATGGGCGACTTCGTGGCGAAGTATCCGAAGCACGAGAATGTGTACTTTGCCTACAACAACATGGCGGAGTTCCTTTTCTCCGGCTCGCTCGACCCGAAGAAGGGGCCGGACGTGGAGACCGGATCGAGGAAGCTGCTCGACTACGTGGAGTATGAAATCTCGAACAACCTCCCGCACCGGCGCGGTGACGGTTCGCTGCTGAAGATCTCCGGCGCGTGGCTGAAGGAAATGCCGAAGCCAATCTACCTGAGCCTGAATGAAACGCAGAAGCAGACGTGGCAGAAATCCGTGGACGGCGTGACGGCCGCGGTGGAGCGAATGCTGAAGGATTACCCCGAGAGCGAAAAGATCGCCGAGGCGCTCGAGCGGCTCGTGACGATCCAGAATGCGAAGCGCAAGGCGCAGAAGACGGACGCGGCGCAGGTGGATGAGTATTTCAAAAAGCTCTCGGCGGACTACGGCAAGTCGCCGCTGGTGAAGGCGAAGATTGACGTGGCGCACGCGTCCTTCCTCTACGAAAACGATCCGAAGCGCGCATTCAAGGTGATGGACGACGCGTTCCGCGCGGTGCCGAAGTCGCCGACGGTGAAAGATTCGGATGGCGACGAGCGGATCGCGGCCACGTTCACGCCGTCGGATTTCGACCGCTACCTCGGCGGGCTTTTCGATGCGAAACGGAACGACGAGATCACGAAGAACGTAGCGCGCATCCGGCAGGAATACCCGCTGAACGACAAGGACGACCCCGCGAAGATTCCGCGCGCCGTGCTCGACGCGCAGGCGGTCGCGCTTTTCTGGGAGGCAAAGGTGATGCAGGAGCAGGGCAAGGCCACCGAGGCCGGCGCGAAATTCGCGGAGCTGAAGACGAAGTTCCCGAAATCCTCGAAGGCGCTCGAGGCGGACTACGGCGTGATCCTCGGCGAGTTCGAGCAGAGCGGGCAGGTGAAGGACGACTACATCCAGCGGCTCTCGAAAATCGTGAACACGCAGACTGGGAAGAGCTTCGAGCTTCAGGCCAAGGCACTCTTTCTCGTCGGAAAAATCCAGGAGGCGAAGAAAGATTTCGACAGCGCGATCGAGACCTACGCAAAGATTCAGGACCGCTACGCGAGCGTTCCGAAGATAGCGTCCGCGGGGCTGTGGAGAGCCGCGGAACTTTCCGAAAAACAGGCACGCGGCGAGGCCGGCTACCCGGTGAAGACGAAGAAGGAGCGCCGCGATGCGGCCGAGGCTCGCGCTGCCGAGCAAAAGGCGTCGAAGCCCGCGGAGAAACCGGAGGACACGAAAACCGCCGATGCGAAGCCGGCCGCGGAGAAACCGGCAGAGCCGAAACCGGCTGCTGCAAAGGCCGCGCCGCAGAAATAGCTTGGCACGCGCGGACGGATGCTGAAAACACGCCGCCATTCCGCCGTCCCGGCAGTGATTCACCGACGCCTCATGTCCCGCATTTTCATCCTCCTCCCCGCGCTCTGCACCGCGCTGCTGTTCACCGCGTGCGGCGAGAAGAGTGAAGCCGAGAAGGCCGATGAGGAACGCGCCGCCCTCCGCGAGGAAAAACGCAAGCGCGCGGTCGAGGTGTACAGGACGTTTGCGGAGCAGTACCCCGACGACCCGAAGGCCGCCGAGGCGAAACAGAAGGCCGCGGCACTCGAGGCGGCCGCGCCGAAAAAATAGCATGGCGCGGGAGACCGCCACCGCGCGCGCCACGCGCGCACAGAAGATTCTGGAGGTGCTCGCGCGCACGTATCCGCACGCACACTGCGAGCTCGATCACACGACGCCGCTGGAACTTCTCATCGCGACGATCCTCAGCGCGCAATGCACGGACAAACGCGTGAACATCGTGACGAAGGAACTTTTCCGCGTCTGCAAAACCGCCGCTGATTTTGTCGCGCTGCCGCAGGAGCAGCTTGAGGAGATCATCCACACGACGGGATTTTTCCGTGCGAAGGCGAAGAATGTGAAGGCGTGCTGTGCCGCGCTAGTGGAGCGCCACGGCGGCGCGGTGCCGCGCACGATGGATGAACTCACGAAGCTCGCGGGCGTCGGACGCAAGACCGCGAATGTCGTGCTCGGAAATGGGTTTGGGATCAATGTGGGCGTCGTCGTGGACACGCACGTCCAGCGGCTCACCGCGCGCCTTGGCCTCACGCGCGAGAACACGCCGGAAAAAATCGAGCAGGACATGATGAAGCTTGTCCCGCGTGAACAGTGGGCGGTCTTCAGCCACTGGCTCATCTGGCATGGCCGCCGCCGCTGCGACGCGCGCAAGCCTGACTGCACGCAGTGCGAGATCGCAGGGCTGTGCCCGCGCGTGGGTGTCCGAAAAGCATCCTGACCTTCAACGCAAAAGGCTTTGCGTTAGACCTGTTCGCACGAATCGGCGGCGGGGAGGGCGCTGCACGCGGTGTGAAGCCGGCACTGCCGTCGGCCGGCAGAATAAGACGCAGGTGGAGGTTACGGGGCCGCTCCGCATCCGCGTTCCGCCGAGACGAATCGTGCCGGCAGATTGTTGGCGCCACATTGCCGCGCCAGTCTTCATTCACGCCTCTTCCAACAGCGCCAGCTCGCGTTCCCACTCGGTGGTGGTCTCGTAGAGCTTGCGTGCGAGCTGGGTGAGTTCGCGCGACAGATCCGGGGCGGTGCCGCCGGGGAGGTGTACGATCGGATTTTGCATAAGCTGCGTCACTTCACGCTGACGGTTCTCGATTTCCGCGACTTTCAGTTCCAGCGCAGCGACGCGCTTTTCACGGTCACGCTTCGCCTGCGCGGCAGCCTTGCGCTCGGCGGCGGCGGCGCGTTCGCGTTCTTTGATTTCTTTCAGCCCCGGCCCCTTCGGCTTAACTTCCGCCGCGGTGGTGGGCTGGAAATCGTGCAGCTTGTCGCCGGCGACGAGCGCACCGCGCTCGGAAGTCGCCTGCGTCTTGTCGAGGTAATACTGGTAGTCACCCGCATAAGGCGTGAGCTGGCCGGCGCTGATGTGCAGCACGTTCTTCGCGACGCGGCGGATGAAATGCACGTCGTGGCTGATGAAAATCACCGTGCCTTCGTACTGTTCCAGCGCGCCGATGAGCGCGTCAATGCTCGGGATGTCGAGATGCGTCGTCGGCTCGTCGAGGAGCATGAGGTTCGGCGGATCGAGCAACAGCCGCGCGAGCGCGAGGCGTGATTTTTCCCCGCCGGAAAGAACGGCGACCGGCTTGAACACATCGTCGCCGCGGAAAAGGAACGAACCGAGTACCGTGCGTGTGAGCTGTTCGCCGGGACGTGACGGCAGATCCTGCGCGCATTCGAGCACGGTCGCCTTCATGTTCAGCGACTCCACGCGCTGCTGCGCGAAGTAGCCGGTGCGGACATTGTGCCCCGGAGTGACCTCTCCGCGCTGCGGCGTGAGGATGCCCGCGAGGAGCTTGATGAGCGTGGACTTGCCCGCGCCGTTCGGCCCGACGAGCACCGTGCGCTGGCCGCGCTCGGCTTCAAAATTCAGCCCGCGATAGACGACGAGATCGCCATCGGCATCGGCGCGCTTGTAGGCAAAATCCACGTCCTTCACCGCGATCACGCGATGCCCGCTGCGCGCCGGCTGCGGGAAGCGGAACTTCACGCGCGCCTCCGCATCCGGCGGCGCCTCGATGAGGTCCATGCGCTCGATCTGCTTCAGCTTGCTCTGTGCCTGCGTGGCCTTGCTCGCCTTTGCGCGAAAGCGGTCCACGAAATCCTGCAGCCGATCGATCTCGCGCTGCTGGTTCGCATAGGCCGCGGCGTGCTGCACGTCGCGCGCGGCCTTTTCCGCGAGGTAGGAATCGTAGTTGCCGCGGTAGCGGTTCAGCTTGCAGCGAGAGATCTCCACGATGTCGCGCACGAGCTCGTTCAGAAAATCGCGGTCGTGCGAAATCATCACGATCGCGCCGGGATAGTTGCGGAGGTATTCGCGGAACCACACGAGCGATTCGAGATCGAGGTGGTTCGTCGGTTCGTCGAGCAGCAGCAAGTCCGGTTCCTGCGTGAGCAGCCGCGCGAGGTGCGCGCGCATGATCCAACCGCCGCTGAGCGCCGCCGCCGGGCGGTTCACGTCCTTTTCGCGGAATGCCAGCCCCGCGAGGATGCGCTTCCCTTTCGCCGTGAGCCCGTGGCCGTCGTGCTCGGCGAATTCACCGAGCGCGTGGTGATACTCCTCGCTGTCCGTGTCGCCCGCGGCCTCGCATTTGCGCATCGTGTCGCGCGCCGCGATCAGCTCGGGCGTCACGCCGATCACGAGATCGATCACCGTCTCGCTACCCACTGCCGCGCTCTCCTGCGGCAGGAAGCCGAACGTGATCCCGCGCTCCATCGAGATGCGCCCCTCATCCGGCGATGCTTCACCGAGGATGATCGAGAAAAGCGTCGTCTTCCCCGCGCCATTCGCGCCCACGAGGCCGATGCGGTCGCCGCGGTTCACCTGCAGCGAAGCGCCTTGGAAAAGCAGACGGCCGCCGAAGGATTTTGAGATTGCGGAAATGGTGAGCATATTTTTTGCGGGCGGGGAATGCACACCATCCGCAGGCACACAGCACGGAAAATCATGCGCAACAGATTTCCCTTGCGTTCCTTGGAATCGGGTGTCTTATCCACCTCGCAAGTTCAGAGCCCCTTTGGGCGTTGGTAGATTGCTAGTTGTGTTAGTAGCGCGGTGCAAATCGCGAGCTTCCTTTGGCAGTTTGAAATCCGATCCTCGGAAACAGCCGCAGAAAGACTCCGCAAGTTGCAGAAACAAACACATGTCAAACAGCAAACTCTACGTGGGCAACCTCTCCTTTGAGACCCTCGAAATCGAACTTGAAGATCTCTTCAAGCAAGCCGGAACCGTCACGGAAGCCGCCCTCATGCAAGATCGCATGACCGGCAAATCCCGCGGTTTCGCCTTCGTCACCATGGGCACCGCCGATGAAGCCAAGAAGGCCATCGAGATGTTCAATGGCAAGCAGGTCGGCGGTCGCGCCCTCACCGTCAATGAAGCCCGTCCGCGCGAAGATCGCCCGGCAGGCGGCGGCGGCGGTGGTGGTGGCGGCGGACGCCGCTCCTTCGGTGGTGGTGGTGGTGGCGGCGGCGGTGGCCGTCGCGATTACCAGCGCTACTAAGCCTGCACGGAACTAAGATTCCAAATTCAAGACGCCCCGGTGGAAACACCGGGGCGTTTTTCTTTTCCGCGAAACTGGGACGGATCAAGTGCGGGAAGGATAGCACTCAGCTTGGAAACGGGAATGGGAGACCACAAAACACGCAAATGGGTGCGAAATTAGGCGGTTGGAAAAATGAGATCATTCATCCACCGGGGGTGGAATCCGACCAAACAAATTTCATTTCGCGTGTTCCGCGCGTTTCGCGGTTTCCATTGCCGGATTTAGGCTCAGTCAACTTGCCCCAATGCGCGACAAATCCCGGTAAGAATCCAGCACCACGGTGCGCGTCCAGCGTTGGAAGAGCCCATTGCTGTCCACAGGATGGAAAGGCAGCACATCCGAGTAACCGGGGATAATCACCTGCGCGACCGGGAAGCTGAACTCCGGGTCGGTCAAATCCACGGCGATGTAATCCTTGCCCAAAGTCTCACAGATGGCGCGCGCGTGCGCAATGTCATCGAGACAATCCGCATGAGGCGCGCCTTTTTCAAACGGGACGATCTCGCCCTGTCTGAAAAACTCCGCGTTCCGATAGGGGACAAATCCAAACATGAATGACGACATGAAATTGTCGCAGTCGTCCGGCTGCGTCGGAAGTTTGCGAAAATCATGATCCAGCAGGGTCGCAAGCTGTGCGTCGCGATCCGGGGCATTCGGGGCGATGAACTCATGCTGCCGCCGCCCCTGCGTGTATTCGGTGAACATGCGCAGCAGCGCCTCCTCGGCATCGAATGATGCGCCTACTTTGAAGAAGTGCCGGAACTGGTAGTCCTCCGGGATGTTGTGATCCACAAAGTAAGCCCCAAGGCACGGAAGCACCCCGCCAAAGCTAAGATCCTTCAGCACCACCTCGATCCCTCTGCCGCGAAGAAACTCCATCTGATGACGGACAACCGGGTGCGTGATGGTCGTGGCGTCAATCGTAGGAACAACCATGCGGTTCCTCAGCACCGTGATGTGCGCGCGCCGCTCGAAAATCTCGTGGGTCGCATGGATGATGGCTTCCTCAATATTATTGCCCGTGGCCTTGCCATTCGGCCCGCCGATGATCCGGACATATTCGAGTGGCACTTTCAGTTTCCGATCTTGGATCAATGAATAGCCATCCACCCAATGATAGGCATCGTCGAGTGCTCGGATGCGATCCAATACCGGCGGCGTGGCCGTGGCGATGTGGCTTAACAACGATGCAACGGGCAGCGCGTCCGATAACTCATGTTCGCGCGCTCCGACATAGCCGGGCAGCTCACCCGTCGCGCGTGCCGTGAGCCACTCGGCACCCTCCGCAAGAGCCCCGGCCGTGCTGAACGCAGGCGTGATACCCTTGCCCATAGAGCGAAAATCGAGACCCTCGATGAACATCGCAGTCCAATGCAGATGTTCCGAAAGCGTCTCCTCGTGCAGCCAATAGTCGTGCCGCGGACGAATGAGAGCCTCCAACCGCGCGATGGTCTCCGCGGGAGCAACGCAGCGGTCGTGTGCGATCTTTTTCCGGGACTGCAGCTTCATGGGGAAATGTCGTGATGGATCGTCTCCGCGATCGCAAGTCCCTCGGCGACGCATTGACTGACGGATGCGCCCCCATTCACAAGCGCACCCGCTGAATAAATGCGTCCGGCTACACCTGCGAGCGATCCGTGAATGCCATCGTCCGCCTCCAATCCCATTGCCTCGATTACCAATCCAACCGGCAATATGGTCTCCGCGTTGAGTTCGGAATGACGAATCTCCACACCACACACATTGCCTCCCTGATCCGTCGTGTATGCGAACGGCTGCCAGTTCATCATCGCCGCCACGCCGGGAGTCGCGAACCAGCTCTCCGCCATGTGCCAATGCAACGAAGAACGCGGCCCGCCGAAAATGATGAAGATTTCCTTCGCCCCGCGATTTTGCACCACCCTTGCGGCATCCATCGCACTATCGCCTCCGGCCAGGATCGCCACGCGTTCCGGCACTGCGTGATCGGGTGTTTCGAGAAAAGTGAGAGCACCGATGACACCGCGCACTTTGCCAAGCGATCGCTCCTTCCACAGCCCCGTCGCGACGAGAATCGCATCATTGCTCTCCCGGATGTCAGCCAAATCCAAATCCCTTCCGAGCGTCGTTCCGAAGTGGAGTTTCATGCGCCCGGCATCCAGCGCAGGCTGTAAGATTGCATCAATCTCGGCCTTCGGGCTGGCTAATCCTCGATGTCGTGCAAGCACGCGCTCCGGCACACCGCCGAGGCGATCCGTCTTTTCGTAAAGGTGCACCGTGTGCCCGAATTCGATGAGCCGGATCGCGGCCGCGACGCCCGTCGGTCCGCCGCCGATGATGCCGATCCGCTTGCCGCTCGTTTCGGACGGGATGCGCGCACCCGTCGCGCCGCGTTCGCGCGCACGCCATGCAATCGCGTATTGCAGATCGAGGATCGGCACGGCTGCGCCTGCGAGTGTGGTCTCGATGCACGCGCCCTCGCATTCGAGCCACGCCGGGGAAAACCGGGATGTCAGCTCCGCCAGCGGATCGCGCATGCGGATGATTTCGTACGCGCGGCCTTCATCGCCATTCCGAAACGCCTGGATGAACGCCGGAATGTCCGTCCGCGTCGGCGATGCATTCACGCACGGAGCCGCTTCGCAGAGGTGACAGCGGGCTGCACCGGCGAGAAGGTTATCCGCATCAAACCGCCGCATGTGGCGATAAGTCGGGCCATAAGTCTCCGCATCTCGCAACACGCAGCCGACAGATTTCCATTCATTCCTTAGTTGAGAACATGCGAAACAGACCATGCAGGTCGCACTTGGATCCAATCTGCCCTTCTCGAAAATTTCCGCAGGAGCCGCCGGATAAGCAAGCGCACCGCGCCCGAATCCGGCGATGTCCATCATCGCGTCACGGATTGCACCTGCCGCGACTTGCGGTGCAAATTGCCGAAGCCAGCCAAAACCGCTTCCCACAACCGGCAGTCCCCGCACGGCCTCGCGCAACGTATGCGCGATGGCAATCTGACGTTCGAGCGTCATCAGCGGATGCTCCTCCGGCTGGTCGGAATCGGCACGTCCACGCACGCCGCGTTCCGATCCCCGAAGGCTCGGACTTGCGGATGTGACATTCAAAAGGGCGAGGCCGTTTGCGTGCAGGCTTTGCACGAAGCGGATCGGTTCGGACAGGTCGAGTTTGCGGTAGTCATTAGCTGCCACTCCGAATCCTCCGCGCACAGCCTCATAAGCACACAGGCGCGTCGCAAGCAAAAGGCCGGGCACATTTTCACGCACGCGCGCCAGCACACCCGGAAGCATGTTGCGGGGGCATTGCAGATCCACCCCGTCAAAGCCGGCTCGCTTCGCCAGCAATGCCCCCAAGAGGATTGCGTCGGCATCTCCCGATACGAGCTGAACGACAAGAATCGGATTATCCGGGGCAGATTCACGCATCTCCGTCACGCATTCTCCAAACGCAGCGACCGTCCCTTCATTGAGGCATAGCTGGCCCGCATTTTGTTGCAAGCCGACGGCAGTCCTTTCCATCCAGATCAGTCCGAAGTGTCCCTCTGCATAGCGGCGATAGCGGCGCCGGGTCAGCGTGCTTGGCGAGCCATCGGTTTGTGCATCACAGCCTGCGATGGGTTGCGCACAAAGTCGGTTTGGTATCCTTCTATCGCCTGTTGTCAGCGGCACTGAGAGCTGCGTAAGATCCTCATCCAACGGGATCCGAAGGCCGAGGCGTTCAATTTCCGCACGCAGCCCTGCAAGCGAATGAATATAGAAAGGCTGATAGGAGGGAATCTCCATTTCACTTTTCCTCCCCCTTGGGCTTGCCCACGCAGGCAAGATAGATCGTGAATTCGTCCTGTCCATCCAAGCCCAGCAACTCATCCACCTTTGGCTGATGATAGGAGAGCATCGGGCAGACGCCGCTTTGACAGGACACCGCCGCAAGACAGAGATTCTCGCATGCGTGCCCGGCCTCCATCGCGATCATGCGATGCGCGAGGTAGGTATATTTCCATTCCGTCCTATAAGGCGTGGCCGACCAGATGAAAACGACCGGCGCGCTCCCGATCGCCGGGTTTCCATAACAGGCGGTCATTAGTTTCCCTGAAACCTCAGCGTCCTCACGAACGAGAAGAATCTGATGTTCGTTTGGAAGATAGCGATAGATGCCTGCGGCGACGCCCTGCACACGGCTGATGGCGATATAGGTCTCCAATGGATAACGTGCCCCCGCCGACGGCGCGGCGCGGAATCGCTGCACGATTCCGCCTGCTTCATCCCGCTGTACAGCGGTGATACCCTGGGTTGCCCACAAAAGGTAGCTAAGTTCCTCGGGGAAAATCGCGTCATCCGCAAACTCGCGGATGCTACGACGAGAGGCGATGGCATCGCGCACAGGCATGTCGCCGAGACGGAGCTGTGTCGGCGGCACTAGGGTAATCAGTTTTGCTCCCGGCGGCACGGGCTTGCCATACGGTGGTTCATGCTTACCCCTGATTGCATCGCTATCCGCCCGCCACTCGCCTGGGAATCCCT
The DNA here is from genome assembly GCA_903882875.1 of uncultured Spartobacteria bacterium. Taxonomy (GTDB): domain Bacteria; phylum Verrucomicrobiota; class Verrucomicrobiia; order Chthoniobacterales; family Chthoniobacteraceae; genus SXWH01. The sequence goes on along the minus strand of CAIRYQ010000068.1, from coordinate 16,057 downwards.
TGAGCATCACGCGCAACTGCGCGATCGGAATTTCGTTCAGTTCGCGGATTCTCTCCGCGTCGCGCTGTTTGTGCGAAGAATCGCAAGCCGCGAAACCTAATGCCAGCATCAGACACGCGCCTGCCACCGGCATTGCGGGCCTCTTAGAGCGCGCCATTGAGCGCCTTGTAATACTCGGCGACCTTGTCCCGGTATTTCGGCGGAGCCTGATCGGGGCCGCTTTCGATCACGTTGTCGAGTGCGCCGGTTGTGCCTTTTGCTTCCATCGCGCCAGAGGGACCGGCGGAAAGATTGGTCGCCGCGCGACTGAGGGAAGATATCGCCATCTTCCGGAACTCGCGCATCTGTTCGATGTTGCCCTTGGCGATCGCGTCTGCGGACTGCCTCAGCTCATGCGCTGCGGCTTTCAGTGAATCCACGCGGACGTTTTTCATGGATGCCTTTGCGTAAAGGGCGTCGGCCTGCCGCGCCATGAGCGCCGCCATTCCTTCGGCCGAGCCCGCTTCCTTGGAATCCACGCGCTCTGCCCCGCCGCCCATGCCCATCGCGTCAGCCTTGCCGGTTCCGAGTTTGCCGCCACCTGTGGCCTTTGTGTCGGCTTTGCCCGCGAGATCCACTTTTCCGCTCTGCATCGGATCCTCCGTGCGGCGAGCCTCGATATTCTTGTCGCCTTCGCCAATCGTGCCGGAACCTGCGGCGGTCTCACCGTTGGACATGCCCTGACGGCCCACATTCGAGCGTCCGTCCTGCTCCTTGTGGTCGGGCGTCTGGTTGCCGGATTTTCCCTGTGCGGCAAAGGATGCGATATCGCCCTCCATCACCTCGCCGCCGGCGACAAGGTCGGGCATTGCGTGGTTCGTCGCGCTGTCGTCGGCCTTGTCGGCCATCTTCTGCTCTTCCTTGAGAAGGTCGCCCACGAGATCCTGTGCGGCGGCTGCCAGCTCGGCGAGGGCGATGCCGGATTCCGGCATCTCTGCCTTGTCATGGGCCTCAGTGGTGATCTTGAGTTCGTCCGGCTTGTCGCCCAGCCACATTTCCATCGCATCGAGCCGCTTTGAAGCCTCGCCCATCTGCGCGAGCAGTTCGTCCTCTTTGGCAAAGCCGAGTTCCGTCACCTTGTCGGCACCGTCCTTGTCCGAGCCTTCTTTCTGTTCGATTTCCTGAAAGACCGCGAAGACATCTTCGACTAAGTCATTAGCCACATTCAATTCGGTGAAAATGTGGAGATCCGTGGGCACTTCGAGCATTGCCTCTTTGATATTAGCCTGCATCTCGGCAAACGCCTCCTCCATCTCGTCCATCGCCTTGTCATCCTTGTTTTTCTGACCCTTCACGGTCTCCATTGCTTCCTTCATTTTCTGACTCAATGCTTCCAGCTTGGCGACCTTGTCCTTCGCCTGCTTCACCGCTTCCACCAAGGCATCACGCTTTTCGACCTCCTCCTTGAGCTTGATTTGATCGAGCATGGCCTGGAGTGATTTCAAACCGGTGATGGCGCGTTCCTCGAGCATGATTGCTTCCGCGGGCTGGTTTTGATCCAACCGCTCCGCGGCCACCACCATGTCATTGCGAATCTTCAGTTCCGCGGCCTTGGCCATCATCCGGTCAATCGTCCCGGCCAGCGCGGCATCAGTCTGCGCGGCTTGCGCAGCCTCATCCTTGCACGCGCTGAGGAATGCCGCCATGTCGCCGCCAATCTTATCCTGCGCATCCACGAGCTGCTTGCCGATTTTGGCTTTGCTCTCGGCAAAGGTGTGCGTCTGCTTCAGCGCGCTACCCTGGTCGCGCAATAGCGATTCCAATAGCGCACTAAGTCCCGCGACGCGACGTTCGATCTTAGCCTCACCCGCCGCGGACATGGCAAAGCTGAGATGCTGGAGAATCTTAGTCTCCAGCGCGACAGCCTCGGCTGCAAGCGGCACCTTCTTAGTCTCCTCCGCCGTCGGGATGGATTGCAGCGAATCCACCGCGATCACCATCTCGTTCACATAGAGCTTCTGCGCCGCCGCCGTGAGGTTGCCGAGCGGTTTCACGGGATTCGCCAGCAGTTCGCGCATGAGGCCGCGGATTTCTTTCTGTGTGTCCGCGGCCTGCTTCCATTGTGCTTCGGCGGTCGTCTTCAGCGCGACCTTGAAGCGCCCGGTGTCCGCAAGGTTGCGCTTCTGCATGTCGAGCACCTTTTGCAGGTTCGCCAGCGCCGCCTTCTCCAGTTCGTCGCGCCGCTTGGTCACATCGGCCGCGACCGGTGTGTTGAAAATCACATTGGCCGAGAACGTCTCGTTCGGCGTCTTCGGTTTGTTGTCCCGTGCGATGATGCGATACGCGATGTCTCCGCCGCGCGCCGGAGTGGTCTCGCTCCTCCACGCCTGCCGGAATTCACGCAGCCCGCCGACCTTCCATCGTTTCACTTCCGTACCTTTGTCTTCGCGCGTCGCATCGGGCTTCACTTCCTCGATGATCACCTCGGAAATGCCGAAGTCATCCGCGACATGAAACTCGATCTGTGGACGCTCGCCCGGCGGCAGGATCGCCCGGCCGTTTGGCGAGACGATCTCGATGCCCGGCGGCTTGTCCGGATCGAGCGCAAAAGGAACCTCCTCCTCAAACGTCGTGCCAAATATGTCCTGGCCGCGCAGTGTGAGCGACGTGCCGGATGCGAGCAGCACGCTCGCCGTCCACACGGTCGGCTTGTCCATGGGCTTGAGTTGGATCGGTTCGCTGCCCGCGCCGCGTACCTTCACGGCTTCGAGCGGCGTGTTGGAAGTCGTCGTCACGCGGATCGCGGAGCCGATGGGAATGATGAGGCGGCCTTCGCGCGGATTCACCGTGCGCACCGGGATGCGCATGTAGGCCGGCGGCGCGATGACGATCGAGACGCCCGTGAACGCCGGTGGCGGCCGCGTGCCAATCGTGAACCACGCCGAATCCGGTGCATCGCCCGCACGGAAACGATATCGCAAGCCGGTCGTCACCTTCGGCAGGCGATAGCTGAAATCCTGTTCCAGACTCCCGTGGACGCGCCCGATGGAATACACGCTCTTCTGGGCGTCGCTCGGCTCCACTTCCACGCGCACCTCGTGTCCTTCAAAGCCCTTCACCGAGCAGCTCAGCACAAGCGCATCGCCTTGCAGCACCGTCGAAGTTCCCGGCTGCACCTTCACGATCTTCGTCAGGCTCGGCGGCTCGATGTTCGTAAAAGGATTCACCGTGCGCCACAGCGCGACCGGCCACGCCTGGCCGACGATGAACAGCGGCAGCAGCAACAGCACGGCCACGACCGACACTGCGATCCAGTTCCGCCGGTGCGCCCTTTCATCGCGCATCTGCGTGAAGTCGAGATTCTGCCAGTCGGGCACGCCGGCTCTCACGTAAGCGGCCTTGAATGGATCGCCCTCGGGATTCTTCGCGAGCTGGAGCGTATTGATGAGATGATTGTCGAGCTGCGGGAATGCCTTCTCGATCGTCGCCGCGACGCCCTCCGGCGTGAAGCGCAGCTTTAGTGCGCCGCGCACCAGCCACGCCGTCGCGCCAATCAGCGCGAGAAAAATGCCCCACGTCGCGAACCGCCCAGGGCGGTCAATGCGCAGCCACAGATCCAGCAGCCCCAGCGCCCACACCCAGCCTGCGATCACCGCGAGGCCGAGCGTCAGTTTCAGTTCCGCGCGCCAGCGGTTCAGCGCTCTTCCGATCTGTTCGAGTTTCGCGACGTATTGAGGAGGCATGGCGGGGTTCGGGTTCGGGTTCGGTTCAGAATTTCATCGTCGGATCGGCGACTTTGGTCACGGTCACATTATCCACAAAGCCCGGCTTTGCCATCCAGATGTACACTGTGAGATAGCGCGCTTTTTTCAGGTGCTCGATGGCCTGCGGCGAGAGTTTCACGCCGGGGAGTTCGAGTTTTTCCTGCTTCCAATCCGCGCTCGATCCCACCGTCGCCTTGCTCTGGTAAATCATCCGCAGCTCGCCCAGCTCGGGATTTTCATGCGGCCTCACGCCGGGCGTGAACTGATAGCCCGCGAAATAAATCCGGTACCCGCCGCCCTTGATGTCGAGCGTGCAAGTGTAGCGGAAGCCCGGCTCAAGCGGAAATGCGCGGCATTCCATCTTCACCCCCGCATCGCCCGCAGAGCCGAACTGCACCACGTTCTTCCGCACTCCCTCGGTCACGATCGATACGTGATCCTTGTTCCCCATGTAATTGCTGTTCCCCGCGAACGCGTAATCCACGATCCACCCTTTCAGCGGCTCGGCCGGATTGTCAAAGTTCCCATTCTCGATGATGGACTGCTGCGGAGCGACCGGCGGCGCTGCGTGGAGCGGGGCGGCGATCAGGGAAACGCTGAGGACGAGGAATCGCATGGGATCGGGCGTGAAAATGCGCGAAGGAAAGGCGGTGGGGATCAGGGTAGGGTCGTGCGCAGCATTTGCCAGCAGGAAAAGCGCCCTCCGAACCTTTCCGTGGCGTTCCATGAATATGGTGCTCCGCACGGAGCACCCCGGACGTGCCCGCGCCCGAATCACCGCACCATCGTTATCGCCTGCGTGCCATGCCACAGGATCGCCGGTCCGCAGTGCGGACGTGCTCTACTGCTGCGGCTTTGGATCAGCAGCAGGCTTTGGCTCAGGGGCCGGTGCGGTAGTCGGCGGGATTGTGGGCGATGGGACTGGATTCGGCGGCGTGGGAACCGTCGCTGGCGGAGTGTTCGTTGCGCCCGCTCCGCCCGCGGGATCGGCGGGCTTCGGCACCTCAATGAGCGAGGCGTTCAGCGCGTCGAAGTCGGGCTTGCTCAACAGGAACGTGCCGGGCTTTCCGTCGAGCGTCGTGTTCCAGGTTTCCTCCGGCGTGTTTTTTCCGATGGTGAGCTTGCCGGTCTTCTTGTCGGCGAGTGTGAAAGTGACCGTCACGTTCGGCTTGTCGAGGCCCTGCTCCGCGGCGTTCGTCGCGCCGGCCCAGCGCACGGCGCGCAGGTTGGCGAGCGTGTTCACGAGCGACTCCGCGGCACCCTGGCTCACGGTGCCGTCACCCTTCGCAAGCTTCCACTGCTTGTCCTTGTCGCGATCGAAGGTGAGCGCCGGCTGGCCTGCGCGCGTGACTTCAAAGCTCGCGACATCCTCGGCCTTCAGCTCCTGCACCTTCAGTTCCTGCCACTGGAGCGGGTCGGTCCACACTTCATCGAGAAGCGTCTGCGGCACGGCGACGACGAACGGCTCCTCTTCGAGCTTCGCGTAGCCCGCCGCACCCTCAAATTTCCCGAGGATGAGCTTTGCAAGCGGACGGTCGCCGGGCTTCGTCTCCGGCGTTCCTTCGGTCGAATAGCTGCTCAACGTCACCGTCGCGACAGGCGCATCGAGGCCGTACTGTTTCTGGTCGCCGGCCACGTCCGCCACGAAACGCGTGACTTTCATCGTCGTGAGATCGGAGAGCAGCTTGTTCGCCGCGCCGCCGTTCACCGGCTGGTCGGGCTGCTTGTCGGCCTTGCGCACCCACTCCTCGCCGCTGCGGCCGAGCACGATCTTCTCACGGCCCGGCGCCTCGATCGTGATGCGGTCCACCATGTCGCTCTGCACGCGCATGATATTCTGATCGCGCAAATCGTTCGGCTGCGTGTTCAGCAGCGATTCGATCGCCACGGGCACGGTGAAGACGCCGTCGCGCGACGAGAGCTTCACATAGACGTGTGTCGGTGCTGCGGGTGTCTCGGGTTCCTTTTTCTCGCCGTCCTTCTTCTCCTCGGGCTTCTCGATTTTCTTCGCGTTGCCGATTTGGAGAATGACAGGATCCTTCACGCCCTCGGCGTTGAAAGTGATCGTCGCACGCGGTTCGTTCAGCCCGAACGAAGCGAGATCCTTCGTGTCGGCGACAAATTCATCAATGCGCGGCGTCGTCGCGTTCGAGATGAGATCGGTCACCTTCTGATCATCCGCGCGGCCCTTGAACGGCTTGGTGAGCGACCAGTGGTTCGATGTCTTCTCGATCTCGAACTCGCCCTTCGCCGTCTTGATGCCGATCCGGTTCACCTGCGTTGCGGTGAGGTCGCTCAGCTTGTGATCACGCCAGTCCTTCGCGCCCTTTGCGCCCTGGTCGCGCAGATCCTTTCCGGCGACGTACGCCGTGTCCTTTCCCTCGACACGCATGTACACCTTCCCATCAATCGCGGCATCCTTTCCGATCAGCAGCTCGACCGGGTTCTTCCCGTTCACCTTGATGCTCACCTCGCCCTTCGTCAGCCCGAATGTCTCCAGCGCGCCACCCTTGTCGGTTCGCACCGCGTCCATGCGCAGGCTCTCGAGCGACGTGAACAGCGTCGAGATCGCGAGCGTATCCACGCGATCCTTCACGGGCGATTCGAGCCGCCAGTTTCCGTCCTCCGACTTCGTGAGCTGGAGCGTGCCCTCGCTGTTGCGGATCGTGACCGACGTGACCGAGTCGCGGTCAATCTGCACGGGCTTCCCCTTCTTTTCATTCTTCGCGTCGGTGCCTTCGAAGTTCTTGTCGAACCATTTCAAATAGACGAACAGCCCGGCGAGGAGGACGAGCAGGACGAGTGTGTTGCGGGTTTTCATGGCTTGGGAAAAATGGGGATTAGTCCTGAGATTTCACGCGGCGCTTTTGCTCGACGGTATTTGCAATCGCGGCCGCGACGCCGATCGCCACAGCGACCCCGATCGCAATCCAGAATGTCGGCGACATCTTCAGCGTCGGCTTCCACAGCCCGAGCCGCCACTGCACCGTGAGCCACGACGCGATGAAGCCGAGGAACACCACGGCGAACCACAGCGTGAGCGAGAAGAGATTTTTTCCCGACCGCCACATGAGGTGGTAGAGGCCGAAGACCGCGATCAGCACCGGGATGAAAAGCATCACCCACCAGCGGATGGTGCTCACCTGCGTGTCGGAAAGTTTCAGGCTCAGCTTTTCCTTCACCTTCGGAGGGATGCTGATCAGGTTGTCGCGGTTCAGCAGCCAGTTCACGCTGTTGAGCGCGAGGTCGAGGCTCGCCTGACCGACCTGCAGCCCGCCCTCCGAGAGAAAGTCGCCGTTGCCAAAGACGACCATGCGCGAGGTTTCGAGCGTCACCTTCGGGTCGCCGGAGCCGCCGCGCTCGACGGCCACGCCGAGCGTGAGCGGTGCCGCGTGATCCTTCTTGGGATCGAACATCGGCATCGCCGTGCGGTCGGCGGGATTGAATTCCGTCTCACCCCAGAATCCCTTCGGCGCTGTGAGCAGCTCGGTGATCTGGAGCCGCGAGGCCTTTTCCAAGTTGCGGTCGAGCAGCAGCGACTGAGTCAGGCCGAGCATCTGCGTGTCAACGCCATTCAGCTCCTTGGTAATCGGCGAGCCACGGTGGACGATGGAGCCGACCGGGGAGGAGAGCGGCTTGATGACCCCGCTGTCGTTCACCACGGCGAGGACGACATCATTCTGCGGCCGCACGCCGCGCGCGGCCAGCCAGTCGCTCAGGTTCGGCGTCTTGCCGTTCGTCCATCCGGTCCCGATGAAAATGCGGCCCTTCCGCTCCCAGTAGTCGGTGAGCAGCTTCAGGTCGCGCTCGGAGAAATCAAACCTCGGCCCGAGGATCGCGATCATGCTCGCGTCGGCGGGAATGGAATCCTTGTCCGCGAGCTTCAGCGTCTCGAACTTCAGGTTCTGCCGCGTGAGGAATTCGCGGAACGTGGCGAGTTCGCGCGTGTCGCCGTCGTATTCGCCGTGCCCGCCCACAAGGTAGAGCTTGTTCTGCTTCGTCTCCGTCAGCTCGATCAGCGTGCTCGTGAAGACCTGCTCGCCCTTGAACGCAAGCATCTGCGGCGGGCGGCGGTTCATCATCATTGTCATCTGATCCATCTGCTCGAACTCCGCGAGGTCGCCGCTGTTCACGAACTTGTGCCGCCCGTCATAGACAAAGATCACCACGTTGTCGTTTTCATGAAAATGGAACTGCGCCTGGAGTTCCTTCGCACGCGCCAGGTTCGCATACGGATCCACCTCCTCGACCGTCAGCTTGCCCTTCGCGGCAAACTGATATTCGCGGAGCAGTTGCTGCGCGTCCGCCTCCGCCTCGCCGGCCTGTGCAAACATCACGATCGCCTGCACGGGCTTTTCGAGACCGCCGAGCAGCGCCTTCGTCTGCGGGCTGAGCGTGATGTTCTGGCCGCGGCTCCAGTCGAGCCGCGCATAGTATTTGTTGCCGAGCCAGTTCAGCATCACGAGCGCCGCGATCACGAGCGCGATCTGGACGACGATGTTGATGCCCACTTCGATCCGCCCGCTGGACGGAGCCGCCGGCTTTGCGGGTTGCTGTGTGTCGTTTGTTTCCATGGTTCGTAAAATGGGAGGTGCCGCGGATTAGGAAGCCTTCAGCTTGCGGCTGTGGAAGACGTGGTGGGTGAGCAGCACGAAGAACCCGGTCGCCGTGAGGTACCACACGATGCGCCGCGTATCCACGAGGCCCTTTGAAAAATCCTGCAGGTGCGCGACCGGCGAGAAAAACTCCGTCACCTGCTGCACGCGCGGATCGGTCACATTGAGCAGCCGTGCGATGATCAGCGGGATGAAGATGTAGAGAATGGTGACAACGAGCGTGATGACCGCCGCATTGATCTGATCCCGCACGAGCGAACTCGCGAACACGCCGATGCTGATGAACAGCATCCCGAGCATCATCAGCAGCAGGTAGGTGCTCACGATGGCGCCGATGCTTTTCGCCGCAACCGCATCCGGGGCGACGAGGTGAAAGACCCAGAAGCACGCCACGGTCGGCAGCAGGAGGATTGCGAAAAAAATCGTCGCGCCGAAGAATTTCGCCAGCACGACGTGCCAGTCCTTCACCGGCGCGGTCATGAGCATCTCGACGGTGCCGAGGCGGAACTCCTCGGAAAATGAGCGCATCGTGATAAGCGCCGCGATGAACGCAAAGACGAAGACGAACAGCGCGTTCAGGAAGACGACCTCAAGAACGGTGACATCGGCCGGCTGCTTGTTCAGCATTGTGATGTAACTCTGGAAATTGAAACCCATCAGGCCCGCGAACAGGGCGATGACCACGTACGCCACGGGCGTGTAAAAGATGCTGCGCAGTTCGCGGAGGAGTTGGACGAAGAATGTTCTCATGCGGTGTGTGTCTGGAAGTTTTCCGGGCTGTCTATTTCTCCGAAGTCGTGAGGTCGGCGAAGACGTCCTCAAGCGTCGCACGCTTCTGGTGCAGGTCGCGCACGGCCCAGTTGCGCTCGCGAGCGAGATTTAGGATTTCCTCGCCGGGCTTTGCGTTTGCATCGAGCCGCAGCTTGAAAGTCGTCCACTCGCCGTCCTGCGTCTCCGTCACGTCCTTCACGCCCGCGAGGCCGCGCAGCGCGTTCGCCGCGCCGTCACCCGCGCGTGCTTCGAGGCGCAGTTCGCCGACGGAGCGGTGGTTCTTCATCAGGTTCTCCGCCGTGTCCGACGCGCGGATTGTTCCACGGTGGATGACGACGACGCGCGAGCACATCATCTCCACTTCGGGCAGAATGTGCGTGCTGATGAGCACCGTGCGCTTTTGCGCGAGGCTCTTGATCAGTTCGCGCACCGTGCGGATTTGGTTCGGATCGAGGCCGATGGTCGGCTCGTCGAGAATGAGAAGGTCCGGATCATGCACGAGCGCATCCGCGAGGCCCACGCGCTGGCGGTAGCCTTTTGAAAGTGATCCGATGAGCTGCTTCTCGCGGTCTGCGATGTGGCAAAGCTCCAGCACGTCGCCCACGCGTTCGCGCATCTTCGAGCGAGGCACGCCCTTGAGCGCGGCGCGGTACCGCAGGTATTCGCCGACCTTCATGTCGCCGTAGAGCGGCGTGTTTTCCGGCAGGTAGCCCATGTGCCTGCGGGCCTGGATGCTGTCATCAAAGACATCGAATCCCGCGATGCTCGCCCTGCCGCTGGTGGCCGGGAGGTAGCTGGTGAGGATTTTCATCGTCGTGCTTTTTCCCGCGCCGTTCGGCCCGAGGAAGCCGACGATCTCGCCCTTCTCCACCTCGAAGCTGATGCCGTCCACGGCGGTGAAGGAGCCGTATTTTTTTGTGAGCTGTTCGACTTTGATCATGAGAACGTTGGGTGTGGCTGGATTCTCCGTCCGGCTGCCGACTCGGGCTCAGTGCATGCGCACGACGCCTATTGACGAGGTCAACGACTGAACGGATGCTGGTTCACCGGCGGCGCTGGGGCCGCCAAGGGGGGCGGACAGATAGCAGGCGCGACAAGTTTGGCAAGAGGGTGTTTTTTGCATTCAGGGCTGCTGAATTTTGGGACTGTATAAGACCGGTGTGTTCACAAAATGTTCGATGAAAATTTTGTTTCCCTCTCCGCGCCGCAGCGCCGTTCAGAACTTGCACCCGCGGAATGTCGCGCGATTGACTGGACACCGCCCGCAGCGCACTGAGAACTGAACGCACATGCCCACCACCGACGCCATCCGCCAGCAACTCGCCACGGTCAAATATCCCGGCTTCAGTCGCGACATCGTCAGCTTCGGTCTCGTGAAGGACATCGTTGTCACAGGCGGCAACGTCTCCGTGCAGCTCGCGATCACTGCGGGCGATGCGAAAATCCCCGCGCAAATCAAGGCCGAAGCCGAGGCTGCGATTCGCACGCTGCCCGACGTGACGAATGTCACCGTGCGTGTGGACATCCACGCGCCGCAGCAGACGCCTGTCGCCGCGGGTGGAATGCCGCAGACATCCATCCCTGGCGTGAAGCACGTCATCGCCGTCGCGAGTGGAAAAGGCGGCGTGGGAAAGAGCACCGTCGCCGCGAACATCGCCTGCGCGCTCCACGCCGCGGGCGCGAGCGTCGGCCTGTGCGATTGCGATCTCTACGGCCCGAGCATCGGCCTCATGTTCGGCGTGACCGAGCGGCCTTTTGCCGACGACGACAACCGCATCATCCCCGTCGAGCGCCACGGCCTGAAACTGATGAGCATGGGCTTCCTGCTCGATGACGCCGCACCCGCGATTTTGCGCGGGCCGATGGTCACAAAATACACGCAGCAATTTCTCCGGCAGGTGAACTGGGACGGGCTCGACTACCTCATCCTCGATCTGCCGCCCGGCACCGGTGACATCCAGCTCACCATCGTGCAGACCGTCGCGCTCGCGGGCGCGGTCATCGTCACCACGCCGCAGGAAGTCGCGCTCATTGATGCGCGCAAGGCCGCGACAATGTTTGAAAAAGTGAACGTGCCCGTGCTCGGCATCGTGGAAAATATGAGCCACTTCCTCTGCCCGAGCGACGGCAAGCGGTACGACATCTTCGGCAGCGGCGGCGGCCAGCGCGAGGCGGACCGGCTCAAAGTCCCGCTGCTCGGCCAGGTGCCGATTGACATCGCCACACGCGAGGCCGGCGACAAGGGCGCGCCCATCGTCATCGCCGAACCCACGTGCGCCGTCTCAAAAAGTTTCGCCAGCATCGCGGCGAAACTCCGCACCGCCGTCCCAACCTGATCGCGCCATGCCGGACAAATCCACACGCAAGGAATCCTCGCGCCGGCTCCCGCCGCTGCTGCGCCGCGCGTGGTATTCGCTGAACCAGACCTTTCGCCATCGCATCGCGCACCTCGGCATCACGCCGGATCAATACAGTATCCTGCGCTGGCTACACGAGGGCGACGCGCGCGGACTCACGCAGCAGACGATCACGGATCTCATGGCGAGTGATCCGAACACGATCACCTCGATTTTGCGCCGCATGGAAAAGGCCGCACTTCTCTCGCGTCATCCGCATGAGACGGATCGCCGCGCGCGCCGCGTGCGTCTGGAACCGAATGGCCACCGCGTTTTCACCGAGGCGTTTGAAGTCGCGCGCAGCTTGCAGGAGGAATCGCTCGCCATTCTCCCAGAATCCCGCCGCGCGCGTTTCCTCGCAGAACTCGACGCCGTCGCCGAAGCCTGCTCAGAGGCCGCGAACCGCAAGAAGCCTCTCTAACGGTCTTGCGTCAGTTTCGCGAATCGCTCGTGCGCCCCGCTCCAGCGCGCGGCCGTGCGCGGGGTGCATGTTTCCACCGGAAACGACGCCTTCACGATCCGCCGCAGCTCCGCGTGGCTCGTGATGTGCCCGAGCGTGAGCGCCTGCTGCAGCACGTTGCCGATTGCCGTGGCTTCGACCGGGCCGGCGACGACGGTGCGGTTGATCGCATCCGCGGTCATCTGATTCAGCAGCGCATTTCGGCTGCCACCGCCGACAATGTGGAGTGTGTGCAGTGAGCGGCCCGTCACGGATTCCATCTGCGACATCAGCCCGGCGTACATGCACGCGAGACTTTCGAGTGCGTAGCGCGTGAACTGGCCCGGCGTCTCCGGCTGCGGTTGTCCGGTCGCGCGGCAAAATTCGCGCATGGCAGCGGGCATGTTGTCCGGTCGCAGAAAACCCGGATCGGTCGGGTTCACGAGCGAACGGAACGGCTCGGCGGCCGCGGCGAGCGCAGTCAGTTCGGAATAATCAAACTCGCGCCCTTCATTCGCCCACATGCGCCGGCACTCCTGCAAGATCCACAGCCCGCTCGCATTTCGCAAAAAACGCGACGTCGCACCGACGCCGGTTTCATTTGTGAAATTCGCCGCGCGTCCCGCCTCGCTGATCAGCGGCTTCTGCAATTCCAGTCCGGCAAGCGACCAGGTGCCGCTGCTGATGTAGGCCCAACCGTCGCCCTCAGCGGGGATCGCCGCCACAGCAGCGGCGGTGTCATGCACACACCCCGCCACGACTTCGATCGGACCGAGGCCGGTCTCCAACTGCGTTGCTTGCGTCAACGTTCCCAATCGCGTGCATGATGGAACCACCTCGGGAAAAATCGTGTCTGGCAGACCCGCGAGCATGATCACTCGTTCACTCCACCGACGCGTCATGGGATTCCACGCCTGCGTCGAGCTGGCATTGCTCTCCTCTTGCACCGCGTGTCCGCTGAGGAGAAAGTGGAACCAGTCGCCAATCATCAGGAACCTTTTTGTAAGACCGAAGATTTCCGGTGCGTCCCTTTTTTCCGCCACCAGATGGTACAGCGTGTTGATCGGCAAGAACTGTGACCCGGTCTCGACGTAGATCGTGTCGCTGTGCGATCCGGCGATTTCGGCGAAAGGCTTTTCCGTGCGCGAATCACGGTAGCAAAAGGGCATCCTCAGCATCGGCTCGGCGTCATTCATCAGCACGTAGTCCACGCCCCACGAATCCACGCTGATTCCAGCAATGGGAATCGCGCGGGCGGCGACCTTCCTCAAACCGGCTTTCACATCCTCCCAAAGGCGCATCACGTCCCAGCGCAGAGTGCCTTGGAAACGCAGCGGGCCGTTGGGAAAACGATGAACCTCCTCAAGCGTGAGTTTTCCTTTTGCAAGAGTGCCGAGCATCACGCGACCGCTCTCGGCACCGAGATCCACGGCCACGTAATGCCGGGCGCTCATGTGTGTGGAAACGCATGTTGTTCACATGCTGATCGGAGAAGTTTCATTTTCGAGCGCAGATTCTTCTTAATCATCAGCGTGTGAAGAACTCGCTCCTCGGTCGTTCCACGCAGTCTCCATGCGGGTTCCGCAGCAATCGGATGCTGTGAAGAATCGCTGCATTACTTCCGAGGCATTCTTCAAAAAGCGGAGGACGTGCAGTTGTTCGTCAGTTCTTCGCACTGTTTGGTTTCTTATTCGCAGCTTTTTTCTTGAGCGGTTCGGACGAAAATCCGGAGGCTTCCCACTTGCGTTTGTTCAGTGCATCCCGTGCGGCAGCGGTCTCCGCGTCCTTCTTGCTGCGTCCCGTGCCTTCGCCGAGTTCGATGCCGTTCCAAGTCACTTGCGCGACGAAATCCTTCTGATGTTCCGGGCCCTCAGCGGAGAGGATCGGATATACAGGGCTGACCGGTGAGATTGCCTGAAGCACTTCCTGAAGTTGACCTTTCGGATTTTGATCCGGCGGATCCACGTCGAGGTTTTCGAGATCCTCGCGCGCTTCCGTGAGGACGATTCTGCGCGCGGTGACGTAATCCGAATCGAGGTAGATTGCGCCGATGAGCGCCTCGTAAGCATCCGCCAGCGCGGAACTGCGTTCGCGTCCGCCGGAGCTTTCCTCGCCGCGTCCCATCATCAGGTGCTGGCCGAGATCGAGCCGTTCAGCGTGAATTTTCAGACCTTCACGGGAAACGAGCCCGGAGCGCATCTTCGTGAGCTGTCCCTCGCTGAATTTCGGAAAATGATCAAAGAGCCACTCGGTGAAAATGAGCTGGAGCACCGCATCACCGAGGAATTCAAGGCGCTGGTTGTCGAAGTGGTGCCGCTGCGTCTCATGCCCGAGCGACGGATGCGTGAGCGCCTCCGCGAGCAGGAGCGGATTGCGGAATTTGTACTTCAGTCTCAGTTCGAGCGGGTTCATCGGGGCGCAGGTGAATAGCAAGCGGCCCGGATTTTTCCTCGGAAAAAAGAAAGTTAAATGCAATGACACGCGGAGGACGGGTCTGGGTTTCTGCAACACATTCCGAATCTCCATCTTTCCGCAGCTTGACTGACCCATCAAGGGCACTAGCCTGCGCCATGCTTCCGCAGCGCGATTCGATTTTGTCGCTCCTCGCCGACGAGGATTCCGACACCGCGGCCCTCGTGCAAAGCCAGCTCATCGCGCGCGGCCCCGCGACGCTCGACGACCTCCGCGAGCTCCTTCCCGCCGCGAGCGGACGCGCCGAGCGCCGGCTGAAGGAAACCATCGCCCAGATTGCGGGCGACGCCGCCGAGCAGAAATTCGGCAGGCTCTGCGCAAATTTCCCCGAGGACGGCGACATCGAGGACGCCGCGTGGACGCTCGCCTCCGTCATCGCGCCCGGCGAGGATTTCGACGACCTCCGCGCGCAGCTCGATCAGTGGGGTGCCACCCTCGGGCGCAAGCTCCTCGGCAAGGACACCGTCATCCAGCAGTGCAACACGCTCGCCGCATTCCTCGGCAGCGAACTCGGCTTTCGCGGCAACGAGGACGACTACTACGCCGAGGAAAATTCGCTTCTCCCGCGCGTGATCGAGCACCGCCGCGGCAACCCGATCACGCTCTGCCTGATCTACATCGCCGTGGGCCGCCGTGCCGCCCTGCCGATCCTCGGCGTGGGTCTGCCGGGACATTTCGTCGTGCGCGTCGGCGGCGTCTTCCTCGATCCCTTCCACGCCGGCCGCCGCCTCCAGCTCGAAGACTGCCAGAAGCTTCTCGAAAGCCAGGGCCTCGAACTCCAGCCGCACCATCTCCTCCCATGCAAGCCGCGCGTGATGCTGGCGCGAATGCTCAACAACCTCCTCCACGCCGCCGAAACCGGCGACCCACGCCTCGGGGAAAAATTGCACGGCTGGCTCCAAGTGCTCCAGCGCGCGACAGTGTGAGGGCGACTGGAAAAGGGCATCTTTGAATGGGTCCTTCGAAAATACTCGTTTTGTTCGTCGGCTTGGCAGCCTTCGGTTTGGCAGTCATCGGTAGCGCCGAAGAATCCGGCCATCATAAACTGCGACAGGATTTGGAGCACGACCCTGAGACACTTATAGTGAGGTTCAAGTCCGACCGCGGCAAAGTGGCCTTGCTGTTGCATCCCGACATTGCGGAAGAATCTTTTCATGAAAGTCAGCAGGCGCAGACCACGATTTGATTCAGTGCGTCTTCGCCGCGACGCACCACTTCCGGTTATGAGGTGACTTTCAAATGGAGCATTACCAGATCGGGAAATATCGAACCGAAGAAAGAGCAAGTCGTGAAATTTCCCTTCGGAAAAGTAACCAAGGTGCGGCTATTCGGTAATAGAGACATCGAGGGTACATACGGCAGCAAAGACACAGAACTCTGAAATTAGTTTAACAGTAGTTCATCTGTACATTCGACGAGCGTTGTTCGACAGCGAAGCAACTCAGGTGAGCACTGCACGGATACATTCATGCACGAGCGTCTAGTGCAACGTAACATTGACTTCGGCCACACATGAGATAAGATTGGCGAATGGCCATTCAACCATTGATTCTTACTGATACCGAACGCATGGAACTTCAACGACGGGTGAGATCGCGTAGCGTTCGAGCAGAGGATTCC
>CAIRYQ010000067.1 GCA_903882875.1 uncultured Spartobacteria bacterium | reverse complement strand
TAGGCTTGCGGAAGCAGCCTCGCGAATATCTCACGCAAATAAGCGTCGTCCCCCCGCTCCTCGCCCGCGAAGAAAAGCATTTTGCGCCCCTTCGGAGGCCAGTCCACGAGCGGCCCTTCGAATTCCGCCAGGCCCAACCAAAGCCGCGGACGATCGGCGATGTCGAGCTTCGGATCCCAAATCCAATACGGCCCCTCGAACGTCTTCCGGTTTTCCAACGCGGCCGCGAACGCTTCCTCCAGCTTCTTTTGCAAAGTCGCGATCTCCTCCGCGGACTTCTTTTCGCTCTTCGCCCTGATGATTTCGTTGCCGATGTTATTCGGCTTGTACTGCACGTCGTGAAACGCGGGGTTGAGCTTGATGATGTCCTGGTCGCCGTTGTCCCAACCGATGTTGAACGAACGATTGATCCCAGGCGGGCCGGCTTGGAGATACATCACGAACTCGTATTCCTTCGGCGTATCGAGAGGCGCATCAATCACCACGGTCTTCACCACTTCGAAGGGACTGCCGTAGCAATACTCCGCCGTCAGCCGCACATCCTTCTGCGCCTCCTTGCCTCGCCCGGCAAATGCGCCAGCCTTGATGCGAAAGCGATACCAGCCATCGCACGTCACGCCCTTTTTCCCCCAGTCCCACGCGTAAAAGCCGCTGCGCAGATTGCCCGGCTTGCGGTAGTTGTTGCCGCCGGAAAGATATTCGATGCCGCCATTTTTCAGCGTCCACGGAAATGGCCCGTGCGGGACGTAGCGCCTCTCCTTCGATTTCCGATCGTTGAAATCATCAACGTAAATCGTGCTCAACGGCTCCTCCAACGCGGCGACAAATCCCGGCGTCGGATTGTCGTCCATGATTTTGCCGGACTCGTCCTTGTAGGCGACGCCGATGCCGTGGACATATTTCACTGCGGCGGAATCCCACGTCAGCTTCCTGACCTCCGGCTTCTCGTTGAACACGCCTTCAGCGAGCACCATGTCGGCCACGGCCATGTAGCGATCGAGCTGCCCCTCATCCATGAAAAGGCTCGCCGCGCCGCGATCAAATCCGCCGACTTTCCCATCCGCCGGCAGCTCCTTCTCGATGCGCCGCGCGAAATTTTCATCGAGGGAAAAAAGATCGCGCACCGTGTTCGCATACTCCACGCGGTTCATCCGGCGCATCGGCACGCACCCGCCTGCGCCCTGCGCGACCTTCGTAGTCTCGTCGAGCTTCTGCGCGATCCACGAGGCCACCGCAAACGCCTCCTTCGCATCGGGCCGCGCCTTCTTCTTCGGCGGCATCTCGCCCGAGTTGATCTTATCCATCACCTCGTGCCAGAGGCCCGCGTTGTTGCCCACCGCGAAATCATCCGTGAGCAAATCAATGCGAAAACCCGCACGCGCGGTGCTTGCGTCGTGGCAGTCCACGCAATGCGACTCGATGAAATTACGCGCAGGCTGCGGTACCGCGGCGGTGCCGATCTGCGGCAGCAGGCTCAGACAAGTAAGTGTAGTGAATGCGAATCGGACCATGAGCGCCGGGGCGTTGCTGGAAATGCCGCTCGTATGGGATGGGAACATGAAATGGCAGTCAGATAGCACGGTTTCTCGAAGATGCGCTGTTTCAATCCGCCGTCACGCGGTTCCTTTGTCAGTGCAAAAAAGCTGCGGCGATGTTTGTGAGATGGTGCTGACGATTTTTCCGGAGCCGTGACGGCTTTGTTCGTTCCAACATTCGTGCGCCAACGGGGTGGGGGATTTCAGTTGCGCTGCTCAGACCGTTTCCCGCCCGAGTTTGCGTCCCCACTTATCTCCCAAGCGTGCCGCGTCTCGAACTTATTTTGCCTCCGCCTTCACGCCGCTCTGCGGATGCTCGGTGACGGCCTGCCAAGCGAGTTCTTGGAGCAGGCGGTTCAGCTTCTCCTGTTCCGACGGTTTCATCTTGGATAAGTTTGTCGGGACAGGCAGCCCGGCGGGACTCTGCCGATAGATGGTCGCATAGTAGCAGTAGCCGCCCAAGGTGGTGAGGACTCCGCTCGGGTGGCACATCTCGTCACGCACGCCATTGCGCGCATCAAAGAGCGCGTTCTGCGAATCAAGCCCCGGAGCTTGCTTGGCGATGATTTTCTCGCGCAGGAGAATGGAGGCGCGGCCAATCGGGATGATGAAGAGCACGTCGCGCCCGACCTGCTTGTTCAACTCGCGGACGTGATCCTCCAGCGCCTTGAATACAGGCTCATACTCCTTGCGAATTTCGTCACCAGTGCGGCTATTCGGATCGAGCTTCTTGTAGTTGCGCTTCGAGTAGAGCACTTCGGTCTCCGGAGTGCCACGTTGATCGCGGATGAGCCACGATTGCTGGATGGCGAAGCGCATCTTCGGATTTTTCTCCAGGCCGAATTTCACGAATTTAGCGATGCCTTCATCCGGCATGAAAATCGGGTTCATCGTCATGACATCAACGTTGCCTTCGAGCAGCGCCTTCTTCGCCACGTTCTTGTCGTCCGGGAGATCCCAATGCTGGATCACGCGCGAGCCGCCGATGCCGGAGTAAACGGCTCGGCTGGCTTTGATACCTGCGAGTCGGGTGATTTCATCGAAGGCGCTAACGGACCCGCCGGAAAAGCTGTTCCCGCTGCTCACGACGTGCAGCGGTGTAGGCATGGGCGAAATGTCGGTACCGAAAGCAGGCGCTGCCATGAGGGCTGCGAGAAAAAGAATCACGCAAATCGAGCGCGAGGCACCCGTGGTTGATTGTGGGTGTGACATTGGGGGCATGGTCGGTTCTGGCGTAGGCCTGGTGGGAACTGTGGCTTCAGAAAAACGCTGCAAGCGCGACGAAATATTCAAGGCAGCACGCGCGCCTCAAGACGGGACGGCAGGTCCCGCGAACGGTAGATGCGCTGAATTGCTTTTTGGTAGTCGGACTCCGTGGCCGACAGCGCGGAGACGAAGGTCTGCGGATTGCGAGCCAGGAGCGGGAACCAGGCGCTTTGCACTTGCAGCATGATTCGGTGGCCCTTTTGAAAAGTGTGGCATACATCGGGCAGCGTGAATTTGACCGCGCTGGGTTTTCCGGGCGTGAAGGGATCGGGCTTCTCGAAACTGTTGCGAAACCTGCCTGCCATCACCTGGCCGCGGACGAGTTGCTGATAGCCACCCATGCGCACGCCGCTTGTATTTGGATTCGGATCGGGTGTGTTGTTAGGATAGACGTCGATCAACTTGACGATCCAGTCCGAATCGGTACCGGTGGTGGAGACGTGCAGGTCGGCGACGATCGGTCCGACGAGCGTTACGTTCTTTTCCAAAACGTCGGTCTCGTAGGTGAGCACGTCGGGTCTGCGCGATGCGAAGCGCTGGTCGGCGCACATCAGTTCGGGTGCCATGCCGCTGCCGATTTCGCCGGAAGACGGCACGGGATGGGCAGGATCGCTCACGAATTCGTCGAAGGCGCTTTCGTCGGTAGCTGGCTCGGTAGCGAGACGGCCACTCGCGTGGAAATTCAGCGCGAACGGCTGCGTGTTCTGCGGCGGCCACGCGGCATACTCGCGCCATTGGTTGGTGCCGGTTTCGAAAACCCACGCTTTCGGAGCGCCGAACGAACCCTTGCCCTTGAGGTGATACTCGAAGAAAGGCAGTTCGATTTTTTCGCGGAAGAACTTCGCGGTCTCGGCACCGAACGCGACGTGGCCGAGCGAAGCGCCGTTGGCTTGACCGGTGTTCCAGCCGCCGTGAATCCACGGACCAACGATGAGGGTGTGATTGCCATTGGCGTTGTCGGCTTCGAGTCGCTGATGCAGTTCGAGCGTGCCAAAAAGATTCTCCATGTCGAACCAGCCGCCCACGGTCAGTACGGCGGGCTGGATGTGCTTCAAGTGCGGACGAAGATCGCGCGCCTGCCAGAACGCGTCGTAGGTGTCGTGCCGCATGAGTTCATTCCAGAACGGCACCCCGCCTTTGAAATGCCGGGCATCCACGTTGGCGAGCGGCCCGAGGCGGAGGAAAAAATCATACGCGTCGGGTGTGCCGTAGTCGAACTTGCTGAAGAGCGGCTCCTTCACCGGTCGCGGTCGCGGCTTGCCGATCATCGGCATGTAGTTGAACGCATGCGCAAGAAACAGCGCGCCGTTGCGACGCCAGTCGTCGCCGATGAACCAGTCCATGATCGGTGCCTGCGGCGACACGGCCTTGATCGCCGGATGCGCGTCAATCATCCCGCACGCCGCGTAGAAGCCGCGATACGACGTGCCGTAGAGCCCGGCCTTGCCGTTGTGGTTCGGCACGTTTTTCAACAGCCATTCGATCGTGTCATACGTGTCGCTGCTCTCGTCGGTGTCCTGCGGCGTGCGCTTGTCGGGATTGTGCGGACGCATGTTCATGAAGGTGCCTTCCGACATCCAGCGACCGCGCACGTCCTGCACGATGAAGATATAGCCTTCCTTCACGAAATGCGGCAGCGGCGACGGGCCGATGAGCGTGCTCGGAAATTCGTCGGGACCGTAAGGCCGTGCACCGGATTGCGTGCGCACCATGAGCAACGGATAAGTCTGCGTCGTGTCCTTCGGTGGGAAGACCGTCGTGAAGAGCCGCACGCCGTCGCGCATCGGGACTTGGTATTCGCGCTTGGTGTAGTGCGCTTTGATGTAATCAACGCCCTGCGCGTGCGCGTCGCACAGGGAGGCGAAAAGCATCAGCGTGGCAAGCAACCATGACACCGTGTTTGAACCTGCGCGTTGTGGTTCGCCGCTCGCGGTGATGAGTTGGTGCGCAGTCGTCATGCGATAATCCATTTGCCCGAGAGGAACGCCAGCAGGTCGCGCAGTTCGCCGTCGGTGAGGGAAGTGACGAGCCCCGGCGGCATGAGCGAGGTCTGCAATTCGGTGCGCTGGATGATGTCCGCCTTTTGAAACGTGCGCTCTTTGCCGGTGATGTCGCGGAAGACTTCAGTGCTCGACGAGCGCAGGAGGATGCCCATGAAATCCGTGCCGTTCCTGAGCTTCAGCAGCGTGGGATAAAACTGCGGCGCGACGTCTCGGCTCGGCTCCAGGATGGATCGCAAAAGGCTCTCCGCATCGCCTTGCTGCGCGATGAGCGTGAGGTCGGGGCCGACGATGTTGCCGCGTCCGCTGTGACGATGGCACGTTGCACACGTCGCCAATTTTGGATGGAAGAAAATGCGGCGTCCAATTTCCGCGCTCGGCTTGCCGGGCAAATCCGCGAGGCGCTTCAGCCACGCGGCAGTGTCGGTGAAGGCGGGGCGTCCGTTGTTGATCGTCGCGAGGTCGAGCACTGCTGCGACGAGCGGCGCGGACTCGGAATGGTTCTTCCCGACAGCTTGCAATGTCTGCCGCGCCGCGTCGTCGAGCGCTGTGAAACGCAAGGCCCGCAGTGCTTCGTCGCGAATGCTGCGGTCGTCATGGGCGGCGAGTTTGACGAGCAACGATTGATGCTCCGGTTTGGCCGAACTCGCGAGACCGGCGATGGCATCCGCACGCAATGCGGCATTGTGCGAATCGTCCGCGGCGACCTCAGCGAGCACGGCGCGTGTATCGTCGTCGTTTCGAGCAGAGAGAGTGCGGACGACTTCGGTGGCGAGCAGGGCATCGCCGCTGGCGAAAAGTTCGCGCAGCAGGGGAATCGTGAGTTTCGGATGAGTGGCTGGCGCGAGGCGCGAGGCGTAGGCCTTCACGCGCGCGGGTGTGGCTGCGCTAGTCACGCGCTCGATGAGCACTTCGGGATCGGTCACGTCGGCTTCGGGTTTGCCGCGAAGAGTGTTTGCGGTCGCGAGCAACGCTTCAAACAGGCGGTAGTCGAGATCGGGGTGCGTGAGCATCTGCTCCACTTTGCTGCTGAAACTCGTGAACTCCGCATCGGCGATCCATCGCAGGCACTCGAAGCGCACCTCGGGATCGGCATCGTCCAGCAGCGCGCGCACCCACTTGTCGTTTCGCAAATTAACACGACGCAGCGCGACCAGCGCCCACACGCGATCTTCCGGGCGCATGGTTCGCAAAATTTCCGGTGTCCACGCCGAGCTTTGCCGTGCGAGAGCTGCGAGTGCGGCATCCGAAAGGCAGGCGTCGCTGCCGCGTGCGTGCGTGAAGAGTTGCTCTGCGCCGAGTGTCGTTTTGCCCTCGCGGAGATCTTTCGCGAGGAGGGCGGCTGCGTTCATCGGCTCGGGGCCGGGCTGGATCCAAGTCGCCTTCGTCTTGTCGATCTCCATCTTCCACAGACGGCCGCGACCGTGGACGGGATACGAACTGAACACCCAATCAGTGAAGTAATACGCGCCGTCGGGGCCCGCCGCCATGCCGGTGGGACGGAAGAATTCGCCACCACTCACCAAGTGCATGCGCTGCGAAGTGTAGCCCGCGCCTTTGCGAGTGAGCGGGAAGTAGTCAACGCTGTGATCGCTCCACGAAGTCACCATCACGCCACCACCGAGGTCGAGGATCGCACACGGGCCTTCGCACGACGGATGGATCATCCCGATCATGCCGCGCAACTCGCCATTCCACGAGACAAAGGGATGCACCGCTGCGTCGCCATACTTCAGATTGAAGCCGTAGTCCGCACCTTCGATGATGTTCAGCAGCCTGCACGGCGGACGGCTTCCGGGATCGTTGTCGGCTACGAACATCTCTCCGTCCTTGCGCGCGACGAGTGCGAACGGATTCCAAAAGCCGCGCGCGATGCGGCGCATTTGCGATCCGTCCGCGCGGCATCGGAACACGCCGCCTTCACCGCGGCCCGCGTCCTTCGAGCCATCGCGAGCGGTGAGCGTCCATTCCTTCCCCATGTTCTGACCCAGTGCAAAAAGCAGATCGCCATCGGGATGCCACGCCATGCCGCAGAGTCCGTTGTGCGGATAATCCGCCGCGGTGCCGAGTGTCGCGAGCGTCTCCTCCACATCGCCGATACCGTCGCCATTCGTGTCCTTTACTCGCAGGATGCGGCTGCGCTCCACGAGATAGACCCAGCCATCGGGGCCGAGCTTCAACTGCATCGTCGCGTCCGTCTTGTTGTAAAAGACGCGCCGGTTTTTTCCATCGCGATCGAACACGAGGATCTCATCGTGCTCCGGTCCTACGTAGCCCTGCGGACGCATGTGCGTGTGGCAGGCGATGAGCCAGATGTTGCCCTTCGCGTCCACATCAATGCCCGTCGGCGTGACCAAATCCGGATGCTCCGCGAGCAGCGTGAGCTTCACGCCCGGTTGCTGCGCTTGGATCTGTGGCGGCAGATCCGCGGGCACTTCCGGCGGCTTCGGCGGTGACGCTGCAATCGCAACGGCTGCGACGCTGTTGATGGCGATCACGGCAAATGATCTGAAGAGGTGCGATGCCATGAGCGGCTTACTTTTTGAGGTTGGCGAGTTCCGCATCGGTCCACGGGTTGCTCCTCGACGAGACTTCTTTGCGCACGCGTTCGACGGTGCCGGGATCAACGGCGGGCGCGTCATTTCCGAAAGAGCGACGTACGAAGGTGAGCACGCTGGCCACTTGGGCATCAGTGAGTCCGCCGAGCGGGGCCATCGGTGCGGCGAAGCCGGGCGTGCCGAGCTTGCCGTTCAGCACGATGCGGATGGCGGCGTCCGGCGAGATGGCGTTTGCCCAGCGCCCGTTCTTGAGTGAGGGCGCGAGGTCGGAGCGGCCGAGGCCGTTGGGCTGATGACATGCGGCGCAGAGTCCGAAGGTAGTCCGGCCCTCGTTGAACATCGCCTGCTGCGCGGCGGTCAGCGGCTGCACTGGCGGGCGGTTCGCGCGGTTGATGCGATCTTGCGCGAGCGTGGCGGCGGCATCGGCAGCGCGACGACGAACCCAGCCGTCAGGCGATGCTGCGGCGAGTTGTGCGAGCGCTTTCTCAGGCAAAGTGATGTCGCGAGTTTTGATCGCACCGCGCATCAGCGCCACGCGGCATAGCTGAGGAAGATTCTTGTCGGTGATCGCGGCGACGAGCGCATCCGCGGCAGCGCCGCCCTTGAGGGTCAGATGAACTGCGAGCGATTCGAGCAAACCTTGCGCCCCGAAACTGAGCCCGTGCTCCGCGATGACGCGGGCTTGCAGTCGCTGCAGCACCTCCACCTCCTGCCCGCGCAGCGCGATGAGCACGCTGTCGGCGAGCGCAGGATGCTCCGGGGCGCGCGGGAGCAGGCTCCACAAAAGTTCGCGTGCCGCCGCATCGGATGTCCCGGCAAGACCGAGCGCGAGATGGGCGAGCACCATCGGTTCCTCGCTGGCGATCCGCGTTTTCAAAAGCTGCAGCAAGTTTGCTCCCGCGGGATCGCGGAGCAGCGGAGCGGCCGCTTGCAGTGCGGCTGCGCGCACGTGCGAGTCCGCGTCCGTCAGTGCGTGCCCGGCGTCAGAGTTCGTGAATGATCCGAGGCCTTCCAAACACCAGAGCGCGGAGACGCGGTCGCGGGCCTTTGGCGCATGGGAAAGCAGATCGCGCAATGCGGGCACATGCGCGGCTGAACCGGAATCAACGATGCGCCGGTGCGCGGTGTCGCGCGTCCAGCCGTTCTCGTGCGTGAGCAGCTTGACAAGCGCGGCGGGATCGGCAGCCGCGAAGTCCGGCAGCGCCGCCTTCGGACGATCCTCGCGCACGACACGATAGATCCGGCCGAGGCCCCAGAGCGGTTTGTTCAGCCCGCGCTGCATGATTTGATCGCGCAGAAAGGTCGTGATGAACTCGTAACCCTCCAACATGCCGCGATAGTAGTCCACCACGTAGAGCGCGCCATCGGGGCCGTTGGTGAGGAACACGGGGCGGAAGCGCTCGTCGGTCGAGGAAAGGAACTCGCTGCCGAGATACGCATTCATCGCCGTGATGCGGCCGTCGGCTTCGAGCAGCAGATTGCGCTTCACCAGATTTCCCGCCGGCTCCGGCACGAACGCATTGCCGTCGAAGCTCGCGGGGAAATTCGATCCCCGATAAATGACCGGTGCTGAGGCCGCGGTGAAACTTTGGAGACGGCCGTCCTCGCGCAGTTGCTCTCTGCCATTCCCGTCCTTGGTGTAGCCGCGATTGACTCCGGTCGTGGGGCGCACGGGCCACGTCGTTTGATCCGTCGCCACTTGCGACTTCAGCCCGTAGAACGGCAGACGTACATCGAGACCGCCCGCGAAGTGAGACGGGAGCAGATCGCCGCGAAGCTGATCGCTGTTGGTCGAGTAAAAACGGCGGCCGAAATCATCCTGCGTGAGCCCCCATTGCCCGACCGAAGGAACCGGCTCACGACGCCATTCACCCGCGGCACTTTTTCGCCAGCGCCAATTATAGCTGGCATTGTAGAGCCAGTTGTCGTGTCCCCAGAGCAATCCGTTCGGACTGGCTTCGACGTTTTCGGGCGTGCCAAATTTGTCGTCGAGCAAAGTCTTCTCGTGCATGACGCCGTCGCCGTTTTTATCGCGCGTGAGCCAGAGGTTCGGAGGATCGCCGATCAACACTTGGTCGCCGATGAAGCCGATCGCGCGCGGCACATCAATGTTGTCCCAATAAACCGTGCGCCGATCCATCTGGCCGTCGCCATCGGTATCCTCAAGCACGACGACCCGTCCGACCGGGCGTTTGGGCACGGGCTGTTTGCTGTCGAGGTAAACCGGGAGCTTGGTTGTGATCTCGCTAATGTTGTAGGCCGCGAGTTCCGCGACCCACAGACGGCCTCGCGCATCAAAGGCCATCATCACCGGATCGTGAACGAGCGGCTCGGCAGCGACCAGCTCGATGCGAAATCCCGGTGGCAACGAGAACGACCGCAGCGCCTCCGCGGGTGAGAGCACTGGCGCCGGTGGGATTTCAATGTCTGCACTCGGCGGGCGCTGAGAATCACCGGCCCGGTCGCCGAGTTGCGCGTGAAGCGTGATGATGAGGGCGAAATTGAGCAGCAGGAGGAGCGAAAAGGCAGGCGGTGCGGCCACGCCGAGGTTGATTTGCCGGGCGTGCATCCTGTCTAGTTGCGGCCCGCCATCGCGGGCAATTCATCGCACAGCGCCAGCGCGCGCAACGCCTGCGCCGTGCTGATGTAGGTGATGTAGTGATACGTGTCGCGGTAGAGCGACTTCATCCACCAGCGACCGCTCACGCGCTGGTTCGCCTTCAGCCACGCGACACCGCGCTGGATGCGCGCGTCGCTCGCCTGCACGCCGCTCTCGCGCAGGAGCACGATCGCAAAGGCGGTCATGTAAGGATCGCTCGCGGGATTCGCGGAGTCGGGCTCGCCATTGATCAATGCGACGACTTGCGGATCCATGGCCTCGGTCCACTTGTATTTTTCCGTCGGTGGGAATGCCTCCTGACGCCAGTTCATCACGTCGGACATGCGCCGTGTGGACCAGCCGCCATCGGGCTGCTGTTGCCGCCAAAGCATCGCCGTGGCTGCGTCGCGAACGTCCTGCGGCACAAGCTCCGGCATGAGCACGGCGAGCTGGAGCTTGAGCGCGAGTTCGTAGTCGCTCACGGGCTTGTGCTCGCGCAGGCGATGTTTCATCAGCTCGATTCGCGCGAGCAATGCATCGTCCTTGAGATTTGCGAGCCAGCCCGGCGCAGTGACGATCGCGCGCGCGGCCTGCACCGTCAGCTCGAAGCGCGTGGTGATGTAGGGGATCTCGACGAGCTTGATGGTCTTGTAGAAGCCGTCGTCCGGCAGAATCGAAACCGTGTGCCGCAGCGATCTGTCCGTGTGTTCGCTCAGCTTGCCGGTGACGTGCCTGTCCCACGAAGCGAGGCCCGAGCTCCGCCACACGGATGCCTGCGCGCCATCGCCGGGCTTGCCGAGTTTGTACGGAACCGAATTCACAAAGTCCGTCAACACTTCCTCGCTCGGTTTGCCAAGCAGCGCCGTCAAAGCCGAACGCTCGACCATGTAAACGCCGGTGCTGTGGCACGCGATGCACGATTTCTCGCGCACCCAATGATGCGCGCCATTGTCGAGATATTTCGCCGCAGCCTTGATCGAGTCGGGGCCGAAGGCTTTCACCCACGGCTCATCCGCAGTCGCCGCGGGAACTTCGATGCCATCGGACTTGTATTGAAATTTCGTCCAAGGTTTTGCCTCGGCAGCGGGCGCTTCGATGGCATGCACTTGATGTGCGGTAAAAAGTGAGAGGGTTGCGACGAGAATTCGGTTCATGGTTTGGAATCGCTGATGGGGGCTGTGCGTAATCCGAGAAGCTATACTTCGCTCCCGATCCGATTGTTAGCGCCAAACGATCTCGCCGATCCCCGTTTTGTGGAGTCTGCGAACGAACAGACTTGAGGCGAGGGAGAACGGTGGCCGCGAGATCCGGTGCAGCGATTGGATGTTTTGGCGCTCGAATTCCGCATGAGGCTGCCAACCCTTCGGTCAGTCTGCGGTTTCAGTTTGATTGTCGCACACACCAACGGAGTTGGAAAAATTGCGCCTCGCATTCCGCGCGACATTTGCAAAAAGGTGAGCCCCGAAAAATGGAATCAATCATCAAGCTTTGCCGATTCACCGCTCTCCTCGCAATTTCATCTTTGGCAGGCTGTGCATCGCCACGAATCGCGTATGCGAAGGCGCACCCGGAGCTTTCACCGGCGCATCGGCAAATCCTGACGACCGGAATGATTCCTGGCGGGATGGCGGCTGAAGGAATGACGAAAGAGCAGGTGAGATTGGCCGTGGGCAATCCCAAACGACTCGAACAGACCGCCGCCGGGGACGTGTGGGTCTATGTCCACGAGCGGTTCCTCGACGTGAGTCCGGCCGACGATCCAAGCGCGGCATACGGTTCGGGCCCCAACGCACAGCGTAACTTCACCGAAACCGCCAATCTCGGCCCGAGGCCGTCGGTGCATGAGGTCGCGAAGGTCTTTTTCCGGGGTGACCGTGTGACGCATGTGCAGATCGGACGGAACTGAGGGGTTTGTCCCGAGCCGTGGAGACAGTAAGTAATCCGGTTGCGGTTTGTTTGCGTGATGCCTCTTTACGAGAGGTATCTCTTTGTTACTAGCCGGCAACATCTGATTCGATGTTGCTAGGCTACGACGAAGTGCTGGGTGAGAGCGGCCGAAGCGTTCTCCGTAGTTCGTCGCCGAAGGCAGCAATCCGCAATGGCTCGCTTGCGGGGTCAGTTTCAGCCAGCGCCCGCATTCGGTTATCGGATAACGAACGTACGCGAGTCACACGCGCAAATACGGGAGCAGATGCGATTCAACGGAGCCTGCCCAACCATGAGCGATGCCGCGCATGCTTGAGCGGCCAGTGAGACGGCCCATGAAAATCCCGGCGCAAGTCGCGCTCTATTTCTGCTCGCGGGTTTCCTTCGCCTTCTTTTCCAGATCTTTCGCAGCTTGGTCGCCTGATTTGCGGACGCTCTCGGCAGTTTCTTCCGCGGCTTTCTTTTCCGCTTCAGCGCGCGCCTTTGCTGCATCATTCGCGGCGTCCGCATCCATCGCGGCTTGCTTAGTCAGGTTGGCCGCGTCGGTCTTGGCGTCCTTGCGGATGGTGTCGGCCTTGTTCTCCAAGGCATCGGCTTTGCTTTCGATTGCGTCCTTGCGGCTGGATTCGACTTTGGAATCGCACGCGGCAAGTCCTAGCAGGGCGACACTGAGGGTGGTGTATATGGTGGTCGGTTTCATAGGCTGTGTTCATCTTTGAATCGTATTCCCGGAGGATGCCGGTCGTATCGAAGCCCCGCTCTTTTGTGGAAAGAACTGCGGCCACTTCGGGATCGCGTTGCGATTCCGGAGGCATGAACCACGAAACAATCATCACCCGCGCACGCATGATCGAACTCCTCAACGAGGATCTCGCCCGAGAATTCCAGGCGGTCATCGCCTACACCGTTTACAGCCAGACGCTCAAGGGCGCGGCGTTTTCCGACATCGCCAGGGAACTCGCCATCCACGCGACCGAGGAACTCGCCCACGCGATGCAGATCGCAAAGCAGGTGGACTATTTCAACGGCACGCCGGTGACGGCACCCAAGGCGGTGAAGATGTCCGGCA
Source organism: uncultured Spartobacteria bacterium (assembly GCA_903882875.1). Taxonomy (GTDB): domain Bacteria; phylum Verrucomicrobiota; class Verrucomicrobiia; order Chthoniobacterales; family Chthoniobacteraceae; genus SXWH01. Next base: position 4,865 of record CAIRYQ010000067.1, on the reverse strand, counting down.
ATGCGGAGGACATGCTCCGCTTCGATCTCGAAAATGAGTGCGTGACGATCCTGAACTACCGCGAGCACATCCGCCAGGCGGAGGCGATGGGCGAATTCGGATTGAGCGAAGTGCTGCGTAAAATCATCGCGCAGGAGCAGGAGCACCTCACGGATTTGGCGGGTGCGCTGGGAATTGAAAATCCGACGATCGAGGTCGCGAGGGTCTAGGGGCCGCGATTTTTCCGGGCGGCCCCCATGGATGTGTGTGCGAGAGATTTCCCCGCCGCGATACATCCGCATGCATGACGTGGCGCGAATCAGCGGGCGAACCATCAACGTAACCTTCAAAAGAAAAACCCATCTCCATGTTATCCTGGACCCTCACCTTCCTCGTCATCGCGCTCATCGCCGCCATTCTTGGCTTCGGCGTGCTTGCCGGCACCGCCATGTATATCGCAAAGGTCATCTTCCTCGTATTCCTCGTGGTGTTCGTCCTCTCGTTCGTCATGGGGCGCAGGATGCCGCGCGTGTAGCGTGCGGAAACGCTCAGGCGACGGGGAAATGCAGCGTCGTGATGAGTTCCATCGTATCCGGTGAAAAACTCCGCCGCATCTCGCCGCCGCTGGCGGTGATCGTGCGTTGCGCGGCCCACAGGCCGAGGCCGTAGTGGCCGTGGCGCATCACCGCAAATGGAGAGTCGCCCCAGCCCGCAGGCTCGACAGGCGCATCCTTCGGCTCGCGCAGTTCAAAGACAATCCTCCCATCCTCCACTCGTGACTCGGCGAGCAGCGGGGTGCAGGTGCCGAATGCCTGCGCGTTGGCGAGCAGTTCGCGGAACACCTCGGCGAGCGCGGCGGCGTCCACATTCACCTGTTCCGTGCCGAGGATGTCCCTCCACTGCACGTCCGGCGCGGGATCGATCGCAGCAGGCTGATCCTGCCAGATGAGGAAAAGTTCGCGCGCTGCGTACAGTGCGCGGACCGGCTTTGGCTCGACGAATTTCGCCGCCAGCCCGTGCAAGTCCGCTGCGAGCCTCCGAATCTGCGTGCGGATGCGCGCGGCGGACGCGCGTGCCTCATCGCTTGGTGCGAGTTCGGAGAACAGCACGGATTCGAGATCGAGCCCGTTGAGATCGTTGCACACGTCGTGGGTGTGCTGGCGGACGAAATGCGCGAGTCGCGGCAAGCTCAGGTCGGGTGCGGTATCCATGCCGCCACAATACGTGCATCCGAGGCGCTTGGCTGTGCCGATTCCAAAGTATGTACACCATCCTCCTCGTCGTCCTGATACTCATGCTCATCGGCTCGCTGCCTACATGGCCGCACAGCTCAAAGTGGGGCTACGGCCCGAGCGGCGGCCTCGGCACGATCCTGCTGATCGTGATCGTCCTGTATTTGCTCGGAGTGATTCCGAGGTAGTTCGGCGCGTTTGGAAAGTGCCGCGCGCTGCGATGCGCGTGTCGCGGGCCATGACATGCGTGTCGCGCATCACGACACTTCAGCCGCTGCCGCGCGGCTCCCAACAGGGTGGGGCCCGGTTGGCACGCAGAAGGCAAAGGGGGGTGGCCATGCTTCACACCTTCGACCATCCGCCGCTCGCAATCAGCCACACAATCGCCGCCGGCGAGCCTACCGACGAGGCCCTCATGGCGCGCATCCAGAGACAGGACGACCGCGCCATCGCAATCCTCTACCGCCGGCACACGCCGCTGCTGCGCTCAGTCATCGGACGAATCCTCAACAACGACTCCGACGTGGACGATCTGCTCCAGGTCGTATTCCTCGAAGTGTGGCGTCAGGCCGCGCACTACGACGAGGCAAAGGGAAAGGCGCTCGGCTGGATCGTGACGCTGGCCCGCCGCCGCACGATTGACAAGGTGCGCATGATGCAGACGTATTCGCGCGCGCAGGAGCGTCTCCGCGAAGAACCAGAGCCCGCCCTGCACCTCGGTGCCGACGAGGAAGTCGCGGCGTCCGACACAGCGAAAACTTTCACCCGCGTGCTCGCCACGCTGCCCGCCGCCCAGCGCGAGGCTTTGGATTTCGCATTCTACCGCGGCTTCAGCCATCGCGAGATCGCCGTGCACACGGGCATCCCGCTCGGCACGATCAAGACACGGCTCGAACTCGCGCTCCGCAAAGTGCGTACCGCGATCGTCGCTCTTGGCGGCATCGGCGAGTGGGCGTACGCGACGGCGTGAATCGCGGGTCTCGCGAACCGCTCATTGGCCCGGAGGGCGTGACGGAATAAGCCGGTGGTCGGGCGAGCGCAGCGGGCGGGAAGCGCCGGATATTCACCCCAGCCGTGCGCCCGGAGTGCGCCGGGAATCCCCTGGCCGTTTCCACGGCGGGAAGAAACTTGCGAAGCAAAAGGCCAAAGGCCGGGCTGCGGGTGCGGGAGGATTGCTGCCATCGGACGTTGTGAATTCGTTCGCTTCACCGCGCCGGGAATCGGTAGCAGATGTTTCCGATCCAATGAACCCCTGAGCCATGAACGCCACCCGCCGCCATTTCCTCCGCGTCACCGGCGCGACTTTCGCACTGCCGCTCCTCGATTCGTTTGCGCTGGCCGCGGATATCCCGCAGACGCTGGATCAGCTTTGGGCGGACTTCGCGGCGCTCGACAAAGACACGCCGCTGGAAACCGAGGTGCTGAAGGAGTGGGAGCAGGACGGCGTCGTGTGCCGCATCGTTCGCTATCGGGTCGGCATCTTCAAGGGAGCGCCGTCGCGCGTCGCGGCGTTTTTTGCGTTTCCCAAAGGCGGCGCGAAGCTGCCCGCCATCGTGGATCTGCACGGCGGCGGACAGTCGGCGTCGCTCAGCACCGTCGTGACGTACGCGCGGCGCGGGTATGCGGGCATTTCGCTGAACTGGGGAGGGAACAAGCTGAACTTCGGCGGCGGCAACGTGACGTATGACGGGCCCCAGACCGATTGGGGGAAACTCGACGCCACGCATCCGCCGCAGCGCAACAAGGCCAATCATTTCGCCGGCGCGCTCACGCCGGATGAATTCACGCTCGACGCGGTGGAGTCGCCGCGGAACAGCAACTGGTTCCTCGTGCTCATCGCCGCGCGGCGCGCGATCACCTTCCTGCAACAGCAGCCGGAAGTGGACGCCGGGCGCATCGGCGCGCGCGGGCATTCCATGGGCGGCAAGCTCACGACCAATCTCGCGGGCATAGACCGGCGCATCAAGGCGGCGGTGCCTTCGTGCGGAGGCTCGGGCGATCTTCTGGCGAGCGAGGGCGAGATGCCGGGCGGCAGCCGGACGAAGCGCACGGCGATGGAACTCGCGTGCGTTTCCGACAACGCCTACATCCCGCGAATCACGTGCCCGGTGCTGTGGCTTTCGCCGACGAATGACTTTCACGCGCACATGGACAACATGGTCTGGAACTGGCGCGCCGTGCCCGATGACCTTCTGCGCCTGAGCATCGCGCCGCATCTGAATCACCGTCACACGGACGAGCACGCCATCACCGAATACCTGTGGTTCGAGCAGCATCTGAAACGGGCCGATTTCAAAATGCCGCAGACGCCGAAGCTGGCGCTCCAATTGAAAACTGCGGGCGGCATCCCGCAGATCACCGTCACGCCGGACGGCTCGCGCCCCGTGCTGCGCGTGGACATTTACTACTCGGTCGATCCGCACGCACTCACCCGTTTCTGGCGCGATGCAAAGGCCGTGAAATCGGGCAACCAGTGGACCGCGGAATGTCCCGTGATGAGTCTCGCGCAACCGCTCTTCGCCTTTGCCAACGTGATCTACGAATTGCCCGCGTCCTACCAGACCGGGCCACAGACCGCGGGACAGGAGAACACGAAGACCTTCGCCATCAGCTCCCGCGTGGCCTTCGCGACGCCCGCGCAGTTGCAGGCCTCCGGCGCGAAGGCCACTGACAAGCCCGACCGGCTGATTGACGACGGCGCACGCGGCTGGCACGACTGGTATCTGCTGAACTGGGGCCACCCGCCCCTCTGGACGGCCACGACGCGCAAGCTGAAGGATACCAAATGGCGCGGCCCGGACGGCGCGACGCTGCACTTTGAAATCCAGTGCGAGAGCGACAACCAGCTCGTGCTCACCTTCAACACCAACGCATGGGGCGCGATGACTCTCAACAAGCCCGCCGTGGACTACACCGCGCTCAAGGACTTCAAAGGCTCGCCGGACTGGCAGACAGTCTCCGTGAGCCTGAGCGACATCACGGCCACCGATCCCAAGGTGACCGACAAGCTGGCGAACTGGCAGACCGTCACCGAGTTCACCATCAGCCCCCACGGCGACGTGGTGAAGGACGGCCAGAAGGTGAAGGTGGACGCCAAAGTCTGGAAGGGATCGCGCGCCATCCGCAACCTCCGCTGGGAAGGCGGCGAATATGCCCGCCAGACGAACGCCGGTGCCGCGCTGAATGCGGACGACTTCCAAAAGAACTTCAACGACGCCATCAGGAAGTCCCTCGATCAGGAGAAGAAGGATGGGAAGTGAGGCGCCTGCCCCGCGTGTTGATTTGAAAATTCCTGGGTGAGTGAAATGGCCGCAGGGAGATTCCCGCGGAACATGGAGGCTCGACGAGATGATGAAGGGGCTGTGATGCCTCCTTTGACCGCTTGCGGCATCCGATGAAGGCTGGCCCAATCGGCCCCGGGGTCTGACGCACCCGGTGAATCCCTTTGGCAATCCGCCTGTGGCGTTTGGCAATCGGGCAGAGGCTTCTGGCAATCGGCTCAGGCCTTTCGGCAATCGGCTCAGGCTCTTTGGCAATCGGCTCAGGCTCTTTGGCAATCGGCTCAGGCTCTTTGGCAATCGGCTCAGGCCTTTCGGCAATCGGCTCAGGTCCTTTGGCAATCGGCTCAGGCCTTTTGGCAATCGGCTCAGGCCT
>CAIRYQ010000066.1 GCA_903882875.1 uncultured Spartobacteria bacterium | reverse complement strand
TGCCCCGCGCCTGCGCCAGATAGATCAGGCCGTTCGAGATTGCCGTGGGAGCGCAGTAGTTGCTTCCCCCGTCCACAAATCCAGCAGTCTTATCCTGCTGCCAGAAGCAGGGAGTTTCCTCGGCCTTCTTGTCTGGACTCTCAACGGCAAAGCCGCACGCCGCAAGAATCGTCAACAGTCCGGGTGCGAAATAGAACGTGAAACGCTTCACTCCGCGCTCGGCGACGAGGCGGTCCTCTATGCGTTTGGAGGCATCTGGACGCCCGGCGAATGAATGGGAACCGGATTGGAAGAGCCGCGGACTGCCGGCGACGTGTGCGGTTGGCATGTGCATGGTGCCTACCCAAAGTCCCCGGACCCGCCAAGACCGAACGGTGTCTCGATGCAATCCGATGGCAGGAATGGTGGGGTAGGTTCGGCCCACGACTTTACACCGGCAGATTTCGGCTAAACATGGCACAAGCCCCCATTCATCGCATCACGAATGAGAGGCTGCGTTCTCGCCGGAAGAAAATACGAGCCGGTTTCCCCACGAACCGCCAAACTCGATCTGACCGCCCTGTCCAACGTCCTGAACGCGGCCGTGGATGCCGGGCACCTGCGCAATTACCCCCGCCTCCCAGCGATCAAGGTCCCCCCTGCCGCACGGCGGAATTTGATGACGCCGCCCCAATTTGAAAAGCTGCTCGCCGCATGTACGGCCAGGAAACCTGACGGTGAGGCAGTCACCAAGAATGGAGGCCAGTTGCAGGATTACCTTCAATTCCTCGCGTTCACCGGCGCACGGGAGAAAGAGGCGCTGCCGACAAAATGGACCCATGTTGACTTTGACAACGCGCGCGTATTCATCGGGGCACCACCTGATTTCGAGGCGACCGCCCTTTCAATCGGCAAGGGTGGAGTTTCAAAAAATCACGGCAGCCGTACGGTGGATTTCAATCCGCAACTCGAAACCCTTCTCACCGATATGCACGCCCGTCGGTCGCAGGATTCCGTGTTTCTTTTTCCAAGGCTCCGCAGAGGCGACAAAGACATCCCTGCAAAAAGCCTTCGCGAATCACTGCGACTGGCGCGCGGACACGCAGGCTTCCCGAAGGCCGGGTTTCATGACCTGCGCCACATTTTCATTTCCCACGCGGTGATGGCCGGAATTGACTTCATGACGATTGCAGAATGGGGCGGGCACAAAGACGGCGGCATCCTCATCGGAAAAGTGTATGGACACCTCCTTGACGAACATCGGCGCAAGATGGCGGCGGAACTGACGATTGGCACCGTCACGGTTCATGAATCAAACGAACACGTTGCGCACGCCGCTAAAAACCCGCGAGCCTCAATATGAAAAGAGCGCGTCGTCCGGCCAAAATCAAAAAGCACGAGGGTCGGATCCACCTTGCCGCCAGTCGCCTTCACGAATGTCCTGATTACCCGCTGGTCAATGTGAGGAAATCCGTTCGCTGCTAACCAAAACGAAATTCGACGAGGACGGATTCCGAATTATTTCCAAAGCGGATCTCATCGAGGCAGAATGGAATTTTTCAGGAATCACACCCGGGATTGAAGCGACACGGGCCAGCGCATACGAGTATCTGCGAGAATGCAAAGCCGCAGGTAATTGTCAGCGCCACGAGGCGCGTGCTCATCCACAAACGGACGGAGGACACCGGCCCTTGCTGAACTGCACTGAAGAGATGAAGGGACTCAGTGCTCGAAAACACAATTCGCGTCTGTGACGACTCCGACTATCATCGCTTCATCATGCGCCACAGCGCACAAAGGCTAGAAGTGGTTTCATAAGTTCCGAGCGGGCCGGAAAATATGTCTGTACAATGTAAATCGGGAGTGATGAAAGACTGGGGATGCAAGCGTCATTACTCAGCGAAGCGCAATGGCGGCACATCGAACCGCTGCTGCCCAAAC
>CAIRYQ010000065.1 GCA_903882875.1 uncultured Spartobacteria bacterium | reverse complement strand
GTTTGGGCAGCAGCGGTTCGATGTGCCGCCATTGCGCTTCGCTGAGTAATGACGCTTGCATCCCCAGTCTTTCATCACTCCCGATTTACATTGTACAGACATATTTTCCGGCCCGCTCGGAACTTATGAAACCACTTCTAGGTGCGCAGCATTCGCATGGGCGTTTTCAAAAGCATGCTTACTTGTGAATAGGTAAAATTGACTTTTGAAGACTACGATGAAGCCCGAGCCAACCCGTTGAAAAGGGAAGTCTGGATCTTCTGTCTCGGCACAAACAAAACGACAGAAACGAAGGAGACGAGAATCTAGCGGTTCCTGATTCACCGTTTACGCCCGCTATTTCGCCGGCTCTGCGTTCCAGACCTTGATGTCCGCGAAGTAGCCGCTCTTGTCGGCGACGCCGAGTTCGATCTTCGACTTGCTCGCGTGGCCGATGCAGGGGGACTTGAGTAGGACGATGGACATACTGATAGTCGTCTAATTCTCACCGCCCGCGACGGACAGCGAGGGGCAGGACTCGGATGCCTGCGGCTTCCGCGAGGCCCTTTTGATCCCCGTCAAATGTCAGGAGCGCGTCGGCTCCCGTTTCGATGGCGATGGTGCCGTGAAAAAGATCCATCCCGCGGATGGGCACGGAGAGGCCGTGCTCGGCACTGATGTCACATGCGGTGCGGACGGCATCGCGCCAGTCGAACTCGGAGTGCGGCCAGTAGCCGAGGCGGACTTCCTGTTCGAGCAGGCGGATCAATGTGCGGGACTTGCCCTCAATGATCACGCCCCCACGCTCAAGCTGGCGCAGGGAATTGAATACCTCGACACGCTGCCACGGAGTCCAGAGGACTCGGATTTCGGGAAAGCGGTCGAATACTTCGACTGCTGCGCGGTGGTTTGCATCATCGGTGATCTTGCAGGCGATCCACCATGATGTGTCCGCATATGCGGTCATTTTTTCAGCGTGCGCAGGAAGGCGACCCCGTCGAACTTGCCCTTGCCACTGCCAACTGCGCGCGCCTCGGCGAGTTCACGGGTCATGCGTGGGCGGGGCTTTTCAGCGGCCCTGCGGTGTGGTTTGTGAGCGGCGGCTTTCATTGCGCGGAGAGTAATGCGCTCGGGTGAGGTGGTCAAGGTGTGCGCGGGCAAAGTAGTCACGGGCTTCAGCCCGCAAGGCCGTGCCGAACTGGACGCGGCTTCGATGTCTGGGCGGTCTCGCACGCTGAAGCATGGGACTACTTTTGTCCGCAGCTTCGCTCCGGCATTCGCCGCAAAGTTTGCGGAGAATAGCGGCTGTATTCACCGCAAGGGAGGTTGCGTGCGGCTATTGAAAACCGGGCTCGGAGGTTAGCTGTGGGATGAGCGCACCCCTTTTGAACACGACTGTGATCGGCTTTCTGCCGTTGCCGGATTCGGGTTGGTTCCCGTTCTGGCATCCGGCGAATCGGTGAGTTACTTTCCGGCATTCGTCGTCCTCCTCCCATGCGCCCCTTGATGAAATGCAATGCTGCCGCCGAGTGCGGGCGGTGGATTTTTTTCCCCGTGCTGGTTGCGCTCGTGCCGGTGGCACCGGTCGGGGCTGCGGTGGACTATGCGAAGGATGTGAAGCCGCTGCTGCGTGAGCGGTGCTATTCGTGCCATGGGGCGCTGAAGCAGAAGGCGAAGCTGCGGCTGGACACGGTGGAGCTGATGCTGATGGGCGGCGAGGATGGGGCGGTGATCGAGCGGGGGAAGCCGGACAGGAGCCTCATCATCGGGCGCGTGACGGATTCCGACCCCGTGGAACGGATGCCGCCGCCGCACGAGGGCGAGCCGTTCACGGCGGCGCAGGTGGCGATGTTGCGCGAGTGGATCGCGGCGGGCGCTCCGGCCCCGGCGGATGAAAAGCCGGAGACGGATCCGAAGGAGCACTGGGCATTCCGTCCGCGCGTGCGTCCGTCGGTGCCGCAGGTGGCAAATGCAAAATGGGTGCGGAATCCGGTGGATGCGTTCATTGCAAAACAGCACGGGGAGCGCGGACTCACGCCGCAGCCCGAGGCGTCGCGCCCGGTGCTGTTGCGACGGCTTTACCTCGATCTTATCGGGCTGCCGCCGACGCCTGCGGAGATCGCGGCGTTTGAAAATGACGCGTCGCCCGATTGGTATGAGCGTGCCGTGAACCGCCTGCTCGATGACCCGCGCCACGGGGAACGCTGGGCGCGGCATTGGATGGATGTGTGGCGGTACAGCGACTGGTGGGGGCTGAATGATCAGCTTCGCAACAGCCAGAAACACATCTGGCACTGGCGCGACTGGATCGTGGAATCGCTGAACGCCGACACGCCTTACGACGAGATGATCCGCCTCATGCTCGCCGCGGATGAGCTGCATCCGAACGACCTCGGGAAGCTGCGCGCCACGGGTTTCCTCGCGCGGAATTGGTTCCTCTTCAACCGCGATCACTGGCTCGATGAAACGGTTGAGCATGTGAGCAAGGGCATCCTCGGCATCACGCTGAACTGCGCGAAATGCCACGACCACAAATTCGATCCGTTCGCGCAGGCCGACTACTACAAGATGCGTGCGTTCTTCGAGCCGTACCATGTGCGGATGGACGTGGCGCCCGGTGAGGCGGACCTTGCGCGCGACGGCATCCCGCGCGCGTTCGACGGGCTGCTCGACACGCCGACGTATCGCTTCGTGCGCGGCGAGGAGAGCCGGCCGGACAAGAGCGCCGTCATCGCGCCGGCCGTCCCGGATTTGTTCGCGTTCAAGAAGTTGGAAATTTCGCCGGTGACGCTCCCGCCCGAGGCGTGGCAGCCGGAGCGGAGGCCGTGGGTGGCCGATACGCACCTCGCGGCAGCTCGAAAAAAAGTGGAGGCCGCGACGAGCGCCGCGGAGCAGGCGAAGACGAAGGCGGCTGATGCGAAACCGGCGGACAGTGCTGCTGCGCAGGGCGCGCTGAATGTCGCCGAACTCGCGCTGGCTCTCGCGAAGGCGGAACTCGCGAGCCTCGAACTTCGCATCGCTGCGATGCGTGCGACGTGGACGAGGACGGATCGCGGTGCGAATGATCCGGCGGGCGATGACGAGCGTGAGAAAGTGAAGGCTGCGATCCAGTCTGAGCGCGAGGTTGCAGCCGCGAAGGCGCGTCATGCGGTGGCCAGTGCGGAACTCCGGCTTCCGAATGCGCCCGCGACACCGGCAGAGAAGAAGGCGGTGAGCGTGGAGAAGGAATTGAAGGCTGCGCGCGAGTCGCTGGAGAAGGCGACGAAGGCGCTCGCCGCGCCGATTGCGGCGACCGAAAAGGTCACGCCGTTTTCGGGCGCGGAATGGACGCCGACGCGGTTTTTCACCTCGACCAAGGACGATCCGAAAGTCGAGCCCGGCCCGAAGAGCAGCGGGCGGCGCAGCGCGCTGGCGGACTGGATCACCGATGCGCGCAATCCGCTCACGGCGCGCGTCGCGGTGAATCACATTTGGTCGCGTCACATGGGCGCTCCGCTCGTCGCCACGACGTTTGATTTCGGACGGAAGAACGCGGCACCCGCGCACGTCGAACTGATTGACTGGCTCGCGTGCGAACTGGTCGAGCACGGCTGGAGCATGAAGCATGTTCACCGGCTCATCGTCACGTCGGCGGCGTATCGCATGATGTCGTCCACAGCAGGCGGCGAGGCGAATGCGGCGAAGGATCAAGACAACGTGCGGCTGTGGCGGCGCACTCCGATCCGCCTTGAAGCGGAGGCGGTGCGCGATTCGATTCTGGCGCTCGCCGGGGAACTCGATCCGACGATGGGCGGCCCGTCCGTGCCGACGGCGGCGCAGGCGGAATCGAAGCGGCGCAGCCTCTACTTTTTCCACTCGAACAACGAACGGAACCTTTTCCTCACGACGTTCGACGAGGCGAACGTGAAGGAGTGCTACCGCCGCGATGAGAGCATCATCCCGCAGCAGGCGCTCGCGCTTTTGAACAGCCGGCTGGTGCAGGATTCCGCGGCGCGCATCGCGGCTCGGCTCGGCGCGGATGTACCGGCGGGTGATGATGCGGCATTTGTCCGGCAGGCGTTCCGCGGAGTGCTCGGCGTCGCGCCGAATGACGGCGAACTCGCGGCGTGCATGAAGACGATGGACGCGTGGCGAAAGCTCCCGAAAGCGACGCCCGATCAGGCACGCGCAAATCTCATCTGGGCATTGCTGAACCACAACGATTTCGTCACGCTGCGCTGAGGCATTTTCCACTCATGAAAACCGGATTCCATTCTCCCCACCGTGCGCTTTCCCGCCGCGCATTTCTCGCGGACATGGGCATGGGCTTCACCGGGCTCGCGCTCGGCGCGATGCTCCAGCGCGACGCGCGTGCAAGCGGCGCAGCGTGGTCGCCGCCGGACGGACTGCCGCATTTTCCGCCGAAGGCGAAGAATGTGATCTGGCTCTTCATGAACGGAGGCGTGAGCCACATGGAGAGCTTCGATCCGAAGCCGATGCTCACGAAATACGCAGGCAAGACGATCGCGGAGACGCCGTTCAAGGACACGCAGGATCCGAAGAAGCTCGCGCTCGAACGGCTCGTCGTGCCGGACGCGAACGGCAACCAGCGCAATGTGCTTTTCCCCCTGCAGAGCGGCTTCCAAAAGCACGGGCAGAGTGGCATCGAGGTGAGCGACTGGTTCCCGCACATCGCGCGCAATGTGGACAAGCTCGCCATCGTGCGCTCGATGTGGACGACCGACAGCAACCACGGCGCACAGGCGCAGTTCCACTCGGGGCGGCACATGAACGACGGCGAATTTCCGACGCTCGGCGCGTGGGTTCACTACGGTCTCGGCAGCCTGAACGACAATCTGCCGCAGTTCATCTCGATGGGGACGCGCGAATATTGGATGAAGCGCGACGGCCATTATCTCGGCCCCGTGCACGACGCCGTGCCGCTTCGGATCGATCCGGCGAACCCGCTCGATTTTGCAAAACCCGAGCGCCCTTTTTCTGCGGACGCGCAGGCGCTCGGCAGGGATCTCGTGAAGGAGCTGAATGCGCTGCGCGGAGTGGAGTATCCGCGCGATCCTGCGATGGCTGCGCGCATCGCGTCGTATGAGCTTGCATTCCGCATGCAGCGTTCGGTGCCGGACGTGCTCGATTTTTCAAAGGAGACCGCGGAGACGAAGGCGCTCTACGGCGTGGAGCTGCCGCACTGCCGCGACTTCGCGATGCAGCTCCTCGCCACGCGGCGCCTCGTCGAGCGCGGCGTGCGCTTTGTGCAAATCCAGCACGGCGGCGGCGGCGCGGGTGTGTGGGATGCGCACGGCGGGCTGAAGGCCAACCACGCAAAAAATTCGCTCGCCGTGGATCAGCCGATCGGCGCGCTGCTCACGGATCTCGAACGGCGCGGCTTGCTCAATGAGACGATCGTGATCTTTGCAACGGAGTTTGGCCGCACGCCCGGCACGCAGGGCAGTGACGGGCGCGATCATCACATTTTTGGATTTTCGGTGTGGATGGCCGGCGGCGGGCTGAAGCGCGGAGTCGTCCACGGTGCGACGGATGAAATCGGCTTCCACGCGACGGAGAACCGGCACTACGTCACGGACATTCACGCGACGATTTTGCAACAGCTCGGCCTCGATTCGCGCCGGCTCGAAATCCCCGGACGCAAACGCCTCGAGATCGATCACGGGAAACCAATCCGCGAAATCATCGCGTGATGCCCGGCACCACGACATTGCGAGGGCAACACTGTTGAGCCTCGCGTGAATGGTTGAGAATTTTGCTCGCCTGGAGGGCAGCAGAGAGCCGGTGGATTGATGTGGACTCCGCTCGAAATGATTGCTTTCACCTGACTGACGTCCTCGCGTTTTCAGCGTCCGACTTTCCGATTGGACACCTCGACGCAGGCTTCGGGATAGTGTTGCTGTTCTTTCTTCTGCGCCGTGTACGATCGCTCTTGCGCAAAGGGGGTGTTCTCCGCTGCGCCAGCGAGCAGCCCGCCTTCGTGAAGTCTCCGCCGGATTCGGAAGGTTACTTCTTCAATCTTCAGCCGTCGGGGCACGTAGCTTTTGCCGGCTCCCGCAACTCCAAGGAGTGCGCCTTCATCCAACGCCTGCCCCGCGAGCACTTGGAGCGGATCGTCTTCCGGAAAAAGATCAACAAATTCGAGCGCCGCGCGCGCATCCGTATCTCGGTGCTGAAGAAGCTCGATGAAAATACCGAACTGAAGGAAGCCAGCCGCATTCTCGTGAAGGATCTTCCGTCCGAACAGCAGGAGAAAGCGATGGCGTCAATATCAACGCGCACGATGCGCTCGATCACCCCGCGTCCACGTACAAAGGGCAGGTGCAAAAGTCTGGCCTGCCTCCGCTGCGAAGACTCCAGTTACACTCCGCCCGCGTTTTTCAAAAAAATAGCTTGATCGATTCGCGATAACGTTGCGAATCTACACTTGTTCGATATAGATTTGGCCGCGCGAGCGGCGGGTGCGTCGGACATTCCAACCCGAAATCATCATGCCTCTTTTTGACAACATCACCGCGACCATCGGGCGCACGCCGCTCATCAAACTCAATCGCATCACATCTGGGCTGCCGGCGACGATTGCGCTCAAGGGCGAATTCTTCAATCCGCTCGGGAGCGTGAAGGACCGGATCGGTCTCGCGATGATTGAGGCTGCGGAGCGCGAGGGGCGTCTCACGCCGGGCACGACGATTGTCGAGCCGACCTCGGGAAACACGGGCATCGCGCTGGCGTTCGTCGCGGCGGCGAAGGGTTATCCGATTGTGCTCACGATGCCGGAGAGCATGAGCATCGAGCGGCGGGTGCTGCTGTCGCTGCTTGGCGCGCGGCTCGTCCTGACCCCGGCGGACAAGGGAATGAAGGGCGCCATTGCCAAGGCGGAAGAAATCGTCGCCGAAGGCGGCAATGTCTGGATGCCGCAGCAGTTCAACAATCCGGCAAACCCCGAAGTGCATCGTCGCACGACGGCGGAAGAGATTTGGGCCGATACCGACGGGCGCGCGGATGTGCTCGTGTCGGCGGTCGGCACGGGCGGGACGATCACGGGCGTGAGCGAGGTGCTCAAATCGCGCAAGGCGGAGTTTCGCAGCATCGCGGTGGAGCCGACGGCCTCGCCGGTCATCACTCAGACTCTCAATGGCGAGCCGGTGAAGCCGGGGCCGCACAAGATTCAGGGAACGGGCGCGGGCTTTGTGCCGAAGAACCTGAACCTCGAAATTCTCGACGGCGTGGTGACGGTGTCCAACGAGGATGCCATTGCCACGGCGCAGCGGCTGGCCAAGGAGGAAGGCATTCTGGTTGGAATCTCTACCGGCGCAAATGTGTTTGCGGCTATCGAGGTTGCGAAGCGCCCGGAGTATGCGGGCAAGCTCATCGTCACCATCGGCTGCAGCACCGGCGAACGTTACCTCAGCACGGCGCTTGCGGATCAGGCGAGAAAGGACGCTGTGCCGCTGTGAACGCGCTCGTGCACGAGGCTCCCCTGCTACCCGAACATGCCCGCGTGAAAGTCCGCGAGGCGGCGTCTGTCGTTGAGCATGTCATGTCGCGGCAGCAGCGCTTCACCGCGCGGCATCTTCTTCTGCCGCTGCTCACGCAGGTGATTTACTCGCGCTGCCTCATCGCCGATGCGCTCGGCAGTTTCGAATCGGGCGGCGAGCGCCACTTTCTGCCGCGCTTTCATTTTCAGCGGACGAAGGTGGCAAAACGGCGCTTCAGAATCGGCATCTTCGCCGGCATCCACGGCGATGAACCGGCGGGTGTTTTGGGGCTCATGGATTTTGTGCGCGAACTGGATGAAGACCCGGAACTGGGCCGGCACTTCGAGCTGTCGCTCTACCCGCTTTGCAATCCCACCGGCTACCTTGCTGGCACACGCGAGTCGGCGTCGGGCAAGGATCTCAACCGCGAATTCTGGCGCGGCTCGGAAGAGCCGGAGGTCGTGCTATTGGAAAAGGAAATCGCAGCACGGAAATTTGACGGCATCATTTCGCTGCACAGCGACGACACTTCGCCGGGTTTCTACGGCTATGCGCGCGGCTCGGTAATTGCGACGCAGCTTCTCGTGCCCGCGCTCGCGGCGGCGGAGCAGGCGCAGCCGCGCGATTCGCGGCAGCTCATTGACGGCTTCCGCGCGGTGGACGGCATCATCCACGATTCGTTCGACGGCATCCTCAGCGCACCGGCCAGTGATCGTCCTCAGCCTTTTGAAATCATCCTCGAAAGCCCGGCAAACACCCCGCTCGGCGATCAGCGTCGCGCGTTCACCCTCGCGCTGAAATCCATCCTCACGGAATACCGCACCTTCATCACGTATGGCGGCGACATCTGAACTTTCACACCGACCAGGGACACTGGAGGCACGCATCGCAATCCACCGCGCGTCGGCCCACCGGGGCAACGGAAGCCCACGCAACACCCGCAATTCATCCACCGCAATGAGTCTCACCAAACCAGCATCCCAGCCCGAACTCGTCCTCGATGACGCCGAGCAGGCGTGGACGCGCGTCGTCGTGGAGAAGGTCCGCGCACTCCGCTACGGCAACGTCCAAATCAAAGTCCACGAATCGCAGGTCGTCCTCGTCGAGGCCACCGAGCAGACGCGCTTCGACCTCGCTTCCAAGGAGCGCCGCTGATGCCCGCACAATCACCATAGGTGAGGTCATAGGTCGGGCCGGGGTCTTCTCCTGAGTGGGACGCAAGGCCCCGGCCCAGACCTCGCCTCACAAATTTAGCCGACCCCGCAACGGAGGCCTTTCCACACCACGAAAATGCCATCCATGAAAACCCACTACATCCATCTCGACGATCCTGCGCTCGGCCAATGCGAGCTGCACGACGCCACCACGAGCGACTTCATCGAGCCGCTCTTTGAATGCGCCGAGGGCAGCGCGAGCCTGGTCGCCAGCCGCAACGTCGTCTCGATCAACGACGACCTCCACGAGCTGCCGAAATTTCTCCTCCTCGGAGAGCGCGGCGGCGGCGTGCCGATCCGCCTCGGCATCTACGCCGGCCTTGATGCTGGCGCATTCGACACCGTCATCGCCGCCAGCCGGCTCCTGCTCGAACTCGAACTCAGCCCATCGCTGGCCCGCGACTATGCAGTCTTCGCCGCGCCGGTCGTGAACCTCCTCGGCTTCGGACCGGATCGCGTGCCGCTGGCGAATTTCTACCGCCGCTATGCGCAGGCGCTCGACGGTGAATCCGCGGACGAAGACGTGCGCTATTTCCAGAACGACTTCGCGAAATGGCGGCACGACGGCCTGATCTACGTGCGCAGCACCGGGCTGAATACCGGCTTCGCCGCCACGACGCGCAGCCGCATCCTCGCAGACGAAGTGATCGCACCCGTGCTGCGTTCGCTCTCCGGCATCGTCCCGATCGCCCGCGAGCCCGTGCGTGTCCTGCCTTCCGCGAGCGAGGCCCGCTGGGCCGACCGCCGTGCCGGACGGCTCCTCCCGGTGCCCGGCTCGCATCCGTGGCCGTTCGAGATCGAACTGTTCGTCCCCGCCGGCATCCCGTGCGAAGACCGCATCCGCGCACTCTTCCTCAGCGTGGTGTCCATCCTGCGCGGCTACCGGCAATTCATCGCCCACGGCGGCGAACTGTGAGCGCCGACTGCACGAGTTTTTTGTCTTGGTGAAACGCCTCCTCGCAATGCGAGGTGAGTGAGTTAGCGCGATTACTCGCGTGCCTTCGCCTGCTCGTCTTCACGTTCGGCATCTCGCAAGTAAGTGTCGGCGATACTCCGCAGCGCTGCTGAGGTTCGTGGCCAGCGTGCGCATGCACCCGGAGGGTGAAAGGAAATTAGCCGGGGGTCGAGCGAGTGAAACGAGCGACCACCCCCGGATCCCGCCCCACCAAATCCATGCACCCCGGAGGCGGTGCGGGAGAACTATCGGCCTTCGAGCGAATCCAGAATTCGCTGGATACAACCGGGAAGGTCGCGGGCGATTTCGTGCTGCCAAATCCGCACGACGCGCCAGTTTTCCGCGCGCAGGCGGCGGAAGTTGCGCTGGTCGCGAGCCCGGTTGGTGCGGAGTTTGTCGCGCCAAAATCGTGAGAGCTTGTGTTCCCACGCGGGCAGTCGCCAGCCGTGTCAGAAATCGCCGTCCACGAACACGGCCAGCTTCGCTTTGCGGAATACGATGTCGGGGCGTCCGGGGAGCGAGCGGACATGGCGCTGAAACCGCAGTCCGCGCGTCCGGAGTTCGCGTTGCACCAGCTTTTCCAGCGAGCCGTCTTTCAGCTTCACATGCTTCATCGCACGCGAGCGCTGCGCTGGCGTCAGGTGGTCGGGCATGGAATCAAATCAGATTCCTTCAACCAATTTCTGTATTCGGGACAATTTCTCGTTTGCCTTCAAGTAGTCCGCGTAGCTGTCGCGCGTTTGCTGAATGAGTTGATCGTAAGTCATGTAACGAGTCTGCACCGCCGCCAACAGCTCCCTGTTCCGTTTGTCGTCGTCGTCGGGTGTGGGTTGTGAACCTAGTGCAACGTAACACATGAATCAGCTACGGTTTGATTCTTTGTTTGGGATTGGAGTAAGTCCATTTGATTGGGGTTGCCGTTTTATTGTATTGGCGGATGTAGCGCATGAGCTTGGAGCGCAGGTCGGCGAGAGAGCG
>CAIRYQ010000064.1 GCA_903882875.1 uncultured Spartobacteria bacterium | reverse complement strand
CCGTGGCCGCTCTTGTGAAAGCGCGGGCTGACTTCCGTCACCAAAACAATGTGTGCCCGCGCTTTCACAAGCGCGGCTACGGAGGGTCGTTTGGAAAAGCGCAGTTGACCCGCTTTCCGCGCAGCCCGTAGCATCCGCGCCTCTCAACCCAAAAACACCTCACACCTTGGACTTAAAAGAAATCAAAGAGATCATTGCGCTCATGAGGAAAAACGACCTCTCCGTTTTCAAAATGGAGAGCGAAGGATTCAAGATCACCCTGAAAAAAGGGAACGAATTCCAGCCAGTCATCCACCATGCGGTGCCCGTGGCCGCGCCGGTCGCGGCACCGGCTCCCACGCCTGCTGCGGTCGCTCCGGCTCCCGCCGCATCCGCGCCCGCGTCGAACCTCAAGGACATCGCCTCGCCGATGGTCGGCACTTTCTACGCCGCGACATTGCCGGATGCGCCGCCTTGCGTGAAAGTCGGGCAGGAAGTGGATGAGAACACCGTCGTCTGCATCATCGAGGCGATGAAAGTGATGAACGAAATCAAGGCGGACGCCCGCGGCACCATTGCCGAAATCGTCGGCGAAAACGGCAAGCCTGTGCAGTATGGTCAGGCGCTTTTCCGCATCGTTCCGAAGTAAATAATCCACCGCGGAGCTTTTCCGTCCGCGCCGACATTCTCCCCGGCGCACACACTCTCCATGTTCAAGAAAGTCCTCATCGCGAACCGCGGCGAAATCGCCCTGCGGGTCATCCGCGCCTGCAAGGAGCAGGGCATCAAAACGCTCGCCGTCTATTCGGAAGCCGACGTGGATTCGCTTCACGTCCAGCTCGCCGACGAGGCGATCTGCATCGGGCCGGGGCCGAGCAACCAGAGCTATTTGAAAATTGACCGCATCATCAGCGCGGCCGAGGTCGGCGATGCGGATGCGATTCATCCCGGCTACGGATTCCTGAGTGAGAACGCGCATTTCGCTGAGGTGTGCGCGAGCTGCAACATCAAGTTCATCGGGCCGCCGCCCGCGGTCATCCGCGCGATGGGCGACAAGAACACCGCGCGCGACACCGCGCGCCGCGCCGGGATGCCCGTGACGCCCGGCAGCGACGGCATCATCGAGAGCGAAAAGGAGGCGATGGCGATCGCTCGGAAGATCGGCTACCCCGTGATGATCAAGGCGACCGCCGGCGGCGGCGGCAAGGGCATGAGGCCCGCGCACAACGACGGCTCGCTGGTGCAGGGATTCCGCGCCGCGCGTGCGGAGGCGGAGAAGGCCTTTGGCAACGGCGCGGTGTACATTGAGAAGCTCATCGAGAATCCGCACCACATTGAATTTCAAATCATGGCCGACACGCACGGCGACGTGGTCCATGTGGGCGAGCGGGACTGCTCAATGCAGCGGCGCAACCAGAAGATCATCGAGGAGACGCCGTCGCCGATCATGACCGAGGCGATTCGGGAGCGGATGGGCGCGGATTGCGTGAAGCTCGCGAAGGAAGTCGGCTACGTCGGCGCGGGCACCATCGAGTGCCTCATGGACGACAAGGGCCACTACTACTTCATGGAGATGAACACGCGCATCCAGGTGGAGCATTGCATCACCGAGGAGGCATACGGCGTGGACCTCGTGAAGGAGCAGATCAAGATCGCCGCTGGCGAGCCGCTGTCGCATTTCATCAGGCACGCGAAGCGGAAATACCACGCCATCGAGTGCCGCGTGAACGCGGAGGATCCATACAACAATTTCCAGCCTTCGCCGGGCCGCATTGACCTCTACTACGCGCCCGGCGGACGCGGCGTGCGGATTGATTCGCACGCCTACGCGGGCTATACGGTGCCACCGTACTACGACTCGATGATCGCGAAGGTCATCGCCATGGGCACGTCGCGCGACAACGCCATCGCCCGCATGAGGCGCGCGCTCGGCGAATACATCATCCGCGGCGTGAAGACGACGATCTCTTTCCAGCAGACGATCATGCACGACCCGGATTTCGTCCGAGGGAAGTACGACACGAGCTTCGTCGGGAAAATGATCGAGGTGCGCAGCGGGGAATTCCGGAAAAAATAGTTCGTCCGCACTGTGACGTGAGATGAGCAATTTGTGATGTGAGCCCCGGTGGCCCGCACGTTGCTGCAATCGCAAGGCAACAATGAAACGCGCTTTGCATGGCTTCACGCTGGTCGAGATTATGGTGATCCTCGCGATCATCGGCATCCTTGCCACGCTCTCTGTGCCGGCTTCGCAGCGTGCGATGAAGCGTGCAAGGGCGGGGCGTTTTCTCAATGACCTGCGCGTGCTCAACGGCGCATTTGAGCAGTACCGTTTTGAACATCAGGACTGGCCGCCCGAGGCGGATTCGCGCGAGGTGCCTGCGGGAATGGGCCCATACCTCGGCAGTTTCCCTTTCGCAGATGACACGCCGATCGGAGGTGCATGGGACTGGGATAACGACGCGCACGATATCACAGCCGGCATCTCCGTGGTCGGCCCCGCTTTCACGCCGACCGAGATGGCTGAGATGGTGGATGCGAAGATTGACGACGGGAACTTGTCGTCAGGTGGATTTCAGCAGACCGCAGGCGCGATTTTCACGAACATTCTCGAACAGTGAGCATCCTCTCCGTGCCTATGGAAGCGGGCCTCCGGCGTAGGCGTCGCGGAGAATCTGCATCGTGTGGCGGATGGGAATTTGTGCGCCCTGTTTTGCGAGGTGCAGCTTGAGTTGCGTGAGGCAGCCGATGTTGCCCGTGGCGACGACATCCGCGCGTGTCGCGGCGATGGCGCGGGCTTTCGCTGCGCCGAGGCTCGCGGCGATCTCGGGCTGATCGAGGTTGTATGTTCCCGCGCTGCCGCAGCAGAGGTGCGGGTCGGGCAGGTTGATGATTTGTGCGTCCGGAATCGCGCCGAGCAACGCACGCGGCTCGTCGCGGATGCCCTGCGCGTTCAGCAGATGACACGCGTCATGCACGGCGATGCGCGTGATTTTTCCTGAATCGGGAACCGGCGCGAGATCGCCGAGACGTGCAAGAAAGACGGCGGCATCCATCACGCGATGGCGGAATTTTTCCGCGGCATCCGCCAGCTCCGTACCGGCGAGAATGAGGTGATACTCGTGCATCCCCGAGCCGCAGCCTGCGGCGTTCGTGAGGATCGCGTCCACGTCGGCGGGAAATGCGGCGAGGTTTTTCCGCGCGAAGCGCTGCGCTGAATCAATGTCGCCGACGTGCCACGCGAGCGCACCGCAGCACGCCTGCGCGGGCGGGACGACGACCTCGATGCCGTTGCGCGCGAGCACGGCGATGGTCGCGGTGTTGATGTCCGGCGCGAGGACTTGCTGCGCGCAGCCGGTGAGCAGCGCGACGCGCGCGCGGCGCTTGCCGACGGCGGGCGTGACTGCGGGCCACGATTCGCGCGGCGGCACACTTTCAGGGATGAGGCCGAGCATCGCGCGGAATGATTTCGGAAACAGCGGCGCAAATTCACGCGCGAATTTCCCCATCCACGCGGCGATGCGGAAACGCGCGGGATGCGGCAGTGTCGCGGAGACGAGCCAGCGCCGGATGCGTTCCATGAAAGTGCGGCGCCGCTTTTTCTCCGCGAGCGCGCGGAAGGGGGAAAGCAGGTCGCGATACGGCACGCCGCTCGGGCACGCGGGCTCGCACGCGAGGCAGCCGAGGCAGCGGTCCGTGTGCGGCAGCGCGTCTTCGAGCGGGAGCGTGCCTTCGAGCACCTGCTTCATCAGCACGATGCGGCCGCGCGGCGTGTCCATCTCCTGGCCGAGTTCGCGATACGTCGGGCAGGCGGCAAGGCAGAAGCCGCAATGCACGCATGACTCGATGGCGCGCGTCATGGGGATGCCGAGCGGGCCGTGGGTTTCGGGTTGGATGGTGTGGAGCAAGGCGCGGGAACATCCGCGATTTCCCGCGCGCAGGCGACACAGGAATTGCGGTTTTGCGATGCTGGCGGCTGGCCTGCATCCTGCTCATTTTTCAAGCTGCTTGCCGGGTGAATGCCCAACCAACACGTCGGATGAGCGCGAAACAAAATTCACGTACCATGAAAAAAATCATCCTGCTGCTCCTCGCCGGAATCACTACTATGCTCTGCCGTTCCGGGCAGGCCGAAGCGGGGCATGATGCAGCCCTGCAGTGGCAGGCTGCGCGGCTTTCCGAGCACGCGATGGCGCAGTATTCGCGCGGGCGTCTTGAGGAGGCAAAGGCGGATTTTGAAGCGGCGCGGGTGAGCCTGGCCAAGTTGGTCGGGCCGTGCGCCCCGGTGACGCTCGATGTCCGGAACAACTACGCGGCGGTGCTTTTTGCGATGGGCGATCTCGCCGGAGCCGAGGTCGAGCATCGGCGCACGATGGCTCTTCGCGACAGGACGCTGGGACGCCTGCACATGGAGGCGATTGCATCGCGGCACAATCTGGCGCTGACGCTGATGTTCGAGGGGAAATACGAGGAGGCGCTCACGAAGGAGCGGTGCGTCGAGTCCGCTCGGCGTCACTTGCTTGGGAGGAACGATCCGAAATCGCGGCAGGCGCGTCGGCTCAGGATGCTGATCGAGGATGCGATGAAGAATGGAAAGCCCAGCAGCGTGCCTTCGGGTCTCGGAACCAGTCCGGTGCTTAAGGCGTAGCGCGGGGCATGAGCGGGTGCGTGCGCCCGGCAGCCTCAACCTCGCACCGAACGTCCGGGACTCGCACCGTGAGTCCGCGGGCGATTATTGTGGGGACCAAGATTGCTCTTGACCATGCGAAGCGTGCCCGCGATGCTCCGCGCCCTTTTCACCCGTAAACCTAGCATACCAAAAATATGAGCCGCGTCTGTGACATCAATGGAACCAAAGCCCTGAAGGGCCGCAAAATTCACCGTCGCGGTCTCGCGAAAAAGAAGGGGGGCATCGGCCAGCACGTCACCGCGACGACCCGCCGCTATTTCCTGCCGAACCTCAAGACCAAACGCGTATGGGTGCCGGAGCTGAAGAAATTCATCACGGTGAAGCTCACGGCGCGCGCGCTGAAGACGGTCGCGAAGAACGGCGCATACGCCACGCTGAAAAAGGCTGGCCTCGTAGCCTAGCCGCTGAGTATTTTTTCCAAATCCCAACCACACATCATGGCATTCACCGTCGTCAGCAAAAAATCCGGCAAGACCTACCACCTCCACGCCCGCAAGCAGAAGCTCAAGGGCGGCCAGGAAGTCACCCTTTACTACTTCGGCGGCGAAGCCAAGGAAGGCGCGATTGACGCCATGCCCGCGGGCATGGAAGTCACCGAGAACGAGCGCACCGGCCTGCCGATGCTCCGCAAGATCAAGTAGCCCCGCGCGGAAAATTCCTTTCGAACACTGGCGGCCTGGAGCTTGTCTCCGAGCCGCCAGTTTCATTTTTAACCCACACATTTCATGAGCCAGAAACGCATCCCTGTCACCATCCTCACCGGCTTCCTCGGCGCGGGAAAAACGACGCTCCTCAACTACATCCTCAAGGAAAACCACGGCTACAAGTTTGCCGTCATCATCAATGAGATGGGCAAGATCGGCGTGGACGGTGCGCTCGTTGAGAAAACCGACGACGACATCCTCGAACTCAACAACGGCTGCGTGTGCTGCTCGGTGCGCAAGGATCTCGTCGCCGGCGTGCAAAAGCTGCTCAAGCGCGGCGGCTTTGACTACATCCTCGTCGAGACTACCGGCGCCGCCGATCCGCAGCCGGTCGCGCAGACATTCCTGAACATCCCGCAGCTTCAGCAGGTCGTGATGTTGGACTCGATCATCACCGTCGTGGACGCCGAGCAGATCGAAAAGCAGATGAAAGCGCAGGAAACCGCGCGCGAGCAGATCTCGATGGCCGATTTCATTTTGCTGAACAAGACCGACCTCGTGGACGAGGCGCAGCTCGTTAAAGTCGAGGGCATCATCCGCGAACTGAACCCGCACTGCCGCACGATCCGCACGAACCAGTCGCAGGCGAACCTCAAGGAGCTGCTCGACATGAACGCGTTCGACCTCGACAAAAAGCTCGAGCTCGACCCCGGCTTCCTCGACGAGATGCGCAACCGGCATCACCACGACATCAACAGCTTCTCGTTCACCTTCGAGAAACCGATGGTCATCGAGAAGCTGGAGTTCTTCATCCAGGAGATGTCCGAGAAGGAGCAGATTTACCGCAGCAAGGGCTTTCTGAACATCGCCGGAAATCCGCGCCGCGCGATCTTCCACGGCGTGAACAACCGCTTCACGCTCCTCTGGGATCGCCTTTGGAACAAGGACGAGAAGCGCCAGAGCCAGCTCGTCTTCATCGGCAAAAATCTCGACGAGGTAAAGATTCGAAAATCACTCGAAGGCTGCGTGGCGTGAGGGAGTGACGGACTGACAGGCACGCGTCACGCGGATGCGTTTTTTGGGTTCAGGTTGCTTCGGTGACATCGCGATCGAAAATGAGATTTGCTGAAGGCTTGGAACACAGGGCGGCGTCCATCAAGTTCAAGGCCATGACCTCCATGAACCGTCGCACATTCATCCAGCAGACTGCTGCCGCAACCGTGGCAAGCGGACTCTTTGCCAACGTCGGCGCGGCCGAATCGAAACCGCCGCTCATCATAGACACGCACCAGCATCTGTGGGATCTGACGAAACAAAAGCTGCCGTGGCTCGACGGCGTTCCCGCAGTGCTGAATCAGAGCTATCGCACCGAGGAATATCGCGCCGCGACGGAGGGGCTGAACATCCGCGCGGTTTACATGGAGGTGGATGTCGCGCCGGAACAGCACGACGCCGAGGCGGAGCTGGTTCTCGAACTTGCGCGATCGGGAAAAAATCCGACCATCGCCGCAGTCATCGGCGGACGGGTTGCTTCGCCGGGCTTTGCGGCCTACACCAAGAAATTCAAGGGCAACCCGCTCATCAAGGGAGTGCGCCAGGTGCTGCATGTGCCGGAGACGCCATCGGGCTATTGCCTGCAGGAAGATTTTGTCCGCGGCGTGAAACTGCTCGGCGAGCTGGGCATGAGCTTCGACTTGTGCATGAGGCCGACGGATCTGAGCGACGGAGCGAAACTCGCCGCGTACTGCCCCGGCACGCGCTTCGTTTTGGATCACTGCGGCAATCCCGACCTCAAATGCTTCCGCCCGTCGCGCGATGGCGGGGAAAAGCCGAAGCACACGGCCGACGAATGGAAGCGCGCGATCGAGGCGTTTGCGAAACAGCCAAATGTGATCGGCAAGATCAGCGGTGTCGCGGCGGGCCTGCCGAAGGGCGGCGATGCTTCCGACCTCGCGCCGGCCGTGAACCACTGCCTCGACAAGTTCGGCCCGGATCGCGTGGTGTTCGGCGGCGACTGGCCGGTCTGCCTGCTCGGTGCGCCGTTGAAACGCTGGGTGGAATTTCTCACGCAAATCGTCGCGACTCGTCCCGCCGCGGAGCAGGAGAAACTCTGGTCGGCGAACGCGCTGAGGCATTACTCGCTGAAGGTCTGAGTGGTCCTGCCGGTCGGCGTCGGGAAAAGTGGCATCACTTTTGTCGGAGCACGGACCGGCGACGATCCGGGCAAGTTGCTTGAAACCCCGCGTCCAATCTCCGTTCGAGCGGCAGGCGGTGCCCGGGGAAAATATTGAACCCAAACTCGCATTCCCGATTTTTTCGTCTCTGAATTCTCCGTTCCACCCGTACCCATGAAAAACAAAACGCCATTCCACTTCTCCGTTCTCGCGCTGCTGCTTCTCGCATTTGGCGGCATCGCCCGTTCTGCCGCGCCGCTGCCGCGCAGTTCGCCGGAGGAGCAGGGCATTTCATCGGCGGCCATCCGCGATTTCGTCGAGGCGGCTGACAAGCAGATCAACACCCTGCACAGCTTCATGCTCGTGCGGCACGGGCATGTGATCGCCGAGTGCTGGTGGAAGCCCGAGGCCGCGGACAAGCCGCACGTCCTGTGGTCGCTGAGCAAGAGCTTCAACTCGACCGCGGTCGGACTCGCGGCCGAAGAAGGCAAGCTCAGCCTCGAAGACCCGGTGCTGAAGTTTTTCAAAGCCGAGGCGCCCGCAGAGCCCGGCGAAAATCTCAGCGCGATGCGCGTGCGCGACCTGCTCACGATGAGCGGAGGGCATGACACCGAGCCGAAATTCAGCATCGAATCCGGCCCGTCGGTGAAGGAATTTTTCGCGCAGCCGGTCACGCACAAGCCGGGCACATGGTTCCGTTACAACACGCCCGGCAGCTACATGCTCTCGGCGATTGTCACGAAGGCCACGGGCCAGACGGTGCTCGATTTTCTCAAGCCGCGCCTCTTCGAGCCGCTCGGCATCGAGAACCCCGCGTGGGGTGCCACCGCTGAGGGCTACAATCTCGGCGGCTTCGGCCTCTTCGTCCGCACCGAGGACATCGCGAAATTCGGCCAGCTCTATCTTCAAAAGGGAAAATGGAACGGCAAACAACTGCTCCCCGAAAAATGGATCGAAGCCGCGACCGCCAAGCAGGTGGACAACGACCGCGCGCCGAGCGGAAAAAATCCCGACTGGCGGCAAGGCTACGGATTCCAATTCTGGCGCTGCCAGCACAACGCCTACCGCGGTGACGGGCGTGACGGTCAGATCTGTCTCGTGATGCCCGAGCAGGACGCAGTGATCGCGATCACCGCGCAGACCGGACAGATGCAGACGGAGCTGGATCTTGTCTGGGAAAAATTGCTGCCCGCATTCCGCCCCGAACCACTGCCTGCCAATTCCGCAGAGTCCGGGAAACTGAAGCACGCGCTCTCCGAACTGACCGCGCATCCTGCAAAGAAGGACAAGTGACGACGGAGGTGACGAGCACCCAGTGCAGATCACCCGTGAAGCGTCACCAAAGACGCGATAGACGTGCCCGCGGCAAACGGGCGATGGAGGCCGGTGGTTTCACCACAGGCTAATTTCCATTCAACCTCCGGGTGAGGAAGAGTGCCAACCAACAATGCGAGACTCAACGATGAACACTCACCACAGACGCGCCGCCGCCCTTTCACCATTCACCCGTCGCGCATTCTGCTCGGCGATCGTCCCGCTGATCGCGCTGGCATTCTGCCCCATCGCGTCCGCCGAGGAGGCAAAGGCGCCCGCCGGGCAGCGCGTGTTTTACACCGGGCACAGCTTTCACATGTTCGTGCCGCCGATGATTGATGAACTGGTGAAGTCCGCGGGCATCCAGGGGCACGTCCGCGTGGGGCAGCAGGGCATCGGCGGATCGAAAGTGATCCAGCACTGGGATTATCCCGACGACAAGAATACGGCGAAGCCCGCGCTGGTGAGCGGCAAGGTGGATGTCTTCACGATGGCGCCGCACCTCATGATTCCCGATCCGGGCATCACGAATTTTGTGGAGCTGGGGCTGAAGCACAATCCGAACATCCGCTTTCTCATCCAGGGCTCGTGGTATCCGTACGATGTCGCCGCGCCGGCACCGGGAGAACCGGACAGGCGCATCAAGGACAATGCGCAGCGGGACACGGCGAAGATCGAGGACTTGCAGGCGGCGATTGATGAATGGCGGAAGCGGATGGAGGCGCAGGCGGATGAGCTGAACAAGCAGCATGGCAGGCATGTGTTCATCGTCCCGGTCGGCGATGCGGTGGTGAAGCTGCGCGCGATGGTAGCGGAGGGGAAGTTCCCCGGCATCACGCAGCAGTCGAAACTTTTCCGGGATCCGATCGGCCACGGGCAGGGAGCCATCATGGTGCTTGCCGCCTATTGCGACTTTGCGGCGATGTACCGCATGAGCCCCGTCGGCCACAAAATCACGGAGCGCAGCGTGAGTGATGAGCAGCACGCGATTCTCCAGAAGCTCGCGTGGGATGTGGTTTCAAATTACGCGCCTGCCGGCATCGCGGTGCCGGCGAAATAAGCACCCGCGGAGCCCATGAAGATATCACGATTCATCCTCGCAGCGCTGTCGCTCGCGCCGCTGATGGCACTGACGGCGGCGGACCTCACCATCACGCAGGACGGCCAGCCGCGCGCTGCGATCGTCGTCGCGCGCGGTGCTGCTCAGAGCGGCTCGTTGAAAGCGCTCGTCGAGCATGTGAAGCAGATGTCCGGCGCGACCCTGCCCGTGCTGACGGAGGCCGACCTTCACGATGCGCGCATCGAGGGCGGCAAAGTGATCGCGTCCGAAGGAAAAGGCGGCGCGGAGAACTTCATCCTGCTCGGAGAAAGCGACATCACACGCCGGCTGGGCCTCTCCACCGAGGGCATCGGCACGGGCGGGATTTTGCTGAAGACGGGCGGCAACACGATCGCGCTGCTCGGACGCGACGACGGCTCCGGTGGAAAGCGAAGGGATGTGACGTCGCACGCGGTGTTCAATTTCCTCGAAACGCTCGGGTGTCGCAGCCTGTGGCCCGGCGAGACGGGCAAGGTCGTCCCGAAGAAGCGCACGATCACCGTGGCGGATCTGGACGTGCATTTCACGCCGCCGATCGGGCAGCGGAACATCCGTTTCGCCGCTGCTGAATTGCGCGGCGCGGCCCAGGGCCTCGCGACGCTCGGCTCCTCGATGGACGAATATCTTGCGGCGAAAAGTGCGGCATCGAAGACGGAATCCGAAGGCTCATGGGCAGCGTGGCACGGGCTCGGCGGGAACATCGGCATCGTCGGCGGCGCGGCGGGCGGCGGGCTGCGCGGCGGCTGGGAGGAGCACGGAAAGGCGCACCCCGAGTGGTTCGCATTGCAGCCGGATGGCACGCGCGACCAGAGCAAGGCGAAGGAGCGCTGGCGGCTCTGTGTTTCCAATGCGGGACTCGTCGAGCACGTCGCGAACGACATCATCGCGCGGCTCGGCGGCAAGGCGCAGCCGGCCATTTCGCTGTGCCCGAATGACGGCGGCTACTCGAGCTTCTGCATGTGCGATGCGTGCAAGGCGCTCGACGCGCCCAATGGTGCGAAGATCAAGCTCCTGCAATTCGCGCACGTCGGCGGCGCGGAACGCACGGAGGTGGACTACGTCGCGCTGAGCGATCGCTACGTCCACTATTGGAACGCCGTCGCCGAGCGCGTGACGAAGGCCGTGCCCGATCAGCTTTTTCTCGTCGAGGCATACAGCTACTACTCCGATCCGCCGGTCCGAGAGAAGCTGCACCCGAACCTCGTGCTGCGCTACGTGCCGAACACCGCCGACGGCTGGAAAGGCTGGCAGGCGGCGGGCGCGAAGCGTGTCTATTGGCGGCCGAACAACCTGCACAGCGGCTACCGCGACGCCGCGCTCAGCCCGCGTGCGCGCGAAAATTCCGCCACGCTCACCTATCTCGCATCGCACGGCATGTTGGCGACGGACATGGACAGCATCTATAACAACTGGGCGACGCAGGGCCTTCACTACTACGCGATGGCGCGGCTGATCTGGAACCCGGCGCAGGATTTCGACGCGCTGCTCGATGACTATTGCAAGAGCGGCTTCGGCGCGGGTGCGGAGCAGGTGAAGAGCTATTTTCTGCTCGCCGAGAAGGGCGTCGTCCTGGTCGCCGGCAAGGGCTCATTCCCGCAAATCACGCAGGAGACGATTGACGGGCTGCGCGCGTCGCTCGTCGCAGCGGCAAAGGCCACGGAGAACGACGAGCCGTCGCACCGCCGCGTGGCGTTCCTGCGCGCGGGGCTGGAGTTCACGGCGGTCAGCGCCGAGGCGCACCGCCTTGCCGACGCGATCGAGGACGGGAAAAAGGCGGACGTGCAGGCCGTGAACGCCGTCATGGAGCGCCGCTGGCAGATCATGCGCGCCATATTGAAAAACCATCCGCTCGCGGTGAATGTCGGCGTCGTCGCCGCGGCGGACGTCGTGCTGAACGGAAGGCTCGGATGGAAAGGCCCATCCGATGCGGCAAAGACCGGCAAGCTCCAGCTCCAGCCTGGCGACGACTGGCTGAACGGAGATCAGAGCGCGACGCGAAACCAGCCGGGCCGCAAGTGAGGCACCCCGGCCAAGAGGCGTGATGAAGCGGTGCCGCAGCGATGGAGCGCGCCGGCTCTCGCTGTTCCACTCCCACGTGTCCTCGAAGGCCTGGATTTGCGCCTCAGCGGCGGGCTCAGCGGAGGGAAGGCCTGCGGCGGCGGGACGGCTTGCGCTGGCCGATGTTCAGCGGGCGCAGGTCCGCGAAGCCTTTGGAGAACTCCACCCTCGCGATGCAGGGGCAGCCGTAGCGGACACAGCCGGGAAGCCCGCTGCGATCCCGGCGGAGCTTTTCCCACACCCACATGAGCAGCGCGGGCACGAGCCAGACGCAGAGGAATACCAGCCCGACCACGAAGACGACGCATCGCTGCCATGCGATGCGGACCGGACGGCGGATGCCACGTCGGCGAAATGGCCAGACGAGATGGAGCAGGGCATCGGCGAACGGGGAGCGTGCGTATTTCATGGGCTCCAGTGGGACAGCGCAGGGCTGCGGACGTTCACGGGATGTCCCTTTTCGGAGGCGACGCTCCTGGCGGTGATTGCTCGCAGCGAAGTTTAGCCTTTAGCAGTGAGGCGCGCGCACCGGTGGAGCGTGACCTCCGGGCACGCTGCCTGGGCTGGGCGCAAGCATTCCATTCTGGGAACGCGCCCGGAGGTCGCGTTCCACCACGCAGTCGCGCGGCTGCCTTTTCACCTGGCCCGTCCTAGAACGGCACGTCGTCGGCCTGAACGTCGAGGTCGGGATCGGCGGGCGGGCGGGGCGGGCTCGACGGGGCGCGACGCTGGGGCGGCGCGCTGCTGCGGGGCGGGGCGGAATGCGAGCCGCCTTCCTCACCACCGCCGCCGCCACTGGCGGGGCCGCCTTCGCGGCTGCCGAGGAATTCGAAGCTCTCCACGACGACGCGCAGCTTGCTCATTTTCTTCCCGGTCGTCTTGTCGTCCCACGAGTCGAGCTTCAGCCGGCCTTCGATGAAAATCGGGCGGCCCTTTTTGAAATACTCGCCGATGACTTCCGCGGTGCGGCCAAATGCTTCGAGGTCAATGAACGTGACCTCCTCGCGCCGCTCGCCGCCCTCGGGCGTGAACACGCGGTTGATGGCGATGCCGAAGTTGGCAATCGCGGTGCCCTTGGGCGTGTACTTGATCTCGGGATCTCTCGTGAGATTTCCCATGAGCATGACTTTGTTCAGGTTTGGCATGTGCGTGGGGAGCTGGGCGTTTCGGTGTCGGGAAAAAGGGCGCGGGCCTGCGGTGCGAAGGCTCGCGCTGTTCCTCAGGCTGCGGCCTTCTGCTTCGCGTGGAGACGGGCGTACTGCTGGCGGTACACTTCGCCGTCGAGCTTGAAGCGGGCCTTGATCTTGTCGAGCGCGGCGGGCGCTGCGCTGAAGACGAAGTTCACATAGAAGCCGCTGTCGAGATCTCCGGCGACGTAGCTGAGGTGGCGCTGTTCCATTTTCTGGACGCTCTCGACTTTCGCGCCTTCGGCGGTGAATTCCTTTTCGAGACGGTCAATGACCTTCTGCGCGCTGTCTTCCTTGCCTTTGAGATTGAGAATGAGGAGTCCCTCGTAACGGTGTTGCATATTATTTTGTCGGTGTGTTGGTGTTGAATTGGTTCATTGCGGAAGGCAGGTCGTGCTCCTGCGCAAACCGGACGGCCTCGGCGGCACGGTCGAGAGACTGCTCGACCAGCGGGCGCTCGTCCACGGCAAATCTGCCGAGCACGTGGCCGACTGCGGCACCAGGCTCCGAAGAGCCGATGCCGATGCGCAGCCGTGGCACGTCCTGCGTACCGAGGTGATCGAGGATGCTGCGGAGGCCGTTGTGGCCGCCGTGGCTTCCGCGCTCGCGGATGCGCAGGCGTCCCAGCGGGAGCGCCATGTCGTCGAGCACGATGAGAATGCGGGCGGGCTCGATTTGGTAAAATCGCGCCAGTGCGCTCACGCTTTCGCCGCTGAGGTTCATGTAGGTCTGCGGTTTCAGGAGCCAGACGCGATCGGTGAGGACTGCGTCTGCTTGCCATTTTTTTTCAGCCCGGAAGGTGGCTCCCGAAGCGGCGGCGAGACGGTCGAGGACCATGAAGCCGACGTTGTGACGGGTGCCCGAATACTCCCGGCCTGGATTTCCCAGGCCGACGAGCATCCGGAATGTGGGTCCGTCGGGAGCCATTCATCCGGGCTGGAAAAATTACTTCTTCGCGGCGGGTTTCGCGTCCTTGCCCTTGTCGCCCGCTGCGGCTTCTGCGCCAGCCTCGGGCTTCTTTTCCTTGATGACTTCGGGCTCCTTCGCGGCTGCGCCTTCGGCGGCAGGTGCCGCGACTTCCTCGACGGCGGGTGCGGCGATGTGCAGCACGCTGGTCTCGGGATTGCCGAGCGCGGTGACGCCCGCGGGAAGGGGAAGATCCTTGATGTGGACGGCGTTGCCGATTTCGAGAGGGGTGACGTCAACGACGATGGAATCGGGGAGATCCTTCGGCAAGCACGAGACCTCGATGGAGCGCAGGAGCTGCTCGAGGATGCCGCCGGAATTCTTCACGCCGCTCGCCTCGCCGAAGACGACGACGGGCACGGTGGTGTGCATCTTTTCATCCGCGCGCAGCGCGTGAAAATCCAGATGCAGGATGGCGCGGCTCAGCGGCTGGTGCTGCACGTCCTGGATGAGTGCGAGGGTCTTGTCTCCGCCGGTGATTTCGAGGTCCACGAGGACGTGCTCGCCGGTGGTCTTGCCGAGTGCGGCTTTGAGTTCCTTTGCGTCGAGCTGGAGGTTCTGCGGCTTGCCGAGGTGGCGTCCGTAGATGACTGCGGGGACGAGGCCCGCCTTGCGCGCCTTCTTTGCTTCGACGGTGCCAGCGCCCGTGCGGGGCTGGGCTTTGAGTTGGATTGCTTTGGCCATTGCTGTGTGCAGCTACTGCTGTGGTTTGTGGTTTGTTGTTGCGGTTTACGCTCCGGGGATTTGGAAAAGTGAGGAGACTGATTCGTCGCCGTAGATGCGCCTGATGCCCTCGCCGAGAAGCGACGCGATGCAGAGCGGCGTGATCTGGATGCCGCTGCCCTCGCGTACCGGCACGCTGTTCGTGCAGACGAGTTCCGTGATGCACGAGTCCTTCAGGCGCGAGATGCCGAGGTCGCTGAGCACCGCGTGGCTCACGCACGCCATGATTTCCTTCGCGCCATGCTCCTTCAGCAATCTCGCGGCGGCGGTGAGCGTGCCGGCGGTCTCCGTGAGATCGTCCACGAGGATCACCGAGCGCCCGTCCACTTCGCCGATGAGGCTCGTCGCGGAAACTTCCGTCGGGCTCTTGCGGCGCTTCGCGACGATCGCGAGGCTCGCATCCAGCGCCTGCGCGTAGGCGTTCGCCATTTTCAATCCGCCGACATCCGGCGAGACGACCACGGGATCGTTGAGGGCTTTCGACTTGAGATACTGGAGGATGACGGGCGCTGCGAAAAGATGATCCACCGGGATGTCGAAAAATCCCGCGACCTGCTGCGCGTGCAGATCCACGGTGAGCACGCGGTTCACGCCGGAAGCCGCGAGGAGATTCGCGACAAGCTTTGCCGTGATCGGCACGCGCGGCTGATCTTTTCTGTCCTGCCGCGCATAGCCGAAAAACGGGATGACCGCCGTGATGCGCGCCGCGCTCGCACGCCGGGCGGCGTCCACCATGATGAGCAGCTCCATCAGGTTCTGATTCGTAGGCGGGCAGGTCGGCTGCACGATGAACACGTCGCGTCCGCGGATGTTCTCGTTGATCTTCACCATCGTCTCGCCGTCGGGAAACGATGCGACCGTGGCGTTGCCGAGCGGAATCTTGCAATAGTCCGCGATGCGCTGCGCAAGCAGGTTGTGCGCGGAGCCGCTGAAGATTTTCAGCTCAGTTGGCGGTCGGTAGATCATCAGGTGAAAGGGGCGGGGACTCTAGGGGGCGATCCCGGAAAGGCAACGGATTTCTCCATCCCGTCCGTGCGCCGCTATCTCAGCCGCCAGTCCCCGAGCGCGCCGGGGTAAATCATCCGCGAACCCGGCAGAACTCCCGTGCCTTTCGTGAAGTCCACGGCGTTCCCGCTCCCGTCCAGGATCCAGGTGTAAATCTGCCCCGCATTGTTTTGGAAAACGAGGTCGGGCAGTCCGTCGCCATTCACGTCGGCGCAAAGCGCGATCCGCCAGTCGCCGAGTCCGCCTCCATAGAGGAATTTCGAGCCCGGCCTGAGTCCGGCTCCCGTTGAATAGTTCACCGTATTGCCGGTGCCGTCGAGGAACCACGCATAGATCTGACCGGCGCTGTTTTGGAAAATCAGATCCACAGCCCCGTCATTGTTCACATCCGCACAGGCCACGACCCTCCAGTCTCCTAGGCCACCCGAATAGAGATATCCGGAACCAGTCTTGAGGCCGGTGCCGGTTGCGAAATTCACCGCGTTCCCGCTTCCGTCGAGGAGCCAGACATAAATCTGTCCGGCATTGTTTTGAAAGATAAGATCCGGGAAGCCGTCGCCATTCACGTCCGCGCATGCGACTATCTTCCAGTCGCCGAGCCCGCCGCCGTAGAGGAATTGCGTCCCCGATGCGAGTCCGCTCCCTGTTATGAAGTTCACGGGATTGCCCGAACCATCGAGGTACCAGACATAGATCTGCCCGGCGGTATTCTGGAAGATCAGATCTGGGAATCCGTCGTTATTGATGTCTGCAACGGCTCTCAGCTTCCAATCACCGAGTCCGCCTCCATACACATACCCGCCGGATGTCATCGCGCCCGCGCCGTTCATGTTCCATTCGTATAGTTGCCCCGCCGTGTTTTGAAATAGGAAGTCCGTCGTGCCATCGCCATTGAGGTCGCGCAGGCTCGGGATCGAGGCATAGCTGGCGATTCCAACCATCGCCTTGGTCGGTTGCATGGCCGTGATACCAGGATTGCGCGGAAACTTCGCATAAGGCATCCGATAGCCCGCATAGGCATAGGAGTCTGCACGGATGCCATAGTCTGCAAGGAAGTCCGCGCATCCGCTCGCCGCTATGATGTCGTCCTGATCCACGCCATCGCCGGAGACGCCGATTGCGCCGATGAGCTGGCCATTGCGATAAAGCGGGAAGCCGCCGGGAAAAATGGTGTATCCGTTTGGAAGATTGGGATTCCCAGGGAAATTCCCGGACGGGTCGCGCTTTAGTGAGACTGCCTCCTGGAATCCAAAGGTCGGGCCATAGGGCGTGCCATCTATCCCTGGCGGATAGAATCGCTGCGAAAGAAAGCCCACCGCCCTGGTGGACATGGCTAGCTGGCTATTCGAGGAAAAGACAGCCGTCCGCGCCTTTTGCACTGCGACATCCCATGAGAACATGGTCGCGTCGCCGATGCGGAAAGTCCCCAGCACCGTCGGCGGATCAAGGGCCTTGTCGGGATTATTGACGACGGTGATGAACACCTGTGCCGAAACACCGACGGGAAGCCGGATTCCTGCGCGGGTGATGGCAGCCCGTTGCGCAGCCCGGTTGATGATGGACCAGACCTCACTGGCCGTCAGCCGGCTTGTGGTGCCGTTGATGAGGCTCCTGCCCGGCATTGCGGTCAGCGGATCATCAATGATTTGGATCACACCTCCCGAGCCCCCGCCGGCAGGGGCGACCACCGGCCCTCGCAGTTCACCCACCACAGCGCCGAAACTGACGACTGGATAGGGATAAGGCGGCGGCGGCGGCTGAATGGGAAATCCGTCCACGGCGTGACCGGCGACGCTCCCCAAGGGCAAGACTCCCGAGACATCCGTGATGGTTTCCACAGGCTGCCAGACATAGGGAATGCGGATGCCATTGATCAGCACATTAGTCGCGACAATCGCAGGGGACGGGCGGAAACCTGTCTGGCCGGCCTGCGCGACGAGTTCATCCAAGTCCGCCTGTGAAAGAGGAACATAGCCCGGCGTGGCAAAAGTCTGTACCTCACCGAGGATAATCGCTGCCGCCGGTGCGAGGTCAGTCGGGACACCGTCCCCGGTCACGCCAATGCCGCCGACCAGATGACCATTCTTGAATAGTGGGATTCCGCCCGGCGAATCATTCAGAGAGCCGGGCAGGACGGGATTGCCGCGGACACCGGGAGAAATGCGCTTAGGGTCGCCGACGACAAGCGACGCGCGGAGATCCGTCGGGTCGAAGGGATTTGCGGGCACAAGCGGATTGGCGATTTGCTTGAGCCGGTTGATGTCGGAAAAAAACAAATTTGAAAATCCCACGCCGACGAGCGGCCCCGGCGGCGTGTTCGAGACCCCCGGCGGAAAGTGCTGCTGGACGATGTAGCCCGCCGTGCGCGAAGTCAGCGCCTCCTGGTCGCTGCTCAGGAATGACGCGGTGCCCGCCCGCGTGATTGCCCCGGCCAGAAGCCCGTAAATTCTCAGCGTGGCAGGCGAATCCAGATCAAAGGGCGGGAGCGGATTCGGCAGGCGGCCCTGCACATCCCATACGCCGAGCACGAAGCCCTCGCGATCCGTCACGGCGATGATTGCGCCGGGATCAATCCGCATCGCCTGCGTGGCGGCCTGTGCGATGATCTGTGTCACGTCCGCCGTGGTGAGCTGTTCCGTGCTGCTCTGCGCACGGGACGGTGCGGCGGAAAAAACAGCCGCATACGCAGTCAGAACCGCACTGAGCAAGGGCTTATTCATGGGGCATTCGCGCTGTCTATCCCGTGCCACAGGTGCGGGCAATCCATCTTTTCGTATCGCCGCGGGATGCCGCAGCAGGGGTGCCCGGAGGCAGTGGCTCAGTTTGAAAATCTCCGGTGTTCTGAATGAAGAAAAGGACACGGCCTCGCGCGCGCGTGAGCGCGCGCGCGTATGCGCACACCTACGCGCACACCTACGCGCGTGTGCGCCCGCGCTACTGTTTTTTGGCCCGTGGCTGGGCAGGCAAGGAAAACACAGCGACTGCTGATGCCGCACCAATGCGGTGCAACTCCGCTCAAAAGGACCGGAGATTTTCAAACTGAGCCACTACCGGCCCGGAGCAAGTTTTGACACTGACCGCCCGTTCCATGCAGAATGCAAATGCACCAGCGGTGACGACATCCCCAACCCACTCCAAATCGCAGGCATGTTTGCACCGCACGTCCTCCGTCACGACGAAGTCCTCGTGCAAGGCGACGCCGTCCGGGCGCGGCACGTCGCCCCGCAGGAATTTGCGCTCGCGAGTCCGCAGGCTGGGTGGTAGCGTGCCGCCATGAACTTCGAAGACCTTCAAGGCGTCATCCATTCCGACCCGGAAATCATGGGCGGCACTCCCGTCTTCGTCGGCACACGCGTGCCGCTGCAAAACCTCATTGATGCCCTGGAAGGTGGCGAGTCCATTGACGAGTTCCTCGAAGGCTTCCCGAGCGTGAGACGCGCGCAGGCCATCGCCGTCATCGAGGCGGGCCGCTTGAAGATGCTGGAACTCGTGTGAGATGCGGGTGCTGATTGACGAATGTCTCGACTGGCGCCTTGCAAGAGGTTTGCCGGGCCACACGGTGACCTCTGTGCAACGAATGGGCTGGGCTGGCATCAAAAACGGCCGCCTGCTCGCGCTCGCCGAACAGGAATTAGATGTCTTCATCACCGGCGACCGAAACGTGAGCTTTCAGCAGGACATCCCGCAGTTCCGCATCGCGGTCGTCGGCCTCGCCGCCACGAGCACGCAACTCAAAGACACACTGCCCCTCATGCCGCCGTTGCTCGCCATGCTTCCTCAATTGCAGCCGGGCACAGTTACCGTTCTCAGGTAGTAAATGTTGCAGGTCATCACGGGGCATCAGAATGGAACGCACGATAATCAGTCCGTCGCTCGGGCACTTTGATGATTGGTTGCCTCAGATTCCGGGATTGACTGTGGCGCACTGCGGGCGATCAACAGCGCGCCGATGAAAATCCTAATCTTTGCGTTTCTCACACTAGCCCACTGCGCCCTTGCGGATGCCGATCAAATGCAACTGGCAGACGGCAAAATAATCCTGTCTGCGAAAGCGGCGTGGCAGGTATTCAACGTGAATCCGTTGAAAGTTGAGCACACCATCGGCAAGCGAAAGGCCATTTTCGGAAACGTGGAGAAGATCGCGCGCGATTCTGACGGCAACCCATACATTCTTCTTATGGTGACAGGTGAACTCGGTAGCGTGAAATGCACGTTCACCGATAAGGATGCCGACGCCTTGCGCGCACTGCCGCTCGCCGGTCGCGTGATCGTCGAGGGCACCGTTAAGGGCATGACTCTATCAATCCTCGTTTTTACGGACTGCCGGTTCGTGAAATGAGTCAATGCGTGAGGTGATTAGATCCCCAAACAAGGACAGATAGTCGGCGATAAGACAGAGCTTTGCGGTGCGATCACACGATAATCTGTCCCTTGTTCCCAAGCAACGCGTTCGGCGCTTGGGCGAAATCGGCTTTCAGTGGACAGGAACTACTGTCACACAAAAACAGCGCACCTCTTCCTTCAATCGTCTAATCGCTCACCTGGCCAGTCATTCGGAAGCTCGAACAACTGAGGAGTGTTGGTTCCTTCCAACCATTGCATTCCAGAATTCCGTGCAATCGCTTGCGGGATTCTCCAAGGGATCTCTCGGCACGAGCGCTTGGCGAACGGGTTGTGGTAAAGGCATAAAGGCGCGCAATGAATACTCCACGGCACCATCGTAGTTACCAACACACCGCTTAGCCGCGTGTTTCTGGAAACGTTCCAGACCCCATCTGATTCGTCACCCAATTCTTTCGAGCCGAAGAGTGCCTTTACTACAACGTCTCGACCAATTCCCCATCTACTGGTTGCATTCACGGCAATGACGAAGGGTCGGCCTAACTCTCCGTATTTCGTTGCTTTACCGTCAATCGACTTTTTCAACATGGCTCTGCTGTCGCCCCATCTTACTTCTCCGGGATATGCTCCAATCGGGCGAGCCTTTGGATTGCCGCGAGATTCAGGTGATTTTGGAACGGCCGTTATTTCGAGTTCAAAACCGCCCTCATCCCGATAAGTCCATGATGGTAATTGGTAGCCGCTTTGAACCGCACGTTCGACCGCGTCAGGGTCAAGCCCCGCGATCCTTTCCTTGATAAACTTCCGAATTTTCTTGGGGGTCGGAATAGCATCCCGGTCGGAAATTGCTCCAAGACATATAAAGAAGTTCGGTGAGATCGTCTTGCTGGTAATCGCATCATATAGGGCATTCAGTCGATTCTCTCGCGCTCGTTCTTTTTCCGTGCGTTCGGTTGCAAGCACCGCCTCTACAATCACTTCTTGTCCCTGAGGGAAACGGGCGAGAAAATCAGGTTTTGCGTCTGTTCCATTGAGAGTCGGATGCACGGCAACTTCGCAACCTAATCGAAGCAGAAGTTCGTGGAGGAAAAGCTCGAAAAACGCAGAGTCAAATTGGGTCTTGAACCTACTCTTTAGTTCTGCGGATTCAGAGGTGGGATACCGACGGAAAGAGGATTCGAGTAAATTGCGCACGCTTTCACATGCAGGCCAAGCAGACCGATTCAGGAAGGAAAATGTATCTTCCGTGTGGGTTGCCGTCCCGCGGTGCGTACGCAGAATGTCGTCGAATAGGTTCATTGAGATGGAGCCTACCACCCTCACCGTCAAGTTGAGGACTTGGCAACGCCGTATTTGCGCGGGGAAGCCGAGCTTTTTCATCCCCTTGCCGCTCACGGCAAGCGCGTGCCAGAGTTTCGAGCCATGAGCACCGTCGCCGAAAGCATCGAAGCGGTGAAGGAATGGCCGGAAACGGAAAAGGGCGTGCTCTTCCGTGAACGCGATCCCCTGCGCGAGCCCGAAGCCTCCCGCGGAAGTCTTGCGTGGAAAAACGGGCGGTGGGTTTTGCGCGGCGGAGAGGCGGCTGCCGCGGCGGACGCATGGGCAACGACGCGTGAAAGCCGCTCGCGGGAACTGCCCGGATGAGGGTGTTCCCCGACACACCCGGTTTTTCTCACTCAACCCAAGCCGAGCAGGCGTCGGATTTTCGCCCGGATGCCTTCGGGGTGCTGACTGAGATGAATGAGAGCGTGAATGATGATTCCGCGATCTTCCGTCGTGTAGAAGACCCCATAGCCGGTGTTGCCGACCACAAGGCGCCGCATCGGCTGTTCAAAGACAGGCGCCAGGCCCGGATGGCTTCGGAGATTTTGCAACACGGCATCAAGCTTCAATGTGAAGGTCTCACCGGAGCCGGCGCGGAAATCCTCCAGCTCCGCGAAAATGCGCAACAAGTCATCTTCCGCGCCCCGCTTCCAAACGATCTCAGCCATTCCGACGACTCAGCAGGCGGTCACGCAATTCCTCCCATGGCACACCGCCCGCCGGATCCGCCCCGTGTTCCGCGAGGCGCTGGCGCAGGAGATTCAGCAGGGCGGGATCTTTTTCCTTCTCCAGCACGACCTGGTTCAAGAGTTCTTCAGCAAGAAGCTCCTTCTGCTCAGTCGGCAAAGCGAGAACTTCGGGAATGCGTTCGACGATCATGACGCGAGCATAGCGGAAGAACTCCAGGGCTCAATCCCCAACATGGATGGCTGGCGGGGCGGACGGGATTGGCCGCCTCACAGCTTGTGTGCGAAGTCATCCTCGTCAGTCGCGCTCTCGACGAAGCGGGCGAGGAGTTCGGTGGTCTGCTCCACGTCGCGAATCCCAAATTTTTTCATCCCCTTGCCGCTCACGGCAAGCGCGTGCCCGAGTTTCGGGCCATGAGCACCGCCGCCGAAATCATCGGAGCGGTGAAGGAATGGCCGGAAACGGAAAAGGGCGTGCTCTTCCGTGAACGCGATCCCCTGCGCGAGCCCGAAGTCTCCCGCGGAAGTCTTGCGCGGAAAAACGGGCGGTGGGTTTTGCGCGGCGGAGAGGCGGCTGCCGCGGCGGACGCATGGGCAACCGCATGAGGGCTGTGTCGAAACCAGCTTGGCACGGACGGGCAAATCCAAATGCTTGTTCAAAGAGTTTGAACGTCCGGCTTTTCCGCTCCACCCCATCCCGTCCGCGAGCACTTTTTTGTTGCGCCCGCGAGTGTGTCGCAAGCATTGGCACGGCGATGCCAGCAGAATTGAGCGCAAGTATTTTTTCCGAGATTGCCGCGTGCGGGCCGATGTCGTTCCGGCGCTTCATGGAGCTGGCGCTGTATCACACTGAACACGGCTACTACGCGTCGGGGCGTGCGCGGATCGGGCGGCGCGGGGATTTTTTCACGAATGTGAGCGTGGGGCCGCTCTTCGGCCGGCTGCTCGCGAGGCAGATTGCGGGGATGTGGAGCGCGCTCGGCGAGCCGAGGGATTTCTCGATCATCGAGCAGGGCGCGCATGGCGGCGAGCTTGCGGCGGATGTGCTCGGCGGATTGCACGCGATCGCGCCTGAGTGCCTTGCCGCGGTGAGCTACCGGATCGCGGAGCCATTTGCGAAGCTCGCGGCACGGCAGCAGGAGCAACTCCGGGCGATGGCCTCGAGACTGGAATGGTCGCGCGGGCTCGATGAGATCCGTGTCGCCGCGGGCGTACACATCTCGAATGAGCTGCCGGATGCATTTCCGGTGCATGTCGTGAGATGGACGGGCGGTGAGTGGTGTGAGCGCGTGATAACCGCCCAGGACGGACGGCTGGTGTTTGTGGATGCGCCGATTGCATCGGACGAATTGCGCGAGGCGTGTGCGCGGATTCCCGGCCCGCTGCCGGAGGGCTACACGACCGAGGTGAATCTCGCCGCGGCCGCGTGGATCCGCGAAGTCGCGG
The DNA here is from genome assembly GCA_903882875.1 of uncultured Spartobacteria bacterium. Taxonomy (GTDB): domain Bacteria; phylum Verrucomicrobiota; class Verrucomicrobiia; order Chthoniobacterales; family Chthoniobacteraceae; genus SXWH01. The sequence continues at coordinate 24,622 of CAIRYQ010000064.1, read as the reverse complement.
CGACGATGCAGCGGGGGTTCGTGCTCGCGGTGGACTACGGATTCCGGCGGCATGAATACTACGCGCCGGATCGGATCGCCGGGACGCTCTCGGCGTATTCAAGCCATCGGCGCGAGTCCGATCCGCTCGCGCGCCCCGGTGAGATCGATCTTACGGCGCATGTGGAATTCGACAGCCTGATCGAGGCGGGAACCGCGGCCGGGCTGCAACCCGCGAGCTTCACGGATCAGCATCATTTCATGGTCGCGCTCGGCCTCGAACACTTTGCGGACGGCGCGAATGCTGCGGAGCGGCGCGCATTCCAGACGCTCATGCACCCGCAGTTGATGGGCACGGTGTTCAAGGCGGTGGCGTTTTCAAAAGGCATCGCGTCCGGTGAGCCGCTGCTCGGGTTCCGCTTTGCGAATGCAGGGGCCGAAGGTTGAATTCAAATCCGCGGGAAGGATGACGAGCTGCACGATCCAGGAAGGGCATCATCCGGTCCCGCGGTTGGTTCAGCTTACGGCGCCGTGTGCATTGCGTTCGCGTTTTGATCGCTTCCGTCCGACATTTTCCTCCCGTGTGCGGAACTGGTGGAGCCTAGGGGGTTCGAACCCCTGACCTCCTCAATGCCATTGAGGCGCTCTACCAACTGAGCTAAGACCCCGTTCGCAGCGGGCGGCGAACATGGGAATGCAGCGTGCGGTTTGCAAGGCGAATTTTTTGCGCACGGCTCATCGGAGCGGCTGGCTCCTGTGCATCGGCTAGGTATCCCCGAGATACCGCCTCAGCTTCTCGCGAAGCTCGGTGCGCGCGCGGAAGAGCAGGCTTTTCACCGAGGGCACGGTGAGGTCGAGCACCTCGGCGATTTCCTCGTAGCTCACGTCCTGGTAGCGGCGCATGATGACGGCCATGCGCTGCGCTTCGGGGAGTTCCTGGATGCTGCGCTCGATGGCGTCCTGCATCTCCTCGTCGAGCATCGTCGTGTCAGGGGCCTTGGTGTTGCCGTCGGGGAATTGCTGCGGGTGATCCTCGTCGTCCGCGGCGGCGTCGAGCGAGATCGTCTTGTGCCGGGCGCGGCGTCGGCATTCGTTGAAGACGAGGTTGCGGAGAATCGTGTAGAGCCACGTCGTGAATTTCGCCGTCGGTTCCCAGCGCGGCGCGCTTTTCCACACACGGACGAAAATCTGCTGCGAGAGATCCTCGGCATCGTTGTGGTCGCCGATCATCCGCGTGACGGTGCCGATGACGCGCTGCTGGTGTGCCTCGACGAGTTCGCGGAAGGCATCCATGTCGCCCGCGCGCACCTTTTCCATGAGGCGGATGTCGCGCTCCGGGTCATCGCCGGATGCGTCGGCCTGGAAGCTGGGGTCGTCGTTCATCGTGGCTCGTTCGCAGTGCGGCGGGGTGCAGACGGAAGACGATGGGCAATCGTTACGCGCGAGGCAATTTGTTTCCCGGTTGCGCACCGCGCATCTCGCGGAGCAAATCCTCCGGCGTGCGGCCCTGTGTGCGCAGCGTGCGCAGGCTGAGGGCGTCGTTGCGTTTCGCGAGGCGCGTGCCGGTTTCGTCGGTCATCAGTTCGCAGTGGAAGCATGCGGGCGGCGTGTGGCCGAGCGCGCGGAAGATGAGAAGCTGACGGAATGTGCTCGTGATCAAATCCGCGCCGCGCACGACCTCGGTGATTTGCATGAGCGCGTCGTCCACCGCGCACGCGAGTTGGTAGCTCGGGAAGCCGTCTTTTCTCCATGCGAGAAAATCGCCGAAGTCGCGCCCGGCGATCGCGCGCTGTTCGCCGAAATTTCCGTCGTGAAAGGTGATCGTCTCGCCGTCGGGAACGCGGAAGCGCCAGTTGATGCCGTCGCGATCTTCCGTCGAGACAATCGACGTCGCGGGGCGGCAGGTGCCGGGATACAGCGGCTCCTCTTCGCCCTCGTGCGGAGCCGAGAGTGCGCGGAGCACATCCTGTCGCGAACATTTGCACGGGTAGATGAGGCCGCTCGCGCGCAGCCTCTCGAATGCTTCGATGTAGAGCGGCATCCGCTCGCTCTGAGTGTAAGGCCCGTGCGGGCCGCCGACATCCGGCCCCTCGTGCCAGCGCAGGCCGAGCCATCGCAGATCCTCGATTGCGGCGGCGGAAAATTCCGCCGTGCAGCGCGGGCCGTCGAGATCATCCATGCGCAGGATCAGCGCGCCGTTTGCGGCTTCGGCGCGCTGCTGCGCGATGGAAAAAGTCCGCGCGTGGCCGAGGTGGAGATGGCCGGTCGGCGACGGGGCGATGCGCCCGCGGTAGATCCCCGTCATGGCGCAACGCTGCGGAGCGGGCATTTTCCCGTGGCCGCCGACGAAAGGATGCGGTCACTTTGAAATGCAAGCGTGCGGTGCATGGCAGCGTGGGAGAACAGCCCGCCTCCTGCCGTCGGACGCTACGGCTTGACGACTTTCAAATCCGTGTCGTAGAGCACGACTTTGCCGATTTTTTCCAGGCTCTCGCGGATCTGCTTCGCATCGCCGACCACTACGATGGCGGTGTCCTTCGTGCTGAGATATTTTTCCGCAAGCTCCTTCACCTTTTCAGGTGTCACCGCGGCCATGCGCTTCGCGTAGGTCTTGTAGAAATCCGGCGCGAGTCCGTAGAGGTCAATGTCCTGCACGCGCGATGCGACGCGGCCGGCGTTTTCGAGCGAGAGCAGGTAGTTGCCGGTGTTGTATTGCCGCTGGAGTTCGAGTTCGGGCGCGGCGACGGGCTCGGTTTTGATGCGGTTGATCTCGCCGAGGATTTCGTTGATGGCCGCCGCGGTCACGTCGTTGCGCGTCTCGGCGGTGGCCTGGAAATAGCCGGCCTCCCTGTTGTATCCGAATGCGCTGCTGCTGCCGTACGTGTAGCCGTGTTTCTCGCGGAGATTCTGGAAGAGCCGTCCGCTGAATCCGCCGCCGAGCACGGAGTTCATCACGTTCACTTCGGGCAGGTCTGTGGCTTCCGCGCGCGAGGGGCCGTTGCGGCACACGATCACGTTGCTCTGCACGCTGCCGGGGAGATCCAGCAGATGAATGGTGAGGCCGGTCACGGGCGCGATGGCCGTCTTCGGCACCGCCGGGATGTCCTTCCGCGCCCAGCCGCCGAGCGCCTTTTCGATCTTCGGCAAAATGTCCGCGGCCTTCACGTCGCCGACGATGGCAAGCGACGCGTTGTTCGGCGCGAACCACGTTGCGTGAAACTTCACGAGGTCGTCGCGAGTGATGGCCTTCACGCTCTCGGGCGTCGTGAATTTCCCGTACGGATGCTCGCCGAACAGCGTCACGCTCATCAGTTTTGCGACGAGCGAATGCGGCTCCTTCTTCTGCGCGGTGAGCGAGGAATACGTGCGTTTCTGCGCCTTCGCAAATTCCTCCTGCGCGAAGACCGGATGGATCACCGCGTCGGCGAAAAGCTCGAGCAGCGGATCGGTGATCTTCGTCAGCCCGCTCGTGCTCACGCTGATCGCATCGGCGCCCGAACCGGCTTCCAGTGTCGCTCCGAGCGAGTCCACGGCCTTTGCAAAGGCAAGCGCGTCGCGCGTGGTCGTGCCGCGGTTCAGCAGGCTCGCGACGAAGCCTGCGGTGCCGTGCTTGTCGGCGTCGTTCACGTCGCCGGCCTTGATCACGAGCCGCATGGTGATCGTCGGCTTGCGGTCGTCCTCGATGACGAAAACCTTGAGGCCGTTCGGCAACGTCTTCGTGACGTAGTCGGGGAATGCCGCCTCGGGCGCGGGGCCGGGCTCTGGTTTTTTCGTGCGGTCAATGTCGGCATTCGCCGTTAGGACGAGTGAGAGGACGGCGAGTGGAAGGATGCGAATCATGGGTGACGGGATGAAAGGTGAAATAGGATGGGTGATGAGTGAAATGTCGGACGGCGCGGGTTGGTATCCCCATCACTTGTCACCGTGCGCCTTGCCCTGTTCAGCCGCGGGGTAGTGCAGGATGAACACCTTGTCGGTGGCGAAGTATTTTTTGGCGACGTGCTGCAGATCCTCGCGCTTCACAGCGAGATAGTGGTCGAGCTGCCTGTTCACCTCGTCGGTGCCGCCCTCAAAGACGTGCGCGTTGGCGAGGCTCTTCGCGCGGGCGAGCATCGAGCCGTTGCCGTTCGCGATTTCGGATTCCTTCTGGTTCATCGCCTTTGCGAATTCCTCCTCAGACACGCCCTCGGCTTTCACTTTCTCTATCTCCTCGGTCATGAGCGCATCGAGCTTTTCCAGCGGAACACCCGTGATGCCGGTCGCGAAGAGTCCGACCACGCCCGTGAGTTCAAACAGCTCGGGGAATGCCTCCGCGGCGAGCGCCACCTGTTCCTTGTCCACGAGGCGGCGGTAGAGGCGCGAGCTGCGTCCGCTCGCGAGGATGTTTGCAAGCATGTCGAGCGCATACGAATCCGGGTCGCGCTCGGAACACGCATGCCAGACGTGCAGCGAGGCGTTCAGCGGAGTTTTCTCCTCCTTCACGACGAGCTTCTGCGGGCCGGCCGGATCCTTGATCTCGAACTTCGGGCGCGGCGGCTCCGCGCCTTTCGGGATTGCGCTGAAATAATCCGCGATCAGATTTTTCGTCTCCTCGATTTTGATGTCGCCCGCAATCGCGAGCGTCGCGTTGTTCGGCACGTAGTACGTTTTCCAAAAGTCGCGGAACTCCTCAATCTTCGCCTGGTCAATGTACTGCACCGAGCCGATGGGCGTCCACGCGTAGGGCGTGTCCTTCAGCGTGAAGCCGACGAGCTTCTCGAAGAGCGAGCCGTACGGCTGGTTGTCGTAGCGCATCGAGCGTTCCTCCTTCACGACTTTGCGCTGCGTCTCCACGCCGGTCTCGTCAATGCGGTTGTGCATCATGCGCTCGCTCTCGATCCAGAGCGCGAGCTTGAGCTGGTTGCTCGGGAGGTTGAGGAAGTAGTCCGTCTTGTCGAAGCCCGTGCTCGCATTGAGATTTCCGCCCGCACCGGAGACGAGCTTGTCAATCGTGCCGCGCGGGATGTTCTCGCTGCCCTCGAACATGAGGTGCTCGAAAAAGTGCGCGAAGCCCGTCCGGTCCGGCCGCTCGTTCTTCGAGCCGACGTGGTAGAGCACGTAGCTGGAGACGACGGGCGAGGCGTGATTTTCGTGCAGGATCACATGCAGGCCGTTCGGCAAATCGTATTCGGTGAAATTGAGAGGCTTCAGCGCGGAATGCGGAGCACCAGCGGGCGCATCAGCAAACGCGAGCGATGTGAATGCGAGGGCGCACGAGAGGAACGGAAGTTTGGACATGGCCGCGGATGAGACACAGCACGGCGCGTTTTGTTCAAGCACGGAAGCGGGCGGGGGATTCGCCGGCCGTCGGTTGGCGGTGCGATTGCGTGAGTTCGGTGCTGTGACTGGTGATTGGTGAAAGGTGGCTGGCGCTTCCGGTCACGCGCCTGTGAGCGGAGCTGGAGACCAGTCGCCTTTCACAACGGACGACGTCCGCAGCGGCCGCCTCATCGCTCCGATTGCATGCGTCAGACGCGCACCGCGCTTGCGCCGCCGCGTGCGTCTGCTTTGCTCCCCGCTCCAATGTCCAAGAAGCCTGTTGTCCTCATCATCCGTGACGGTTGGGGCGTGAATCCGGGAGGCCGCGCGAAGGCGGTTGAAAACGGAGACGCCACACTGCTCGCACGCACGCCGTTCCACGATCAGCTTTACGCGAAGTATCCGCAGTCGCGCCTTTCCGCGAGCGGCATGGACGTGGGCCTGCCGGACGGGCAGATGGGGAACAGCGAAGTGGGCCATCTCAACCTCGGCGCGGGGCGCATCGTGTATCAGGATCTCACGCGCATCAACAAGGCGATCCTCGACGGGGAGTTCGCGACTAATGCTGTATTGGTGGAGACGTTCGCGAAGGCGTGCGCGCCGCGCGCGGACGGAACCGCGGGGCGCTTGCACCTGCTCGGGCTGGTGAGCGATGGCGGGGTGCATTCGCATCAGGAACATCTCATCGCGCTGTGCAAGGCGGCGACGGCGGCGGGCGTGAAGGACATTCTCATCCACGCGATCACCGACGGGCGCGACACTTCGCCGACGAGCGGGACGGATTCGCTGGCGGAGGTGGAGCAGGGGATCGCGGGGACTGCGGCGAAGGTGGCGACGGTCATCGGGCGCTACTACGCGATGGACCGCGACAAGCGTTGGGAGCGCAACAAGCTCGCGTGGGATGCCATCGTGCTCGGGCGCGGGCCGGTGAGCACGGCGAAGCCGAGCGAGGCAATCCGCGCCGCGTATCCGGCGGACGCGCGCGGGGATGAGTTTCTCCAGCCGATCATTTTCTCCCACGCCAACGAGCAGCGGATGCGCGATGGCGACGTGGTGCTGTGGTTCAACTTCCGCGCCGACCGCGCGCGGCAGCTCACCGAGGCGTTCATGGACCCGGCGTTCAGCGGATTCGCGACCGAGGGCAAGCCGAAGCTCGCGGGCTACTATACGCTGACGGAATACAAGGAGACATACGCGGCGCTCGGCGTGAAGCCGGTCTTCCTGCCCGCGAGCATGAACCACATTCTCGGCGAAGTGGTCGCCAACGCGGGGCTGAAGCAACTGCGCGCGGCGGAGACCGAGAAGTTCCCGCACGTGACGTTCTTCTTCAACGGCGGCAGCGACACGCCGTTCGAGGGCGAGTCGCGCTACCTCACGCTGAGCCCGAAGAATTACAGCAAGGACGGCAAGGAAGCGCCGCTGCCGACGTATGACATGATGCCGCAGATGAGTGCGCCGGATCTCGCGTTCGAGGTGCGGCGGAGGCTGGAGCTGTTCGACCTCGTGATCGTGAACTTCGCTAATCCAGACATGGTCGGGCACACGGGCGTGGTCGAGGCGGGCATTCACGCGGTCGAGACGATTGATGTCGCGTGCAGGCTGCTCGTCGAGCGCACACTGGAACTCGGTGGCAAGCTGCTGCTCACCGCCGACCACGGCAACTGCGAGCTGATGCGCAACCCCGACGGTTCGCCGAACACCGCGCACACGACGAACCTCGTGCATTTCATCTACGTCGCCGACGACGCAGCGGGCGTGAAGCTCGACAGCGGCATCCTCGCGGATGTTGCCCCGACGTTGCTTGACATGCTCGGCGTGGCGAAGCCCGCGGAGATGACGGGTCGCTCGCTCATCCGGCGCTGAACCGTGGATCATCACGCTTGCCGTGCGCGGTGCGAGCCTCCATAAGCGGCGCTCTTTTCCGGCAAACCACACGATGAGTTCCAACCAATGCACGCTCGGCAAGAGCGTCTCCGTCTCCGGCGCTTCGCTCCACACTGGCAATGAGGTCGTCCTCACGCTGCACCCGGCGCAGCCGGGGCATGGGATGAAATTCAAGCGCGCGGACCTGCCGGGAGAGACGGTGATTGATGCGCGCATTGACCACGTGAAGACCGTCGAGCGCGCGACGACCATCGCCGAGGGCAACGCGCGCGTGCAGACCGTCGAGCACGTGCTGAGCGCGCTCACGGGCATGGGCGTGGACAATTGCCTCATCGAGATGAACGCGGACGAGCCGCCCATCGGCGACGGATCGGCGAAGCAATATGTCGAGCTGATCAAGAAGGCCGGCATCGTGGAGCAGCCGGTGCCGCGTGCATTTTACGAAGTCACCGAGCCGATCTACATTGAGACGAAAAGCGGATCGCTGATGACCATCGTGCCCGATCCGAAGTTCCGCGTCTCCTGCACGAACGTCGGCCCGGACGGGCGCTTCACTCAATTTTTCTCCACGGAAATCACGCCCGCGATTTACGAGAAGGACATCGCGCCTGCGCGCACGTTCGTCTATTACGAGGACGTGAAGCCGCTCATGGACAAGGGGCTCATCAAGGGCGGTTCGCTCGAAAATGCGGTCGTCATCCGAGGCGAGCAGGTGCTCGGCAAGGAGCCGCTGAGATTCAGGGACGAGTTCGTGCGGCACAAGATTCTCGACATCGTCGGCGACCTCTCGCTGCTCGGCCGTGCGATCAAAGGCCACGTCATCGCCGTGAAGCCGGGCCACGGGCCGAACTCCGATCTCTGCCGCGCCATCGCGAAGCAGCAGGCGCGCGCAAATGCGATGATCCCGCCTGCCGTCACGCCGAAGGGCGGCGACATCCTCGACGTGAACGACGTGATGAAGCTGCTCCCGCACCGCTTCCCGTTCCTCATGGTGGACCGCATCGTGTCGCTCGACGGCGAGATGAAATGCACCGGCGTGAAAAACGTCACCGTCAACGAATACTATTTCCAGGGCCACTTTCCCGGCCACCCGGTCATGCCCGGCGTGCTCCAGCTCGAGGCGATGGCGCAGGTCGGTAGCATCCTGCTCCTGCGCATCCCCGGCAACGCAGGCCGCATCGGCTACTTCATGAGCGCGGACGAGGTGAAATTCCGCAAACCTGTCGTCCCCGGCGACACGCTCTTCATCGAGGTGGAGCTTACGTCGAAAAAGGGCCGCTCGATCGCAAAGGCAAAAGGCCGCTGCATTGTGAATGGCGAAGTCGTGAGCGAGGCGGAGATGCTCTTTGGAATTGTTGACCAGTGAGCGGCGCGCGCATCCATCCCACAGCCGTCATCGATTCCGGCGCTGAAATCGGCGCGGACTGCGAGATCGGGCCATACTCCGTCATCGGCGCGGGCGTCGTGCTCGGCGAGGGCTCGTGGCTCCAGCATCACGTCAGCCTCACCGGGCCGTCGCGCTTTGGAAAAGGCAACCGCTTCCACGCCTTCTGCTCCATCGGCGGGCGCACGCAGGATTTGAAATATGCCGCCGAGCCCACGCACCTCGAAGTCGGCGACGGCAACACCTTCCGCGAATTCGTCACCGTGAACCGCGGCACCGCGCCGGGCGCTTACACGCGCATCGGCAGTCGCGGGAATTTCCTCGCCTACTGCCACATCGCCCACGACTGCACGGTCGGCGACGACGTGATTTTTTCCAACAACGGCACGCTCGCCGGCCACGTCACCGTCGAGGACCACGTCGTCCTTGGCGGCTTCACCGCCGTGCATCAGTTCTGCCGCCTCGGTCGGCATTCCATGACGGGCGGCTGCTCAAAGATCGTCCAGGACGTGCCGCCCTACATGATTGCCGACGGCAACCCTGCGCGCATCCGCGGCATCAACAAGACCGGCCTCGAGCGCCACGGCTTCAGCTCCGAAGCCGCGCGCGCGCTGAAGGAAGCCTACCGCCTCCTTTACCGTTCGGATCTCAACGTCGCGCAGGCCGTCGAGCAGATGAGCGAGCAGCTTCCCGACATCGCCGAAATCGGCCACCTCACCGGCTTCGTCACCAAGAGCGAGCGCGGGATCATCAAATAGGGCGCTTCAGGCCAAAGTGCAGCCTCAAGCAGCATGGAAATCCGCGGTGGAGCGCATCGCTCCGCGCGCGCTATCCCGGAGTCACCTTCGCCCGCCAGCGCGAACTTCATGCATCAGCCATTGGATGTGGTTCCCCGGCGCTTTTCCCGCGTGGGCAAAGCCCGAATGGACGCTGGATGCGCGTTGCAGCGAAGCGCTCAATTTTCGCTTTTCAAGCCCTCTCAAAAGTGGATGAGATCGCCCGCATGAAAGACACCTCCCATCCTTCTGCCCGCGTCGCGTTCGCCCTGCTCATCTCACTCGTGCTGGCGCTTGCCGGCTGTAGTGATACGAAGAAACGCAGGGAGTCCTCCGGCAATCTCAAGCTATTGTCCTCGGCCATCATCGCCTATCATGAATCCAAAAAGGCATGGCCCGACAGCCTGGAACAGCTCAAGCCATTGATCGGAAAGGAGGGGCCCATCGGCATCATCGGCGGTGGAAAGGATTTCGCCACGCTGATCCAGAATCCCCTCACGGGCGCGAACCCTGGCTATGAGTATGTGAAGCCGGCCGGCCGCGCCGCATCCGGAGTCGTGCTCTATCAATTGAAAGGCGGAGTTCGCGACACATCGCTCCCGGCGGCATACGCAGACGGTTCCGTTCATTAGCCTGCACACCCGCTCCACGGCGGTGTATCACTGACGTTCAGTTCCCCCTCCAGCCAAAATCGCAGCATCAGTGCGGCTCAGCGGCGAAACCGCCTCATCCTCGGCTTGCTCGCCATCCCGTTGCTGATTGGCATCGTCTATTGCAATCTGCCAAAATCACGCCCGGCCCAAGCCTATATCAATTCTGTGCGAGAAGCCTACAAGCCTCGCCTGGAGGAATCCGAAGCGGATGTCCAACTCGAACATCCCAACGAACGTCCGCTTGACGCCGAGCGGATCATCGAAGGAAAGATGGCGGTCTTTTCGCGCAATCATGATTTGCCCGGAATGCGTTTTATGGGTTTGAGCCGCTATCACTTCGATGTCGCCGAGCGGTATCGTGCGGATACTCCGGACGGGGTTCAATCCATCGTCTGGGTGGAAGTCGAACGAGAGACTTGGCCGGAGGGAGACCACTCTCCGGAATACACGCGCCTGAATGGCACGATTCAGGTCTTCAACCGCAAGTCACACCTGCGCTATATCCGCGTTTTCAACGACTTGATCGAAGCTAAAATGGGAAGCTTTCTGGAGAATCTCGTCCAGCGATAGCGTGCGGGCGGAACGATTCATACATTCACCGAAGATAGGCCTGTCTCATTCCATCCCGTGGTCTTCCCCGTGCAGACACCGGTTTTGCAAAGTCTGCACAAGAGTTTGACAATCCCGGCGGCCAGACGGCGGATGCTCGAACCCATGAACGCTTCCAACCCGCACTCCGCAACATTCCCGCCCCGCCCCGCCTTGCTCGCCACGATGATGCCCCGGCTCATCGCCGTGCTCCTGATGGGATTTGCGTCCGCTTCCCCCGCACAACCCAAGGCGACGGAAGCCAAGGGGACCGACGCGGGTGGCAAGACACCGACGGTCTTTGTGGCGCGAGACCAGGCGACGTGGGAAAAGGTGAAGCAGGCTTTCGGAGCGCCGAAGATGCTTCCCATCGGGATGAAAAAAGGTGGCGACCTGAGCCTGCTGGACGGGACGGACTTCCAGAAGCAGATGATCGTGGCGGTGCTCTGGGGTGAGATGAACTTCTCCAGCCAAAACGAGAAATGCTGGATCGAGGATGTCACCATCCTCAAGGACGAGGTGGTCGTGGACTGTCGTGCGACGCTGTGGGGAGGAGCCGTGGATGCGTCATTCCGGGCATGGCCTTATCACGTGAAGGTGGTGCCCCGCAGCGCGCTCCCGGTGCGCTTCAAGCAGACGACCGTGTGGACAGCTCCTCCTGGCCGCACGGAGAAGGACAAGACCGTGGGAATCCTCAAGGACGGGGAATGGAAGCAGGAGTTCCCGGCCAAGAAATAGCCGGGCTTCTTGCATCGAGTAGCTACGGCCGCCCGGACAGATCCCGGGGCCGAACGGTTTTTTGCGGGCCAGACCCTGTCATGCACTTTGAAGGCGATGTAGCGATGAGGGCCGAAGGTTTAGGAGACGCGGCATCGAGGGCCAAAGGCCCTGCACAAGCCAGCCCAGGGCAAGCGAGGAACGAGCGCCGCCCTGGGTCTTGCATGGTAAAAAGGACAAAGCCCTGAAGGGGCGGCACAAGTTGTCGCGCCCCGTTGGGGCTGGTGATCTTTTGAACGGGAGATCCCAGGGCTGCGCTCGTGCGTCGCTTGCCCTGGGCTGGCTTGTGTCGGACCTTTGGTCCGCGATGCACCGCCGCTTCTGCCAAAGTGCATGGCAGGCTCTAAGAACCGCGGGTGATCGGCTCTTTCCTTCCGCGCGCCCCGCGCTCTCCCTTACGTTCCGATTCCCCACAGCCTTTTTCCCATGAGCAACAATGTGCATCGCCGGACTTCCGCTTTTGCCGCGCTCGTCCTGATGACAGCGGCTCCACTCCGGGCCGCCGAGCCGCACCACGAAGTAGTGAAGGCCTGGCCGTCGCTGCCGGAAAACTACGTGCTCGGCCTATGCGCCGGTGTCGGCGTGGATTCGCACAATCACGTCTTCATCTTTCACCGCCGCGAGCGCGTGTGGAGCAGCCCTTTTCCGACGGAGCCGATCGCGGGCACGACGGTGAGCGTCGTGGATGGTAAAAGCGGAAAGCTGATCACGTCGTGGGGCGGGGGACAGTTCATCATGCCGCACGGGCTCACGATCGATCGCGAGGACAATGTGTGGCTCACTGATGTGGGGCTGCATCAGGTCTTCAAGTTCACGCACGACGGCAAGCTGCTCCTCACGCTCGGCGAACGCGCGAAGCCCGGCGACGATCACTCGCACTTCAACCTGCCGACGGATGTCGTCGTGCTGGCCGACGGCTCGTTCTACGTGAGCGACGGATATAAGAACACGCGCGTTGTGAAGTTCACGGCGGACGGGCGGTATGACTTCGAGTGGGGCGGGAAGGGAGACGGGCCGGGGCAGTTCAATCTCCCGCATGGGATCGCGGTGGATACGAAAGGCCGGGTGATCGTGTGCGATCGCAGCAACTCACGGCTGCAGGTATTCGATGCGCGGGGAAAATTTCTCACGCAGTGGAAAGGCCCGCACCTCGGACGGCCGTACGGCGTCGCAGTCGGCGCGGACGATCATGTCTTCAGCGTGGACGGCGGCGATCCCTCGGCGGAGCCCGCACAGCGTGGCAAAGTCGTGGAACTGGATGGCGAAGGGCGTGTGCTGGACACGTTCGGTTCGCCGGGAAAAGGGCCGGGGCAATTCCAGCTCGGCCATGACATCGCAGTCGGAGCGGATGGCGCGGTGTACGTCGCCGAGGGCTCGGGGAAGCGTGTTCAGAAATTTGTCCGCAAGCCGTGAAACGCATCCTGTGGCGGCAGAAGCAATGGTGTCGCCATGAGATTGCTTTAACGGCTCCGTCCGCAGCATTGCGCTTCCCAATTGCACCCGCGCGCACTTTTCCAAATCATCCGTCCCCGCATGACCGACCGATACGCCAAATCCCGCAGCCTTTTTGAACGCGCGCAGCGCAGCATCGCAGGCGGTGTGAACAGCGGCATCCGCAAAATGGAGCAGCCGGTGCCGCTCTATTTCGCACGCGGCGACGGCCCGCGCGTGTGGGACGTGGACGGCAACGAATTCATTGATTTCCAAATCGGCCAGGGCGCGCTGCTCTACGGCCACGCACCGCGCGGAATGGCCGATGCAATCGCGGCGCAGGCGCGGCTCGGCACGCACTGGGCCGCGCAGTCGGAACTGGAGATCGAAGTGGCCGAGCGGCTGCAGGCGATGATTCCGTCGGCGGAACTTGTGCGTTTCAACAACTCCGCGACCGAGGCCGTGCTCTCGGCGCTGCGCCTCGCGCGCGGACACACGGGCAGGCCGCTCGTGCTGAAATTTGAGGGCCACTACCACGGCTGGGCGGATGAAGGGCTCGTCGGATTCGCGCCGCCGCCGGACAAGTGGGGCAGCGATGACGAGCCGACACGATTGCACCCGAGCACGGGCGTGATCCCCGAGGTGCTGGAGAAATTCGTCGTCGCGCGCTGGAACGATCCCGAACATCTGCGTCGTCGTGTTGCGGAATTTTCCGGGCAGGTCGCAGCGATCATTTTTGAGCCCGTGCTGTGCAATACCGGCTGCATGGAGCCGGTGCCCGGCATGCTCGAATCGATCCGCGAACTCTGCGACCGCGAGGGAATGCTGATGATCGCCGACGAGACGATCACCGGCTTTCGCTTCGGCCCCGGCGGCGCGCAGAAGCATCTCGGCTTTACGCCTGACCTCACGATCCTCGGCAAGGCAATCGGCGGCGGCGTGCCCTTCGCGGCGCTCGCTGGGAAAAAATCCGCGATGAGCAAAATCATCGAGGGCGCAGTCGTTCATGCGGGCACGCTCAACGGAAATCCGCTCTGTCTCGCCGCGAGCAAGTGGTGCCTCGACTCCGTCGCATCGCTCGGCGAACGGCATCCGCGCGAAGTTACCGCGCTCGGACAGACGATGATGACCGGCTTGCGTACGCTCGCAGATCGTCACGGCATCCCGCTGCGTCCGCAGGGGCCGGGGCTCGTCTTTCACAGCGCGATGCTGAAGCCCGGCGCACCCGAGGGGCCGATCCGCGATTATCGCGACTACGTGAAGCGTCACGATGCACCGCGATGGGCGCACCTGCGGCGCTGCCTGCTGGAGGACGGCGTGCGCGCCATTGAGCGTGGGCTGTGGTTCATCAGCCTCGCGCATCGCGAAGCCGACGTGGTCGAGGCGCTGCAAAAGGCGGGGCGCAGCTTCGCGCGGCACGCTGCGGAGTGGAAACCGGTGTGAACCCGATGCCGAAGCGCGTCCTCATCGCCGGGCTGTTTCATGAGACGCACACGTTTCTCGACGGAACGACGGGGCTGAGCGATTTTGCCGTGCTCCGCGGCGATGAGATGTTGTGCTGCACGGGCGACAGTTCACCGCTCGGTGCCGTGTTGGAATGCGCGCGTGAGTTTGGATGGGAGATCATACCCGCTGTGGATTTCCGCGCGACGCCGGGCGCAATCGTTGAGGATGAGGCCGTGGAGACGTTCTGGAATGAACTCAGCGCGCGCCTCACGCAATGCGACGACGCCACCGATGCGGTCTTTCTGATTTTGCACGGCGCAATGACCTCGGAGTCGCTGCCCGACGTGACAGGCGAAATTCTCGTCCGCCTGCGCAAACAGATCGGTGCGACGGTTCCGGTCTTCGGTGTGTTCGATCTGCACGCGAATTTCACGCAGCGCATGGCCGACCACGCGAACTGCCTCGTAGCCTACCGAGAAAATCCGCACGCCGATGCGCGCAACGCCTCGGTGATCGCCGCGCGCTTGCTCCAGCGCACTCTCACGACGGGCGAAGTCCCGCGCATGTTCTGGCATCACCCGCCCGTTGTGTGGCCGCCCACCGGCGTTTGTACAGCGGACGATCCGATGCGTTCGCTCGAACAGCTTGCACGCAAATTGGAAGACGAGTCGCCGGAGTTTTGGGCCGTCAACGTCTGCGCGGGTTTTGCATTCGCCGACACGCCGGACACCGGTGCGAGCTTCGTCATCGCCACGGTTGGCGCTGAGGAAAATGCGCGCGCGGCACTGGCTCGGCTCGGTGATTTCGCGCTGGAGAAAAAGGATGCGGGCAATGTGACCGATCCGCCGCTCGATGAGATTTTCGCGCGGCTCGACCCGCTCCCGCCCGGCCTTACGGTGCTCGTAGAGCCGTCAGACAACATCGGTGGCGGAGCGCCCGGCGACGGCACAGGATTGCTTCGTGCACTCGTCTCACGCCGAATCCGGAATGCTGCGATCTGCATCAACGATCCTCACTCCGTGCAGCGCCTCGCTTCGCTCGCGCCCGGTGCGCGGATCACGCTGCCCATCGGCGGACGCGGCAGCCGCCTCGACGCAGGGCCGCTCATTCTCGAAGTGGAACTCGTGCGCGGGAGCGACGGAAAATTTGATCTGGAAGACAGGCAGAGCCACCTCGCCTCGATGTGCGGCGATCGTTTCGACATGGGGTCGTGCGCGGTTGTCCGGCACGACGGGCTCACGATCCTGCTCACATCGCACAAGACACCGCCCTTCGATCTCGGCCAGTGGCGCAGCCAGGGGATCGAGCCGACACAGCTCTCCGTGATCGCCGTAAAGGCCGCGGTCGCGCACCGGCGCGTCTATGATCCGATCGCGGCTCGGATGCTCTGGGTGGACACGCCCGGCCCCTGCACGAGCAATGTGCGCTCGCTTCCCTACCGGAAAATCCTCCGCCCAATCTTTCCGATCGATGGTTGATCCGCGACGCAGAGCATTTGCACCGGCTGCGTTGCGTTCGCCTCATCCGAAATTTTCCCCGCAACCTCGGGACGGTGCGCGTGTTTGAAATGTCATCCTGCGCCGCAGCCGTAACCCTTTGCGAGCGGCGCGCGTCCATTCCGCCAAGACTCACGCCAATGAACCCGATGACATCGAACACCTGCGGAGACATCACGCCGCTTTTCACGCGCCGCGCCGTGCTCGGAAATCTCGCCTGCGGCTTCGGCTGGCTCGCATTCGCAGGACTCGCGGGACGGAACGCAGTCGCAGCCGACGCGAATCCGCTCGTGCCGAAACAACCGCATTTTCCGCCGCGGGCGAAGCGCGTGATTTTCCTCTGCATGAGGGGCGGGCCGTCGCATGTGGATACGTTTGATCACAAACCGAAGCTCACGGCCGACAACGACAAGCCCGGCAAGCGCCCCGGCACGAAGCTGCTCGGATCGAAATGGAAATTTGCGCAGCATGGCAAGAGCGGGTTGTGGATTTCCGAGCTGTTTCCGAATATCGCGCAGCACGCGGATGAGATGGCGCTCGTGCGCTCGATGCAGACCGATCTTCCCGCGCATCCGCAGGCCTTCGTGAAAATGCACACGGGCAATTCGCAATTCGTGCGCCCATCGCTCGGCGCGTGGACGCTCTACGGCCTCGGCACGGAAAATCAGAACCTGCCGGGCTTCATCACGCTCTCGCCGCCCGCGGGATTCGGCGGCGCGCAAAATTACGGCAGCGCATTTCTTCCCGCGATCTATCAGGCCACGCGCATCGGCCAGGACAACCGCCCGGTCGTCGGCGCGCAGGTGCGCAACATCCAGACCACGCTCGGCCCGACCGCGCAGCGCGCGGAACTCGAACTGATCCAGACTTTGAACCGCGAGGCGCTGCGCCGCGACAAATACAATCCCGAGATCGAAGGCGTGATCGAGAGCTACGAACTCGCATTCAAGATGCAGAGCCAGATGCCCGCGGTGATGGACATCGAAAAGGAATCCGACGCGACGAAGAAGCTCTACGGCATCGGTGGCACGGGCCGCGGCACGGGCGGATTTTTCGCAGGCGGCGGCCCCGGCGGAGGCGGCACGGATGACATGGGCCGGAAGTGTCTGCTCGCGCGGAAATTCATCGAGGCCGGCGTGCGCTACGTCGAGATCAACCACGGCAACTGGGATCAGCATTTCAACCTCGGCAACGCGCTCCAGGCAAACTGCACGTCCGTGGACCAGCCTATCGCGGGCCTGCTCACCGACCTCAAGCAGCGCGGCCTTTTGAAAGACACTCTCGTCGTGTGGAGCGGCGAATTCGGACGCACGCCGCACGCGCAGGGAGGCGACGGACGCGACCACAACAACAAGGGCTTCACGCTCTGGATGGCAGGCGGCGGCGTGAAAGGCGGCCTCAGCCACGGGCAGACGGACGAATACGGCTACGAGGCTGTGGAGAACAAAGTGCAGATCCACGATCTGCACGCGACGATCCTCGCACTGCTCGGCCTGAACCACGAGAAGCTCACGTTCAACTACGCAGGCCGCGACTTCCGCCTCACGGATGTCGAGGGGAACGTGATCAAGGCGCTGTTGGCGTGACGCATAACGGACGATCCTGTCCGCCGGATCTCAATCAACTTGCAGAATAAACCCGGCTGATGGGAAAGCAAGAGACCTGCCTAGTGTAGCGCAAGCCATCCCGCACGACTCCTTCATGCGCCGTTTTTTTGAGGAAAGTAGTTCACTTCACTTCCCGATAGCGAGCGCCGCAGCCATGCGCGCGATGATTCCGTCGCGCGCCTTTGTGAGCGGCTGCCATGCTGCCGCGGGCACGGAGGACGCAGACTGCTCCATCGCGAGGCAGAACCATTCGACATCAGCGGGATCGATCGCCTCCGCGGCGGCCTTGATGAATGCCGCGCGCTGCGATTCCGGCACGGGGCCGGCCTGTTCGCGGAGCCGCGCAAGTGTTGCGGCGAGTTTGTCCGCACCCTCGTTCAGCCGTCGGAGAATGCCGATTCCCTGTGCGTCCGTCTCGCGCACACGGCGCTTAATCGCATTGTGAAAAATTCGGTCATAGAGCCGCACGCGGCGATAGACTTCCAGCATCCGCGGCACGGCGTCGGGATCGCCGAGACGGAAGAGCGCGATCGCACATTCCACGATCGTGCTGCCTTGCTGTCGCGCGAATACATCGGGCGCGGGATCGTCCTCCGTGGCCATCGTCTTGCACGCGGATTCGGCGCGCGCGAGGAGTTCGCGGATCAGCGGGAGTGCATCCGCATTTCCGAGCCATCCGAACGCCTCGATTGCGGCGTCCTTCGTCGGCTCCTTCTGCACTGCCTCGTGGATGATCGCGTAAGCCGCCGGATCTTTCGTCGCGCCCAGTAGGATCAGCGCGGCCTGCCGTCCCTTCATGTCCGGGCTGAATTTTTCCAGCGACTCGCGGAGCTTCGCGCCCCATTCTATTTTCGCGAAAGGCAGCAGTGCGCGGAACACGCCCGCGAGATCCACCTTGCCGCCACCCTCGGGCCGCACGACATGCGAGAAGAGCGCGTCCGCCGTCTGGCGATCCGGATGCTCGCAGATCCGTCGCGCAAGTTCCGGCGTCACGCCGCTGCCGAGTGCAAGGCTGTTCATCTCGTCGTCGGAAATCGCCGGCTTTGCCTGCGCGGATGCCGCATCCGGTGCGAGCGGACGCGAGCCTGCGGCCCAGTCGAGCGAGTGCCCGAGCAGCTTGGAAAAATCGGGCCAGTCCCAGAATGGCAGTACACCCTTGGGCGGATCTCCATTCGCGGTCAGCGCGCACGCGACGACGCGGCCTTTGCCAAATGTCCCGGAGATCAGCGCGGGCTTTTCGCCCGCGAAAACCTGCACTGTCGCGCCCGCCTTTGGCACGAGCGACTGCATGTAAAATGCGGACGGCTTCGCAGCGAAATCGAACGGCATTTTCCACGTTGCATCCGGCGCGGCACGCAGCGGCAGTCCGTCGCGGTTCGGCGGGATGCGATGCTCCGGCGGGAATGTCACGGGCAGCATTTCCGCGAGCGGCGTGCCGTCGTACGCGCCGCGGCTGAACGCCCAATATCCGCCGAGCACGACGAGTCCGCCGCCTTGCGAGACAAACTCGCGGATCGCGGCCAGCCGCTCGGGTTTCAGTGTCGGTGCATCGAGGTTTGCGATCACGATGACGGAAAAGCGGTTCAGCTCCGCGTCATTCGGCATGTGGTAGAGCCGCGAGTAGCCGCCGAAGTACGGGCTGCGCGAAATGTACGCCTGCTCGTAACGCAGCCCCGCGCTGTGCAACGCGGGTTCGATGTGAAAAAAGTCGCCCCACAATCCTTCGACGACGAGCGCACGCGGCACGAGCGAAAGCTCCCATCGCCACGGCTTCGCATCGTCCGCGCGGGCGGCGGTCGCGCACATCAGCGCAAGAACGACGGGGAGCCATCCTCTCATGCGACACTGCACCGCCGAACTGAGCACGGGAGTCTTCATTTCCCGCCCTCCGTCCACACGAGCACGCTCCAGTACCGATGCTCCGGCACCGTCACGGCAAATCCGTCGCCATCAGCATGCACGATAAGTTGCTCGGCGCGGGTGCTTGGCTCCGCGCTGAACAGCCAGACGATCGGCTTAGCCGCACATTTTTTGCGCACCACGACATCCTTTTGCCAAGGCATCATCGTTCCGTTTTTTCCCGCGGGCACGACGGCATCGGTCGGCGGTGGCGAGACGAGATGCACGACCGTCTGAACTGTGCTGTCGGAGAATTTCCGCTGGCGCACATAGTCCTGCCACAGCAGCGCGGCTTCGCACTTCACGGAAATGCCCGACTGTTCGGCAGGCACAGGCGCGAGCGCGAGGTCCCAGCAGTACTCGCCGTAGCGCGTCATGAACTGGCTGTATGCGCCGGTCATCGTCGGGCCCCAGCCGTAGTTCCCGTACGGATGCGAACCGGAGGCAAACGTATAAATCGCCGCGAACGAATGCAGCCACGCTGGTGCGCGGTCGGGAGCGAAAACCGTGTCATAGCCGCCGTTCTGCCGCGTGATCTCGGCCTGGTGCAGCGCGATTTTGCGGTACGTCTCCCAGCTCGATGAAAGCCGGATGGCCTCGTGCATGAGCTGCCCGCCGCCGCGGCTGCATTCGCGCAGGAAATCCACGGGGCGCACGGGCTTTCCGGACGCATCCACCTCGATGCCGAAGTTGTATGACACGGCAAAGTTCGCGCCGATTTCCGTCTCGAAGCGGTGCCGCAGCCAGCGCACATTGCGCGTCGAGATCGCGAGGTCGTCCCAGTTGCCGGTCTTCACGCTGAAAAATTCCGGGAGCAATTCGGCCATTTTTTTTGCAACGCCGAAGCGATCGAAATCCGCGTGGACTTCCGCCGCATCCATCGTGCTCCAGCTCGGAGGCGAATCGAAGCGCACGCCGTCCCAGCCGAAATTGTGTGCGGACTTGATGATCTCCTCCGCGCCGAGATCGATCGCCTCGAAGTAGCCGCGGTTGATCCCAAAGCCGTGCCACACGCCGTAGCGGTGCCCGCGGAAAAGCGGATTTGTGTGGAGCAGTTCGGAGAGCCGCAGATCTTCCACGTCGTGAAACTCGCTCGCGAGCCCGACGCCGACGTGCGTGATCAGATCGGGATGCTTGCGCCCCCATTCGATCCCCGCCGGGCCGCTCGCGCTCGGCCACGAGTAGGTGATCATCTTGATGCCGTTGTCGTGGCTCAGCTTCATCCAAAGCCGGAGGCCGATCATGCTGTTGTGGACGTCGCCCTGGCCCGTCCACCAGTCGTCGCCGGTCGGATTCAAATCGGTCCAACTGCTCGGCTGCCAACTGAACGCCTCCTCGACGTTGATGTATGCGCGGCGGTTTTCCTCGACGTGCTCGGGGAACTGCGCCTCGCGCCCGAACCACGCGAGAAATCCGCTGCCTTGAATCGCCGTCTTCCAGATCGGCGCGCCGACGGAAAAATATTCCGACGCCGAGTGAACGGGCTTGCCTGCTGAGAGGATCGTCACGCGCGCCTCGTGTCCGAACTCGCGCTTTCCAGCCGTCCACTCGAAGCGATGCTTCGCCGTGCCGCCCGGTGGAATGGTAAGCTGTGTTTCGATTGAAGCGGATGCTGCGTCGAGCCCGGTGTGCATCTCGAAACGCACGAGCGCGGTTTCCGGCTTCTGCTGAAAATTGCGGACGGTTACCTCAACTGGATTCGCCTCGCCGGGGTGGACATGGACTTTCTCCGGCCAGACTTTTTCAACCGCGAGCGTCGTGCTCTCCGCAGAGAATGTGAGCTGATCCGCAAGCACCGCAGGATACGTGATGCTCGCGAGCGGCACCGCGACATCGGCCTGAAGCTCGCCCACAAGATCGCCGATTCCCGAGTCCGGGCCTTTCGTTTTTTTCGGGCCCGGCGTCTTGTTTGCATCGTCAATCGAGGGAGCTTTCGTCGGACGCACTGCGCGCGGCTTTTCTCCCGCGGCCAGCGCCGCGACTGACCATGAAAGCTCGAACGACGGCATCGCAGATCCCGTGAAGGAAATCTCCCGTTCGAATTCCGTGTAGGCGCCGGGCCGCGCGTTGAAGTGCGGCCAGGTGAGCGGAATCTGCGCGACCGCTTTTCCATCCGTCACGATGGAGAATGTGAGCTTCAGCCGCGCTGCGTCGTAGTCCGCCGGCAGGTGCAGGCGGATGCGCGGCGCGAAGCGATACAGCCCCGGCGGCAGCGGTTTCTTCAGCGCGCCGAGGACGATCTTGCCGGACTCGTTCTCCACATCCACTGCGACCGCGCGCTTGTCCGATGCCGCAGGATCGGCGACCGCCGCAAGGCCCTTGCGCGTGGGATCGAATTTCAGCACGTCCGCCGCAACGGTGCTCGTGACGGACTGCAGCACGAGGAGCAATGCCACGATAAGGACGGCATGTCTCGGGTAGCGCGGGCGTCCCGCCTGCCGTGCTGTGCGTCGCGCGCAGCACACCGGGCGTCGAGCGGCATTCGTTCGCAAGCAGACGTCCGCCGGGTGCGACGCAGGATGCGTCGCACAGCAGGCGAGGACGCCCGCGCTACCCGATGCACGCCATCCATCATTCTCTCGCTTTGGGTTGCTTGTGAGGAGCTGCATCGTTCGTCGCGTTGTCATTCCGCAGCGGATTACGAATTCACGCCCGCATCACCTCACGATCATCCAGTCGAGCTTCGCGCCTTCGGGCGCGGGCTTCTCGAACTGCACGGTGAATCCCTTCGCCTCCTTCTTCACGATTGCGCGGTTGCTGATCCAGTTTTGCTCCACAAAGACCGCGTAGTCCTCGTCGCTCTCCTCGACGGCGAATGCGATGCTCGCGCTCGTCTGCCCCGCACTCACCGCGACATTTTTCCCCCGCAGATTGCGCGACGGCTTGGCGTCGGCGGAAAGGCCGGTGGCCGTGAGCGGGCCGTCGAAACGCGCCCCGCTGCCGCCGGTGAAATTGAACTCGCCCGTGTCGCGCGCGACGGTGAGCGAGGCGATCTTCGGCGCAGCGGCAGGGTCGGTGCCGAAGTACCATTTGATCGGCTGCACGCGGTCGTTCGGCTGCGCGAAGAGGATCGCCGCATTGCCCGTGTCGGCGGAAAATTTCAGCGCCGTGTTGCTCGCCGAGCCGAGATCAATGATCCGATCCCATGCGGGATTCCGGTCGTAGCGGGCGGTGGTTTCTTTCTCGTAGCTCCCCGAGCCGCCGTGGACCCAGAGCATCGAGTCGCGCATCACCGCGCCGTTGTTTGCGATGTCAATCACCGGCGCCGGGAACGCGCCTGGCACGGCATCCCACAGCCAGCTTCGGAATGAGATCGGCTTGAACGGATCGGGCCCGATGGCCTGCTCGATCGCATCGCCCTGCGCGAAGTCTGCATCCGTCCCCGTGAACGGCGTCGGCACGAGCTTCAGCGTGCGCTTCGGATTGTTCACGCCGTCGGAGACATCGAATGCGTTCGCGCCCGGCGCGATGATGTAGTGCAGCGGCTTGTCGTGGCCGTCCCACGAATAGCTCTCGGGCTTGTAAAGCGTGATGCCGCCCGCGGACTTCGCGCCCCACCAGTGGCGGATGATGCGGATGTCCTTCGTGCCGTCTTCATTTTTCGTCACGCTATCAATCAGGAACCAGCGGCGGACATCGGTGTTCGGGACATACTCGTCCTTTTCATCCACGGAAAAGTAGTGCCCGATCGCGTCCTCCGTCACCGGCGCGTCGGCGGAGAAATGGATGAGCCCGCCCATGTTCAGCGCATTGATCCCGAGTTTGTTTTTCCCGACCGTCGTCGGGTAGCTCTTGCCGTGGAAAACGGGATTCGGTTGCGCGGGATCCTCGCCGGTCCACGAGCCGGGGCGCACGAGGTTCACGCTGCCCTTCGTGATCCACTTCGAGGGGTTCATATTGATGATCGGACGCCCGCTGCCGAGCGTATCACCGAGCGGGCCGGGCGCGAATTTCAGCGCCGATGTCGCCGCGTCCCACGACTCCACCTTGCCGCGGAAAATCTTCGTCTCCGCCTCGACAAACGCCGCGTAGAGCACGCCGTTCTCATCGCCCGCGGTCGAGTGGACGTCGCCCATATATTTGAATCGCGCGTCGAAGAGATAGTTGTCGCCCTGCGAATAATTGTGCCGCCACATGCGCACGTCGAACGTCTGGTTCTCGTTGTGCGAAAACGTCTCCATGTCGAGGATGTTCACATGGTTCTTGTTGCTCAGCAGCGCGCCCTTTTTCACGGGCGTCTCCGTGTCCGCGACCAGGAACCACGCCTTCTTCTCCTTGTCGTAGCCGAGCGACTTCACATAGATGCGCGACACGCCGGAGCCGAGCGCATTGAGGAATTCTCCGGGGAAAATCCCGCGGATGGTCGCGACGTAAAAGCGGCGGTCCGTGCCCGCTTCGACATCCTCCTGGATCCAGTCGTGATAGCTCGTCGAACCGTGGAGCACCGTGTTCTTCATCCGCAGCATCGGGTAGTAGCCCCAGTGCGGCAGGCTCTCGCCCTGCGGGAGATTCAAGTCGCGCTCGATCTGGATGCCGGTCGCCTGCGGCGGCTGGATCTTCACGGTGCCGCTGCGCGTGTCCACGACGGTCACGCCCGCGCCGGAACCCCAGCCTTTCGCAGTCGCCGGCGGGGCGGGCTTGCGCCACTGCTCCTGCGTGTTGTTCTTCGGCTTCCAGCCGGAGGCCGCATCGCCGGGAATCACGAGCACGCCGCCGCCCGCGGCAATGATGTCCGCCGAAGCCTTTTGAAAAGCCTTCTCCGCATCCGCAGGCGTCTTCACGGGGCCGAATTGCTCCAGCGAAAAGGTCGGTCCTGCCGGAAGGGGGGACGCGGCGGGCGGGGGAGGCGTCTGCGCGATTACGGATGCGATCGAGGACAGCAAAACGGAACAAGCCAGCGGGGGGATTTTCATAAAGGGTGAAGTCTCGCCTGCTAATCGGCGCGTGCGTGCAACCTTAGCCGGAACGATGCGCCGGGAAAAAATCCGGCGGGGCTGCTGCGCAGGGCGGCGGTGTGTCAGCCTCGCGAAGGGAGTTTGGGCCAAGTGCAGCCGCTGTGGTCAGGGGATCGTTGGCGCGGTGGAACGCGCAGCGCCGCGCGCGTTTCGGCGTGGGCTGGAAGGTGGTGGCTCATTTTGAAGCAGGAAGCCATGAAATCAGGAAAGCTCCTTCATGTGTTCATGGATTCCTGCTTCATCCATTTTCAAACTGAGCCACTATCGGCTGCAAGGCTTGCTTGCAGTCGGAGGAAGCGCGCGCGGAGCGTCGCGCTCCACCGCGCACAACTCCACCCATTCGGCTACACCTTCACTTAAGCTGCCCTAGAACGTGTCATGCACTGTGGCAGCGAGCTGCCTCTGAGCACCAACGGTGCGCACCAAGCCAGCCCAGGGCAACGCCCTGGG
>CAIRYQ010000063.1 GCA_903882875.1 uncultured Spartobacteria bacterium | reverse complement strand
GCGGACATCATCCGCACGGCGGCTTTGGCTCCGGCTGATCCTGGTGAGTTCACGTCGTTCCGGCGGACTCAAACGAAAGGGTGCTGGCATGAATCCAATCATACACCAATACCGTCACCTCTCAACGTTACACTGCACTAGAATTCATGTCGAGCAAGAGGCAACCGAAAGCAGAGAGATTGCGGCGGAATTCTCGGATATTGGAACAGAGAACGAGCAAGGTGAAGAAACCCGACCGGTTTGGGAACACGGTCATTCATTTGCGCACATCACCGACCCTGCGAGGCGTCGTCGTGCGATACAGGAGGAGCGCCGCTATTTGCAAGCCATCCGAGATGACGAACGAAAGCAAGAGCGAGAGCGACGGAAACTAGAGAAGGAAATGGAAAAGGAGAATAAAGACCAACCAGCCTCCCGTAACCGATCACTTATGGCATCTATGTGCGTTTACCTCTCCGACGATGGTGCGAGCCAGCCGGTCAAATTCGCAGTAGTTGCTGGTCTGATAAAATCGGGAGTGCTCCCAGAGGATACCGAGGTCTGTTTTGTGGGAACAGACCGATGGGTGCGTGCAAACGCCCTATGATGAGACCTGAAGCAAGGGACCGCGGAGGAAAATGCGCTGCTCGATGCGCGCATGGAGGACTTCCGCCGCAATCCTGATGCGGGCATTCCTTGCTGCGAGAGTCTCAGAGGCAGTCTATAAAGTCGGCAAATCCGAGAATAGCCCAGCACTTCAGTGCTGGGTTATCCGGTGTGGAGAGTTGAAAGTCCCGCAGGGACGGAAGAACCGGGTGGATTCCTTCTGCCGTCCCTGCGGGACTTGCCTCACTTTTCCCATAGCTACCCAGCACTGAAGTGCTGGGCTATTTTCGGAAACTGGCCACTCAGGGCGCGACCGATCTATTTCACATCTCTCAGGCCGGGCGCTGGAGCAAATTGACGCGCAGTTTGGAAAGCTTGCCGAGTTCGGCGAAGTGCGCGTCGAAGGTCGTCAGCGCCACGTCGTGATGGATGCAGAGCGCGGCGATGAGCAAATCCACGGACGGCGCACGCAGGATCGCGTCGCACTCATCGGCGGCAAATCCTCCGCAATCCCGGCGCGGGCATCCCGCTGCGTTTCTGAGCGGGAAAAATTTCCGCTTTTTCCGGCTTGGCCGCGCTAAAAACCGGGCATGAACTTTCCGCCATGCCAACCCCCTTGCGCATGGATATGACCCTGCCGAACGGCCAGCCGCTTCGGTTCGACATGCCCGGCGCAAAATGGGATGGCACCGTGGAAGAACTCAACCTCAGCACCCCTCATCACCCCATGCAACAAAACGACCTCTCTATCACCATCACCTCCGCCCAGGAAGCCGACATCATCGCGGCGGCGGACGCACTCATCGCAAAGATCGCCGCCTTTGCGATGACCATCACCGACCAGCAGCGCCAGGGCTATTTCAAGCTCAGCGACATGCGGCTGCCCTTCCATGAAAAGTGCCGCGACTACATGCACCAGAACGCCGCCACAGTCCCCAGCACGATTGACGTGGCCGAATATGACAAGGACCAGGCCGCATGGGACGCCCTCACGCGCATGATCGCCAAGGTGAACACCATCCTCCAGCCGCTCGTGGACACGCAGACCGTCGCCGGCGCGGACATGCTGAACGCCGACCTCTTCTATTATAACTACCTGCCCCTCGCGGCCAAGGCCGGCACAGCTTCCGCGCAGGACATCTACGGCGTCCTGAAGCAAAGCTATCCCGGCCGCGGCCCGACTCCCAAGCCGGCAACCGGCGCTGCCCATTGAGAAGTCGAAAAAGGCCTGCTTATCCGGTTGGTTGACAAACAGACAGATTAGGAAGGCAGGAAAGGAGGGTTTCCGTGCCTCTTTTCCTGATTTCCTGCCTTCCTAATTCAATTCCTCCTCCGATTGCCACGCAACCGGATAGGCATGGAAAAAGGCTGGGAAACAGGGCGAAATGCCCGCTTCTTCAGGAAAATTGATGCCGGATGGCATCAACATTGAACCGAAATGGCATCACCAGTGGTGCCAATCGGAGCAATGGTGACGCAAATCGGAGCAACGGTGATTCGATGATGGTTCAAGAACAGCCCGAAAGGCATCAATGGGGTTCCAAAACGGATCAACGATGATGCAAATCGCATCATGGATGATACCGCGGCATTTCAGGAACAAAGGCCGGATGATTCGCCACCGCTGCAACCAACGTTTCATCGAACCGACGCCAGCGGCGCAGCGGAGCCGCCGGACAGGTGGCACACAAAATAGCGTGCTTATCCGGTTGCCTGACACAG
>CAIRYQ010000062.1 GCA_903882875.1 uncultured Spartobacteria bacterium | reverse complement strand
GACCTGTCAGCGCGTCACGCTGCGCCAGTGTTTCAATGCGTTTAAAGGCCTCATGGCGCGATACGAGGTTATCGAACACGCTTCTGGAAACGAGAATAGTGCCGAGATAAAGAATGACAATAAAGATCGCCAGCACCGCGGGACGCAGCGATACGCCACCATCGTTCGAGCCGATGAAGATGCGCTGACGAGAGCGATAATCTCTCTCGCATCCCAGTATGGCCGATACGGCTATCGCCGGATTGTAAAAGCCGGAGCAATAATCCCTCACTGAAGCGGCCGATTTGTTTGGCTGCGCCGGAGTAAAACTGCGGCGGTTAGAGTCCTTTGCCTGATTCAGCAAGGGGCGGGGGATGAAGACAGTGGAGCTTTACGCGCGGGTCCGACACGCGGTTTTGATCGAGGGTATTAGCGAGCGCGCTGCTGCGGATCGGTTTGGGATCAACGCCAGAACGGTCTCGAAGATGCTGAAGTTCTCGGTGCCGCCTGGATACGTGCGCACGAAGGCGCCATTCCGACCAAAGCTCGATGAGTTCACCGGCGTAATTGATGCGATTTTGGCAGCCGACAAGGCTCGGCCGAAGAAGCAGCATCATACATCAAAGAGGATCTTCGAGCGGCTGCGCGATGAGCACGGCTTCACGGGTCGGATCACGATCGTGAAGGACTACGTGGCGGGTTGGCGCCAGCGGACGCAGGAGATGTTCGTACCACTTGTGCATCCGCCAGGACATGCGCAGGCGGACTTTGGCGAAGCCATCGGCGTGATTGGCGGTGTCGAGCGCAAGATCCACTTCTTCGCGATGGACCTGCCGCACTCTGATGCGATTTTCGTCGTGGGTTACCCGGCAGAGACGACAGAAGCATTCTGCGATGGGCATGTGCGAGCGTTCGCGTTCTTTGATGGCGTGCCGCAGTCGATCCTCTATGACAACACAAAGATCGCGGTTGCCCGCATTCTCGGTGGCGGCAAGCGTCAGCGCACCCGGGTGTTCAGCGAGTTGCAATCGCATTACCTGTTCACGGATCGATTTGGCCGCCCGGGCAAAGGTAACGACAAGGGCAAGGTCGAGGGGCTCGTTGGGTATGCGCGGCGGAACTTCCTCGTACCGATTCCCGTGTTCGCTGACTTTGAGGCCTTGAACACGCATCTTCTGGAGGGCTGCCGGAGGCGCCTTGCGGATCGACTGCGAGGCCATGACGGGACGATTGGCGAGCGGCTTGAACGCGATCTCGCCGCCTTCCAGAAACCACTGCCGGCTCCCTACGATGCTTGCGACAAGAAGCCTGGCAGCGTCACCTCGCTCTCGCTGGTGCGCTATCGGCTGAATGATTACTCGGTGCCGACGGCCTATGGACACCAAAAGGTGCTGGTCCGTGGCTATGTGCACGAGGTCGTCATCGCCTGCGGTGCCGAGGTGATTGCGCGCCATCCCCGCTCCTATGAGCGTGAGGACTTCGTGTTTAATCCGCTGCACTACCTGGCGCTGATTGAGCAGAAGACCAATGCGCTCGACCAGGCAGCCCCGCTCGCCGATTGGAAGTTGCCCGAGGAGTTCGCGACCCTGCGACGGCTTCTCGAATCGCGTATGGGCAAAAAGGGCAAGCGCGAGTTTGTACAGGTGCTGCGGCTGAAGGAGGTGTTCAACATCGGCGACGTCGCCGCTGCCGTGCGCGATGCCATCGCGCGCGGCGCGATCGGCTTCGATGCCGTAAAGCATCTGGTGCTGTGCCGTATCGAGCGACGCCCGCCGCGCCTCGACATGACAATCTATCCGTATCTGCCGACAGCAACGGTCGCGACAACATCAGTGCGGTCGTACATGGATCTGTTGGCCGGAGTTGCGGCATGACCGACACACCGCAGATCTTGCTCGCCCACCATCTGAAGGCGTTGAAGCTACCGACGTTCTTGCGGGAGTACGACAAGGTTGCTCAACTGTGCGCGGCTGAAGGCGTCGACCATCCGCGGTACCTGATGCGGCTGGCTGAGATGGAGATGATTGACCGCGAGCGACGCATGGTGGAGCGCCGGATCAAGGCGGCACGGTTCCCGACCGTCAAGAGCCTCGACAGCTTCGACTTCCTGGCCTTGCCTTCACTGAATAAAATGTTGGTGCTGGAGCTGGCGCGCTCGGACTACATCGGACGGCGCGAGAATATCATCGCTGTCGGCAACAGCGGCACGGGCAAGAGCCACATCGCGCTCGGGCTCGGCTTGGCGGCCTGTCAGAAGGGTCTATCGGTCGGCTTCATCACGGCATCGGCTCTGGTCCACGAACTGCTCGAAGCACGCGACGAAAAGCGGTTATTGCGACTTCAGCGTCAGCTCGCCAGCTACAAGCTACTGATCATCGACGAACTCGGCTATGTGCCGCTCTCTGCGACCGGGGCTGAGTTATTGTTCGAGGTCTTCAGCCAGCGCTACGAGCGTGGCAGCACGCTGGTCACGAGCAATCTGCCGTTCGACGAGTGGACATCCGTGTTCGGCTCCGAACGGCTCACTGGCGCGCTCCTCGACCGCCTCACGCATCACGTTCATATCCTGGAGATGAACGGCGACAGCTTCAGGCTCGCTCACTCCAAACGCCGGTCACGCCGAGCCCGGTCAGAGCCGCTCTCGGAACCAGCCCCTCAGGAATGAAACGCGACAAGCTACAAGGCCCCCGATATCGGGGGCCTTGTTGCATGCGTCCGTGCTGCACTTTTCCTCCGGCTTACCGCTGCAGAAACCCTCCGGCGTTGACATTCCGCAGACAGTAAATCCGCCATCAGCGCACCGGAAATGCCCGCCCCGACGATCAGGACGTCACAATGAATATTACGGGTGAGGCGATGTTTGGAAATGCGCGGCGTGGGGTAGATTTCCCACGGCGGTTTTCCGGTGCGCAGATCTTTGTGTTGACTCGCTTTCACGGCGAAGTCGGCCCCCGCCTTTGGCGGAGGCCGAGGTCGATATCACCGCAATGTGCTGCGATCAGTACCACAGCGGTGTACTGTAGTAGTCATAGACCTTGCGATCATTGGCGCGGTCACTCCAATTCCAGCTCTGCGCCTGGCTGTATCTTGGAGCGCCCTTCAACTGCTGTTCCGTGATGCCAGTAATGTAGCCATCAAGGTTCGTGTCATACTTCAGGCTCAACCACGGCAGCGGATAGTAATCTTCGCCGATGCCCATGAAGCCGCCAAACGTCAGCACGGCGTAGGCGACCTTGCCGCTGACCTTGTCGATCATGATGCGTTCGATGCTGCCGATCTTTTTGCTGTCGGCGCCATAGACTGCGGTTCCCTCGACCTTGTCGCTGCCGATCAGGGAAACAGTCTCGCGCCGGGTGTCAGTTGTCGTTATCACGCGGAATGTCCTCTTGTTGGAAGCCTCTGTGTTTCCAACGAAATTGCTCTCCGTATGTTCCGGCTAACTCCGTACCATGTGCGCGCCGGTAACGGGTTGAGGGCTGCGGCGGCGTAGCGCCGGAACCCTGGTGCTCTGTTCTGCGTTTTCCTCATGAACGAATGTGAGGAGCGTGCAATGGCCGTTACAAAAATGCGAACAGCCGTATTTTCCGTTCTGACCGCTGGCGTATGTATCTTGGCGTCACCAACGCAAGCGCAGACCTCCGCACCGGCTAAAAATCCGCCAGGCGGCGTCGCGCAGGGTTCGCCATCTCACTTCGACGCGCAGGCCGATCAGCGCAAAGGTGAATCCCTGAGCGAGCGGCTTGATCGGTCCGACGGCGTGATCAAGCCTCCGGTGCAGGCGGATTCCGAGATCCACGTCGCGCCGCCGCCGACAGGCGATAAGATGGCGATACCGCCGTCGGCTGTAAACCCGGCGCAAAAAAACGATACGCCGAAGTAGAGCGCTTAAGCGTCAGCCCGCGTAGAAGCCGGCATCGACGGCCTTCGGCAACATGCCATTCTTGACCATGTAGTCGGCCGCTTTTTCCATTTTCGCGCGGCCGACGGGGTCCGTCATTGCTGCGGGCCGGAACACCAACCGCTTGCTGGTGAAGGCAGACAGTAGTGCTGCTTCCGAAACTTTCATCTTCGCAGCGGAGAGTTTCGCGGCCTCGTCGGGATTTGCCATCACGCCCTGAATGCATTCGTTGAATGCGGCTGCGATTTTCTTGGAAACGCCGGGATGCCGCTTCTCAGCCTCGTCGCGCAGCGCGATAGCGAAGTACGGCAACAGGATGCCGGCGTTTTTCTCGATGTCCTGACCCACATTATATATTGTCGTCAGTTTCGGCTCGCGTTCCAGGCCGACGCTGACATTCGGCTCCCACGTCAACCCGCCTTCGGCGCTGCCGCCCAGCACCATCGCGACCGCGCCCGCGGGGCTTTCGGTGTTCTGTACCTTGTAATCCTTATCGGCTTCCATTTTGTGAAATGCCGACAGGGCGTGTTTGGTCACGCGGTAAGCGCCGGACGAAAGCGTCGCGGACAATGTCTTGCCACGCAGATCGTCAACTGTTTTCGGTCCGCCCTGCATCGCGACAATGTAGAGCATGTCGTAATCGGTGACGCTGCTGACGACTTTCAGCGGCACACCCGCAAGGTAGCGCGAGGCCCAGGTATCCCATGCGCCGATGCCGAGTTCGAATGTTCCGGCCGTGAGGTCGTTGTAATAGTTGGTCACCGAAACGTATGAATTGATAACGTCGATATTGACGCCGTGTTTGAGGTCGAAGCGTTTGGCAGACATATATTCATTGAGAATGACGTTAAAGCCGGTCGCGAGTGTGACGTAGCTGACGCGGTCCATCGCCGCCTGGCCGCGCAGGATGGCGGGTTTTGCAATCAGTGCGGTTGTCGCGAGTGCGCCGGCGCTTTGCAACGCGGTTCGGCGTGTGATGATCCGGGTCATGATTTCCTCCGCTTGTTTCGTTGTTTTTTAGATTTCGGTTCAGCGCACGGCTGCTTCGTCGCGCCAGCGCAGCAAATAGCGTTCGATGAGATCGACGGAGCCCTGTGCCAGCATATTGATGATGACCAGCAACACCGTCCACGCAATGACGGAGTCCATGTGGAATGTCGCCTGCGCAAGTCCCATGCGCGCGCCGATGCCGACGGACGATCCAATCAATTCAGCGAAGATCAGCATGCGCGTGGCGTAGCCGACCGTAGATTTCGTTGTCATCAGCACGTAAGGAATAATATGCGGGACAATGAGATAGCGCAGCACCTGCACCCGCTTGGGACGGAAGCTTTCGCACATCTCAAGCCATTCCTTCGGCATGGCGCGGATGCCGTCGTGAATGTTAAGTGCGTAAATCGGCACGATGATCACGAACAGGATGAAGAACATCCGCAGTTCGGGGTCTTTGAACCAGAACACGGCCATCAGCATCCAGGAAAGCGCCGGAATGCCGGTGTCGATGAAAACAAGCGCGCGGAGATAAGGCCGCACCGACGCAATCGTGCCAGTGATGATTCCGATCAGGGTGCCGAAAGCGATGGCGATCAACAGGCTCGCAATCAGCCGGACCATCGTGATCAGGATTTGCAGGTAGTCGGTAGTGAGGCTTTCGAACAGCGACTTCACCACGGCGATGGGCGAGGGCAGGATATAGGCCGGTACGAAGTACGAGCCGATCTGCATGGCGAGGACGATAGCGGCCACCACGACGGCCGTCGCAAAGCGGTCGCTGGCCAGGCCAGACCCGCGCGGACTTGAGGTTTTCGCCCCGCCGATGGCTGGAACGGGTGGTAGCAGGCCCGCCTTTCGCGGCTCGTCGAGATTAACCGTCATCCTCACCTCAGTCGCTGCGGGCTTTTTGTGCTGCGACGGCAGGAATTTACCTCCCTCCGCGCGCGCCCGTCCATGTTGAAGGGCAAGCCTGCGCTATCTCACAGGAAATACCAACCGCAGTTTTGATATTCTGAACGAGGTTTTGCTATCCTATAGGGCGTGTGATCACGGGATATGTGACGTTATGCGGAAGCCCAAGCCAAAAGCAGTTCGGACCAGCCGCGTTCTCGATAGCTTCGCGGAGTTCGAAGGCGACAAGCAGTTTGCGACCACGCTGGCGCGAGGGCTTGAAATTCTGCGTTGTTTCACGCCGGAAGCCGCGGTTCTTGGCAACAAGGATCTCTCTATGCTGACCGGGCTGCCGAAACCAACCATCTCGCGCTTCACCTACACGTTGTCGCGGCTCGGCTATCTGAAGGCCGATCATATTTCATCAAAGTACCAGCTAGGGCCGGCGGTGATTGCGCTGGCGCATCCGCTACTCGCCACGATTACGCTGCGGCAAATTGCCCGCGGCCCAATGAAGGAGTTCGCGGACTATGCCGGCGGCTCGGTTTCAATGGGTGT